>CANHQM010000010.1 GCA_947462835.1 Akkermansiaceae bacterium
AGGGAGGAAAAGCATTTCATCGCGCCGCTTCATACCTTGCCACCACCGAAAGGCAACCCCGAAGCGATGGAAAAAACCACCGAAACCACCACCCAAACATCAAGCCTTCAACCAATCCGCAACCCGTGCGGCAGCCCTCTTCTCCACGCCCGGCTCGCCCAACATTGCCGCCACACCGGTAAGTCGCTCCTGCATTTTTGAGGAAAGATCGGGCGATTCAATCAAGCGCTTGAGCTGCCCAGCGACCTTCTCGGGGCTGGCGTCCGATTGCACCAACTCCTCGACCACTCGCTCGCCGGCGATGATGTTGACCAAGCCAATGAACTCAATTTTCACCAGCAATTTGGCCAAAAAATAAGTCAATGGCGCGACCCGATACACAAGACAGTACGGAATGCCGAGACAAGCCGCCTCAAGGGTCGCCGTGCCGCTGGCAATGACGCCGCAGCCAGCCTGCCGCATCAGCTCATGGCTCCCGCCGGTCCTGACCTTGATCCACCCCGCGGCCCCAGCCCCATCGATCAGACCGCGAATTTTCACCGCCAGTTTTTCCGTCGCCGCAGGCACCTCGAAATTCAGATCCGTGCGCCATTTTCTCAAACGACCCGCGACCTCGATCATCATCGGAAACAAACGCGCGACTTCACGCTCGCGGCTCCCGGGAAACAATCCGACCAAACGCGCATCCCTCGAAATATCCGCGGCAAGAACTCCCTGAAGCTGATCCACCAAAGGATTACCCACAAAGCTGGCCTTGAGACCGGCCGATTCAAAGATCGCGACCTCAAACGGAAACAAACAAAGCACCTCGTCAAAGATCCGCGCCATTTTCGGAATCCGCCGTTTGTTCCACGCCCACACCTTCGGGCTGATGTATTGAATGATCCGTATCCCCGGAAATTCCCGCCTCACGGCCTCGGCAAAACGCAAATTGAAACCGGGATAATCGATCAGCAAAAGCACCCCCGGGCGAAATTCCCGCAGCTCGCCCATCATCCGCGCGAAACGCTCTCGAAACCATCCGTACTTTTTCAACACCTCCCACACCCCCATCACCGCGGCGTCCTCAACCCAATCGGCGACCCCCCCACCCGCGACTTTCACCATCTCCGCCCCCCCCGCGCCACGCACCTCAAGCCCCGGCCGCAGGGCCAGCAACTCACGCAAAAGCCCAGCGCCGTGCGCGTCCCCGCTCAACTCGCCCGCCACTACATACAAGCGCTCACCCATGGCCGCGAGCCTACCGGCTGCCATTTGGGCTGACCATGAAAAACACCGCTGTTACGCCAATCGCGGAAAATCCCAGCCCGCGCGGACTTCCGCATTGATATCCCCCCGCCCTGCCGCTTTGATCGCGTCAACGAACCACTTCACAAGCCCACTCCATGCCCGAAGACACCACGCCCTCAATCGCTCCTCTTGCGGAAATCAATCTCGGCCCCAGCAAGTTCGAGCAGTTTCTCGACAACAATCAAAAGACCCTCGCGGTCTTGCTCGCCGTCGCGGTCGTTGCCAGTGCCGTTTACATCGTGATCCGCGGTGTGGAAAAAAGCCGCGAGCATAACGCGGGCGCAGCCCTCAGCAAAGCAACTGACTCCGCCGCGTTGCAGGATGTCATCAGCAACCACGCCAAAACCAACGCTGCTGCATCGGCCAAACTTCTTCTCGCCGATATGCAAGCCGGCGAAGGAAAAACCGATGCCGCGATCAAAACACTGCAGGACTTCATCGCCACCAACACCGATCATCCAGCCAAGCCCACCGCCAGCGCCAAACTCGCTGCCAAACTGATGGGCGAAAACAAAACCGCCGAAGCATCAACCATTTTCCAAGACCTCGTCTCTGATCCGAAAGCCCGCTACATCGCGCCCTACGCGCTGATCTGCCTCGGCGACATCGCCAAGGCCGGCGGCGATCCGGCAAAAGCCGAATCGTATTTCAACCAGGTCAAAACGGAATTCGCCGAAAGCAGCTTCGCGAGCATTGCCGCTGAACGGCTTGCCACGGTGAAGACGAAACCACCGGTCGAAGTCGAGCCCCCAGCACCGGCACCCGAACCGCAAAAAGCGAGCCCGGAACAAAAATCTGCCGAACCCGCCGCAAATCAAGCAGCTCCCGAGAAGAAACCCGAATCCAAGCCCGCAAAATCCGACAAAAAGGACAATAAAGCGAAAAATTAAGGCTGGAGAAAAATTTCACGGAACACATAGTCGCATAGCCTCATCCCCGCAATCCAACCAACTCCTTACCATGTTCAAAAAAGTCATCGGCCAAGACCAAGGCGAAGCCACCCGCTCCACCACCACTTCAGCCCCGGAAACCCGCCCCACGGATTCCGCCACGCCCGCTGCTCAATCCGCTTATTCGGCATCCAGCTCATCCTATAGCTCGCAATCCGCCGCACCACGCAGCACTTCCCCCCAAGCCACACGCAATGTGCTTTCCTCCGATGTGGAAATCAAAGGCTCGGTGAAGTTCACAAACGACCTGGTCATCGACGGCAAAATCGAAGGCAACATTTCCTCCGAAGGCAACCTCACCATCGGTGAAAACGCTCGCATCAAGGCGGAGATCAGCACCGCAACGATCATCGTCTACGGCAAAGTGCACGGCAACCTCACCGCCACCGACCGCGTCGAACTGAAAGCGAGCGCCGAAGTCGTTGGCGACATCAAGGCAAAGACACTCTCGATCGAAGCCGGCGCGATCTTCGTCGGCAAATCCACGGTCGGCACCCCCGCCCAAGGCGCAGGTCAAGCAGCCCCCGCCGCTGCCGCAGCGAAACCCGCTCCCTCACCGACCGAGCTTCCGAAACAAGGCACCCTCGCCGGAACCATTTCCTGATTCTGAAGCCCCGCAACTCCCGCACCAGACGCCATGGCCGATGAGCCTCAGCGCCATCGCATCCGCATCGAGTGCCCGGAATGCGGAAACTCCCAGCTGGAGCCGGCCATGGTGGTCTCCACCCAATGCCGGAATTGCCGGGCAGGCATCAGCGTGATCGACGGCAAAGCCGTCGCGCGCAAAACCAGCACGGTGCGCGTCGCTAAGTCGCCACCCGAGGCCGCGTCCGAGCCGCCTGCCGAGCCACCCGCACCACTGCCGGCAGCCCCTCCCAAGCCCACCTTTCTGGAAACCCTCCAGCGCCTGCTCAACCCGCCGGCACCGCCACGCGAACTCACCTGCTTCGCCTGCCATCACCATTTCACCGCCTCTGGCAACGCGCAATCAAGCCAATGCCCGAAATGCTGCGGCTACCTGAGCCTGCTCGACCACGAAATCAGCACCCTCCATGAACGCAGCATCAAAACCTGCGGCAATGTGGTCATCCGCAAAAATGGCATCTTCAACGCCGCCAGCCTCGCCTGCCACCACCTCACACTCCTCGGCAGCATCCATTCTCCGGTCGTTTGCTCCGGCGACCTGATCATTCGCACACACGCAAAAATCAGCTACCCGGTCCGCTGCCGCAACCTGATGGTGGAAAAAGGCTCACGCGTCGAATTCCTCGGCACAGTCCATGCGGAAACCGCCCGCATCCACGGCAATGTCCGCGGCCAACTCACCTGCACGGGCCAAGTCACACTCGAAAAACGCTCGCAATTTCACGGACTTGTCCGCACGACTTCGCTCGTGGTGCAATCCGGCGCCCACCACTTCGGCACTGTCGAAATCATTTCTGCGGACACCACCGCACCCCAGACAATCTAACAGTCCCGCCACCACCATGAGCTCACTCGACCTCAAGCAGGAAATCCTCGACCTCAAAAAATCACGCAACGCGGTCATCCTCGCCCACAACTACCAGTCGGCGGAAATTCAGGATGTGGCGGACTATGTCGGCGACTCGCTCGGCCTCGCATATCACGCAAAAGAAACCAACGCCGATGTGATCGCATTCTGCGGCGTCCATTTCATGGCCGAAACCGCCAAGATCGTGAACCCGGGAAAAATTGTCGTCCTCCCCGATAAGGAAGCCGGCTGCTCGCTCGAGCAATCATGCCCCGCCGAACAACTCGAAGCCTTCCTCAACGCCAACAAGGAAAAGAACTACTATGTCATCGCCTACATCAATTGCTCCGGCGCGGTGAAGGCACTCTGCGATGTGATCTGCACCTCGGGCAACGCAGTCAAAATCGTCAACAAGGCCCCTAAGGATCGCCCCATCCTCTTCGTGCCCGATGAAAACCTCGGCGCATGGGTCATGGAACAAACCGGCCGCAAAATGGACCTCTGGAAAGGCAACTGCTATGTCCATGTCGAGTTCACCCGCGAGTCGATCCAACGCATCAAATCGGAATACCCCGACGCCCTCGTCGTCGCCCACCCGGAATGCACCCAAGCAGTCAGACTCCTCGCCGATGAAGTTTGCTCGACCGAAAAAATGGTCGACTACTGCAAAAACGCGCCGGCCAAAAACATCATCGTCGTCACCGAAAGCGGCATGCTCCACCGCCTGCGCAAGGAATGCCCGGACAAAAATCTCATCCCCGGCCCCACCGACCGCTGCGCCTGCGCCGACTGCCGCTACATGAAAATGAACACCCTCCAAAAACTCCGCGATTGCCTCGCCAACCTCTCCCCCCGCGTCGAAATGGAAGAATCCATCCGCAAACGCGCCGAAGCACCGCTGCTGCGCATGCTTGAACAGTCAAAGGCCTAATTTTTCTCCCACACCCGATCTCCACCATGTCCTGGCAAACCTACAATCAATCCATCCTCCGCTATCCACAATTCGGCTTCTCACTCGACCTCTCGCTCATGGAGATCGGAGCCGACTTCATCGCGGGCATAACGCCAAAAATCAACAAAGCCTTCGATGACATGAAGGCACTTGAAGCCGGTGCCATCGCCAACCCCGATGAAAACCGCCGCGTCGGCCACTACTGGCTGCGCAATGCCGACCTCGCACCGACCCCCGAACTGCGCGAAGCGATCACTGCGCCACTTGCCGATCTGAAAAAATTCGCCGCCCAAGTTCACTCCGGCGAAATCACCTCACCTTCCGGCTCACCCTTCAAACAACTTCTCCTCATCGGCATCGGTGGCTCGGCACTCGGCCCGCAACTCGTCGCCGAAGCGCTCGGCACTCACGCGAAGTTGCCGATCTTTTTCTTCGACAACACCGACCCCGCCGGCATGGACGCAGTGCTGGAAAAAATCAAACCGCTCGGCCTTGCCAACACGCTCGTGCTAGTCATTTCAAAATCAGGCGGCACACCCGAAACCCGCAATGGCATGCTCGAAGCCGAAGCGGCTTGGAAGGCGGCAAAACTCGACTTCGGCAAGCACGCTGTCGCGGTCACCGGCATCGGATCGAAGCTCCATCAATATGCCACCGCGCAAGGATTCATCACCAGTTTTCCGATGGAAGACTGGGTCGGCGGCCGCACCTCGCTGCTCTCAACCGTCGGCCTCGTGCCTGCCGCGCTGCAAGGCATCAACATCGATGAACTTCTCGCCGGCGCCGCCGCGATGGATGAGCAAACCCGCAAGACCGATGTAAAATCCAACGCATCGATGCAGCTTGCCCTCGCATGGCATCACGCCACCAAAGGCAAAGGCGAAAAAGACATGGTGGTCCTTCCCTACAAGGATTCGCTCGTGCTGTTTTCAAAGTACCTCCAGCAACTCGTCATGGAGTCGCTCGGCAAGGAACTCGATCTCGATGGCAATGTCGTGAACCAAGGCATCGCGGTCTATGGCAACAAAGGCTCCACCGACCAACACGCCTATGTCCAACAACTGCGCGACGGCGTGAACAATTTTTTTACGACCTTCATCGAGGTCCGCAAAGGCCGCGATGGCCAGAGCATCGAAGTCGAGCCCGGCACCACCTCTGCCGATTACCTCCAAGGTTTCCTGCGCGGCACCCGCAAGGCCCTCCACGAATCCGGTCGTAAGTCGCTCACGATCTCGATCCCGGAAGTCACCCCCTTCCAACTAGGCCTACTCATCGCGCTCTTCGAACGCGCGGTCTCATTCTACGCCTCACTGGTGAACATCAATGCCTACCACCAACCGGGCGTGGAAGCGGGCAAAAAAGCCGCCGGCGTGTTTCTCGAGATCCTGAAAAATGTCCGCGCGAAACTGACATCTTCCCCCCAAAACGCCGATCAAATCGCCTCCGCAATCAAGGCGGATGCCGAAGATGTCCATCACTGCCTCGTCCACCTCGCTGCCAACGGTCAGGCAAAAGCCACACAAGGCGAAAGCCCAGCGCTCGATAGCTTCACGGCATAAGCGACCCGCACGACGCGCAAGGCTGACAAAATCCTAGCCATCAGCCCCTCGCCTGTTAGATGTCGGAGTGCAACCCATGAACTCCGCATCCGATAAATCCGACATGGCCCTCTTCTGGGGCTGCTTCATCGCGCTCATCACCACCAGCTACGCCTTCATCAGCCGCATGATCCTTTGCGGCGGTGATTTCATCGGCGACTTCGGCCTCGACAAAGTCGCTGTCGGCGAACTCCAAGGCGCCGGCATCTGGCCCTTCGGCATGAGCATCATTCTGTTCAGCCTCTTTATCGACCGCATCGGCTACAAGACGGCGATGGTCTTTTCATTCGTGTCGTACCTCGCCTACACCGCGTTGGCGATCGCCGCCTACAGCTCGATCCAAGGGGTCACCGGTGATGCCCTCGCTGCCGCTCAGGCAAAGGGCGTGAAATTCCTAACCTGGGGCAGCATCATCCTCGGCCTCGGCAACGGCGCGGTGGAAGCCTACATCAATCCGGTCGTCGCCACGATCTTCCGCAAGGACAAGGTGAAATGGCTCAACATCCTCCACGCCGGCTGGCCAGCCGGACTTGTCCTCGGCGGAATCTGCACGATCGCCCTCGCATCAAACGCCGATTGGCGCATCACGCTCGGACTCATCCTCGTGCCAGCGATCATTTTCTTCGTGATGCTTATCGGTGCAAAATTTCCGAAAAGCGAACGCGAGCAAGCCGGCATCGGTTATGTCGACATGCTCAAGGAACTTGGTGTCTTCGGCGCCTTCGTCGGATTCGGCCTGGTGGTTGCCGAACTCGGTCGTGTTTTCGCATGGCCACAGGCGCTGAGCTGGACCCTTACCCTGCTCATTGTTGGTGCTTTTGCTGTGATCACCAAATCCTTTGGCCGCATCATTCTTGCGATCTTGATCATCATCATGATGCCACTCGCCACAGCCGAAATAGGCACCGACGGATGGATCAGCTCGCTGATGGAGGAACCGATGAAAGCCGCCGGCCATCACCCCGCTTGGGTGCTGGTCTACACCTCGGCAATCATGATGGTGCTGCGCTTTTTCGCAGGCAGCATCGTTCATCGGATTTCTCCACTTGGCCTGCTGGCGGGTTGCTCGCTGCTGGCGATCATCGGCCTCACATGGCTCTCGAAAACCAATGGTGCCGGCATGCTGGTGATCTTCACCGCCGCGACACTTTACGCGGTCGGAAAAACATTCTTCTGGCCAACGATGCTGGGCATCACCAGCGAGCAATGCCCGAAAGGTGGCGCACTCACGCTCAACGCCATGGGCGGCATCGGCATGCTCGCCGTCGGCATCCTCGGCTTCCCATTCATCGGCTTCCTTCAAGAGTCTTCAGCGACCGCCAAACTCCAGTCGAGCAATCCGGCAATTTACGAAACGGTCACAGTCCAAAAAAATTACCTACTCGGCGCCTACAAGGCCATCGATCCGGTCAAAAGCGCCTCGATCACCGAAACAGCCGACGCGGAAGCCATCAAAACAGCCACCACCACCGGGCAATTTAGCGCACTCGGCAAAATGGCAATCTTCCCCGCCTTCATGCTGATCTGCTACCTCGGCCTGATCCTTTATTTCCGCAGCCGCGGCGGTTACAAGCCGGTCAACCTCGGCGACCAAAATCATTGAAATTTCAGCCAAAATCCAAGCCCCGGGCCGCTCCATCGGCCTCGGGGCTTTTTTGTTTCTCCCCCAATCATCATCGGAACTCATTCCTTGTCCTGCACACAGGCCTCGGCTAGAAATCAACCCGATGAAACGCACCTTCACCGTTCTCCTCGCCCTGCTCGCTCCACTCGCGGTTTTCGCCGATGCGGAAAAATCCGCCAAGCCCGCCGCCACCAAGGTCCGCCTCAAAACCAACCACGGCGACATCGTCCTCGAACTCAACAAAGAAAAAGCCCCGATCACCGTCGCCAACTTCGTCGATTATGTGAAAAAGAAACACTACGACGGCACTGTCTTTCATCGCGTCATCGATGGCTTCATGATCCAAGGCGGTGGCTTTGAATCGAAAGACGGAACTCTCGTCGAGAAACCCGCTGGCAAGCCCATCACCAACGAAGGCAAAAACGGCCTCAAAAATGCCCGCGGCACGATCGCCATGGCTCGCACCAACGATCCCAACAGCGCGAAAGCCCAATTCTTCATCAATGTGCAGGACAATGCGATGCTCGACTACCCGAACAACGGCGGCTACGCGGTCTTCGGATCAGTCGTCGAAGGCATGGATGTCGTCGATAAGATCAAGTCCACCTCCACCGGCATCGGCAAAATGAAAATGCTCCACCCGGCCACCGGCGAGGCCATCGAAATGCCCGCCGAAAATGTGCCCAACACCGCGGTCACGATTCTCAGCGCCACACTGGAGTGACGCACCCCGCGCTCCGCACAGCCACCCACCGATTCATCCGCCTCACCCATCTTTTTGATGCAACTCTGGTTCTGCCCGATTCTCGCCTTCCTGCTCGGCTCGATCCCCTTCGGGCTGATCATTTCCAAAGCCAAAGGCATCAACATCCGCGAGCACGGATCCGGCAACATCGGCGCCACGAATGTGCTTCGCGTCGTCGGCAAAAAATACGGCTACGCCTGCCTGCTGCTCGATGTGCTGAAAGGTTTCGTACCAGTGGTGCTCGCCATCAACCTCATCCAGATCGCAGGCCGCGCACCAGGCATTCCGCTTGGATTGCCAGAATCATGGATCATGGAACTGCCCGCGGCATCGGCCATGAAGGCCCAACTCATCCATGTCATCACCGCCCTCTGCGCGGTGCTCGGTCACAACTATTCGCCATGGGTGAACTTCAAGGGCGGCAAGGGCATCGCCACCTCCGGAGGCGTCCTGCTCGCGCTGATGCCATTCGCGGTGATCATCCTCCTCGTGATCTGGGGCCTGCTGTTCATCACCACACGCTATGTCTCGATCGCCAGCGTTGGTGCCGCAGTCTCGCTGCCATTTCTCACGCTCTGGGGATCATGGTTCCACGGCCGCATCCAGGACGGCACATGGAACAAACCATTGCTCGCCTTCACCATCGTCATCGCGATTCTCGCTGTTTGGAAACACCGCGTGAATTTCCGCCGCCTCATGGATGGCACCGAACACCGCTTCGGAAAAAAATCCGGATAGCAAAAAACCAAGATTAGCGATCCACTTCACGCATCCATGGCCATCAACCCCATCACTTCGGCTGCCATCCTCGGCGCAGGTTCGCTCGGCACTGCCCTGGCGAAACTCCTCACGCCAAAGCTGAGCCCGATCATCCTCGTTTCCAACGAGACATCATGCGCCGATGGCATCAACCGCAATCATCGCAACCCGAAGTACCTCACCGACATACCGCTCGCCTCGCACATCCGCGCCACCACCGACCACCGCGAAGCGGTTGGCCATCCGCTCGTGATCTTTGCCGTACCGACACTCGCAATTCGCAGTGAGGCGGAAAAACTCAAAGCAGCCGGAATTCCCAACGATGTACCGCTTCTCACCTGCGCGAAAGGCATCGAACGCAACACCGGCGAGCGAATGAGCGAAATCCTTCGCGAAATTTTTCCCCACAACCCGATCGCCGTCCTCACCGGACCCAACCACGCGGAGGAAATCGCCAATGACCTCGTCACCTGCGCGGTGATCGCTTCGGAAGACGCGCAACTCGCCGCCGAACTCCAACAACTTTTCACCCTCCCGTACTTCCGCTCCTACACCAGCAATGACCTCGCCGGCGCGGAAATCGGTGGCGCGGTAAAAAATGTTTACGCGATCGCCGCCGGCATGGCCCACGGCCTCGGACTTGGCGACAACGCAGTCGCTGCTCTCGTCACCCGCGCCCTCGCCGAGATGACCCGACTCGGCACCGCCCTTGGCGGCCACCCCGAAACATTTTCCGGCCTCTCCGGCGTCGGCGACCTGATCGTCACCTGTTTCTCCGAACATTCACGCAACCACCGCGTCGGCCTCGCCCTCGGCAAAGGCCAATCACTCGAACAAGCGGTGCAGTCCCTCGGAATGGTCGCCGAAGGCGTGCCCAATACGCTCTCCATCCACGATGCCGCCCGCAAGGCCGGCGTCCGCACACCTATCCTCGACGCGGTGTATTCGGTGCTGTACGAAAACAAGCAGGCCGCCGCCGCCATGCACGAACTTCTCAACCGAGATCCACGACCCGAAACCAGCTAAACACATGAAAGAAGCCATCGACTTCATCCTCAACATCCAAGAGCACCTCACCACATTCACTAGCGCCTACGGCCCACTGGTCTATGGCCTGCTTTTCCTCATCATCTTCTGCGAAACCGGCCTCGTCGTCACCCCCTTCTTGCCCGGCGACTCGCTGCTCTTCGCCGTTGGCGCCGTCGCGGCCGACCCCGTATCCGGCCTCAACATCTGGCTCGCGGGCCTCATCATCCTCGTCGCCGCCATCATCGGCGACACCGTGAACTATTGGATCGGCAACAAATTCGGCAGCTGGATGCTCCGCTCCTTCCCGCGCATCGTAAAACCATCGCACATCGAGAAAACCAACGAATTCTACCAACGCTACGGCGGCAAAACCATCATCATCGCCCGCTTCGTTCCGATCGTTCGTACCTTCGCCCCCTTCGTCGCCGGCACCGGCAACATGGATTACAAACGCTTCATGTTCTTCAATGTCATCGGCGCCATCCTCTGGGTTGTCACCATCCTCCCCGCCGGATGGTTCTTCGGCAACATCCCGATCGTGAAGAAAAACTTCGAACTGGTCGTCCTCGGCATCATCGCCTTCTCACTGCTCCCTATGGTGATCGAAATCCTGCGGGCGAAATACAAACGCCCGGAGAAATAAGGGTAGTCGTGCTGCTAAGCAGCTACAATTTTCAAACCAACAAAAAAGCACGACATCACAGTCGTGCTTTTTTGTAGTGATGCCACATCCAAACAATCACTCCCACTCGATGCTCGCCGGTGGTTTGGTCGAGATGTCGTAGAGCACGCGGTTGATCCCCTTCACTTCGTTGAGGATGCGATGGCTGGTCTCGCGCAGCAATTGCGGCGGGAGCTCGACCCAGTCGGCAGTCATGGCATCCTCGGACACAACCGCACGCAGTGAGATCGCCCACTCGTAGCTGCGCTCATCGCCCTTAACACCCACGGTTTTCACCGGGATCAATCCGGCATAGGCCTGCCACACGCGTTCGTACCAACCGTGCTCCTTGAGCTTGCCGATGAAGATGGCATCGCACTCGCGGATGATCCGCAGACGGTCCTCGGTGATCACGCCCGGGCAGCGCACCGCAAGACCCGGACCGGGAAATGGATGACGATGCAAAATGTCGTGCGGGATTCCCAAGGAAGCACCGAGCGCGCGGACCTCATCCTTGAAGAGCTCCGCAAGCGGCTCAAGCACCTTGCCCTCCGCCTGCAATTCAAGAATGCGATCGACTCGGTTGTGGTGGGTCTTGATCTTCGAGGCCTTCGACCGCGCGTTCGATGCACTCTCAATGACATCTGGATAAAGCGTTCCCTGAGCGAGCATTTCGGCATCACCGACCGCATCCCAGAACACATCAATGAACAGGTTACCAATGATCACGCGCTTCTTCTCCGGATCATCGACGCCATCAAGTGCCGTCATGAAACGCTCGGAGCAATCAACCGTTTCGATCGGCACACCCATGCGGTGGAAGTTGTTGCGAACCTCTTCGCCCTCATCTTTGCGCATCAAGCCGTGATCGACAAAAATCGCGCGGATGTTGGCACCCGCCTCGTGCAAAAGAACTGCTAGCACTGTGCTGTCAACGCCACCGGAGACGCCGCACACGATCTGTTTTTTGCCGATCTTTTCGCGAATACCGTCGATGATTTCGCGCTTGAAGTCATCAATCCGGAACGGCAGCAGACTCTTTGCGTTGAGCAGGAAATTGTGAAGAATCCGCAAGCCCTCGTGACTGTGGGTCACCTCTGGGTGAAACTGGATGCCGAAAAACCTGTCGTTCCATTGCAGCGAAACCGGCGTTCCGTGCTGATTCGCTGCAAGCACCTTCGCGCCATCGGGCAG
This sequence comes from Akkermansiaceae bacterium, assembly GCA_947462835.1. GTDB lineage: Bacteria > Verrucomicrobiota > Verrucomicrobiia > Verrucomicrobiales > Akkermansiaceae > Luteolibacter. The sequence goes on from CANHQM010000010.1 coordinate 12,295, forward strand.
CACCTTGACGGTATCCGAATGGCTCATCCACACCTGCGATGAACTGGAAATTCCTTCGTACAAGCCTTTGCACTCGGTGGGAAAAAGATTGGCCGGACCATACTCGCGTCGGTTGCTTGCCTCGACGGTTCCGCCGAACTTGATGTTGAGCAATTGCATGCCGTAGCAAACACCGAGCACCGGCACACCGAAGGCCTTGAGTGCTTCAAAATCCAGATCCGGCGCATCGGCCTCGCTGGTGCTTTTCGGCCCGCCCGAAAGAATGATCGCTCCTGGCTTTCCGATCTCGGGAAAATCCTCGATCGCATAAAGTTTAGCGAAAAAACCCAGCTCCCGCACCCGCCGCACAATGAGCTGCGTGTACTGAGAACCAAAGTCTATCACTGCCACATGGTTGCTGTCGTGCATCGAAATATGAATGGAATGTGTGTTGAAATTTCAGGACCACCCATCAACCTATCGGCTGATAGTTGGTTGGCTCTTCGGTGATGACGATGTCATGCACGTGGCTCTCGCGAAGACCGCCCGCAGTGATGCGTGTGAACTGAGCGCGTTCGCGAAGCTCGCTCAAGTTCGAAGCCCCGACATATCCCATGCCGGATTTGAGCCCGCCCATGAGTTGGAAAATGACATCCGAAAGCGGACCCTTGTAAGGCACCCGACCCTCGACCCCTTCGGCGACGAGCTTGCCCGAGCTGTTCTGACCATAGCGGTCGCCCGAGCCCTTTTGCATCGCACCAATCGATCCCATGCCGCGATAGGTTTTGAATCGACGACCTTGGAAATGAACCGTCTGGCCGGGGCTCTCTCGCGTGCCCGCAAGCAACGACCCAAGCATCACCAGATCCGCACCCGCCGCCAGCGCCTTGACGATGTCGCCGGAGTAACGAATGCCGCCATCGGCGATGACCTTCACGCCATTCTCGCGGCAGTGATCGGCCACATTGCGAATCGCCGTGAACTGCGGCATCCCCACACCGGAAATCACTCGCGTCGTGCAAATCGATCCGGGGCCAACGCCCACCTTGATCGCATTCGCGCCGGCCTTCACCAAATCGCGCGCACCTTGCTCGGTCACGACATTACCAGCAACGACCGGCACCGCCGAAAGACTCCGGAGTTTTTCAATCACTCCCATGACATGGCGCGTGTGCCCCGTCGCCGCATCTATGAACAACGCATCCGCACCGGCTTCGATCAGCGCCTTGCCGCGATCAATGCAATCCGGCCCCACACCCACTGCCGCACCGCAACGCAGGCGACCATTGGCGTCCTTCGCCGCTTGGGTGAAAGTGACGCGCTTCTCGATGTCCGAACCAGTGATCAGCCCCGCCAGTTTTCCATTCGCATCAATGAGCGGAAGTTTCTCAATCCGGTTCTGATACAAAATCCTACGAGCTTCTTCCAAGCTGGTGGTCGGCGGCGCAGTGATCAGCCGCTCTTTAGGGGTCATCACATCGGCGACCGTCGCATCGGTGCGATCCAGATAACGAACATCGCGCCCGGTGACCATGCCCTCAAGGTGACCCTCGGCATCGATGACCGGGAATCCGGAAAATCCGTTCTTTGCCATGATCTCGCGCACATGATCGACCGTGTCTTCCTTGCGCACGGTGTGCGGCTTGAGGATCACCGCGTTTTCCGAACGCTTGACCCGTGAAACCATCACCACCTGCTCGTCGATCGGGCAGGCACGGTGGATGACTCCCATGCCGCCCTCGCGCGCCAAAGCGATCGCAAGGTCATGCTCTGAAACCGTGTCCATCGCCGCCGAAACCACCGGCAGTGACAAAGGAATCCCCTCCGCAAGCAAAGTCGAGAGATCCGCGTCTCCTGGCAAAACCGAGCTCAGGGCCGGCACCAGCAAGACATCATCAAATGACAATCCGAGTGAAATATCCGCCATGGGGGAGTCAATAGAACCGCCACAGCCGACGCAAGCCCGAATCTTGGAAAATGCCAAATTCACCACCCCCAAAAATCCCGCCACACGGCCAAGCGAACAAGGCAATCAAACGATTTTGACAAATCCCCGCCTGCCGCTAGCCTCCGCCCGTTCGCTCCGTGCGACATTTGGCACGATCGCCGCTACAGCGCATTCCTCCCACCCACCATGAACACACTCCGCACCTTCACCACCGGCTCCGGAGCCGAGGGCAAATTCCACTCGCTGCCCGCTCTCGCCGAACAAGGATTTTCCAACCTCTCCCGCCTGCCGGTCTCGATCCGCATCGTGCTGGAATCGCTCCTCCGCAACAACGACGGACTCAAGGTCAGCGACAAGGACATCGCCAACCTCGCAGCCTATAACGCAAAAAATCCCGGCGACTATGAGATCCCCTTCGTGGTCGCACGCATCGTCTTGCAGGACTTCACCGGCGTGCCGCTTTTGGTCGACCTCGCCGCCATGCGCTCAGCTGTCAATGGCATGGGCCGCGATGCGAAAATGATCGAACCCCTCGTGCCAGTCGACCTCGTCGTCGACCACTCGGTGCAGGTGGATTACGCCGGTACCGGCGACTCGCTCAACCGCAACCTCGACCTCGAATTCCACCGCAACCGCGAACGCTACGAGTTCCTGAAATGGGGCGAGCAGGCATTCGATACCTTCAAAGTCGTGCCACCCGGCATCGGCATCGTCCACCAAGTGAACCTCGAGTACCTCGCCAAATGCGTGCTCGAAAAAGATGGCGTCTTCTACCCCGACACACTCGTCGGCACCGACTCGCACACGACGATGATCAACGGCCTCGGCGTCGTCGGTTGGGGCGTCGGTGGCATCGAAGCGGAAGCCGGCATGCTCGGCCAACCAGTGACTTTCCTCGTGCCCGAAGTCGTCGGCGTCCACCTCACCGGCGAACTCGCCACCGGCGTCACCGCCACCGACCTCGTCCTGCTCGTGACGGAAGTCCTGCGCAAAACAAAGGTCGTCGGAAAATTTGTCGAGTTCTACGGACCCGGCGCCAAAGCCCTCTCGCTGCCTGACCGCGCAACCATCGCCAACATGGCCCCGGAATACGGCGCGACGATGGGCTTCTTCGGCATCGACGAAATCACCACCGGCTACCTCGCCGGCACCGGACGCTCGCCCGAACTCTGCAAAACCGTCGAGAATTACTACAAGGCCCAAGGGCTTTGGGGCATCCCGACCGAAAAGGACGCACTCGAATTTTCACAAGTGGTCGAAATCGATCTCTCAAAGGTCAAGCCTGGCGTCGCCGGACCGAAGCGCCCGCAAGACCGCATCGAACTCGAGTCACTCAAATCAAAGTGGGCCTCGCTGCTCACCGGTCCGGCACCCGATGGTTACAACAAGCAACCCGCCGCTGGATCCGCCGAACCACTCAAGCTTCCGCCGACCCTCGACAGCGTGCCCGATGATGCCACTGGCGCCGCTCGCGCACTTGGCGCCGAAGTCGGCGTCGTCACCGAAAACAGCGACACGCCCGCCTACCCGCTTTGGGAGGTCAGCGTCGATAGCAAGGGCGGCATCAAGGACACGATCACCCACGGCTCGGTGCTCATCGCCGCAATCACATCCTGCACCAACACCTCGAACCCAAGCGTGATGCTTGCCGCGGGCCTGCTTGCCAAGAAGGCCAACGCGAAAGGCCTCATCGTGAAGCCTTCGGTGAAAACTTCGCTCGGCCCGGGCTCGCGCGTGGTCACCGATTACCTCAACAAAACCGGCCTCCAGACAGAGCTCGACAAGCTCGGCTTCCAAACCGTCGGCTACGGCTGCACGACCTGCATCGGCAACTCGGGTCCGCTCGATGCCGGCATCGAGGATGTGGTGAAATCGGAAGACATCATCGCCGCTTCGGTGCTCTCGGGTAACCGCAACTTCGAGGCCCGCGTGCACCAATCGATCAAAGCAAATTTCCTGATGTCACCGCCGCTCGTCGTCGCGTTCGCGATCGCCGGCACGGTCGATATCGACATGGAAAAAGAACCTCTAGGTTTCGGCTCCGATGGTCAGCCGGTTTTCCTTCACGACATCTGGCCAAGCTCCGCCGAAATCGAAGCGGCCATGAACTCATCGCTCAAACCGGATGTGTTCCAACGCCTCTACACCGGCTTCGCCGACCAAAATCCGAAGTGGAACGAAATCAAATCCTCCACCGGCAATGTCTACGAGTGGGATCGCAACTCGACCTACATCCAAGAACCACCGTTCTTCGACGGTTTCACACCAACACCGCGCGATATCACCGAAATCATCGGCGCAAGGCCGCTCGGCATCTTCGGCGACTCGGTCACGACCGACCACATCTCGCCCGCTGGCGCGATCAAGAAGGACAGCCCGGCCGGACGCTACCTTGTGGAAAACAAAGTTGAGTTCGCCGACTTCAACTCCTATGGCTCACGCCGCGGCAATGACCGCGTGATGACCCGCGGCACCTTCGCCAATGTCCGCATCAAAAACCTCATGGTGCCCGGCACCGAAGGCGGTGTCACCAAGATCAACGACGAAACGCAAGCGATCTACGACGCGGCCGCAGTTTATCAAAATCATAGCACCCCGACGATCATCATCGGCGGCGAGGACTACGGCATGGGCTCCAGCCGCGACTGGGCAGCCAAGGGCACTAACCTGCTCGGCGTGAAAGCGGTCATCACGAAATCCTTCGAACGCATCCACCGCTCGAACCTCGTGGGCATGGGCGTGCTTCCTTGCAATTTCGTCAACAAGGCGGATTACGACAAGGTGAAGGACCTCGCCGACGCGACCTTCGACCTCGTGGGCATCGACAACAACCTCAAGCCGCAGCAGCAAGCGACCCTTCGCGTCTATCCGGGTAGGGACGGCTCTCCGAGCGGTCCGACCTCCTTTGACATCCCGGTCCTGGTGCGCATCGACACACCTGTGGAGAAGGACTACTATCGCTCCGGCGGTATCCTTCCCTATGTGCTCGCCCAGATCCTCGCCTGATCGCGTGGAGCAAGCGCGCACCAACCATTTTGCCCAACAACAAATTACAGGAAATTTTCTCCCGCAGGTTTCGCGCGCTTCTCTGCGGAGACCCGAGCGGAAATCCTCCGTGGCTCGAAACCGTTGCATCGGGCGAAGGCCGCGGGCTTTACCTGCCGGATGATGCACCATGGGTCGTGCATGCCGACCTCGGCACACTCGTCGGTGGTGTGCGCGCATTGCTGATGCAGGCCCTCCACCCCGGCAGCCTTGCCGGTGTTCGCACGCACTCCCGCTACAAGGACGACCCGCTTGGACGCCTCGCCGGCACGATCCGCTGGCTCACGATCACGACCTTCGCCTCGCACGAAGCACTCGCCGCCGAGGCATCACGCGTCAACCGCATGCACGACCGCGTGAAAGGACAATACGAAAGCTCTTCAGGCGAATCCCGCAACTACCGCGCCGCCGATCCCGACCTGCTCCGCTGGGTACACATCGCGTTCATGGATTCATTCCTGCGCAGCCACCAAATATTCTCCACCCGCCCAATCCCCGGTGGCGCCGATGCCTATGTCCGCCTCTGGTCGAAATCCGTAGAACCCCTCGGCCTCACCGATGTGCCAATGAACGAAGCGGAACTGCTCACATGGCTCGACCACTACCGCGGCGAACTGGCCGTCAACGATGACACCCGCGATGTGATCCAATGGCTGCGCAACCCACCACTGCCAAGATCCGCACGACCGGTCTACGCGCTGCTCTTCCAATCCGCCCTCGCCTCGCTGCCAGCCGAACACCGCAAATTGATCGGACTCAAATCACTGCCACTCTCCGTCCTGCGACCGATCACCACCACTCTTCTCAAAAGCATCCGCCTCGCCATCGGCCCCGAAAACCCACTCGAAGATGTCGCCAAAGCCCGCCTCCAACGCTCCGGCTTCATCCTCTAACCGTGGCGGCGGTTTCCAACCGCCAAGCCCCTCTTCAAAGAAGTTTACCGCAAAGCCGCCAAGGTCGCAAAGGGACGCAAAGAGGAAGAGTTCATACTTATCTGTTAAGAGTTATTGGGAAAGAGATACAGAGTTTCACACCTCTTCAACATTCGATGTTCAATGTTGGATGTTCGATGTTCGATGTTCACCCTCCCCCCAACCTCTGATGAAACTCATCATTCGCCTTGAGCGACATGACAAAGGCTGCGAGCAATTCGATCGTGTGCTCAATATCATCCAAATGTGCGGTCTCGACCACCGAATGCATGGAGCGCAATGGCAGTGAAACCAAGGCGCTCGGAATGCCCTCGCGCGAATGGAAAATCTTGTCCGTATCAGTGCCCGTAAAGCGGCTACTGGCCTCGTGCTGGATCGGGATGTCCTTGCCCTTCGCGACTTCAAGCAACTGCTTGACCACCAAAGGATGATTCGCCGTGCCATGCGTGAGTGAAGGGCCACCACCGAGTTTCACACTGCCATGCTTCGCAGGATCAATGCCCGGAGTGTCGGTCGCATGCGTCACATCAAGGCAAACGCATATATCGGGCTTCAAACGATAGGCCGCCATCATCGCGCCATGACCCCCGATCTCTTCCTGAATGGCATTGAGGCATACCAGCGTGAATGCCGGCTTTGATTTGTGCGCGGCGATGCGCTTCATCACCTGTGCGATGATGTAGCCACCGACCCTGTTGTCCAAGGCACGACCGACGATGCGCTTGTTAGCCAGTTCCATCGGGCTGTCCTGATACACCGCCGGATGTCCGACGCGGATTCCAAGTTTGGCCACGCCCTGCGCGTTCGAAGCCCCCACATCCACCCACAAATCATGCACCGCCGGGGCCTTCTCCGACCCATGATCGTCGCGACGCAAATGAATCGCCGTGTTGCCAATGATCCCCGGCACCTCGCCCTTGTCGCCCAAAATATTGATCCGCCTGCCCCGCGCCGTCGCGGCATCCGATCCACCGACCCGATCCAAGCGCAAATAACCGCGATCGTCGATGTGCTTGACCATGTACCCGATCTCGTCGGCATGCGCCTCGAGCATCACCACCCTCGATGACTTACCCGCAAGCTTCGCCCAGGTCGATCCGTACGCGTCGCACTCGACGCTTTGCGCATGACCCTTGATCCAATCCGCCCACACCCGCTGACCCGGCATTTCGAAACCCGTCGGGCTCGGAGTTTCCAACAAACGGAACAAAAACTCGCGATCACTTTTCGTCATGTCCGGATTCAATCAAATTCCTCCGGCCTGACAAGACGATTGCCCAATCCCATCACCCCCCGAACTTGCCAGCACCATGTTTGGCCAAGCTCTCAAACACCGGCCGCGGCACATAGCGTCCGACCGTTTCCTCCCATCCCGCAGGACCGATAAGCCCCTTGATCATGTTCGAGGAAACTTCCGCAATGTCGCGCGGCGGCATCAGAAACACCGTCGTGATCTCCGGCGCCATGTCGGAATTGATCTGACGCATCACCCGCTCGTACTCGTAATCATGCGGCGAACGAATCCCCCGCAACACATATTTCGCACCAACCTCACGCGCATAGTCGACGAGATAGCGGTTGTCGAAATGCGTGATGCTCAAACGCTCGCTCTCACGGGTCGACGCCTTGAGCAACTCCAAGCGTTCCTCAACACTAAAAGAGTAATGCTTCGCCGTGTTAGTGCCGATCGCCACAATCAAGCGATCAAACATCGCCAAGCCCTGCTCAATCATCCAGAGATGACCATTCGTGGGTGGGTCAAATGATCCCGCGTAAACCGCCGTGCGCATGACCCAAACTAATCCGCCAAGCCCAGCTCTGAAAGCCAAAAACCAAACGCTTACGGCATCGGAACCTGATTTTGACATCACCCATCACCACTGCTAACAATCCCCCCAGCAGCGCCTGTAGCTCAGTTGGATAGAGCATCCGCCTTCTAAGCGGACGGTCACTGGTTCGAATCCAGTCAGGCGCGCTTCGCGCCTCTTTTTATAATCGCCCGGAGGGCGCAAACTGGGATGGACGCCGGAGTCAATCCAGTCAGGCGCGCTTCGCGCCTTTTACTATAATCGCCCGGAGGGCGCAAACTGGGCAGAGACCTTTCTCCGAAAGGTCCGCTTTTTTTCTCGGTAGGGCGATGCGGCCCCGCGGCGCCTACCCTTTCGGAATGTGGAACCGCGAACGCACGCGAATAAACGCGAATGAGAATGATCGGAATCTCGGCGAAGGACGCCAACTCTTCATCCTCTTCCCTCTTGAAACTGAAAACTTGAACCTTGAATCTTCTTTCCACGATTGCATCCGCGATCGCGTGATCTAGAATACCCGCGATGAATTTGCATGCGACGCTGCAAGCGGCCACCGGCTGGCTGGAATTGGGATTGGCCGATGAGGCGCTGTTAGAGCTCAACGAACTGCCTGCCGAGGCGCAAAAAAAACGCCATGTGCTCGAGCTCAAGCTCGCGGCGCAAATGCAAAGCGAATCATGGAACCGCGCCTCCGACACCGCTCGCCTGCTCTGCCTCGTTGCCAAGGACGAACCGGTTTTTTTCCTCCGCGCCGCCTTTTGCCTCCACGAAACCGGCGACACGCTCGCGGCCTGCAACTGGCTGCTCAAGGGCCCCAAAAGCCTCTTCGAAATGGCCATTTTCCATTACAACCTCGCCTGTTACCTCTGGACCCTCGGCGAGGCGAAACGCGCCCGCAGTCACCTGAAACAAGCGATTTCGATGGATCACACCTTCATCGAAGCCGCCAAGGAAGACCGCGACCTGATCGGCATAGGTCCGCTCGATTGACCGCAAAATATATACCGCCTTTCCGCGACCCCCGCGAAAATCATCCGCCCACGGCTGCATTTCCCGAGATGCTGTCTTGCGCCAAACGCCAAAAGTGCGATGATTCCCTTCTACGGACCCCGTTCCGGAAACTTGCAATCCTAACGAACAAAGCCATGACCGACTCCGCTTCCACTCTCGACAACACCGAGGCCACCGCCGCAAGCCCCTCGATCGCACAAGCCGCCAACGACCTCCGCGCCGCCGCCGGCGAAAGAGCCCGCGAGTTCGTGCACACCGCCGAATCCAGAGCCGCCGCTCTCAAGGATCGCGCGATCGAATCCGCTCAGCACCTCCGCCAAACGGCCGCCGAAAAATCCCAACACCTTCGCGAGTCAGCCACCGAACACTGGCAGGAAACCCGCGTGAAAGCGCAGGAATTCCACTCGACCGCCGAAGACTACATCCGCCAAAACCCCACGAAATGCGTGCTGGGTGCCCTCGGCGTTGGATTCCTCATCGGCCTCATCACCCGTCGCTGATTTCACCCACTTCCGAAGCGCCGGAGATGCGCATCGACTGATGATTATTTCGCTCATCAGCCAAGCGCCGCCCATTTGCCACCTTTCATGCCAGATCCAAGCTCACAGCCCACGCCCGAAGGCCGCGAAGCATCGCATGGCCCATCGACTTGGATCGAAGCCTTGCTCGCCATCGCCAGCTCGCGCGCCGAGTTGATCCGACTCGAGGCCAAGGACGCTGCACGCAAGGGCTCGAACAAAGCAGCACGCGTCATCGCCGCTATCCTCTGCATCACCTTCGGTTGGTCATTGCTCCTCGCCGGCGGCATCGGCGCACTCTCAATACTCGCGGGTTGGCCATGGTTCTGGACCGCCCTCGCCATCGGCGCGATCCACATCATCGTCGCCGCCATCCTCCTGCGCAAATCATCCGGCGCCACCACGCCATTCTTCCCCGTGACCCGCGCCGAATTCCAAAGAGATCGCGAATGGATCGAAAATCTGCAGAAAAATCCGAAGTCGAACGCCTGATCCAACTCAGCGCCGCCGCCCGTTCGCGACTCACGCACGATGCCATCGCACTCCGCGAGAAGCTCGATGTGTCGGCGCGCATTCGCCACTCGCTGCACGACAAACCCGGCATGTGGCTAACAGGTTCGATCGTTTCCGGCCTCGCCGCCAGCATGCTCTTTCGCCGCAAAAAAACCGCACGCGCAGAAAAATCACGCGGCCTTTCCGGCACGCTGCTTGGTCTCACCTTGACCACTGCCCGCCCGCTATTGAAGATCTGGCTCGGTGATGCATTGAGAAAATGGCTGAGCCAACGCATCGCCACCTCACTCGTTTCCAACCCGGCAACCCATCGCGACACCGACTACAGCCAAGCCCTTTCCAACAAGCCCCATGTCCACCCATCAGGTCCTCGAACACGTTGACCAATACCTCCAGATCGGCCGCGAATACGACTGCTCGGATGTTCACCTCGCCACTGGCTACCCACCTGCCTGGAGGCGCTTCGGCACGCTCTCTCCCATCTGGGAAGACCATGATCCGCTGACCCCGGAACAAGCCGAAAAACTCGCACGCTCTTTCCTCTCGGAAACCGAATGGGCCCGTCTCGAAAAACGCGGCGACATCGACTTCGCCTACTCTTCCCCCAGCGGTCGTTACCGCGCCTCGGTCATCAAGCAACGTCTTGGCTATGACATGGTGTTCCGCATCATCAACAGCAAGATTCGCTCGATCGAAGACATCGGCCTGCCACTCGAACACATTCTACCGCTCACCCGCTATCAAAACGGCCTCGTGCTCATCACCGGATCGGTCGGCTCCGGCAAGTCGACCACGCTTGCGGCCCTCGTCGATTTCATCAACCGCGACCGCGAGGACCACATCCTCACCCTCGAAGATCCGATCGAATATGTCTTCGAATCCAAAGGCTGCCATGTGAACCAACGCGAAGTGCACACTCACACCGAGTCCTTCGCCAAAGCCCTTCGCGGCGCCCTGCGGGAAGACCCCGATGTGATCATGGTCGGTGAAATGCGCGACCTCGAGACAATCCAACTCGCGCTCACCGCCGCCGAAACCGGTCACCTTGTGCTCGGCACCCTTCACACCGGTAATGCCCCTCGCACCCTCGACCGCGTGCTCGATGTGTTCCCCACCGACCAACGCGACCAGATCCGCATCATGGTCTCCGAATCGCTGCGCGGCATCCTTTCCCAACAACTTGTCCCCCGCGCCGATGGCAGCGGACGCGTCATGGCGCTCGAGCTGCTCGTCAACACCCCCGCCGTCTCGAACTGCATCCGCGAAGGCAAAACCTACATGCTCCCCGGCGTTATGCAGACCGGTAAAAATGTAGGCATGATCACCATGGACGAGTCCCTGCGCAAACTCTATGTCGATGGACTGATCACCCGCGAAGAACTCCTCTACCGCTCCGACGACAAGGCCGAAATGAAGGTCTTCCTCCAATCCTGATCCGCCGACTTTTCCTCTCCTCCCCCACGACCCGCCATGGCCCGCATCGACGAGTTTTTCCGCTACCTCGTAGCCACCAAAGGATCTGACCTTCACCTGTCGGAAGGTCAACCACCGAAAATCCGCGTCCACGGCGCGGTCACTCCCATCCCCGACAAGGAGGTCCTCAGCGGCGATGATTTCAAAAACCTGCTCGGGGAAATTTGCGACCCCGCCGCCTTCGAACGCTACCTGCAGGCAGGCGACCTCGACTTCGCCTACGAGATGGACGAAAACTCACGCTTCCGCTGCAACTACCTCAAGCAGCAGAACGGCCTCGGCGCGGTCTTCCGTCTCATCCCCACCGAGATCGCCTCACTCGAATCACTCGGCGTGCCGGAAATCGTGAAAGAGTTCGGCCACATGCGCTCCGGCCTCGTGCTCGTCACCGGCCCCACCGGCTCCGGCAAATCCACCACGCTCGCGGCGCTGCTCGATTACATCAACTCAAACTTCAGCCGCCACATCATCACGGTCGAGGAACCGATCGAGTTCGTTCATCGCAACAAAAAATCCATCATCACCCAACGCGAGGTCCATATCCAGACGCCCTCCTTCGCCGATGGACTCCGCGCCGCGATGCGTGAGGACTCGGACATCGTGCTCGTCGGTGAGATGCGCGACCTCGAAACGATTTCACTCGCCCTCACCGCCGCCGAAACCGGCCTGCTCGTCTTCGGCACTCTCCACACCAACAACGCTCGCAAGACGGTCGACCGCATCATCGATGTGTTCCCCGCCGACCAACAATCGCAGGTCCGCACCATGCTCGCCGCCTCGCTGCGCGGCGTGGTCGCCCAGCTCCTCTGCAAACGCATCGACAAACCCGGCCGCACCGCCGTCCACGAAATCATGTTCGCCACGCCGGCGGTCTCCGCGATCATTCGCGAAGGCGCGACCCAAAAACTCTACGATGTGATCACCGGCGGCAAAGCCGATGGCATGCAGTTCATGGACGAATCGATCTGGACGAAACTTCGCGAGGGCATGATCTCGCCCGAGGAGGCCTACATGAAGTCGATCGACAAGACCCGCTTCAAACGCTTCCTGCCGGAAAACATGAGCCACCTCGGCGATGCCTCCGGCGACAATCCGATGAGCCATTGAGGCCCGGGCGGCAGATACCGTCGATCCAAGGCCTTTTCGGCGGGAAAACTTAAGTCGCCCCGCCCATCTCCAGCGCTTGCAAGGTCCTCTTCCCCGGTGTATTCCCTCCGGCCCGGCGGTTCCTACCGCCTCACCCCCAGCGTCACATGATCAAGTGGATTCTCCAGAAAATCGTCGGCAGTAAGAACCAGCGCGAAGTGCGCCGCATCCGACCGACGGTTGCCCGCATCAATGAAATCGAGGAAGCCCTGCAACGGGAGCCCGAGGAAAAATTGCGGGAAATGACCCGCATGTGGCAGTCCCACCTTGCCCGCTACCACTCGCTCGAAGCACCGCCCAAGCCGGCTGTCGAGCGCATGTCCGCCGAGGAACTCGCCGCCACCGCGCAAAATCTCGAAGCACGCATCGCCCTACTCCGCAGCGAATTTTCTCAACTTCCCTCATCAGTCGAAGCGAACGCCGAATCCATCGAAGCCGCCAAGGCCGCCTTCCACGAAGTCTCGGAAAATTTCCCGAAGGCCCGCGCAAAATACCTCGAACAAATTCTCCCCGAAGCCTACGCGGTCGTAAAAAATGCCGCACGCCGGATGTGTGGCACCACGATCACCGTCAACGACCACCCGATCCTGTGGGAAATGGTCCACTTCGATGTCCAGCTCATCGGCGGCATCGCACTCCACCGCGGCATGATCGCCGAGATGCAAACCGGCGAAGGCAAAACCCTCGTCGCCACACTGCCGGTATACTTGAACGCCCTCACCGGCCTCGGCGTCCACATCGTGACGGTCAATGACTACCTCGCACGCCGCGACTCGGACTGGATGGGCGCGCTCTACCGCTTCCTCGGACTCAGCGTCGGTTGCATCCAAAACCAAATGCCCCCATGGGAACGCCGCGAGGAATACTCCTGCGACATCACCTACGGCACCAACGCGGAGTTCGGCTTCGATTACCTTCGCGACAACGGCATGGCCTCGACCAAGGACGAACAAGTCCAACGAGGCCACTACATCGCCATCATCGACGAGGTCGACTCGATCCTCATCGACGAGGCCCGCACGCCCCTCATCATTTCCGGCCCCTCCTCCCACTCGTCGCAGCAGTACGACAAGTACAAACCCTCGGTCGAACAACTCGTCAAACGCCAGACCCAACTCTGCAACGAGACCGCCACCGAAGCGAAGCAACTCCTCGAAGCCGGCGACAAGGAAGGCGCCGGACGCGCACTCTACAAACTCAAACTCGGCCAACCGCGCAACCGCCAACTCATGCGCTTCATGGAAGAGCCGGAAATGCGCCGCCTACTCGAAAAGGCCGAACTCTCGTTCCACCAGGACGCACAGAAAAAAGAACTCTTCGACCTCAAGGAAGAACTCTACTTCGTCATCGACGAGAAGAGCAACGACTCGGACCTGATGGAAATGGGCCGCAATTTCCTCTCACCCGGCGACCCGGATGCCTTCACCCTGCCCGACCTCGGCACGCAGTATGCCGACATCGACACCAACCGCGAACTCAACGATGCGCAGAAAGCCGCTGCCAAGGAGTCACTCCAAGTCCGCATGGATTCGCAGGCGGAAAAAATCCACAACATTTCCCAACTCCTCAAAGCCTACTGCGTTTTCGAAAAGGATGTGCAGTATGTCGTGAAGGACGACAAGGTCGTCATCGTCGATGAAAACACCGGCCGCGAAATGCCAGGCCGCCGTTGGTCCGACGGACTCCACCAAGCGGTCGAGGCGAAGGAAGGCGTGGCGATCGAGAAGGAAACCCAAACCTTCGCGACCATCACGATTCAGAATTACTTCCGCCTCTACGAAAAACTCGCAGGCATGACCGGCACCGCCGAAACCGAGGCCGCCGAGTTTCACGACATCTACCGTCTCGATGTTCTGCCCATCCCGACCAATCGCCCGAACAACCGCGTCGACGAAAACGATCAGGTCTTCAAGACACGCCGCGAAAAGTTCAATGCGGTGATCGCCAAAATCGAGGAAGCCCACGCGATCGGTCAACCCTGCCTCGTCGGCACGGCCTCGGTGGATTCCTCCGAAACCCTCTCGCGCATGCTCAAGCGCGCCAAGATCCCCCACTCGGTCCTCAACGCAAAGTTCCACGAACAGGAAGCGGAAATCGTTTCCCGCGCAGGCCACACCGGCGCGGTGACAGTTTCCACCAACATGGCCGGCCGCGGTACCGACATCAAACTCGCACCCGGAGTCGCCGAACTCGGCGGACTCTTCGTGATCGGCACCGAGCGCCACGAATCCCGCCGCACCGACCGCCAGCTCCGCGGCCGCTGCGCCCGCCAAGGCGACCCCGGACGCTCGCAATTCTTCATCGCGTTCGAGGATGACCTCATGCGCAACTTCGCCGCCGCCGACCGCATGACCGCGATGATGGAACGCTTCGGCATGAAGGAAGGCGAAGCGCTCGAACACTCGTGGCTCAACAAGTCGGTCGAGACCGCCCAGAAACGCGTCGAACAACGCAACTACACCTGGCGCAAACGCGTGCTCGATTTCGACGATGTGATGAACATGCAGCGCGAGGTCGTCTACGGCTATCGCAACGAGGTCCTCACCACCGAAGTCCCGCGCGATCTCGTCAACGAAATCATCAACGAGACCATCCCATCCTTCGTCACCAATTTCCTCGCCGATCAGGAAGGCGAGCCCGACCTCGCGAGCCTCGCCCAACAGGTCAACAGCACGCTGCCACTCGGCGTCAGCGCCGACGATTTCGCAGCTGCCACCGACGCATCATCCATCACCGAGATCCTCGTCGCAAAAGTCAGCGAAGCCTACGAAACCCGCGTTGGCTCACTCCCCGCCGAAGTCCTCGACCAAGAGGAACGCCGCATGGTGCTCGCCGCCATCGACAAGCAATGGCAGGAACACCTCTACAGCATGGACGCCCTCCGCGAAGGGGTCGGCCTCCGCGCCCAAGGCCAGAAGGATCCGCTCATCGAATACAAAAACGAAGCCTACGAACTCTTCGTCACGCTGATGGATTCGATCAAGCGCGAAGCCCTGCAAAACCTCTTCCGCTCGGCCGCCAACCTCGAGGCCTTCCTCAAACAACTCCACAGCCAGCCGCAACAACTCCAAGGCGGCGAGGAAGCCCTCACCAAAAGCAACATCGCCGTCACCGGCAACTCAAGCAGGGTCCCCGGCACCGACTCCGTCGAAGCCCCCGCCCTCAAAATCAACCTGCCCAAACGCAAACCCAGCTTCGCCATCGAAACCACCGGCAGAAACGCCCCCTGCCCCTGCGGATCCGGCAAAAAATTCAAGCAGTGCTGCGGCAAGGAAGGCTGATCTGATCGATTGAAATGGGGGCGCGAGCTCATCCATTACTGATTGGCTGCTTGATTGACGAATATACAAAACGTGCAAGAATGACGTTATGAAATCATTCACAGCGGTAATCGGACGCGACCATGAGACCGGTCTTTTTGTTGGATATGTTCCAGGTTTTCCGGGGGCGCACTCACAAGGCGAAACCTTGGACGAACTCAACGACAACTTGCATGAAGTGATCGCCATGCTGCTGGAGGACGGACAGCGATAGCCCGCAGCCGGACTTCTCCGAACACCGAATATCGTTGGTCCTTGAAGCTACAAACAAACGCCTCAAACCCCTCGCATTTTCCTTGAAGCGCACAGGCCAGAGCCATATACATCTCCCGCCCTATGCTTCACCCACGGATCAAATCCTTGAAGAAGCTTTTCCAACTTCTGATGGTCATTTGCGGCTGCCTGCATCTGACGGGTGGCCCCTACGCCTTGGTCCAGTCCTACGCATGGATCTCGATGATCATCCAGTATTCCAAGGATGACGGCCTCGCCAAAGGAGTGAAAGACACCTTCAGCGGTGAACGCCCCTGCCACCTCTGCAAACAAATCGACAGCGTCAAAAAGGACGAATCGAAACAACCGCTTTCCAAGGAAGTCGATCTTTCCGCATTGGCAAAATTCCGCACGGAATGCCTCGCTCAGGAAATCATCCGCCTCAAGCCCCCTTGCCATGTCGAGCACAAGCAGTCAATGATTCTTGGCAGCGCCGCATGGATGAGCAGTTGGCATGAGTCCCCCGTCTCGCCACCACCGGAGTTGGCCTGACCCCGCCCAGCCCATTGCTGGCACATCATAAGGGAATCCGCTCATTTTTGCGGATCCATAAAATCACGCACACGTCAAGCGTGAAACAAAATCCCTATTCGTACGCACACGGAACGGTTCCGCGTGCAACTCAAACGTAACAAACAATCTTACTTCAAAAAATTTATGAAATTCATCCCATGCTTGATCGCCTCACTTTCAGGGCTTTCAACAATCCACGCACAAAACAGCAATCCATCCGCAGCACCTCGCAAACTTCCCGCCACCATCGTGGAGGCCAGCCGCGATCGTGCCACACCCACCGCAGCGACACCCGAATCCAGCCGCAAGGAATTGGCAAAAACTCCGGGCGGCACCGAGGTCGTCGAAGCCGAACGCTACCTGCAAGGCCGCGCCAGCACAGTCGCCGATACCTTCGCACTCTCACCCGGCGTCTTCGCCCAGTCGCGTTTCGGATCCGATGAAGCCCGACTCTCGATCCGCGGCTCCGGCATTCAACGCACCTTCCACGGGCGCGGCATCCGCGTGATGCAGGACGGCGTGCCACTCAATCTCGCCGATGGCGGATTCGACTTCCAGGCACTCGACCCGCTCGCCACATCGCACATCGATGTCTGGCGCGGTGCCAACGCCCTCGCCTACGGCTCATCCACCCTCGGCGGCGCGATCAACTATCACTCGCGCACCGGCCGAACCAACCCGGGCCTTTTCGGCCGAATCGAAGGCGGTTCCTACGGCTATCTGCGCGGCACCGTCGCCGGCGGCAACATCCACGGCTCATCGGATGCCTACGGTACCTTCACTCATCAGTCCCAAGATGGATTCCGTGACCACGCGCAACAAAGCAACCAGCGCCTGTTCACGAATTTCGGCCAACAACTGAACGACGACGCCGAAACACGCTTCTACCTCAGCGCCGTCAAAACCGACTCGGAACTCCCCGGCAGCCTCACCAAGGCCGAATTGGAAAATGACCCAAGCCAGGCCGACACATCGATGTTCGGTGCTGTGCCCTACGACAACAAACGCGACTTCGAATTGATCCGCCTCGCCAACAAGACCTCGGTCAAAAATGGCGATACACTCTTTGAAGTTTCATCTGCATGGAGCTACAAGGATCTCGATCACCCCATCACTCCGTTTGTCGGCGTGATCGACCAACTCTCCAACGATTTCCTCTTAGGAGTCACCGCCACCAACACCAGCGAACTTTTCGGTCGCGAAAACCAATTGCGTGCCGGCGTGCTCTACACGACCGGCATGACGACCGATTCGAGATTCAAAAATGAAAAAGGCACCCGCGGCGATCTCACGAAACGATACGAGCAAACCGCAACCAACCTCGAAGGATTTGTCGAAGACCAACACGCCGTTGGCAATGACCTCACAGTGGTCCTTGGCACCAGCGCTTCGATGAACCGCCGCGACAATGACACCACCTTCAGCGCCGATCCGGACTACGCACTCGATTACACGAACATTTCACCGAAGCTCGGACTCCGCTGGGACGGCGATGGCATCCAAGCCTACACCAACATTTCGCGCAGCTACGAGCCGCCGTCCTTCAGCGAAACCTACACCGCCAACACCGCCCGCGATGCGCAAACCGGAACTACCATCGAGGTCGGCACTCGCGGCAACTATCAAGCGGTCCGCTGGGACGCATCGGTTTACCACGCGGCGATCAATGACGAACTGCTGGAAATCGTCGACCCCGTCACATTGGCAAGATCGACAAGAAACGCCAAGCACACCACCCACTCAGGCATCGAACTCGGCACCCATGCCGACCTTCTCGGTACCTCATGGGAGGAAAATCCCATACATCGACTCGTCTTCGGATCGGCATGGACCTATGGCAGATTTCGCTTCGACGACGATGCCACCTACGGCGACAACGATATTGCCGGACTCCCCGAACACCTCGTTCGCGGCGAATTGCTCTGGCAGCACAGCGACGGATGGTACGCCGGACCCACCTTCGAATGGGTGCCGGTCGAATCCTTCATCGATCACCGCAACACCTTCTCCGCCGATGCCTACGCGATCTGCGGATTCAAATTTGGCCGCCGCATCGAAGACGGCATCTCATGGTTCATCGAGGCCCGCAACCTCACCGACGAAGCCTACGCCGCCACCACTGGCGTGATCGAAAACGCCAACGGCACCGATCAACGCCAATTCCTCCCCGGCGACGGCCGCAGCGTCTTCGCCGGACTCGAATGGAAGTGGTGAGCTCAAAAAAATCATTCCCATGAAATCAAACTGGATTCGCAAGTCACACCGTTGGCTTGGCCTGATCTTCAGCCTCACCATCATGATGTCCGCCGGCAGCGGTGTGTTGCACATGGTGATGACGCACACGCAGTCAGCCCCACCCCCCGCCCGTCCCACGGGCGGGGGGCTTGATGCTGCAGCCATACGCACCAGCATCGCCGATGCCGTCACCCGCCTACCCGAAGGCCTTAGGCCCGTCGCGGTGAATGTGCGGATGATCGGCAATGAGCCATGGTACCAGATCTTCACCAATGCCGGACCCAAGCCCGAATATGTCAGTGCGATCGATGGCCGCCACGACCCAGCACAGGACGAGATCTACGCGCGCCAAATCGCCTCGCTATTTCTCGGCGGTAAGGAGGTGCGCAAAACCGATTTCCTCACAGCCTTCAACCGCGAATACATCAACATTTTCCGCATCCTGCCGGTTCATCGCTTCGATGCGGACGACGAACTCGGCACTCGCGTCTATGTCTCCACCACCACTGGCAGTGTCACCCGCCACACCGACAACGAACGCCAGTTCGAAGCCTCGGTGTTCAGCAACTTTCACAAGCTCGGATTCATCCGCAACAAGTTGATTCGCGACTGGACGCTCGGCATCCTTACCGGTGGCGCGTTTCTTGTTTCGCTGCTCGGCGTGCTGCTGTTTTTCCTCACATCGGGAAGAAAACGCGGCTGAAAAATCACCCAACCCCAACCACCGACTACAGATTTGAGCAATATGCTCTAAAATGACAGTGACCTTTCTCCGCAAAGGTCCGGCGAACGAAGTGGGACTGGATCGCCGATGAAGTGCTTGTAAGTTTCTAACGGATCCTAGTTCGAACTTCCATTTCCAGCAACCCGGCGACGGCCGCAGCATCTTCGCCGGCCTCGAATGGAAGTGGTGATACAAAACACTAATTGGACTGATTGTTGATCAAAAGCTGCAGACACCCGAGGCCTGTCCGCTTTCTTCAATCAGTTCATCAGTAAAATCAGTGGTCAAAAAACCACGAGTCCACGCAGTGGCGCGATACTAAATTATAAATCCCTCACGCGCGCGCCGATGTGAGCGGCGATGGAATCGCGATCACCTGCATGCCCGCGCGCTGGGCGGCGAGGATGCCGGCCGGCGCGTCATCGAGCGCGAGGGCATTGGCGGGATTCGCTCCGAGCAACTTGCAGGCGCGAAGAAAAACATCCGGCGCCGGCTTGCCGAGCTCCACATCGTCGGCGGTCACGACTTCGTCGAACCAATCGGAAATGCCAACAACCTTGAGCGCTTTTTCGATTACCATGCGCGTGCCGCCGGTCGCGATCGCCATCGGCACTTTGCCGCGCAGCGATTCGGCAAAGGCCGCAACTTCATCGATGAGCTCAATCGAATTGAGACGCTTCAAGTAAGCCTCGCGCTTGGCAAAGGCCACAGCCTCGGGATCCAAATGCAGGTCGTACTCGTCATTCAGCTCAACCACAATGTCACGCGTCGGGCGACCACCCATCGCGAAGAAAACATCTTCTTTGAAAACTCCGCCGGCACCATACATCGCGAGAGCCTCACACCACGCTTCGAAGTGCGTGGGCATCGAGTCGGCAAGGGTGCCGTCGAAGTCAAAGACTACCGCGTCAAATCCGCTGCTTGGGAAATCAAAAGGTCCGATGGATGCCATGGCGGCGGTGAGGTAGTTTCTCCGACCGACCTTGGCAAGCCCGGCATTTCAAAAAATCACCCCACCCGGCCACTGTTCAAAGTTCCACGACCCGGTCGCAGTAAGTTCCGGCGGGCACCTCCTTGATCGACCCGCTGGCATTGCGGATCTCGACCTTGCCCTCGATCACCACCCCGGCCGCAAATTTCAGCTGGCCGGAAATTGTCAGCGAATCGCAGCGCAGCAAACCTGGCACGCCCAAGTCGTTCAAGGAATCCACCATCTTGTATTCGTCGGAAAGCACGACCAGCGGCGGCTTGCCCGACCTCGACCCATGCAAGCGCACCTGACCGTCGGGCAAAATTTCGTAGGCATCCGAGCGCAGGGCCAGCAGGTCGCCGGTGGTCTTGACCGGTGCAAATCGGCTCCTCGGCACCTCGATCGCCGCCGCGCCTTCGAAGCACTCGATCGCCGCACCCATCGCGACTTCGAGCTGGATCACTGGCGTCGATTTCTTGTCACGCGGGTCGACGGTCTTGAGGTTGCGGATCATCGGCAGCGGCAAGACACCGGCATCCGCCGCGAGCTGCTCCTTGAGCAAATCGAGCCTCAACCAAAGGCTGTTGGTGTTGAAATAGCGGTGCTTGTCGATGTCTTGAAACGCCTCGAGATCCGCCTCCGGGCATTGCGCGACCTCGCGCAGCAGGAGACGACCGTCGGATTTCCTGCGCGCCAAATGCCCGCCCTTGCGGTCCGCCGCGGTGCGCCGCGTGATCTCCATCAAAAACGGTGCGCCGCTCTCGGCAAAGTATCGCAGGATCTTGGGATCCATCACCGCACCGAGGTTGTCCGAGTTGGAAACAAAGGCATATTTCACTCCCTCGGCCAAAAGCCGGTCGAGCCACCCGCTCGCGACCAAGGCGGGATACAAATCACCATGCCCCGGCGGGCACCACTCAAGCTCGCGATCGGCCGACCACTCAACCGGTTGCATCGTCGCCGCATCAATCTTCGGAATGCGGTTCTGCATCAGCTCAACCTGAGCAGCATCTGCCATGCCCTGCGCACGGTACTTTTGCAAATGCCCCAAGGTCCCCTCGCTCGTGCTGAAGCTGTTCATCAACAACAAACGCACCGGCGCACCGGCCGACTCGCGCAGCGACAAAACCTGCCGCACCATCAGATCAAGAAAGTTCGTGCCATCGCGCACTTCGAGCAAACTCTTCGGCCCCTGTAAGCCCATGCTCGTGCCAAGACCACCGTTGAGCTTGATCACCACCGCCTGCGCCAACAACTCCGCGTAAGCCGCCGCATCGCCGATCGCATCCAAGGACTTCACGCCACTCGCGGGTTCGATGCCCGACTCATCGATCATCCCGGTCTCATTCGCGAGCAAGGCATTGTAATTGCGGCGAAACGCGCGGATCGCGGCATCGCCCATGCCCGCCGCCGTCATCTTGTTTTCAAATGGTTTGAAGTCTGCCATAAGTTTCAAATTTTGCTGCGCGCACTGTGTCGTGCTCACACATTCGGGTCACGCGAAAAACCACCACCGCGCATGCCGCAAATTTTCCTCCGCGCAATCCAACCTCGACACCCGCCGCGGCCCGGGCAGAATGCCGCGCATGAATTCACCCCACGCATTTGCACCCCGAGGCGCCAAATCCGATATCGAGGAAGGCGCTGATTTTTCACCGAAGTTCGATGCCGATGGCCTCATCCCCGCACTCGCCATGGATGCCACGACCCGCGAGCCGCTCATGCTCGCCTACATGAATGCCGAGTCGCTTCGCCGCACCCTCGAGCTCGGCGAAGCAGTCTACTGGTCGCGCTCGCGCCAAGAGTTCTGGCACAAGGGCGCCACCTCGGGCCACACCCAGAAGATCATCGAAATCCGCACCGATTGCGACCAGGACGCCCTCATCCTCATGGTCGATCAAGCCGGCGCCGGCGCCTGCCACACCGGCCGCGAATCGTGTTTTTACCGGAAAATCCACATTTCACAGGAAGCCGGAGCCGCGAGACTCACATGGATCGAAGAGGGAAAATCCTTCGATCCGGCCGCAGTCTACGGCAAACCCTGAAATTCGCTCATTTTCGCGGTTGCAATTGCTCGGCGGATTCGCTAGCTATCCGCCCCCGCGCACGAAGGCCCACCGCCCGAAAGCAACCAAACACGAATTTCCCGCCAAGGAGAACCACATGGACATCATCAACAAAATCGAAAAGGAACAATTGAAACAGGATGTCGCCGCATTCAATGTAGGCGATACCGTGAAGGTCCACTGCCGGGTCGTCGAAGGCGGCAAGGAGCGTATCCAGATCTTCGAAGGACTCGTCATCGCCCGCAAAGGCGCCAGCGTGAATGCCTCATTCACCGTCCGCAAAATCTCCTACGGCGAAGGCGTCGAGCGCGTGTTCCCACTTCACACCCCCCGCATAGCCAAGATCGAGGTCCTCAACAAAGGCAAGGTCCGCCGCGCCAAGCTGCACTACCTCCGCGGCCGCGTTGGCAAGCGCGCCCTGCTCGTCAAGAGC
Source organism: Akkermansiaceae bacterium (assembly GCA_947462835.1). Taxonomy (GTDB): domain Bacteria; phylum Verrucomicrobiota; class Verrucomicrobiia; order Verrucomicrobiales; family Akkermansiaceae; genus Luteolibacter. The sequence continues at coordinate 35,202 of CANHQM010000010.1, forward strand.
GCGGGCTGATCCAGCAAACGCCATTCATTTCCATCAAAGCCCCGCCCGATCAACGGCCGGGGCTTTTTTGTGCACGCACGGCACCAACACAAGCACCCGGAAATTCCCGCTTCACATCGCCCGATACGCATCCATCTTCTTGCCGTGATTCGCATGCTTCCACGCCTGATCCTCCCCCTGATCCTCAGTACCTGCCTCCATGCGAATGAGGCAGCGACCGCACCCACTCCGCCACCTGCGGAAAAACCCGCGGAAAAACCGACGGTGGAGAAAATCGACGATAAGCGTTACCGCGTCGGCAAAATCGAATTCGACTCAAGCACCCGCGAAATCCGCATCCCGGCCAAGGTGAACATGGCCAAAGGCCTGCTCGAATTTCTGATCGTGCACGAAAACGGAAAAATCCATGAGGCATTGTTCACGACCGATGCCCCACCAAGCGACATCAACCTCGCGATCACACTGCTCCGCTACAAGCCTTCGCCCGAACTCTACGCCCTACCGAGCGAAACCGGCGGACTTTCGGGAAATTTTCCCGTCGTCCCCGAAGACATCCGCGCCGCCGCACGCGTGAGCATCGATGTGGAATGGACCAAGGACGGCAAACCGCAACGCATCGGCGCCAACGAGTGGATCCAACACGCCAGCACCTCGGCCGCAATGCCATCGAGCCACTGGGTCTACGGCGGATCCCAAATCGAAGAAGGCCGCTTCGTTGCGGAATCCACCGGCGACATCGCCGCCATCTTTCTCTCAAACGCCGCCATGATCAATTACCCCGGCAAAGACAACGGCGACGACACGGTCTGGCTCGCATTTGAAAATCGCGTGCCACCCGAGGGAACAAATCTTACCCTCATCATCGCTCCATACCCGAAACCTCAATCCACCGAACAACCATGAAATCCACCATCCTAGTGATCGCCGCGACACTCGTTTCGGCAAACGCCCAGAACACGAAATACGAATCGCTGCGCCAAGAGGTCAGCCAGTCGATCGCCCGCGGCAACGCATGGCTCAAGGCCAAACAAAATGCCGATGGCTATTGGGACGAGCCCGCCCTCCCGGCATTCACCGCCCTCGCGCTCAACGCCGCCGTCCGCGACCCGAATCTCGACAAGAAAGCCAAGCTCCCCGAGCACATCGAAAAAGGTTTCACCTGGCTGCTCGCCCAACAAAAGGAAGACGGCGGCATCTACAATCGCGGACTCTCGGTTTACAACACCGCTACCGCGGTCACGGCACTCACCGCCGCCAACCGCAGCGACTTCGAGCCAGCGATCGTGAAGGCCCGCAAGCACCTCATCGACAACCAATGGGACATCGGCAAAAAAAAGGAAACCGACAACCCGAATGACGGCGGCGTCGGCTATGGCTCGAACAAGGAACACAGCGACCTGTCCAACACCTACCTCGCGGTAGAGGCACTCGCGCTCTCTAAGAAAATCATCGAGGACGGCAAACACGGTGATCAACCCGACCTCGATTGGGATGCAGCCGCAAAGTTTGTTTCACGCTGCCAAAACCTCGAGGAAACCAACGATCAGGAATGGTCCTCGAACGACCCGAAAAACAAAGGCGGCTTCGCTTACTCGCCCTTTGAGTCGAAGGCCGGCGATGAGAAAAACCCCGAAGGCCGTACCGCCCTGCGCTCCTATGGCTCGATGTCCTATGCCGGACTCCTCTCGTTCATCTATGCAAAACTCAGCGCTGAGGATCCACGCGTCGTCGCCGTGAAGGAGTGGCTCGGCAAAAATTACACGGTCGAAGAAAACCCCGGCATGGGCGCTCAAGGGCTTTACTATTACTACCAAACCATGGCCAAGGCGCTCACCGCCGCCAATGTCGATCAACTCCAGCTCGAGTCCGGCAAGAAGGCCGATTGGCGCGCCGAGCTCGCCAACAAACTCCTCTCGGCCCAACGCGAAGACGGGTCATGGGTCAATTCCAACGGCCGCTGGATGGAATCCAACCCCACCCTGGTGACCTCCTACACGGTTCTTGCCCTCGAGCAGATCCTCGACTCGATCCCCTGACCCGATCATTCTCAACGGATTCGCATCATCATCGATGCGAATCCCGCTTGCCCAAAGCCCCGATCACAGGCATGGAGGACCTGTGACCCGTGACCTGACAAGCGACCCTGCGTGGACCGAGGATGACCTCGGGCGTCCACTGCCAGATTCGTCGCACGCATGTTCGGTCTGCCTGCCGACATGGGACTCGATCGTAGGCTACGAGGAAGGTCGTGAAAAAATCCTCAAGCGCATGCGCACGGGGTACCCACGGTTTTTCAAACACCTCACCGTCGAGCGGCTCTTCGACAACGCACGGGCGGAAATCGCCAACGACCAGGAACAGGTCGCAATTTTCCCGACCAAAGCTTCCGTCCAACGCGCCCACCGCTGGGTCGAGCAACGCAGCGGAAGCGCCCTGCGCATCACCAGCTACCACGGCCTCCAGGCACTGGTGTTTCCGGAAAAAGCCAAGGCCGATGTCGATGCCTACTGGCGCCTCTCCGGCGAAGTGATCAGCAGCCGCCAGGCTCAGGATTTTCTCGATGGCAAACTTCGCGAGGGATCAAAATCCCACCTCATCGCCAGAGCCCTCGCACCAGTCTACGGATCCGCGCCCGACCACAATTTCGTTTTCTCCAGCGGCATGGCCGCCATCACCGCCGTCCTGCGCTCTCTGCCGGGCCTCGCCCAAGGCAAAAAAACCCTGCAAATCGAGTTCCCCTATGTCGATGGACTCAAGGTCCAGGAACACTTCGGCAACGGCGCGGTCTACCTCAACGAAGCCGAAGGCGAACCCTTCGACGAGGCCCTTAAACGCATCAGCCGCGGCGAATTTGCCGGCGTCTTCACCGAGGCGCCAAGCAACCCACTCCTGCGCACCGCCGACCTGAAAAAAATCGCCGAAGCCTGCGCCATGGGAGCCACACCGTTGATCGTCGACGACTCCGCCTGCGGCCCCTCGAATGTCGATGCGCTGCCCTACGCCGATGTCGTCACCGGCAGCCTCACGAAATGGATCTCCGGCGAAGGCGATGTCATGGCCGGCATGGCGACCGTCGCGAATCAATCGCCCTTCGCGGCGATTTTCACCTCAAATCTCGCCACCGAATCCGAATCGGTCTCGCCGCTCTACATCGGCGACGCGGAAGTCCTGCTCTCGAACATCAAGGGCTATCCGCAACGCATGGATGCGATCAACGCCAACGGCAGCGCCCTCGCCGAATGGCTGTCGAATCACCCGGCCGTCGCAAGCGTTTGGCATCCCTCAGTCACCACCCGCGAGAACTACGACCTCATCCGCCGCAAATCCGGCGGCTACGGCGGGCTGCTTTCCTTCACGCTCAAAAACCTCAAGAAAACCCCCGCCTTCTACGACGCCCTGCGCCTCTCCAAAGGCCCGAGCTTCGGCACCAACTTCACTCTTGTCTGCCCCTATGTGATGCTCGCCCACTATACGGAACTCGAATGGGCCGAAGCCTGCGGCGTCCACCCCTTCCTCATCCGCGTCTCCTGCGGTAAAGAACCGATCGAGACACTCATCAAGGCATTCGAAGTCGCACTCAACGAAGCCTGACCGGGAAAAGATCACGGATCGAAGATGATAATGCCACATCTTCACGGTGGTGGCGTGCAAGCAAAGCTTTGCGTCACGAAATCACAGCATGCGCGGAAAAATCGCCCGCAACGAAGCCTGCCACTTTTCCAGAAAGGCCAGATTGCGCACACTTCGTGCTGCTTCCGCCGCATCCAAGGGATCCGCATCTTCGTAGCGTGAGAATGCGGCACAATCGCATTCGATTCGATCGTTCACGCGCGCGATCATGCTCTCAAGCTCCTCGCGGCAACGCTGCGTTTCATCCTCCAAGAGTGCGCGACCAAGCGCAGACTTCGCCTCATCGCGCTTGCGAATGAGCGCATCACATTTCTGCATCGTCGAGCCCACTCCGGCGAAAAGATCCATCAGTGAATCATCCACCGCGCCGCGCGGATCAATCTTCGTTCCGCGCAACTCAAGCCAATGCGACAAGCGCCGCGACGGGCTCGCAAGAATGTCATGGGCACGCTGCAAATCGGCAAAATCCCCTTCACCGCCGCCCGCATCCGGATGCAGCCGTTTGCCCGCCTCACGAAACGCTTCGCGCAACTCCTCGGCGCTGATCCCAAGGCGCTTCTCCAAGCCAAGCATTTTAAAAGCATCGAATATCGGCATTACTGCGACGAAATCTGGGACCTCGCGCCAAGACTGGCAACTCCCTTTGCGGTCAGTTCATTACATCAAAACAAAAAAAAACCGCCGTCCGGAGTGACCGAACGGCGGTTTGATGATTTCTATCTCCGCATCAGGCGCTGACCGCCGAAGCTTTCGCTTCGAGCGCTTTCTTTGCCTGGGCGATGATGGCTGAGAATGCGGCGGCATCGGTGATCGCGAGATCCGAGAGAATCTTGCGGTCGGCCTCAATGCCAGCGGCTTTGAGACCTTCGATGAAGCGCGAATAGGTCAATCCCTCGGCGCGAACGGCAGCGTTGATCCGCTGCGTCCACAACCTGCGGAACTGGCCTTTACGACGCTTCCGGTCGCGGTATTCATAGGTCATCGCCTTGCGGACGGCGTCCTTGGCGTAACGGAAGAGTTTCGAGCGGAATCCGCGGAAACCCTTGGCACGCAGCAACACGCGCTTGCGACGCTTGCGGCTGGCCGGTGAGTTGGTTGCTCTTGGCATGTGGTTGTTTCTGTTCTGACAGGTCGTTGTTTACTTACCTCCCACAGTCTCACCTGTCGTGCCTCCCTTGCGGGATCAGGCTGTGTGGAGACCGTCCGATTCGCGGACGGGGGCGCTTTCCGTTGCCGGCTTCAGTTTCAGTGGAAGGGAAGATTCTCTTTGACGTTTCTAATGTCAGCATCGGAAACAAGGCATGCTTGACCCAGCCTGCGCTTGCGCTTGCTGTTCTTGCCTTGCAGCAAGTGGCGTGCTCCTTGTTTGCGACGAAGGATCTTCCCCGTACCTGTCACCTTGAAGCGTTTGGCAACGGCTTTCCGTGTCTTTGCTTTTCCAGAGACTCTTGGCATGGGGCGCGAAAACTAACCACCCACCCACCCTTGGCAAGTAAAAAACGGCATCTTTTCTTAGAAATCCGAGGATGCCCGACTTCTTTCGCTTCGCACAACTGTACACTTGCAAGTTTCGCTCTCCGGATTTGGATGCCCTCGGCCCATGGCGTCCTCCTTTTCTTTCGAATCCCTCAATCAAGCCCAACGCCAGGCGGTCGGCGCCCTCGACGGCCCCGTGCTCATTCTCGCCGGTGCCGGCACGGGCAAGACCCGCACCGTCACCTGCCGCATCGTCCACATGCTCGAGCGGAAAATCCCCGCCTCAGAGATCCTGGCCGTCACCTTCACCAACAAGGCCGCCAGCGAAATGCGCGAACGCATCGCCGGCATGGTTTCAAAAAAAGCCGCGTCGGAAATGACCGTCTGCACCTTCCACTCGCTCTGCGTCCGGATCCTGCGCGGTGGCATCGACAAGCTCGGCTACAAAAAGAATTTCTCGATCTGCTCGTACTCGGACCAGGTCGGCATGATGAAACAATTGCTGGTTCGCAAAGGCGGCAGCGATGAAAAGATCAAGCCCGAGACGGTGCTCAGCACGATCTCCGGCGCAAAAAACAAAGGGCTCGATCCCGCCGATCTCGATGATGACTTTTTCGCCACGCTGGCAGTCGCCTATCAGAACGAACTCCGCGCGCAGAATGCGGTCGATTTCGACGATCTGCTCCTGCTCGCCGAGAAAGTCCTGCGCGAACACGATGATGTCCGCGAGCAGTTCCGCCAACGCTTCACACGCGTGACGGTCGACGAGTTCCAAGACACCAACTCGCTCCAAATGCGCCTGTTGCAGCAACTCGTGGGCGCGCCTTTTCATGTCTGCGTGGTCGGCGATGACGACCAATCGATCTATGGCTGGCGTGGAGCGGAAACAGCCAACATCCTTGAGTTCGAGCGTTTCTTCCCCAACCCGAAAATCATTCGCCTCGAAGACAATTACCGCTCGACCCATGCGGTCCTACACACCGCCAACAGCCTGATCCGCCACAATCGCGGTCGTCGTGAAAAATCCCTGCGCACCACCCGACCTCCCGGCGAACCGGTACGCATCGTCGCCATGCCGGGCGATGATGAGGAGGCGGAGTTTGTCGCGGAAGAAATCCTCGCCGGTAAAGGCAGCTCACGCAAATGGGAGGACTTCGCCGTGCTCTTCCGCACCAACGGTCAGAGTCGCAAACTCGAGCTCGCGCTGCGCGAACGCAAGATCCCCTATCGCATGATTGGCGCGCAGAGTTTCTACGACCGCCGCGAAGTCCGCGATGTGCTGGCCTATACCCAGTTGATGGTCTCGCCCGAAGCGGATGTGCCGCTGCTCCGCATTCTCAACGCACCCAACCGCGGGATCGGACAATCAACCGCCGTGCTCGCCACCGATTGGAGCCGCGAGCACAACCAGTCGGTGTGGGAAGCACTCTGCGATCCGGAATTCACCCAATCGCTCGGCACCAAAACACGCAGCGCGATCGAGGATTTCGTCGCGCTGATCTCCGGCGCAAAAAACCGCATCGATTTAAAAAATGACAACCCTGCCGATGTGTTGGGCGAACTGCTCAAGGAGATTGATTACCTTCCATGGATCGGGCGCGGATGCAAAACCGACCAAGAACGCCAGCAACGCGGCGAAGGCGTGCAAAGCATTCTCGACAGCCTCCGCGATCACGCGATGAAGGGCAAAAAGCTCCAAGCATTTCTCGATGACAGCGCGCTCGCGTCGGATCGTGAAGACGACGATATCGAGAAAAAACAGGGCGCTACGCTCATCACGCTCCACGCCTCAAAAGGCCTCGAGTTTCCTGTCGTGTTTCTCGTCGGGCTCGAAGAAGGATTCCTCCCGCACTCACGCAGCATCACCGAAGGCACCAAGGACGAGGAACGCCGCCTGCTCTATGTCGGCATCACTCGCGCGCAGGATCAACTCACGATGACCTATTGCTCGAAACGCGTTAAATGGGGACAGGAAACCGCCTGCCAAGCCAGCTCGTTCATCGGCGAACTCGACGACGCCCACCTCGAGCATACAAGCTATGAAGAGGTCCTCGCCTACGAGCCGGATAGTGAGGAACTGAGCAATTTCTTCAGCAACCTGAAGAACATGCTCGGCAACGATCAGCAATGATCTGCCCGCACCCCGCGACACGCCATTGCGTGATGGGGGCCGATGACCACACCGAGTACCATGTCGCCGCATGCGGACATTTGATCCACATGCAATCGCACCATGAAAGTCCTGCTCATGCATCGCGGCGATGGCCATGCCGGCGGTGGTCAGATCCAGATGAACCGCCTGCGCGATGGCCTCAATACGCGCGGCATCGAAGCCCGCATCCTCTGTAGGGACGCTTCGCAAAAAGACTCGGTACTCATGCCGAGCCGACCGTATGTCGAAAAATTTCTGCGACGCATCACAAGGCCGATCGGACTTCACGACATCCACCTTCTCAGCTCTTTCGATGTCCCGCGCATGCCGGAATTCACCGCCGCCGATCTCATCGACATCCACTGCACCCACTGCGCGACTCTGAGCTACCTCGCCCTACCGCGCATCACTGCCGACAAACCTGCCGTCTTCACCTTCCACGACATGTGGCCCATCACCGGCCACTGCCACGCAAGCCTCGACTGCGAACGATGGAAAACCGGCTGCGGCATGTGCCCCTACCCGCTCACCGAACCCGCTATCAAGCGCGACGCCACTGCGATCGAGTGGCGACTCAAAAACCATGCCTACCAGCGCTCGAAGTTCACGATCGTCACCCCCAGCAAATGGCTGCGCAACCTCGTGCGACAAAGCATGCTTGCCACTTTCGATGTCCGCCACATCCCACACGGCATCGATACGGAAATTTACCAACCGATCGATAAAGACCTCGCTCGCAGCATCCTTGGAATCCCACGGGACAAAAAAATCCTGATCTTCGGCGCCGAGACCATGAAACGCCAGCTCAAAGGCGCAGACCTGCTGGTCATGGCGCTGCAAAGATTGCCCGATGCCCTCAAACAAGAACTCGTCCTTCTCGTCTTCGGCAATGCGACCGATGGCATCATCAATGAAACAGGCATCCCATCGATCCAACTCGGCTACCTCCGCAATGACCGCATGAAGGTCCTCGCCTTTTCCGCCGCCGATCTTTTCATCCATCCAAGCCGCGCGGAAAACTCACCACTGGTCATCCTCGAAAGCATGGCCTGCGGCACACCGGTCGCATCATTCGCAGTCGGTGGTGTGCCGGAGTTGGTGCGCGATGGCATCACCGGCCAGCTCGCTAAACCCGAACACGCCAGCGACCTCACCCGCGTGATCGAAGAAATGATTTCCAACCCGGATGCCCTCAACACGATGGCGCAACATTGCCGCAGCATCGTCCTCAAGGAATATCCAATCGAGCTGCAGACCAACCGCACGATCGACCTCTACCACCGGCTCATCGCCGAACATCGGGACGCGGCAAGGCACTGATGCGGCACACCGTTCACGCGGAATGACCATCTACCACCGCCATCCACCCGCCATCCCGCCGGTGCAAATCAACATGGTGCATGCCAGCTGCATTCCATCCATGACCACTCGCGGCGACAACCGGTTTTTCAAGCATCATCCGCTCGCGATAGACATTGGCGTCGAGCTCGACGATCTCAAAGGCAAACACCTGAATGCCATAATCCGGATCATCATCCTGGGCGAATCGGTACAGCTTGCCCTCATGTTCGATCACACTACCACCCGGCCTTGCGATGTGCTTGTCTAGCTTCACCACCGGGTTCATCGGATGCGCCGACCAACCGTCCTTGAGGTTTTCTGAATAATACAAATTCAACACATCGTTGCGCGTCGTGCTCGCAAACATCCACCACATATCCCCATGGCGAAACAGCGTCGCATCGACATAATCATGACCGGTCAGCAGCTTGTTGACGAATTCCCAGCGCCTCGGAAATTCTACCGCCCGATACAACCTCACGGAAAAATCGCGGTTCGACTCGGGCACCATGTAAACTTGCCCGTTCCACTCAAACACATGCGGGTAAGACAGATGGAAGTCCTCTTCCAAAACCACCCCGCGATACTGCCACTCAAAACCATCGGCGCTCACCGCATGCCCGATCACGCCTTTGTCCTCACCCTGCAATAAAATTTCAAAAAACAGGTAATACACACCCTCTCGCACGATCATGAAGGGATCCGCCAGCAATTCAGCATCCACATCGGTCACATCATCACGCGTGAGCACCGGATTCTCCACCCGCTTGCTCTCGACCAATTCCCAAGGGCTCGACCCTTCATAAATTCCGATCGTCCACTCTTTCTCTGGTTGTTCAGGTGCCTCGACCTTTTTTCTGCGAAGCATGCTCCGCAAGGTCCTATACCCTGAAGGCTGATGCTTGTGCACCAGAATGCCAAGGATACCACCAAGGCCCAGCATCGCGACCATCCATCCCGCGCCATTCGGAAGATATGAAATCATTTACGCACGATGTTTAGCCCGAACCCGCAAATTATCACCTACGCGATCATGCGAGTGACGATATAAAATCCAAGCTCACCGACCGCATGAAAATGCTTTGCAGCCGCGACCGAATGTGGGAAACCGCTTCACGGTGCCTAATCTCTCACTCGAACATGCTCTGAATGCCCGCGGAATCTCGCGCATCGCCGGAATCGACGAAGCAGGCCGTGGCCCGCTCGCCGGACCGGTCGCCGCCGCAGCGGTGATCCTGCCAAAAAATTTCTCCTGCCCAGGCCTCGACGATTCGAAAAAACTCAGCGCCTCGGCCCGCCGCAAATTCTACGACCACCTCACCACCCACGCGGACATCATCTGGTCAGTCGCGACTGCCGACCACGAGGAAATCGACAGAATCAACATCCTCCAAGCCACCCACCTCGCGATGCGCCGCGCGGTCGAGGGCCTCAGCGAAGCGCCCGACCACTGCCTCATCGACGGACTCCCGCTCCGCCTATTTCCCTACCCGCACGATGGCATCGTGAAGGGCGACTCGATCTCGCTCTCGATCTCCGCCGCCAGCATCATCGCCAAGGTCACCCGCGACGACATCATGCAAGAAATCGACCGCGAGTTCCCGCAATTCGGCTTTGCGAAACACCAAGGTTATGGCACCAAGGCACATCTTGAAGCGCTTCGGATACACGGCCCTTGTCGCCACCATCGTCGCTCGTTTCAGCCGGTGGCTCAACTCGCCCTGCCGCTTGACGGACCCTGAGGGCCTCGCGCGCGACCGCCACTGGATCGGCGAATACGGCGAACGCATCGCTGTGGATTTTCTTCGCGCCAGCGGCCACCGAATCCTCAAACGAAATTTCAAAGGCCCGCGCCGCGGCGAAGTCGACATCATCGCCAGACAAGATCGGCTGCTCCTATTTGTCGAAGTCAAAACCCGGCGCAGCGATACCAAAATCCGCCCACTCGACGCGGTCGACAAGACCAAGCAACAACTCATCGAGCGCGGCGCCAACGCATGGCTCAAACTGCTCAAAACACGCAATCTCCCGTGGCGCTTCGATGTGATCGAGATCCTGCTCGAAGAAGGCGAAAAACCAAAAATCAACCATGTGAAGGACGCGTTCTGAGCGAATCAAACTTGCGCGGCACCAGCTCCGCGCGCATCGTGCCGACCCGCAGAATGAAAACGCAGTCCGATTCCATGGCATGGCTCACCCGCGGCGACGGGTCGCGCATCATCGGCCGCGGCCCCTTCACCGCAGCGGCACAAGCACCCGCCAGCGGCACGGCATTTTATGTGCAGGACTTTGCGCTCTCTGATCCGAAACCATGGAAGATCCCGCACGAATCGGAATGCCTCGCATCCGAGTCCATCGCTGCCACGAAATCATCCGAGCCAATCGAATGCGAATGGCAGGCACTCGATGCCACTCCGTTCTCTGCGGTGTTTCAGGAAATCATGACGAGCATCCACAGCGGCGGATTTGAAAAAACCGTACCTGTCGTGACCGAAACCGGCGTCTGCAAATCCGCCCCCATTCACGCGATTGCCAGCGCAATGCAATGCCAACGCGCACCGCTTCATTCATACGGCTGGATCGATGGCGATTCCGGCTTTGCCGGTGCCACACCCGAGTTGTTGTTCTCACTCGACGACCACCACCTCGAGACAATGGCCCTCGCCGGCACCGCACGCTCCGAAGACCACGATGTCTTTGCCGCCGACGAAAAGGAAATCCGCGAACACGAATATGTCGCGCAAACACTCGTCTCAAAACTCCTCGACCTCGGCCAACTCTCACGCCACCCGCGCAGCATCCTCAACCTCGGATCAATCGTTCATTTCCTCACCCGCATCTCGGTGAAACTCCACTCGCCAATGCCAGCCGAGGCGCTGATCCGCAAACTCCACCCGACCCCCGCCCTCGGTCCCCTACCGCGCACCACCGAAACGATGAGCCAACTCATCGGCTGGCGCCAACGGCTCGACTGCCCCGCACAATTCGGCGCACCCTTCGGCGTCCTTCACAATGGCCGCTTCGAAGCCATCGTCGCCATCCGCGGCATCTGGTGCGATGGCACCCACATCCGCATCCCCGCCGGCTGCGGCATCATCGAAGCCAGCCGCCTCGTCAACGAATGGCGCGAACTTCGCCTCAAACGCGAATCGGTGAAAAATTTCCTATTCCATTCCAATCGCTAGGGCGATGCGTCCCCGCAGGAGCCTCGAACCCTAGAGCAGTTTGCGAAAAGGTGTAGCCGGTGGAGCGAGAAGATTTTGGCCAGAGCAAGGCGTTGCGATGGAGTGGATAGACATCCACGACTGAGCGACAACGCAGCCATGGACAAAGGATTCCGCTCTTTTTGAAGACTCGGCGAAGCCGCATATTTACCACACCTAACCCCAACCACCGGCTACAGATTTGAGCAAAATGCTCTAAAGTTATTCTCAAATCCAGAGCCAGCGCAGCGCGGGTTCTGGTGCTAATAACTCACAAACGATAACTCCCTCCGTTATCTACCCCTTCATTCTCCTAGCCGATTGTGCGGCTTGGCGTCTGAGCTCGATGGCGTCGCCGATTTCATCGGCGAGGACGGGTGATTGGTTGAGCAGGTCGCCGATGACTTCATCTTCGAAGACCATGATCTTGAGGTCTTCGACGGCGATGATGCCAATGTCGCTGACCGAGGCTCCGGCGGTGAGTTGATCGCCGAAGCATTCGCCGGCAACGATTTCACCGATCTGGATTGCTTTGCCGTTGGCATCGGTCGAGAGCAATTTCGCGCGACCTTCGAGAATGAGCGCGAAGCCTTTGAATTTGAGCTCTGCGTCTTGCACGGTTTCACCAGCGGCGTACACCTTGACCAACGGTTCCGACTCCTCGTGCTTGAGCGCGGGTTTGAAGCGTGGGTAGGCACTGAGCAGTTGGGCGGGCGTCGGTGGTGTCGGCGTCGGGCTTTCACCGGGTCCATACTCAAAGGCGATCGGAAACGGAATCGTGATGCCCTCGCGCTTCACGACATACCAAATGCGCGTCATGATGCTGTCGCGGATATCCGGAAGGTCCTCCATGCTGTCGACGGTAAAGGACAGGCGATAGATGATCGAGAAATCGGCGTAATTGAAGGTCCGTACCGATGGCGGCGGCTGCTGGATCACGCCTTCGGTGGTGGTAAGAATCCCCATCATGAGGCTCTTCACACGGTTCGGCGGATCATCGTAGCTGAAGCCGATTTCAATGCGCTCCGTGCGGGCGGTGGTTGGTCGCGAGAGGTTGGTGAAGGGCCCTTTGTAGAGTGAGACATTGGGAATGATCTGGAGCTCACGGGTTGGCGTCTCGATGTGAACCGAGCGCCAGTTGATTTCGATGACGCGTCCAGTGACACCTTCGGCGATGACCCAATCACCCACATTGAGCGGGCGTTCGAAAAGCAGCATGAGCCCGGAAACGATGTTGCCGAGTGGTTCTTGCAGCGCGAGGCCGATCACGATCGATCCGACGCCGAGCGCGGCAAGCGCACCCTCAACCTCGCGGCCCCAGACCTGCGAATAGATCACCATCGCACCAACCGCCACGAGCAACGCGCGAACGAGGTCACGGAAAAGTTTCGGCACTTTTTCGCGCCATGTGTCGCTGCGCGCGGATCCGAAGACGAGGTCGTTGACGACTCCAAGCAAGGCATAGAGCAAAAGTACCCAGAAGCCGGTCTCGATCACCCGCACGAGTGCGCTCGACTGCGGGAGCTCGATGATGTAGCGCACAAAGATCAGCAACGCGAGCGCTGGTGCCACAAGATTGCGGATCGAGCGCAGCGTGCGTGCCAGCACCAACCCGGCCCGATTGCAGGCGGCGATGCTTTCATTCAGGATCAAGAGTACCACCGGAAAACCCACGGCCAGAAAGATGGCAGGCCAAAGGTTTGAGATCGTTTGTTGGAGAAGCGTGTTCATGACTCGGTCCTTTTTTCAGATAAGCGTCGTCTCAATGGACGACCTCCCATGCCTCGATGGCCGCTTTGCCTTCGGTTTCGATTTTGTGCGAAGCCCCGAAGTTGAATTGATCGCCAATGCGCTCGCGAATTTGCGAGGTCACGCGGATCGCGGTGCTGTTGCCGACCGAGAGCTTTTTGGCAATCGTCACCGTGTCGCCCCAGAGGTCGTAAAGGAACTTGCGTCGGCCCACCACACCACCGACCACCGGACCGGAGTTGATACCGATGGAAATCGCGAGATGAGCTTTTTCGTCGCGGTTGAAGACCCCGATGATGCGCTCCATTTGTTGCGCAAACTGGATGATGCGGCGCGCGTGGTCGGGCCTGGTGACCGAAAGTCCGCAGACGGCGAGGTAGGATCCGCCGATCGTCTTGACCTTTTCGATGCCGGATTCCTCCGCAGCTTCGTCGAAGGCCTCGATGAGGTCGCCGAGGGCAGAAAGCGCTGCAGCCTCGCCGAGTTTCGCCCCCAGCTCTTCCATGCCGACGATCTCGGCAAAGAGCACCGAGACATCGGCAAATTCGCGGTTGGCTTTCTCATCACCCTCCTGCCGTTGCGCCACCGCCGATGCGGGCAAAATGTTGTGCAGCAGCTCCTGATTCTCGCGCACCTGCCCCTCCAGCCGCTCGGTCTGCAACTTGATGTTTTCGGACATCTGGTTGAACACCCTACCGAGCTCGCCGAATTCATCGCGCGATTTCACCCTCACCTGCACATCCGTTTCGCCACGACCCAGTCGTAGCGCGCCCTCGGTGAGCGCACGCAAGGGACGCGTGAGCAAATGGGAAAACATCAGCGCCAGGAGCGTGACCGCCAATGCCATGCCGCTCGCCACAATCAGCACCGTGCGACCCAGCTGGTGGATCGGTGCCTCGACCTCAGCAAGGTCCTTTTCGGTGATCACTGCCCAACGCAACGAATTAAGCTCTAGCGGCCCGTAGGCACTCAATGTCTCCTCGCCGCGATAATCGTTCACCACCGCGATGCCCTTCTGCCCGCGGAAGGCAGCCTCGACGCTTTCCGACTCGACCGGCATCGCACAAATCACATTGCCCTGCTTTTCGATTCTCTCGACCACCGATGTAGGCACGCTGCTCTGACGAAGAAGTTTGAGAAAGCCCTCGGGGTCCGAGTACATGAAGCGCGAGCGGCTGCGCATCGTCTTGTCCGGACCGACGAGATAGGTCTCGCCTGTTTGTCCCATACCTTCCTCCGCCCAATTGAAATTGCCGGTCAAGACCTTGTTGAAGTTGTCGATCGGAAACTGCAGCACCAGCAAACCAATCATTTGCGGACCATCAAAAATCGGGCTCACCGCAAATCCCATCGGCTTGCCAAGGCTCGGACGATACGGCTCGAAGTCGGCGATTTTGAAATCATCGCGGTCGTTGTTGCTGCGCATCGTTCGCACCTTCGCTGCCATCAGCGTGTTGGCGTAGGGACCCGTCTCAAGGTTGGTCGCAAATTCACTGGTCTTCTGATAGCTGTAAACAATTTCCATGCTTTCGGCATCGACCAGCATCACATCCTCAAATCCAAAAATCTGCACCGCACGCTCAAAGGACTTGTGGTAGGTCTCGTGAACCTTGGCGTAAGAGGATTGATCCGATTCCGATTCCTCCAAATCCTGCTTTTTGCCGTAAGGATTCGGATTGTTCGAAAGGTAGTGATACTGCAGGTATCGCTCGGCCGGCTTTACCGGCAGGTATTGCTCGAGCACAGGCTCTCCATCGATCTGCTCGGCGAGCTTCGGAAGGAAATCGTTTTCATAAAACCCTTCGAGTTTCTCAGACTGCTCCTGCGTCAGCGACGCGGCATTGAGGCTCTTGTACGCTGCGCGAAAATCCCTCATGCCGTCGATGGTCACATGGCTGTCCGACATGGAAATGACCTGGTCCCGCAGCGAATCGAGCATCGCCTTCAGCGTCGTGGTCTTGGCCACCTGCACACCCTTGAGGTGATCCTCCGCCGCACGGATCAGCGCCGACCTGCCGGACTTGTAACTGTTCCATGCCACAACTGCGATGGACGACAAACTCACTGCCAGCAGCAGCAGGATCATCT
The DNA here is from genome assembly GCA_947462835.1 of Akkermansiaceae bacterium. GTDB lineage: Bacteria > Verrucomicrobiota > Verrucomicrobiia > Verrucomicrobiales > Akkermansiaceae > Luteolibacter. Next base: position 50,841 of record CANHQM010000010.1, read on the forward strand.
TCGTCTGGATGCTCAATCGGTTCAGGCCTAACATGGTATCGTGGAGTTTGAAGCTTGTGACACACCTGCGGAATCATTGTGATTCCATGCACTTGCGCAGGATGCTGAAAATTAGCGATGCCCGGCACATCGAAGCAAGGCCATATCCGACCAAACCCGATGAATGCGGCATGTTGGAAACAAAAAATCGGCGAACCCGCTGCCGGATTCGCCGATTTTTGAATGGTTCGTGAGATCAACCGATCACTTGAGAACCTTGAGCTTGCTGACACCGAATACGGCGTCGTCGCCCAGTTCCTCCTCGATGCGGAGGAGTTGGTTGTACTTCGCGATCCTGTCCGAGCGGCTCATCGAGCCGGTCTTGATCTGTCCGCAATTCGTCGCCACAGCGATGTCGGCGATCGTGCTGTCCTCGGTCTCACCGGAACGGTGGCTGAGCACGGCGGTGTAGGCATTTTCCTTGGCCATTTCGACCGCGTCGAAGGTTTCAGTGAGCGTACCGATTTGATTGACCTTTACCAAGATCGAGTTTGCCACGCCTTGGGTGATGCCCTTGGCGAGGAACTCGGTATTGGTGACGAAGAGGTCGTCGCCGACGAGCTGGGTGGTCTTGCCGAGCTTTTCGGTGATCACCTTCCAGCCGGCCCAATCGTTTTCGGCGCAGCCGTCTTCGATCGAAATGATCGGATACTTTTTCTGCAGCTTCGCGTAGTAGGCCACAAGTTCCTCGGCGCTCTTCACCGACTTGTCGGACTTCTTGAAGACATAGGCTTTCTTCTTCTTGTCGAAGAATTCCGAGCTCGCGACATCGAGAGCGATCGCGATGTCGTCGCCCACCTTGTAGCCGGCCTTTTCAATCGCTTGGCAAATCACGCCAAGCGCGTCATCAGCGCTCTTGAGGTTTGGCGCAAAGCCACCTTCGTCACCCACGGCGGTGGAAAGACCGCGATCGTGAAGGACCTTCTTGAGCGAGTGGAAAACTTCGGCACCGTAGCGCAGCGCCTCACGCAGCGTCGGCGCACCGACCGGCATGATCATGAATTCCTGGAAGTCGATCGGCGCATCCGAGTGGGCACCACCATTGATGATGTTCATCATCGGCACCGGCAGCACCTTCGCGTTGGGTCCGCCGAGATACTTGTAAAGCGGCACGCCGAGTTGTGCGGCCGAGGCCTTGGCCACCGCCATCGAAACGCCGAGAATGGCATTGGCACCGAGGTGCTTCTTGGTCGAGCTGCCATCGAGCGCGAGCATCGCGGCATCGATCGCCGATTGCTCGGTCGCGCAGTAACCCAGCAGAGCCGGAGCAATCTTGTTGTTCACATTGTTGACGGCCTTGAGCACGCCCTTTCCAAGGAAGCGCTTCTTGTCGCCGTCGCGAAGCTCAACAGCCTCATGCTCGCCGGTCGATGCTCCCGAAGGAACAGCCGCGCGGCCAACGGCACCGCCGTCCAGCTTGACATCAACTTCAACAGTGGGATTGCCGCGTGAGTCGATGACTTCGCGGCCGCGGATTTCAACAATGGTGGTATAGTCCATAGTGCTTGTTTCGTTTGTTTGGGGAGTGATCAGGGGTTGAAAGGACGGATCGAGCGGATCGTCCATTCCTCGGGAGCTTCGGTGACTTGGTCGCGGATGACGACCGTTTCACCAGGCGCACGACCGACAAGGGCCTTGCCGACTTCGGAGAGATAGGAAACGAGTTTCTTTTCGGGATCCGAGTCCCATGCGCCGAGCACGGTCATCTCGACTTCTTTGCCCGAGGTGTCGGCGAGCGTCACGATCGTGCCGATGTTTACCTTTGCCGCATCCGAGCCCTTGAAGTCGGTGCCGCGGGCGCGGTGGATGTCGCGCTCGAGCTCGCTCTTGCGGTGCATGAGGTATTTCTGCAGGTCCTTCGCCGACTTGTACTCGAAGTTCTCGCGAAGGTCGCCGTACTCACGAGCGATGGAAATGTCCTTGGTGTTTTGCGGAATCCGCACGCGGATCAGCTCGTCGAGTTCGGTTTTCTTCTTCTCGAGGCTGTCCCATGAAACCAGCAGCGCCTCTTCCGGGCGTTTGGAATTTTCTCCGCTCACCAGCTCGGCGGTTTCCGGGCGGGCTTTGATGATGCGCGCCATCAGGGACTTTTTCTCGAGATCGGCAAACACCGGGCAATCCATCAAGCGACGGGCGAAATTGCGCGATTCGTTCACATCCATGATGCCGACGAGATCCGTGAGCAAGGTCTTGTCATCGCCGAGGAGGCTTTGCAAACGCGAGGTCTTGCGCGGACCGTCGGAAAGATGGTCGTTTTCGAGCAGATTGAGAACTGCGGCACCGACATCGGGGCAAAACACATCGGCCGCCGCACCCTTGCGCTCGCGGCAAACCCAGATGAGAGCGTCGGCACCGAGCGAACGACGCGCAATCGCTGAGGCGAGATGCTTGTTCAGAGCGGGCAATTCATTGCGGTCGATCAAGATGCGGGCAATTTCCGTCACGCCCCGCGCACCAACGCGGTCAAACACGCGAACCATCTTCTCGACCCAGGAGTTGGCAAACGCATCGGGGAAAGACTCGTAAACCGCACGCTGCCTGGTCGATGGCAAAGCGCCGGCCTCATCAGCGAGCTTGATCGTATCCGCCGCACGCAGGAGCTCGGAAAGTTTCAATGCGCCATCATCCAGCGATAGTTCCTTCGACGATTGGATCACCTCATCACGCGCGGCAACCAGTTGCAGCGCTTGGCCAAGCTGGACGCGCGAGGCTTTTCTCGCGCCTTCATCGATCGCTCCAAGAAGTTGCTTCAATGAATCGGTCGCACCTTCAAAGGCACCGATGTCGGCGGCGATCGCTTCCAAGGCACGGATCATGCCCTTGATGTCGCGGGCAGCTTCGAAGTCGGCGATCAATGCCTGCGCCGGGCTATCATCACCGGTGCGAAGGACAATCGCTTCGGTGCGTTTCTGCGGCACCACCGCCACACGCCTCTCGCGCAGAGCCTTCTTGGCATTGTCCCACCATTTTTTGAAATCAGCCTCAGGAATCACCGTGCCGCAAAGCTCTTTCTCGAGCGCGTCGCCGGTCATGCTGCCACCATGGCTGCGGATCACATGCAAGAGGAGGTCGACCGGATCGCTCTTCGACAGCGTGCGAAGTTCCTCGATCTGCTCGATCTTGCGCGCCCTGAAATCATCGGCGGCAATCCACTCGGTTTTCTGAAACGCGAATTGCAGCTCCATCGATTGTGCCGCCGATTTCTCGAAATCGATCACGACCTTTTTAGCCGGCAGATCCCATGAAACCACCTTGCCGGCACCGAAGGATTTGTGGACACAAAAATTTTCGGGTGCGAGTTGGGACAACCTTTCGCCGACCGCCTGGGGAATGCGACCAGCCTCTACCAATTTCGCCACATCGGGATGCATGGCGCGGAAGATGCGAGGCCACCCGCCGAAACGCAAGGCATTCCCGATGAAATTCGCATGTTTCACCAAGCCAGCCGTGACGAGCGGAAATTATGGCGTGACCGACTGAGTCGGAACCATCGGCGGCGGCACAACCCGCGGGCGTGGCGGGCGCAGCACTGGAATTTCGCCACTGATCGACTGATCGAGGGCGCGCTTGAGGGCCATAACCCTGAATTTCCACGCCGCAGGTACTTCTTCGAATGATCCGTCGGCAGGAAATGTTCCGTTAAAAATTTCCACCTGCTTGCTGTCCTTGATGCTTAGCCGATACCCCTCGCCCTCCTTGACCACCTCCGCCTCGCCATCATCGCCCGTGGTTTTGGCAAACATTTCGCTGGCACTGACTTCACGTGTGACGGTGTTGTCGAACTCTTCCGGGGATGAAGCAGCCTTGGCAAAGACATTCGAGAAACGCGCCTTCGGCTTGCCGACCTGGACCTTGAACTGCTGCGGCTTGCCCGAGCGGAACGCGGAAAACAACACCTTCTCGCCGGGCTGATGCAGACGCAGCAGTGCTGCGATTTGCGCCTCATTGACCAGCATTTGATCGCCCATTTTCCAAATCACATCGTGAACTTGGACGCCGGCCTGCGCGGCTGGCCCGCCATCATCAACAGCGGTCACCAAAAAACCAATGCCCGCCGGAAGATTCGGCAGCTGAGCGCTCACCATCGGATCAGGCTTTTGAAGTGAGACTCCAAGCGTCGGCGGCGGCGGCACAATGCGCGATCTGCCCTGCACCATTTTTTCCGCCGAAGCCTCAACGGGCTTGCCAGCATCCTCCGTCGACTCGGCATGCGACGCGATGCAAAGACCCAGCAACAAAAATGGAAGCGCCAACCTCATCAAAATTCCAAACTACCAGAAGCTTTGGCCAAATCGCGCCGACCGACTTGCATGACCAGATGATTTTTTTTGACCTTGATCACTTTGCTCTTCTCGACCCACACCGCATCGGGCGTCCGCTTCGTGGATTCAATGGTTTCTAAAATTTCATATTCACCGACAGCGCCGGCATTGGCTTGGGGTTGATCCAGAAAAACCAAACCAACACCCGCAATGATGCTCGCGGCAATGCCGGTTGGCCACCAATAACGCCGCTTTGTTGTATCCTTCGAAACGGTAATCTGACCGCTGGCCAAGCCATCGATCATCGAATCGTTCGCACGCGTGGCCGTCTCGCTCATCGCCGCAGGCACGAGGCGCTTGAGGATGTTTTCCACTTCTTCAATCGGATCCATTGGCTTGTCAGGCTTGTGCATGGCGGTCCTCCTTGATACCGCGCAATTCCTGCGCGAGTTGTTCCAATGCGTAGCGATAACGCGACGCGGCGGTGTTGGGCGAAATGGCGAGCGTTTCGGCGATCTGTTGGAAGGTAAGCCCGCCCCAAAATTTCATGATCACGACCTCGCGAAGTTTCGGGCTCAGATCCTTGATCTTTTCTCGCAGCAAAAGGGCATCCTCATCGTCCTCGAGCACCGGATCGAGCCACATGTCCTGGAAGTCGTTGAGGTAAGTCACCGACTCCTCACGCTTTTTGCGCCGACGCTCGCTGCGATGGAAGTTGAGCCCGCAAAAACGGATGGTCGAAAAAACCAGCGGCAGATCCGGCGGCAAATGACCGCGATCGGCCTGATGATGCCACATTTTCAAAACAGCCTCCTGCACGAGGTCCTCGGCATCTTGGCGGGACTGGCACCAGCTACGCGCAAATAGCAGCAGCTTCGAGCCGTGTTCGGCCAGCCAGCCCTTCCAATTTTCTGCCACGCAGGATGCCATTTTGAGAATAATGCCACCCATCAGGGGCTTTGTCTGTAAATTCCCCCGAAAATTTCGGCGGGAAAATCAGTCGATGAAGCGGATTTTGCCCGGCACCGGCAATTTGCCCTGCGCCATCGCCGCATGCTGTTCATCCGTGCAGGCAGAATTGATCGGCGCATCGGGGGCCTCATCGTTGGCTTGCAGCAGATTATTGGAAATCATCCACTCCTCGACTTCCTCGCCGCTGATGTCCGGCAGCATGTGACCATTGATCTCGACGCATGGCGAGAGCGACTGACCGCTGCGCTGCTCCATTTCCCAGCGAAAGGCGGGGTTCTTGATGATGTCCTTTTCTTCGTACTCGAGGCCGTATTTGCGCATGATGGCGCGAACTCCTTCGCTCCATCCGCAATAGGTTTTGAGGTAGGCGGTGATTTTCAAAGGTGACTGGCTCATGGTGGGAAAGTGCTCAAGCCATAGCGCGGGATGACGCAGTCCGCAAGCAAAGCGATCGGAGTTTCTTGCACGAATGCCGACGGGCAAATGTGCTGGGCAATCGAAGGTGGCGAAACTAGGGTCCGCCTCGCCCGCAATTTTTTCCGATCTACCCCGCCGTGCCCACGCCCCCGCCGCCAAAACCGCTTCTGATGACGCCGCACGACGCGCTGAAGAAATACTTTGGCTACAGCGGTTTTCTCGACGGTCAGGAAGAGGTCATTTCGGAAATTGTCGCCGGCCGTGACGGTCTGGTCGTGATGCCGACCGGCGGTGGCAAGTCGCTTTGCTTTCAAATCCCGGCACTCTGCTTCGGAGGCGTCACGATCGTGATCTCGCCGCTCATCGCGCTGATGAAAGATCAGGTCGATGCCCTCACCGCGCGCAACATTCCCGCGACGATGATCAACTCGACCCTCAGCTGGCCCGAGCAGCGCGAGCGACTCGACGGCATGAAAAACGGCGATTGGAAACTCGTCTATGTCGCGCCCGAACGATTCCGCGCCGAGAGTTTTCTCAAAGCCCTCGAGGGCATCGAAATCTCGCTGTTCGCGGTCGATGAGGCCCACTGCCTCAGTCAATGGGGTCACGATTTCCGGCCCGATTACCTGCGGCTCGGACGCGCGCTGAAAACCATCGGCCACCCGCAATGCGTCGCCCTCACCGCCACCGCCACACCGGTGGTGCGTCACGACATCAGCTCGGTGCTCGCCCTGCGCGAACCTTTCGAACGCGTCAGCGGATTCTCGCGACCGAACCTTTCGCTCAACATCACCGCTGTCGACACGACCCAGCAAAAAGACGAGCGGATGAAATCAGTCATCGCCGCCCACAAAACCGGCATCGTCTATTGCGCGACGCGCAAAAAGGTCGAGTCGGTTTCCGAAACCATCGCAAGCTGGGGACTCAAATGCGTGGCCTACCACGGTGGCATGAGCGACCAGGAACGCGAACAGGCGCAGGAACAATTCATTTGCCGCAAGGCCGATATCGCGGTCGCCACCAACGCCTTTGGCATGGGCATCGACCGCTCGGATGTGCGCTTCGTGATCCATTACGAAATCCCCGGCAGCGTCGAGGCCTACTACCAGGAAGCCGGACGCGCCGGACGCGATGGCGAGGCTTCCACATGCGAGCTGCTTTTCAATTATGCCGATACCCGCACGCAGGAATTTTTCATCGATGGCGCCAACCCCACCGCTGCGGTAATCCGCTCGATTTACCGACACCTGCTCGATCAGTGCGACAAGGAATTTGAAGTCCACGAAACCCTCGAGGAAATTGCCGAGGCCTCCGATGTGCGCAACTCGATGTCGGTGGGCAGCGCCCTCACCGCCCTCAGCCGCGCAGGATACATCGAACGCTTCGATGTCCCCAAACGCCGCATGCGCGGCACTCGCTTGCTCAAGCCGCAGATCAACCCCGGCCAACTCGAACTCGACGAAACCGCGATCGAGGAAAAGGAAAAACGCGACCGCGACAAACTCAAGTCGATGGTCGAAATGAGCTACTCGCGAACCTGCCGCCAGCATTGGATCCTCGCCTATTTCGGCGAAGCAAATCCCAGCACCTGCGGCAACTGCGACATTTGCCGCAACTCAAGCGCCAGCGAACACCGCGCGCCGACGAAGGAAGAAGCGCTCATCGTCAAAAAAGCCCTCAGCGGCGTCGCCCGCATGTCACGACGCACCGCCATCGGCTGGGAAGCACGCTTCGGCCGCGGCCGCATCGTGCAAATGCTCGCCGGCAGCAAGTCACAGGAAATCATCAGCGCCGGGCTCGACCAACTCAGCACCTACGGCATCCTCCGCGAGAAAGGCACCGGCTATCTCAACAGCCTCATGCGCTCACTCGCCGATGCGGGAATCGTCCAAACGATCGCCGGCGAATACCCACTCATGACGCTCACCCAACTCGGCGATTCAGTGATGCGCGAAGAGGCGTCATACACGCTCGTCTGGCCCGACAGCGAAGCCTCACGCCCGACAATCGATCTCAAAGACCACGGCTTCGACCCACAACTTTACTCCTTGCTCAAAGGACTGCGCGCCAAACTCGCCGACCGTGAAAAGGTCCCACCCTATGTGGTCTTCGGCAACAAAACCATCGAAGCGATCGCTCGCTATCAACCCACCAATCACGACGAGGCCCTCCTCATCCCCGGCATCGGCGCCGCCAAACTCCAACGCTACGCCACCCCCTTTCTCGAACTGATCCGCTCGTGGAAAGATTCACGCAGACCTGCAAAGTGAAACTTTGCGCGAGTCGCGCGTGTTAAAGGTTATTAGTTATAAGTGATTGGGACAGAGGCGAAGAGCTACCTCTTCATGTGGCTGGAGCATCTTGCTCCAGGCCGTCCTTGGAGCGTCCCGCTCCAAGTTTTGAAAGAGCCAGCGAGAAAGCAGCATAGCGCTATAATCAGCGCTTTTTATCTCCTTTTTTCGGATGAGAAATGTAACGAACGCCAGACAAGCTCTCCAAATCCGCATCTTGCGTAAGCAGTTCCGCAGAAGCCGCCCGCGCAGTCGCATAGATGATGCCATCGGCTAGAGGCAAACCATGCTTGTGGCTGATCTCTGCCGCCATGATCGCAAGCCTATCGTCGAGAGGCACGACCTTCCCTTGTTTCATCGATGCCGCAATCGTGAGGGCGTCCGCTGTCGAGGCCTCACGCATGACCCAGCGGTAGACTTCAGTGATCGTGATCGATGGGACAATGAGTTCATCCATATCACGAATGGCAGTCTCAAAGTGACGACAGTTTGGTCCACCGACGAAGAACTCGATCCATCCGGACGAATCAACTACGACAGGCATCTGTCTCCTTCCCTTTCAAAGGTATTGGTCAAACCCTTCAGAAATCCGCGGAGGGACTCGATGGGTTTGACGGGTACGATTTCGATCCTTCCTTCAAGCTGGATCACCTCGACCTTGTCGCCGGGCGACAAAGCTAGCCCATCTCGAACATCCTTGGGGATGACGACTTGAAATTTCGGAGAAATGGTAACGGTTGCCATATCGATCGCGCTTATGTTGCACAAATTTTCGATCGATGCAAGCCAGGTTTCTTGAAGCCCCAATCCAAATTTTCTCAGCGAAGTCCTCCGCGCCCTCCGCATTTCCGCGTTTCGATGAAACCATAGGGTAAGCCACTGATTAAACTGATGTACTGATTTGATGGCTCAAAATCAGCTCCAAGGCCATCTCTTCTCTTCAATCAGTCAATCAGCGAAATCAGTGGTCAAATAATTTCTTCACCCTCCCTCAGCGCATCAGCGTCTCTGCGCGAGCCCTCTTTTGGTGCTTCATTTCTCAATCAGTGGTCAAATAATCTATTCCCCCTCCCTCAACCACCGCGCCGCATCCTTGGCGAAATAAGTCAGGATCATCGATGCCCCAGCGCGCCGAATCGAAATCAACGACTCCATCACCGCCGCGCGCTCATCAATCCAACCGCCAGCCGATGCGCTCTTGAGCATGAGATACTCACCGCTCACCTGATAGGCCGCAATCGGCAGGCAGCTTGATTCGCGAAGCTTTGAAATGACATCAAGATACAGGCTCGCAGGTTTCACCATCAGCATGTCGGCACCCTCAGCCTCATCGAGTCCGGCCTCGCGCAAGGCTTCGACCACATTGGCCGGGTCCATCTGATAGGTCTTTTTGTCGCCATCCTTCGGCGCGGAATCAAGCGCACCGCGAAACGGACCATACAACGCCGACGCGTATTTGGCGGTGTAACTCAAAATCGAAACATCGGTGAATCCCTCGGCATCCAAAGCCTCGCGGATCGCACCGACGCGACCATCCATCATGTCAGACGGCGCCACGATGTCGGCACCGGCACGCGCGTGGCACAGGGCCTGACGACACAGCACTTCGACGGTCTCATCGTTCAAAATAACCAGCGAGCCATCGGCATTTTTCTTCACGATGCCGTCGTGGCCGTCGCTGTTATAAGGATCGAGCGCGACATCGGTGATCACGCACAAGGAAGGATGCGCCGCTTTGATCGCGCGAATCGCCTTCGGTACGAGGCCGTGCTCTCGGTAAGCCTCCTTCGCGTCGGATGACTTGAGCGGCTCATTGATCTTTGGAAACAAGACGACCGCCGGAATGCCAAGCGCGTGAGCCTCGCCTGCCTCGCGCACCAAGCCCAACAAGGACCAACGCGTCACGCCCGGCATCGACTCGATCGCCACATCCTCGGCATCCTCGTGAAAGAACAGCGGCAAGATGAGATTCGAAACCTCGAGGGATGTCTCACGCACCATCGAGCGGATGGCGGAGCTGCGGCGGTTGCGGCGTGGGCGTTGCATCGGATGGCTTGGATGGTGAAATGGTTTTGCAAAAAAACGATCATCCCGCAATCACCACGGCATTGGCCGCAGCGTACTCGCGCGAATGGGTGAGGCTTACCTGGATTTCGGTGATCCCGCAATCGTCCGCATGCTTTTTGGCGGAGCCGCCCAGCACCACCTGTGGCGCACCGGCGGAGTTGTTGATGATTTCCAAATCCAAAAATGCCGCGCGTTCGCCAATACCGGTGCCAAATGCCTTGGCCACCGCTTCCTTGGCCGCAAATCGCGCTGCATAGTGCATGGCCGGCATCGCACGCGATTCGCAATAATCGCGCTCATTCGCAGTGAACAATCGCGACAAAAACGACTCACCATGACACTCGATGCTCTCGGCGATTCGCGCGATTTCCACAATGTCGATGCCAATGCCCGCGACTCTCATGATGCCTGATCCTTGTAATCCGCCATCAACTGTTTCATCTCGCTCACCGCAGTGGTGAGGCCGACCTTCAATGCCCGCGCAATGATGCTGTGACCGATGTTGAGTTCTGCCAAATGCGGCACGCTCATCATGAGATGCACATTGCGGTAGTTGATGCCATGCCCTGCATTCACTTGCAGTCCAAGTTGATGACCGATCGCCGCCGCACGACGAAGGCGTTCCAACTCGTGCTCGACATAGTCGCCCTGCGCATTAGCAAAACATCCGGTGTGCAGTTCGATCATGTCGGCCGCACATTGCGCCGCAGCTTCGACCTGTGCCTCATCGGGATCGATGAACAAACTGACCTTGATCCCCTCGCCTTTCAGCACCGCCACCGCATCGCGGGTTTTTGAAAATCCCGCCACCACATCAAGCCCACCCTCAGTGGTGATTTCCTGCCGCGTTTCGGGCACCAAACACGCAAAATCCGGCCTGATCTTTTTGGCGATGCCGAGCATCTCATCGGTCACGCCCATTTCAAAATTCAATGGCAGCGGCACCTCGGCGCGGATCCGGATCACATCGGCCTCCTGCATGTGACGGCGGTCACCGCGGACATGGACCGTGATGGAGTCGGCCCCGCCAGCCATCGCATCGTACGCGGCATCGAGCGGGCTTGGCTCGGCATTTTGCGCCCACTCGCTACCCGCATAGCGCGCCTGACGCAGCGTGGCGACATGATCGATGTTCACTCCGAGAAGCAAAGGCATGCCCTTGGTTAAACCCTCGGGCAGCCAGCGGCAAGCACGCGTTGGTTAGGAGGATCGCCGCCAAATCATGATTGCCATCAGGCGGCTGACGGATAATTTCTCGTCCATATGGTCGTCACACCCAAAGTCCGTGGATTCATCTGCACCACCGCTCACCCGGTTGGCTGCGCCAAGCATGTTGCCGAACAAATCGCCGTAGTGAAAAATCGCGGCCCCATCGCCAACGGCCCAAAGAAGGTCCTCGTGATCGGCTCCTCCACCGGCTATGGCCTCTCCTCGCGCATCGCCGCCGCTTTCGGCTCGGGCGCTTCGACGATCGGTGTATTTTTCGAAAAACCCGCCGAAGCCGACAAGTGCGGCACCGCCGGATGGTACAACTCGGCCGCATTCGAAAATGAAGCCCGCGCTGCCGGACTCTACGCTCGCTCATTCAATGGCGACGCCTTCTCCGATGCGATGAAGGCAGAAGTCATCGCCGCGATCAAAAGCGACCTCGGCCAAGTCGACTGCGTCGTTTACAGCCTCGCCTCCCCACGCCGCACCGATCCCAAATCCGGCGAAGTCTACAAATCCGTGCTCAAGCCGATCGGCCAGAGCTATACCAACCGTAACCTCAACACCAGCACCGGCGTTGTGGATGAAATCACCATCCAACCCGCCGAGGGCGATGATGTCGCGCAAACCGTAGCCGTGATGGGTGGCGAAGATTGGAAAATGTGGATCGACGCGCTGCTTGCCGAAGGCCTTCTCGCCAAGGGCGTGCAAACGGTTGCTTATTCGTACATCGGACCCGAAATCACTTGGCCAATTTACAAGAATGGCACCATCGGCCGCGCCAAGGAAGACCTCGAACGCGTGCAGCGCGAACTCGACGCCAAACTCAAATCACTCGATGGCAAGGCATGGGTCTCGGTCAACAAGGCACTCGTCACCCAAGCAAGCTCGGCGATCCCGGTAGTGCCACTTTACATTTCGCTGCTCTACAAGGTCATGAAGGCCGATGGCACCCACGAGGATTGCATCGAGCAAATGGACCGCCTCTTCCGCGACCGCCTCTACAACGGCAATCCACAACCCGACGAAGCCGGCCGCATCCGCATCGACGATTGGGAAATGGCCCCCGCCGTGCAAAAACTCGTCGATCAACGCTGGACCGAAGTCAACACCGACAACCTCCGCCAGATCGCCGACTTCGACGGCTACCAAGCCGGCTTCCTCAAGCTCTTCGGCTTCGGCCTCAACGGCGTCGACTACACCGCCGATGTCGACACCGCCGTCAAGGTGCCGTCACTTGGGTGATTCCAAAAAATGACCACTGATTAAACTGATTTACTGATGACAGAGAGATGGTGCCTTCGGCGCTGATCCTCATCTATCAAATCAGCAAATCAGCGAAATCAGTGGTCAAATAAGCTCTTCACCCACCCTCCGCGTCTCCGCGCCTCCGCGCGAGCCCCTCTTCTCCATTCACTTGCGGTCCTCATCCTCCCAGGACTTGCCGGTTTGCCTGCCGACGATCCACAGCAGGAAGCCACCGATGAAGAGGCCCAATATAAAAATACCCCAGAACATCGGCTGAACAAAATCGGGCAGGTCGACATTCATCCCGAACAAGCCACCGAGCGCGACCAAGGGCAGGAAAAATCCGGCAAGCAGGTTGAGCCGAAACGCGATGCTGTTCAATCGATGTGCTGACTTCGCCTGTTCTTCGTATCGCTGCGCGCGCCAAAACTCGAGGGTCATCAATCCGTCGGAGTTGAGCAAATCCGCCGCGCGTTCGATTTCCTTGGCACGATCACGATAAGCAATGATCCCACGATCATCAGCATCGATCGCCAGCACCTGTTCGAGCGCGGCGACAAGGTTGCGGCTCGAGCGAGCGAGCGGACCCGAATGCCTCAGGATCCCGAAAATTTCCGCCGCCGTGTCCGCCTCCTCAACCGTCTCTTCATGCGCATCGATGGTCTTCGCATAGCGCTCGAGCAAATCACCCAGACCACTCAAGCCCTCGCCCGATGCCTGCATCCAAGTCCCATCAATCCGCTTCCAAAAATACAGCGGATCACGCTCAGGCACCCCCGCCTGCGGCACCTCGTGCACGACCAACAATAACTCACCATTGCCCTCAACACATCGCTGATGCCCGGGCCTGCCACTCAACTGCTCACGCAGCTCGGCCTCGATCAGAAAATGATCCGGAAGAATAAGCCTCTCGTACACCGCCATGAGGCGATTCATAGCAGGTCCTTATGCTTCAGGAAAGGAGGAATGAGATCCGGGCGCGAAACCCTCCGCGCCTCCCCGCTTCCGCGTTTCGATTTGATGATTTCAGCGAAACGCAGAGATGCAGAGCACGCCGAGAAAAGCGCGGAGTTTCATCCCGATTTCAGAAGTTGAAATGCAAGCAAAGCGGATTTGACCACAGATTTCACAGATTGCACTGATGAAGAAAAATCGCGAATCACGCGCCTCTCAACAATCAGTAAATCAGCGAAATCAGTGGTTAAATTGTCCAACGAGACGCTACACAATAAAACTCGAATAAGCCTCCAATCGTCTCCGCGAATCCCTCCGCGCCCTCTCCGCCTCCGCGTTTCGATTCGGCTCCCTCACCCCACTGGCTTCTCCGCCTTCGGGTACTTCCAAGTCGACTGCACATAGACTTCGCGCAGTTGCTTGAAGTCGATTTGACAGGGGCTGTGGGCCATGAGGTCGGCGCCTTTGTTGTTTTTCGGGAAAGCGATCACTTCACGGATGCTGTCCTCGCCGGCCATGAGCATCGCGATGCGGTCGAGACCGAGCGCGAGACCACCATGCGGCGGAGCGCCGAAACGGAAGGCATCCAGGATGTGACCAAACTTCACTTCCTGTTCCTCGGGGCCGACGCCAAGCACTTCGAACATTTTTGCCTGCAGATCCTTTTCATGGATCCGGATCGAACCACCGCCGAGCTCATAGCCGTTGAGCACGACATCATAGGCCACGGCACGAACATTGGCAAAATCACCCGCCGCGAGCTTGTCGGCATCGTCGGCATTCGGACGCGTGAAGGGATGGTGAACCGCTGCCCAATGACCACTCTCTTCGTCGAGCGCGAGCAAGGGGAAATCAACCACCCAAAGGAAATTGTAAGCATCGGAATTTTTCGTCAGCTCAAGCATCTCGGCACACTCGCAGCGCACGCGACCAAGGATCGTGCTCACGCTTTCACGCGAACCGGCGACGAAGAACACAATGTCGCCCTCAGCGATCGCGAGCTTGGCGACCAAGGCGTCCTTCTCGGCATCGGTGAAGAACTTCCACAGCGGGCTCTTGTACTCGCCGCCTTCGCACTTGATGAATGCCAGCGTCTTGACCGGCAGCCCGGCCTGAATCGCGATTTCATTGAGTCGGTTCATCTGACCCGTCGTCACACCGGCAAATCCCTTGGCATTGATCGCACGCACCACACCACCCTGATCGAGCGTCGAGCGGAAGATCTTGAATTCCGTCGCTGCGAACACATCGCCGAGATCGGTGATCTTCATCTCATAACGCGTGTCGGGCTTGTCCGAGCCGTAGATGTCCATCGCGTCGGCATAGGTCATGCGTGGGAAACTTTGCGGAATGCCAATGCCAAGGCCGGCCTTGAACATCGAAGCAAGCAGACCTTCGACCAAGCGGATGATGTCTTCCTGCCCGACGAAGCTCGCCTCGATGTCGATCTGCGTGAACTCCGGCTGACGATCCGCACGAAGGTCTTCATCGCGGAAACAACGGGCGATCTGATAGTATTTCTCCAGACCCGCAACCATCATCAGCTGCTTGTACTGCTGCGGCGCTTGCGGCAGCGCGTAGAAACGACCTGGGTTAAGTCGCGAGGGCACGAGGAAATCGCGCGCACCTTCGGGTGTCGGGTTAGAAAGAATCGGCGTTTCGATTTCGAAGAACCCGCTTTCGTCGAGAAAGCGGCGCGCCGCCGAAGTAATGATGCTGCGCTGGCGGATGTTTTTGCTCATGCGCGGACGCCGCAGATCGAGGTAGCGGTATTTCATCCGGATATCCTCGTTCGAAAGATCCTTGTCGAGTTGGAAGGGCAAGACATCGGCTTTGTTGACGATATTGAGTCCGCTCGCCACCACCTCGACCGTGCCGGTGCCAATGCGATCATTGGTCGTGCCTTCGAGTCGTTTTGAAACCACACCCGTCACCTGCACCACATCCTCTTCGCGCAAAGTATGCGACAGAGCCGCGAGCTCGGGATTCTGATCGGGATGGAAAACGCATTGAGTGAGCCCCTCGCGGTCGCGAAGATCGATGAAGATGACGCCACCGTGGTCACGGGCTGAGTTGACCCATCCGATGAGCGTGACAGTTTCGCCGATGTGGGATTCGCGGATTTCGTTGCAGTGATGGGTGCGCATGGATTGAGATGATGAGTTGTTAAAAAATGATCAGGCGAGCAATGGCCCGTCGGGCTGTTGCAGGCGTTCGGTGAGCCACTCGACCGCATTTCCGGCATTGCCAGATTCTTCGCTGCGGCTTGAAAGGATTTTGAGTTTTAGTTCGGGATATTCAGCACCGACCACCAAGGCAAAGCGCGCGCCCGATCGCTCGGCAGTTTGGAATTGCTTGGCGACCTTCGCAGGGGTCATCGCAATGTCGGCGGAAATCCCAGCACGGCGCATTTGCGTGAGCAAAGAAAGCGAATCAGCCCGGCGATTTTCATCGGCAACGACGACATAGACATCGCAAGCGGCAGCATGACGCTGAAGCCACACCTCCATTTGCATCAAGGCATGAGGCGTTTCTTCGATCAGGTTGCGAATCACATAATCGCCCATCGCAAAACCCGTCGCGGGCATGTCGACTGCGCCATTGGAAATGGTCGAAACGAGCGTGTCATATCGACCACCACCAGCGACCGCGCGCATCGATTTGCTCGAATCAAAAACCTCGAACACCACACCGGTGTAATAAGCCAGACCGCGCACGATCGAGAGATCGAGTTCGATGAACTCGCCCATGCCGCGCGATTCAAGATCCTGTCGAATCGCGTTGAACGCCGCAGAGGCATTCGCCGGATTGCAGATGAAATCTTTCACCTGCCCGACGCTGAGTCCCAAGGCCAGCAGCTTTTGCTTAAGCACATCGGGTTTCTCGCGTTCAAACTTGTCGATGATCCCCAGAAAATCCGGCAGCGCGGCATCATCGATGCCATGAGCTTTTGCAAAATCGACCCACGCCTTGCGATCCGACACGCGAACGACGAAGTCACCACGCTTGAAACCAAACGCGAGCATCGTCTCGATCGACAGCGCGATCAGCTCGGCATCCGCCTCGGGTCCGGCTTCGCCAAGGATATCGACATTGAACTGATGAAACTCACGGCCGCGACCCTTTTGCGGTTTCTCGTAGCGAAAGCACTGGCCGATCTCAAACCACTTGAGCGGCTTGGGAAAATGACGCTGATGCTCGGCCGCGAGACGAGCCAGCGATGCCGTCACTTCCGGGCGCAGCGTCACATCCCGTCCGCCCTGATCCTCAAAGCGAAAGAGTTGCGAGGACAACTCGCCGCCGGATTTTTTCAGATACAACGCCGTGTCCTCGAGCACCGGCGTTTCGTATTCCACAAACCCCGAATGCCGCGCGACCGCACGCCAGGTCTCAAACAGGTAATTCCGGATCGCGCATTCACGGGGAATGAAATCGCGAAATCCGGGGAGTGCTTGAAACGACGGGCCAGCCATGGGAGGGCGGCGAGGATGCACGCCAAGGGCGGCATTTCAAGGCAGGATTGCGCTGGCAAGCGAAGTCGACCAAGCCACGGATTCAATGCCGCGATGGCTTTTCAGCCGAATCCTTCACTCCACAGCGTTCGCCACAGCGCCAAAGCGCCTGGCGATGACGGGACACCGTCCGATACGCACGGTCGCGCAAACGCCGCGGAATCATCCGCAAAATCATAGCCATTCGCCAAAATCCACCCAGTGCACGGGCCAGTTCAAGGCATGCCTCACTCTCGGTAAAAACCGCGCCGTCTGCATCTCTCACGACCACCATCGATCCACCATCCTTGCCAATTTCCGCAGAAAATCCGCGTTTTTTCGCCATTTCCCCCTGCAAAGGCAAGCAAAGCACCCGTCCGTGATGATCACTCTTCGCGATCCATTTGACCAATGCGGAACAAAGCCCGCAGCCGGCATCGTAAAACAAGGTCCAGCGCACGCGGAAAATCTAACGCGCCAGTGTCACTGCGCCATACCTAATCACATTTAAAATTAAGGGTTTTTGACCACTGATTGTACTGATTGAACTGATTTTTTAGAGAATTGTTGATGCGGCACCCATCTTCTCCCCATCTGTGAAATCAGCGAAATCAGTGGTTCTAACAGAATTTATAGTCATTTCAATTTGCCAACATTAGCGATCCGCTTAAAGTGTTCACATGAACGCTAAAAAGCTCTGTCAAATTGCGGACCTGGAAGAAAGCTCCTACGGCACGCGCATCCAGGACATGCCCAACAACGAGCGCCCACGCGAAAAACTTGCCCATCTCGGTCCGGCCGCCCTCGACAATGCCGAGCTGATGGCCCTGTTCATTTCGACCGGCATCCGCGGTCGTAGCGCCATCGAGATTGGCCGCACGCTGATCGGCAAATATGGCTCAATCGGAGCGCTCGGGAGTTTGCCGGTCAGTGAGCTCGCCAAAGAATACGGCCTCGGCCTCGCCAAAGCATCGAAGCTGGCCGCCGCATTCGAGCTCGGCACCCGCGTCGCTCGCGAGCAGGTCCACGACCGACCCCTCGACAGCGCCGAAATCATCCACGACATCTTCGGACCGCAGCTTCGGCACCTCAGCCAGGAGCAAGTCATCGTCGCCACTCTGGACAGCCGCCTTCGCCATTCTGGCACGACCGTCGTATCCATTGGCACCGTCGATCAATCCTCCGCCCACCCGCGTGAAATTTTGCGCCCCGTGATCACCCGCGGTGCCTACGGCTTCGTCCTCGTTCACAATCATCCCTCTGGCGATCCCAGCCCGAGCCGCGCCGACGAAGAAGCGACCCACCGCATCATCGAGGCTTCCAAACTCATGCAGTTGCGCTTCTTCGACCATGTCATCATCGGCAAACCCTCGCCTGGCCGCACGCCCTACTACTCGTTTCGCGAAGCAGGCTTGATCCGCTGAGTTGCATTCCATGCGCAGCGATCCTAGTCTCGCCAGCGCCCCGCATGCATCGCCTCCACCTCACCAGGAACCTTCGCACCGTCGCGTTCCTTCTCATCCTCACCGCCGCGATCGCCGCGCCGGTCGGTCTGTGGTGGCTCAATCGCAGCGGCCTGCCCGATTCATGGCGCGCCGCGATCGAAAGTGAAATCGCCAAACAAGGGGCCCACATTTCCATCGGCACACTTTCCTACAACCCCTTCCGCGGCATCAGCGCCACCAAGGTGAAAGTCTTCGAGGACGCATCACGCCAAAAGGAAATCGCCAAACTCGAGCGCATCATCATCGACCTCGACAAAACCAAACTCGCCCGCGGCGCGGTTGTGCTTGCGAAGATCGAACTCAAGGACGCAGGGCTCACACTCTCGGTGAAACCGGAAGATCCAAACTCGGAGCTTCTCGAGATCCGCAACGCCAGCGGCACCCTCCTCATGCCCGGCGACCGCCAACTGCAAATCCGCGACACCAAGGGCACGATCAGCGGCATCGAGGTCAGCCTCAACGCCCGCATCGTCGGCTACCTGCAGGACGCGTCAAAACCGCAAGATCAAGATCAACTCAGCCAACGCCGTGAGCTCATCGCCAAAATCATCAACCAACTCAACACCTGGCATTTCGATCCAGCCTCACCACCGCGGCTCGGCATCTATCTCGAAGGTGATGCCAATCGGCACGAATCGTTTCGCGCGAAATTGACCCTCGATGCCGAGGGCATTGAAAAAAACCAACACGCACTCAACACGCTCAACGCCGAAGCCGAACTCGCCGACAACCTTCTCACCATCACATCGCTCAAAGCCACCGACAAAGCCGGCGAACTCGACGCGCGCGCCGATTACGACATCGGGAAACGCCAGGGCCGCTTCGACCTCTTTTCCTCGGTCGAGATCCCATCCCTCTTGTCGGCATGGCTCAACATCAAACAGCCAAGCGGACTCAGCGTCGAAGGGCCGCAGCAACTCGAAGCGAATGGCGAATTCCAACTCCAGCCCGATGGCCCGCCGCTGATACAAGCCATCGGCCGCGCCAGCCTGCAGTCACTCGTTTTTCGCAAAACCCGCTTCGATGGCTTCAGCGGCACATTCGCCATGCAAGACCACAAGTTTTTCCTCAAGGACATCCTGATCACCCGCCCCGATGGCAAAGCGACCGGAAAACTTCTCATCGAGGGGCCACTCCGCCGCGTCGCGATCGAATCCACCTTTCCCGCAAAAGTGTTTCATCCGTTTTTCATTGGTCAG
The DNA here is from genome assembly GCA_947462835.1 of Akkermansiaceae bacterium. GTDB lineage: Bacteria > Verrucomicrobiota > Verrucomicrobiia > Verrucomicrobiales > Akkermansiaceae > Luteolibacter. The sequence continues at coordinate 70,495 of CANHQM010000010.1, forward strand.
CCGTTGGCCAAAGTCATCAATGACTTTTCCGAACGCAAGGGCGCCAAGTGTCATGTGATCCTCGAAGGCACCAGCAGCGCCGAAGACCGACACGCATGGCACTACGAAGGAAAAGCCTCGGTCGAAAACATGAACTTCCGCGGAGTGCCGCTCGAAAGCGCCGCTTGTGATCTCAAGCTGAACCATCACGAACTCGACTTCAGCAAGGGCACTGTTGTTTTCAATTACAACGACTATCCCTTGCGCGATGCCTTCAATGGCAAGAACACTGGCACAGCGGAAATCGAGCGCATCCGCTACGATGGTGCCGAAAAAATCGTCGAGGTCGTCAATGTCCGCGGTCCCTTCTGGGCAGCTCCACTCGTCCGACTCTTCGCACCGAAGATCGCCGACAATCTCGAAGCCTACCGCTTTCACCAGCCACCGAACATTCGCGGCTCCGGCAAGGTCGATGTCACACCCGCAGGGCGCACCACACTCGACATCGCCTTCGATTCGGACTCGGCTGCCAACTACACTTTCCTTGGCAAAGACATCACCCTCAGCAAGCCATCCGCCACGATCGGCATTCGCAACCGACGGGTGCTCATCGACAATCTCAACGCGCGCTCATTCAACGGCGAGATCAAGTCGCGATACGATTTCCTCGGCGACGGAAAACTTGTCGGCGAAATGAGCTGGACCTCACTCTCGATCCCCGAGCTTTCCAACACCTACGGCTTCAACATGAAAGGCGGCGGGCAAGTCACCGGCCGCATCGGTTTCACAATGGCCAACAGGGAAGTCAGCACCATGAACGGCGAAGGCATCCTCGCGATGGAAAACACCGAGCTGTTTTCCGTGCCGATGTTCGGCCCGTTGAGCCCGCTCGTCAGCACCGTGCTCAACAACCGCAACGCCGGATTCGAACACGCGGCCAACGCGTCCTGCAATTTCACGATCCGCAACGGCATCCTAAGCACGCGCGATTTCAACACCTCCACCAAGTCGCTGGCATTCACCGGCGACGGATCGGTGAACCTCGACACCCAGGCCTTTGACATGACCATGCGCATGAATGCCCGCGGCTTGCTCGGCCTCATCACTCTGCCGCTCAAGCCCTTTTACGGGATGTTCCAATTCCGCGGATCCGGCCCGCTCAAGAAACCAAACTGGGAAAGCGTGATGTTCTCCCCCCCACCCGCTCCCGAACCAGCCGCCCCCGCCGCCCCGAAAGCCCGTGAAGGCAGCCCGAACCCATGAAAAATCCGGGACTGCTCGGCAGCAAAAAACCATTTTTTGAGCCGCCATCAAGCACCACGGATTTCCCACTTGCGGGAGCCAGCCGACTTTGGTTTGATCCGCCTCCACCCAACGCCGCTGTAGCTCAGGGGTAGAGCAGCTCATTCGTAATGAGCAGGTCGTCGGTTCAAATCCGACCAGCGGCTCCATTGGTTCAAGCAAGCGCAATGCTGAGAGCCAATTGCAAGCATTCCACGTCGACGACCCGACGCCCACCGCGACAAGCAAATTGCTCTAAACGCGAGATGCCACCGCTCACATATGTTGGGCGTAACCCAAACCCATTTAAACCCATCTGCATGCTTCAAAAAGCAGGTCATTCCTTCGTAGCCAGGAGAGTCGCATTTTTACTATTGGCCTGCGCCACTTTCGTCAGCGCCAACGACAAGGTCCACGTATCGCGCTTCTGGCACAACCACCAGCCAACCTATTGGCCGGAGTGGAACAACAACGGCCCGCAAACCAGCCGCGTGCAATACGCATGGGATTCGATCGTGCTCAAGTCGGGTCAAAATTACGGCGGCCTCAGTCCGAAACAGCATCCGGAGAACAACCTCACCGAGATCTTCGGTCTCGATGACCGCCGAAATTCCTACCAAAGCGGCCCGCGCAATTCGCTCAGCAGTTTCAACAACGCCGGCGGTTTCGCCATCAGCTACTCGGGTTCGCTGATCGACAACATCCGCCAACTCGGCTCACTCGGTCAGCTTGGCTACGGCTCGGGATGGAACAACGGCTACCGCGAAGCCCGCGGATGGCTTACTCCCGCCGGATCCACACGCATGGACCTCGTTGGTTTCACCTACCATCACTCACTTGCACCGCTGCTGCCGAAATCGGTCTTCCGCAAGGAGCTGCAAATTTTCAAGCAGGCATGGTGGAAGGCATGGGGCGGCAACGCGAACCTCAGCGACCATTCGAAAGGATTTTTTCCCACCGAAATGGGCTACTCGCGACACCTCATCGATGTGCTCGCCGACGAAGGCTACCAATGGATCATCGTGCCAAGCCATCACATCAGCCGCACCTGCCCGACCTACAACACCAAGGCGAATCCCACCGGCAGCTACAACATTTACTCAAGCCCGCCCAACCGCGCCGACCAACTCGGCCCCTCGCCCACCGACGGTTGGTGGTTCGGCGAACCAGACCCCGGCAAAGCCGCATGGAATGTCTCACCCTACGCTTACCAACTCCATAAGGTGAAGCATGTGAATCCGGAAACCGGCGCGGAAAAAACCATGATCGCCGTGCCATCGGATGATGTGCTGTCTTATCGTTACGGTTACGCCAACGAAGGCATCGGCAAGATCGGGCAATTCATTTCTCCCTTCGCCACCGACCCGACGCGTCCGGTGATGGTGATGCCATCGACCGATGGCGACAACGCATGGGGCGGCGGCTCAAGCTCGTGGTTCGAAGCGACGCCGCAGTTTTTCAACGAATCGGTCTCGGCCGGATACCGCGCCTCAACGCCGCAGGATTTTGTCAACGCTCACGGCGCCGCAGCACCCGTCGCCCACATCGAGGATGGTGCATGGATCTTCCCCGACATGTGCTACGGCTCGCCGAATTTCCTCAAGTGGATCGAGCCACCCGTCTCCACCGTCGCCAACCGCGGCATCACCACCGTGCCCGGCACGCAGATCGATATGGAGACCCCGGGCTTCGCGCTGAAATTTTACAGCTACGCACCCCTCATGGCCGGAGCGAACTGGTGCGAGACCGCCGAGCAAATCCTGCGCGACGAAGGCGGCAGCGTACAGGCATGGAAAATTCAAGCACCCTACGATTGGGACGGCACATGGACCAACCCGAATGATGTCGAACTCGCATGGCACATCTACCTCACCGGCCTCGACTCCGGCTTCAATTACTACGGCGGCCTCGGCAATGACGATGAAATGAAACCTGGCCTCGCCACGCGCCGCGCGGTGGAAAAACTCACGCCCTGGATTGACGCCAACAATCGCCGCTCACAGGACCGCACCGCACCGACCGTGCTCAAGCCCCAACGATTTCCCTACAACCCCGGCGGCTACACCTTCGGCTGGTTCAACAATGTTCCCGGCGTCGACACCCGCTTCCTCAAGCGGATGAATTCCGAGTTCTACATCTGGACGCATGCCTATGACGTCTCAGGCATTCCCGATGGCAACCTCAAGGTAAAAATCCGCATCGACAACGACGGCACCAACCCGCTCGCCAGCAACCAAAACGAAACCTACGCGGGTGGCAACGAAGTGGGATCGTGGGTCACGATCGCAATGAACAAACGCGAGCTGCCCAAAACCCGCTCAGCGCTCAACGCCGCCGCAGCCAACAACCAGATCGATTATTTCCTGCCCACCAATGAGGTGGCCGATTACTACTTTGCAAAAATCACCGACACCAACCTGCCCGACTTCCGCGACAAGCTGCTTGATTATTATGTCGAAGCCACAGACGCAAAAGGCAATGTGCACAAGTCGGACATCCAACAGGTTTATGTCGAAAATTTCTCGGGCGCAGGCGGCGGTGGTGGCAGCACCCCAAACCCGATCGTCACCACCTCACCCACGACACCGGTGGTAGGCTCGCCGGTCACCATCACTTACGACCCGGCCGGACGCAACCTCGCCAGCGTCAACCCAGTTTACATTCACATCGCGCCGAACGAATGGGTCAACCGCGTGATCCCGCGGCCGCAAATGACCCTCAACAATGGCAAGTGGCAATACACCTATACCCCACCCGCCGGCACCACCAACCTCCGCGTGGTCTTCACCGCCAATCCCGAGAGCAGCAACAACCTCGCATGGGACAACAATGGCGGCGCCGATTGGAACCTCAGCGTCAACAGCGCACCCATCAGCCAAGCCCCCGCCGCACCCACCGGGCTCACCGCGACCGTCACCTCCAGCACGACGATCTCACTGAGCTGGAACAGCACCGCCACCGCAAGCTCCTACATCGTTTACCGCAATGGCATTGCAATCGCGACACCGCAGGACGCGAACTACGCCGACACCAATCTCAATCCAGAAACCACCTACACCTACACGATCGTCGCCGTGAATAGCGTCGGTAACTCGCCATCCTCCGCGCAAGTACCCGCCACCACACCCTTCGCACCCGTCGGCAACACAACGATCCTCATCCTCGACCCTGTCAGCAACCCCGAGACGACATCCGCCAATTACAATTTCATCGGCCGCGCCGGAGCGCTTTTCACCAACGGCCTGCGCTGGTCCAACACCGCCAACAGCAACAGCGGCAACATCACCACCACCAGCGGCAACATCACCAACGGCTGGGAATGGAACACCACGATCCCGCTCGCAATCGGAAACAACACCGTCACCTTCAGCGGAAATTATGCGACGACTCGATCCGATGCCTACAGCGACTCGGCCGCGAACTACACCAACTGGTCGACCGGATCGACCGGCGGCACAGGCTTTGGCTCATGGTATCTCACGCCAAGCGGCGCGGGCGGATTCTTCCTCGCCGGCAACAGCACTCACAGCAACATGAATGTCGGCGCCGCCAACGGCTTCGGCCTCTGGGCAAACAACGGCGGCAACAGCAAAGCGACGCGAAATTTCGCCCAATCCATGCGATCAGGCGATAGCCTCGCGGTCCGCCTCGACAACAACAGCATCCAATCCGGCGGCAGCACGGGCTTTGAACTCCGCGATGCAAACGGCAACAAACGCTTCGCATTCTACTTCGTAGGCGGCCAAGCAAACTACCGCATCGACGACGCCACCACCGCCCGCGACACCAACCTCGGATGGACCGGCAATGGCCTCGCTCTCACGCTCACACTCGGAGCCAACAACAGCTACTCGCTCAACACCGGCTCCAGCGCCATCACCGGCACCCTCGCCAGCGGCAGCGACATATCGTGGATCGAATTCTACAACAACAACGCCGGCAGCGGCGATGCCAGCAATTTCTACTTCGGGGAAATGACCCACACGCGCGTCACCACCGAAAGCGCAACCATCAACCAAACCGCAACGATCACCCGGGTCACGGTCAACGAAAGCACCGACGGACTCCCCAACACCTGGTGGAACCAATACTTCGGCACCACCTCGGGCGTGAGCGCCTCCGCCGACCCCGATGCCGACGGCTTCACCAACGCCCAGGAATACGCCCTCGGCACCAACCCCGCCAACGCCAACTCGGCATTCCGCATCACCAACCTCACTCGCACCACCAACTCGGTCACGATCTCGTGGTCCTCCGTCAGCGGCAAATCCTACAAAATCCAAAACTCAAGCTCGCTCAACGACAACAGCTGGCAAGATGTCGCCGATTCACAAATCACCGCGACTTCCAGCTCAAGCAACCAAACCGTCAGCAGCAACTCCTCCGCCACCCGCAACTTCTACCGCGTCGTGCTCGTTGATTAGGGTAAAAAAGTTATTGGTTATTGGTTATTGGGGAAGAAGAAGCGACCTCTTTAGCGTGGCGCTGGTGTCTCGCCCGCGGCCTCTTCTTCATTTCAAAATGCATCGGCGCCGCGAGCCGCGTCGCCCTACCGGGATAGAAGCATTTGCCTCTTCATTCTCTTCCCACTTCGATGTTCGATGCTCCCCCTACTCGACCACCACACGGTAGAACACCTTGGCATCGGCGGGTTTGGATTCGCTGAAAGTGCCGACCTGCAGGCCAGTCGCTTTGGTGGTCCACGATCCGCTGAGTGTGGTCGAGGACTCAACCTTGTAGCTGCGCCCGGCAACCGCCTGCCAAGTGAGCGTCACATTGCCACCCTGCACAACGATGCTGTTGACCTTGAAAATCGACGAGGCATTGAGCGGATCCGTCCCTGCAACGATTTCTGCCGCGTTGTTCATGCCATCCTTATCGTCATCGCCCGCGGAGGTGATCGAAAGGGTCTGACCGCTCGATAAAGTCGCGCTGGATGCGATCGAAACATCGTTCGGGTTGAGAGTTCTGACCGTCGCGGTGGCCGTCATGCCGGATGGAATTCCAGTGATGGTGAACGAGGTGGCTGTCGTTTCATGCGTGGTCACCTGACCATTGCTGCGGGTCACGGTGAGGAGATAGCGCGGCACCAAGCCCTCGGCGTCGGTCACGGCGGACCACGAAAATGTCACCGATCCATCGAGCGCATAACTCGCCACCAGCGGACTGGACGCCGGCGCGGAAAGTGGCGTCACATCATAGACCTTGAGGAACTGCGCCTCGAAGGGAGCGGATGACCATGCTGCATCGCTGGCCGGGACCGCATTGAGCGCAACATAGAGACCGTTATTCACGATGTCATCGCGGGTGAAGCCGTTGGCACCCCAGAGAAACGAATCGCGACGACCTGGGTATTCGTTGTTTGGTCCGAGATAGGCGGCGATGTTCTTGGCATTGTAGCGACGACTGGACTTGAGGCCCATGTTGTTTGCCAAAGTATCGGTGATGCCGAAGGTATTGGCGCGAGCCGTGTTGCGGCTGAGGTTGGTGAAGGCCAGCACCACATCACTGGCGACCGGAGAAGCACCACTGGTCTCGTACTTGGCCACCGCGAAAATGTTCGCATCGGCCGTGGTGCTGCCACGCGGGTTGAGAAACCAGCGGTTCGATGAACGCAATGCCGGGCTGAACTCCCGGGCCTTGCCCACTCCCGAGTAGGCGGGACGCAAATTCGCAACCCCGAGAGCATTGCTGCCCCACGAAGTCCACTGCGGCTGCATCGAGTTGAAGCGTTTGAAGTGGGCAATGTTTTTACCAAAGTTGCTCTCGTAGTGGGTGAAACTGGCCGAACTCGAAGTCCCGATTTCCTGGCCATACATGACCATCGGAGCGCCATCGTTGGTACTACCAACCGCATAGCGGATGAAGGCCTCCCATGGATCCGGATAACCCGCTTCGTCGTGCGAGGTATTGTTCAGCAAGACCAAACCCTGACCGTACGATGAACGCCGCCCTTCAAAGATGTCGCGATGCCCAGTGGTGTTCGATGCCTCCTGCCATGGGAACACGATGTTCTCGTTGAGGATGTCGAAATGCCGGTTCGAGCGATAGGTCACCGCGCCACCGTCGAGCGACTCGGTCATGAAGACAAAGTTCCACTTGTGCGCACGCGCGACATTGATGGTGTATTCCCAAAACTGCGGCGGCATGCCTTGGCCGAAGTCCGCCCGCAGACCGTCGATGCCCTTGGCGGTTTGCAAGGCCAAGGTGCTGTTGGCGGGCAGACCGGTCTTCTCGAGCCAGTACGGCACATAGCGGGCGAAGTATTTCCACACCGCACGCGTCACCGCATCGGCAGTTCCGGCCGCACCATCAAGATCGCCGGTGTTGATGCCATCCGTCTCGATCGCCACCGTATCGCGGCTCGACTGAGCTGATGGAAAACCGGTCACCAAGGTCGCGTAGCGGCCGAAGTAAACATCGTACACATCGCGCCATTTGCCGAAGTCATTGCGATCCGGTGCCGCCGCAATGTTTGCGGCGGATGAGGCGGGACCGGCATAGGCGTTGCTGTCATCATTGCGCGAATAAAAACGCGTCTCGCGATCCTTGATCTTGTCGCCCGGCGCCCAACCGCTGGTGCTCACACCCGCCGCGCTCATCAGCGAAATACCTTCCTCGTCGATCTCACAATCGTAGCCGGTGTGGTTAAAGGGTGCGTCGAGCATGACATGCACACCCTTGCTGTCGGCCGTCATCACAAAACTCTGGAACGCGCTCATCGCCGCCGCGCGATTCTGGGCCATCGTGTTCGAGCCGTTGTAATTGACGGTCATCAGCTCGTTGATCTCGAAAAAGTTTTTCACCGCATAAGGCGAACCCGGATCGTAAGGCGCTGTGGGCGTATCCCATCCACCGCTCGGCTCGCGACCTTCGGATGCGACCGGATGCACCGGCTGGAACCAAAGCGTGTTGAGCCCCATGTCCCTCAACCAGTCGAGATTCCAACGCGTGTTGTCGGTGAGACTCTCCAGTGTGCTGCGCCCGGCAAATGTCGCATCGGTCGAGTCCACATTGAGCACATTGATCTCGTAGACCTGCATGTCTCGCGCGATTTTGGGCGTCACGGTGATGCAGTGATCCCTGCGACCGTTGGAAGAATACCACTGCCAAGTCGAATTCCCGGAAGTGCGGAAACGCGCGGTAAGCCGGTATGCCCCGGCCTTGGTCGCATTCATCGTGAGCGTGTAGTTGCCATTCGATCCGGTCATCGGAATAGCCTGGAAATACCCGCTCGCCGGATAGGCCCCGGAAACATAGCCGACCGGTTTTTCCTCGGGCGCCGGAGGCGAAATAATTCCGTCGTCGATCGTATCCCCGTTGGTATCATCGTCGGCACGCTCACGATTGTTGAGGTTCGTCCAGACCTCCGCCTCGACGGTGTTGAGCGAGCCTGTCGAAAACGCAATCGTCACCGGCACGGATTCGGCTGCCTGCTCGTCGATGAAAAGCTTCGATGTCGTGTAGTCCGCACTGAGGGTTCCCGCGGATGCCGAAGTCACGGTCATGGCCAAAGGCGCAGCGCCAACTGTAACGGAGAACGGGCTAGCCTGGGCGGCGGACTCACTCAGTGATTGAGCGTTGTTGGCTCCTGAAGTGTGCAGAAAAGTGGTCGATTGATTGGTAAATGTGACCCTGAAATAATACTGAACTACTGTCCCAGGCGACGGCATGGTGACGGATGCCGACCAAAACTGATTGCCTCCATTGTTGGAATGCCAAGTCAAATTGGTTGACTGCCATGAACCGGAATTGCCAAACCGATAAAAAAGAGCACCACCACTTTGGTCATTTATTCCATTGTTGCGCCAGACTCCTTGGTAAAATGTGGTTGAGACGGTAGCCGGCGCATCAACCGGAGACCTCATTGAAATGCCGCCTGCAATGTCCTGCGTGTTATTGGGAATGTGCCAAAGATTGGTGACCTGCCCCAATGCCGGCATCGCAAGGCAGGCAAAAAGCATCGCAAAGCGACACCCACGGGCAAATTTGGAAGCACTGGCGAAGGAAAAAACTCGGGTGATAGGCGCGGTCATGTTCAAAGCTCCATATGTGGCAAATACGGAAAGGGTTTGCCTTAAATGCCTTAGCTTAGGCGCAAGTTTTCCGCCCATCAAGGGGCGAAGCTCAAATTTCCCAAGTTTGGGCCCGAAACCGGACTCAAGCCATCAATACCGGCAGGGAGGCCTGCCACCATAATAAGGCCGATAGCCGTAGGGCCTGTAGTAGCCCCCATGATAATGCCCGTGGTAGTGGTTATGGTGGTTGTGATTATTCGCCAGCGCGTAACCAAGCACACCGGCCGCCGCGATGCCAACCGCCGCCGCGCCGGGATCGACCGACTGGACCGGACGACCGTAAGCATCGTAGGTGGTCATGCAACTGACCCCGCCCAGCGCGACAGCCGAGGCAAGGGTCAGGACAAGGGCTTTGCGAACCAGTGGGTTTTTCATGGTGAGGTCAAACCAAACTCCAGAATGCCTGAGGGCGCAAATGGATTTTGAATGCGCTTTTGGATCCGTTTTTAGCGGGCCGCCGCGAGCACATGATCCTTGGTCATGCCGAGCTCCTTCATCGCCACCCCGCCCGGGGCGCTCATGCCGAAACGGTCGATGCCAAGCACCTTGCCGGCGCTGCCGACATACTTCCACCACAGTGCGCTCACACCGGCCTCGATCGCGATCCGCTTGGTGCAGGCCTGCGGCAAAACACTTTCGCGGTACTCGTCGCTCTGGCGATCAAACAACTCAAAGCAAGGAATCGAAACCACGCGCACACCGACACCCAGCTCTGCGGCTGCCGCCATGGCGTGCTGCAACTCCGAGCCGCAGGAAATCAAAATGGTCTCCAGCTTGCCGCTTTCCTTCTTGGCCACATAGCCACCACGCAGCACTCCGTCGCGACGCGCGTCGACCGAGAGCTCGTTCATCAAGGGCACGGCCTGGCGCGTCAGGATCAACGCCGTCGGACCATCGGTGCGCGACATCGCCGCAACAAAAGCACCGGCGGTCTCCTCGGCATCGGCCGGGCGGATGACATCGAGGTTCGGAATGACCCGCAGGCCGCTCACAGTTTCCACCGGTTGGTGCGTCGGACCATCCTCGCCGACACCGATCGAATCGTGCGTGAAAATGTAAGTCACCGGCAGACCCGCCAGTGCCGCAAGGCGGATCGACCCGCGAAGGTAATCGGCAAACACCAGGAAGGTCGCTCCACTCGCGCGGAACAATCCGTCGTAAGCAATGCCATTGCAAATCGCGCCCATTGCATGCTCGCGAATGCCAAACCAAATGTTGCGACCCAATGAATCCTTGGCGGAAAAATCACCACCGTCCTTGATGTAATTTTTGGTGGAACCAAAAAGGTCGGCACTGCCGGTGATCACTTGCGGCATGGCCTTGGCCACGGCATTGAGCACGGTGCTGCCCGCCGAACGCGTCGCATCCTTGTAGTCCGCGGCGAAGGCCGGGATTTTTGAACTCAGATCGGTCGGCACCGCCATCGCCAGCGAATCGCTGAGCTCATCAGCCAAGGCGGAGTTCGCCGCGGCCCATGCCTCATAGACCGATTGCCATGCATCAAAGTCACCCTTCAAGGCCGCCTTGCGCGCCGCGAAAAACGCCTCGGTCTCAGCCGATACATAGAAATGCTCGTCCGCCGGGAGACCCAGGCCCGCACGCGCTGACTCAATGAATTTCGCACCACCTTCACCATGACCCTTGGCCGTGCCCGCCACTTCGGGAATGCCCTTACCGATCACCGTCTTGGCAATGATCACCTTCGGGCGACCATTGTCATCGGCCTTGGCCTTGGCGACCGCCGCAACCACGGCTGCCATGTCGTGACCATCGATGGTCACCGCGTCCCAGTTTTGCGATTTGAAATAAGCCTCGGCATTTTCGCTCTGCGAAACATTAGCCATCGCATCGAGCGTCACATCATTGGAATCGTAAATGAGCACGAGGTTGTCCAAGCCATTGTGACCGGCAAATGCGATCGCTTCCTTGGCCACACCTTCCTGAAGGCATCCGTCCCCCATCAATGCGATGACATGATGATCAAAAATCACATGCTGCGCGGTGTTGAATCGCGCGGCAGCACGCTTGCCGGAAATCGCGTAGCCAACCGCATTGCCCACGCCTTGACCAAGCGGACCCGTGGTCGCCTCGACGCCCGGCGTTTCGCGAAACTCCGGATGACCCGGCGTCACGGAATGCAGCTGACGGAAATTTTTCAGATCGTTGCGCGAAACTCCGTAGCCGGAAAGGTGCAGCCAACCGTAGAGGAACATCGAGCCGTGACCGGCCGAAAGAATGAAGCGGTCGCGGTTGAGCCACTTCGGGGCATCTGGGCAGTGGCGCAGGGACTCACCGAAAAGCACCGCACCGATCTCCGCACAACCAAGCGGCAGACCGAGGTGACCGGAATTGCAGGCGTGCACAGCATCCATGGAAAGTCCACGGGCTTCATTGGCGGCTTTGGAAAGAATGGCAGTGTTCATGTTGTCAAATGGTGACCCCCGACAGGGCGCGCCAACCCTAGTTTGCCGACCACGCATGACAAGCCGACATTTGTATCGCCATGAGTCATCGAAGCCACTCGCGCCAGCAGCACTCGCTGCATCAAATTTCGTAAAAATTGAAATTGAATGGAAAATTTCCTTGCCAAAAATCCGCGTCCGGCTTTTCTTTCCCGCCCGCACCGCGAACAACGACCCGTTCGTCTATCGGTTAGGACTCCAGGTTTTCATCCTGGCAAGAAGGGTTCGACTCCCTTACGGGTCGCCATTGCGAATAGCCTCCGCCCCAAGCGGGGGCTTTTTGTTTTACCACCACCGTGACTGCCCACCAGAAAGCCGCAGCCCTGGGTGCCCGCAAAGGCGGTCTCCCGATCGCAGCGCTCACCGCCTACGACTACCCGACCGCACGGCTGCTCGATGACTCCGGCGTCGATGTCCTCCTCGTCGGCGATTCGCTTGGCATGGTGGTGCTGGGATTTCCCGATACAACTCATGTCACGCTCGCCCACATGCTGCACCATGTCGCAGCCGTCGCGCGCGCGAAACCAAAGGCCGTCATCGTCGGCGACCTGCCGATCCACACCTACGACACGCCCGCGATGGCACTCGACACCGCACGCCAACTCGTCGCCGCCGGTGCCGAAGCGGTGAAACTCGAAGGCGGCATCCGCCAGGCGGAAAAAGTCCGCGCGATCACCTCTGCAGGTATCCCGGTCGTCGGCCATCTCGGCATGCTGCCACAGCGCGTGATCGAAGAAGGCGGTTATCACAAAAAAGGCAAAACCCCCGAGCAATCGGATGCCCTCCACGAAGGCGCTCAAGCGCTGATCGATGCCGGCGTGTTTGCCATCGTTCTCGAATCGGTCATTCCTGCCACCGCCCGTGAGCTCACGGCATCACTGCCGGTTCCGACGATCGGCATCGGCTGCGGCGATCACACCTGCGATGGAGAAATTGCAGTGATCACCGATGTGCTCGGATCCTTCCCGTGGTTTGTGCCACCCTTCGCGAAGCCCGAGGCGGATCTCGCCAACAGCATCCGCAACGCCGCAAGCCATTACATCGCCCGTGTGCAAAACCGCTGAGCCCTCCCGTGCTGCTCTACCTTCACATTCCGTTCTGCCACCGGATCTGCCCCTACTGCTCGTTTTACAAACACACGCCGGGCCCGTCCTCCGCCGGTGATTTCATCAACGCGCTCAGCCGCGAGGCAAAGCACCGCATCGCGCAAACGAACGAAGCTCCACGCACGATCTACCTCGGCGGCGGCACGCCCAGCATGCTCTCGCCCTCGCACCTCACGCAGTTGTTCGAATCGCTGCAGGAAAGCATCGATTTTTCCAAGCTCGACGAAGTCACACTCGAAGCCAACCCCGCCACCTTCGATGCAAAAAAAGCCGCGCTGTTTCGCGAACTCGGCGTCACCCGCGTCTCGCTCGGCATCCAGTCATTCGCGCCTCATGTTCTCGCAACCCTCGGCCGCGAACACTCTCCCGACGAAGCTGCACGCTCGGTCGAAATCCTCCACGACGCAGGCATCCCGCACATCAACATCGACCTGATGTTCTCCATCCCCGGGCAAACGAAATCCGATTGGGAATCGACCCTCACCCGCGCCATCGAACTCAAGCCCCACCACATCTCCGCCTACAATCTCACCTACGAAGAAGACACGGCATTTTTCGAATCCTTGCAACGCGGCGAAATGCGCGAAAACGAAGACATCGATGCGGAACATTTCCACCTCGCGCACGACCTGCTTCTGAGCAACGGATTCGATCATTACGAAACATCGAACTACGCCCAAGCCGGGCATCAGTCGTCACACAACCTCGGCTATTGGCAAGGCGAAGACTACCTCGGCCTCGGCCCTTCGGCGGTCACCACCATCGGCAACACCCGCTCAAAAAACATCCCCGACACCGCTCGCTACATCGAACAAGTCAACACCCTCGGCCATGCCCTCGGCGAAGCGGAACACATCGACCCCGAGTCGCGCCGCATCGAGCGCATCGCCCTCGGTCTACGCACCCGCATGGGCATCCCGATGAGCCTACTCGACACCGCCGCCCGCTCACGCGCCACCACTCTTGCCACCGAAGGCCTCGCCCACATCGATCACGACACCCTCACCCTCGTCGGCCGCGGCCGCGCCCTCGTCGACCCCATCGCCGCAGAGCTGATCTGATGAAATTATAAATCCGGTAGGGCGACGCGGCCTCGCGGCGCCGAAAATATCAGAAAAGATTTTTCACCGCAATGCTCTGTGAGCATTAGCGAACATCAAAATTAGCGAAGCCTGTTGGCATGGACGTAGTGTAACGGAGTCAAAGCCGCAAAGGTCGCCAAGGAACGCAGAGAGGGAAGAGTTATTCGTTATTGGTTATAAGTTACTGGGGCGGTGGAAGAAGCCACATCTTCAGCCCTAATAACCCATAACAACTAACCTCTAACCCTGTTCTCCCCCTATCACCACCATCAACAAACTCGCCATCGCCCCGGCCGCTTGCCCGATTTATTAACGGGGATTTGCGTTAGTTTTGCTCCAGGCGCTTTTCCAGGCATCGAATTCAGATGGGCGTATGCGGTAGCGTGCAAAGTTTCCCTCATGGATGCCTGCAAGCGTTTCTTCAACCGCTGCAACAAATGGTCTACGATCGATTTCAACCAATGAATCTTCTGCCCAGCGACGCAGGCGTTTCACCGCATCGCGTCGAGGGCAACGACTGCGCACAATCTCTGCCACTTGTTCCATGATGGCTTGGCGGTATTTCAGTCGGAAGGAATCGGGTTCGCCCACCGCACCCCGAATTACGGTGTATCGCTCGGCCGATCTCTCGTAAGCATCGATAAAAACCTGACGAAGAATCGAAATTTCATTGAGTTCATAGATGGCGAGCATGCCATCGGTATAATCAGCCTCAGACACACCAACAAATGAAAGAGGTGCAAGATTTCGTCGAAAAAGCGGAATGTTGGCAGCCAATCTTGAAACGCGCTTGTTACCATCGATGAACGGCTGGAGATATGGCAGATGTACCATGATGAAAAATGCCTGCTCAAAAGGATCAAGAATGTTTCGAGCCTTCTGTAAAATGAGATCAAACAGCGACTCGATCAAAGCTGGAATAGCAGGAGGCAGGTAGCACGATTTACCAATGCCCACTGGGTCGGTCCGCAAAGCTCCTTCTGCGGATGGTTCACGCAGTAGGTCGGCAGTAAGCAGCGCATGCAGGTTAAGAATGGTGCGACGGTTGAAGTCTGCCTCGACTGATGACTCCAATAAAAATTCGATCGCTGCCTTGTGATTGAGAATCATCACCGCTTCGTTGGATAGTTCTTCAGTACCGTTGCGATTCGCATGAAAAAGCTGCTCGGTTTCCAAAAGAGAATAAGTGTTGCCTTCCAAGCGGCTAGAGTTCCATGACAAATCGATCATCAAACGCTGACAAATATGACGAGCATAGGTTCCACATGGCTCGTTCACCATTCCAGTCCTACTGCCAACTTCCGAAAGTTTCCGCCTATCATCCCCTTGAAGATAAAAGGTTTTGTTTGGCTCATAAGAATCCAAAAATGATCGTTGATACCCCACTGGTGTCCTTTGATTTACCGGCAGCCGAAGTTTGGCTCGCAAAGCTGTCGTGGTTTTCGATGACAATGCGCTGTTAGCTTCAAGTTGGACTTCACCGGCAGCGGTCAGGCGATAAACAGTCGCACGGGCTTGCCCATGGCGTTCAACAAGTCCTTCATCACGCAAACGGCCTAGCCGGTTCAGTGCGGTCCGGCGCGGCAAGCGAGGTTCAAAAAATCCCTCGTAATCCTCAGCACTGCATTCCGCATTTTGCTGAAATGGCTTAAGCCATTCCTTATTAATCAGCCCTTTCATGGCCAAATAATGGCGAGATAATGGCGAGAAGTCAATAAAATGGCGAGATAATGGCGACATAACCGCGTAAAACGACTTATCTCGCCATTTTCGCCATCACCACCTTCAACAAACTCGTCATCGCCCCGGCTGCCTGCTTGCCGGTTTCCAGCACCTCTTCGTGATTGAGCGGCGCTTGGGCAATGCCCGCCGCCCAATTCGTGAGGCACGAAAACGCGACGACCGGCAAGCCCAGCGCCCGCGCCTGAATCGTTTCCAGCACGGTGCTCATGCCCACCGCATCGGCGCCGATCGCACGCAGCATGCGGATCTCCGCCGGCGTCTCAAATTGCGGACCGCGCAAGCCAGCATACACGCCTTCATGCAAAGGCATAGCCAATGCATTCGCCGCCTCGCGAAACGCCGCACGCCATCCCGCATCATAGGCCTCCGACATGTCGACAAACTCCGCACCTTGCAGCGGCGATGCAGAGGTCAGATTCAAATGATCACTCAACATCATCCACTCGCCCGGTGAAAACTTCGGGTTCAGCGTGCCCGCGGCATTCGTCAACACCAAGCCGCTCACTCCTTGCTGCGCCATCCACCTCACGCCCGCCGTCACGACCTGCGCGGAGTGACCTTCATACAAATGGACTCGACCCTTCATCACCAGCACCTCAGCTCCAGCCAAGCGACCACGCAAAAATTTTCCCGAATGCCCCGGCACCGACGACTCAGGGATGCCCGCATCCTGAAATGCAAACTCGGCATCGACCTCGATCTCATCCGCCAATGACCCCAACCCGGATCCCAATACCATTCCAATCATGCGCCAAGCCTAATGATCCACCGCCGCATGACCACTCCAAAGAGATAGAGCCTTTCGATGGAAGGAGACAGAAGACAGAAGATGAGGTCCAGGTTCAGAACATAGGTAACACATTAGGTTCAATACATAGGTAACACTCTGGCAGAGTTTTGTGCGACGAAAGGAGCACGCATTATGCCTTGGAAAGAAACCTTAAAAATGAACCAGAAGACTGAATTTGCATTAAAATCGATGAGTACGGAGAACTTCCGTGAGCTGTGCCGGGAGTACGGCATCAGCGCGAAGACCGGCTATAAATGGAAGCAGCGTTTCATGGAGCGCGGGCTGGGCGGCATGGATGACGAAAGCAGGCGCCCGCATGGCCATGCCTTGGGATTGGCCGAGGAAGTGGTGTGTGCAATCGTGAGGCTCAAGACCGCTCACCCGCACTGGGGACCACGCAAGATCCGTGCGCTGTATGAACGCAAAGAGGGAGGCGAGGTTCCCAGCGAGAGCAGCTTCAAGCGGGTACTGGACCGCGCGGGCTTGGTGGAGCGCCGCAGGTTGCGCAAACGGGTGGGAGGCGCGAGGTTGGCGCAAGGACGCAAGGCGCTAGCGCCTAACGAAGTGTGGAGCGTGGACTTCAAGGGATGGTGGAAGGACCGGGAAGGGTTGCGAGTGGAACCGCTGACCATTCGCGACGAGCGCAGCCGAATGTTGTTGGATATGCGGATTTTGGATAGCTCGCGAACGGAAGATGTGCGGGCGTGTTTTGAGCGCCTGTTTGAGCGCCACGGCCTGCCTCAAGTGATTCGCAGTGACAATGGATCGCCGTTTGCCAGTAGCAAAGGTCTGTTGGGGCTAAGCCGACTATCTGCATGGTGGGTGGCGCTAGGGATCGGATTGGAAAGAAGCCGTCCGGGATGCCCACAGGACAATGGCGCGCATGAGCGAATACACCTGGACATTCGGCGCGAATTGCAGGCTGGGCGCATTGGCCGGGAGCAGGAGGCGTTTGATCTGTGGCGCCAGCAATACAACCACGAACGGCCGCACGAAGCGTTGGGCATGCTTACTCCTGCGGAAATTTATCAGAACTCGGAACGGCTCTGGATCGGCACGCCAGACGACATCGACTATGGCGCAATGGACAAGCGCAAGGTGGCGGTAGGAACGGGTTGCATCCGCTACGGCGGAGAACTGATTCAGATTTCGACGGCTTTGAGCGGCTGGTCGGTGGGCCTAAGCCCGCTGCCAAACGGACTTATTGAGGTGTGGTTCGCCGAGTTGCTCGTCGGCCATATCGACCCGAAGACATCCAGCTTCGTCGCGATCCGTCCGGATCGCGACG
>CANHQM010000011.1 GCA_947462835.1 Akkermansiaceae bacterium
TCACCCGTGCGCCACTAGACTATTCTTGTATTGCTACTCAAATAGTCCCGTGCGACTTGCATGTCTTAAACACGCCGCCAGCGTTCGTTCTGAGCCAGAATCAAACTCTCCGTAAAAAATTCGGTTGGCGTCTTCCTTTAATAAAAAAGGAATCGTATTCCAAATTGACCTTGGCAAAGCCCTTTATCAGGTACTTCGCCGTTTCCGCGCGCCTTTCTACAAAAGCGCGCAGCGCACAATTCAATCTTTCTTCTCTTCCTGGTGAACATCGCCACGATCTTTTCCAAACCCGTTGCCGGACTCTTCAAAACCGCCGCCTGTCACCAAGCCACACTGTCAAAGAACTTCTTTCGAGGGGACTAAAAAGCCGATCGGGTGTTTGTGCACCACGATCGACGTTCTGTCTCTCGGCCGCCCTCCGTTGTGGCGGCCCGCGAAGCTATCTTCCCCACACCCCGCCCGTCAATACCTTTTCTAAAAAAATTTTCAGCACCCCCAGAAGCTTTGTTTCAAGGGGTATCGCCGATTTTCGCCGAGGGGGGGACCGAAGTTTTTCTGCCTCATCTGCAACCACAAACCACTCGTGCGTTCTCTTTCCCTCTTACTGCTTATGATCATGTCATACGCGTGTGATGAGTGGATTGAAAATCCTCTCGACCAACGAGAGGTTTGGGCCTTGATTCCGACACTTCCCATGTTTGTTGTTTCCATCGCCGCCCTCAAACGCAACAGCGCCATTCTCCGCGAGGTTAAAGAGGCGGCGGGCTGTCACCTGGTCCTTGCGCTCAAGGGGTTTTCCTGTTGGAAGGCATTTCCTGCGTTGCGCGATGATCTCGATGGTTGCTGCGCGTCGGGCCTGTGGGAGGCGACGCTTGCGCGCAAGCACTTCCGCAAGCATGTGATCACCTACTCGCCGGCCTACGACGAGGCCGACATCACAGCGCTCTGCGAATTCACCCACCATCTTGATTTCAATTCCCTGTCGCAGTGGTTTCGCTTTCGCGAGCAAGTGATGGCGCATCCGCGATTTGCGAGCGGCGAATTGCAATGCGGCCTGCGCATCAATCCCGAATGCTCCACCGGTCACACGCCGATCTACGACCCCTGCGTCGCAGGCTCGCGACTTGGCATCACGGCGGACCAACTCACCGACGCCGACCTCACCGACGCCGACCTCACCGGCATTTCCGGCCTGCATTTTCACACGCTCTGCGAGCAGAATTCGGACGACCTCGAAAAAACGCTGGTTGCCGTCGATGAAAAATTCGGCCACCTGCTGCGCTCGCCGCAATTCACCTACCTCAACATGGGCGGCGGCCACTGGATCACCAAGCCATTCTACGATCGCGAGCGATTGATCCGGCTTGTGCGCGAGGCGCGCGAAAAATTTGGCGTCGAGGTATGGCTCGAACCCGGCGAAGCTGTCGCGATTCACAGTGGCGTGCTGCGTGCGACGGTGATGGATGTCTTCGAGTCCGCCGGCCACCACCTTGCGATTCTCGACATTTCCGCCACCGCCCACATGCCCGATGTGATGGAAATGCCTTATCGCCCGGATGTTTACCTCGTCGATCCCGGCGCGTCGACTGGCAGGCCTGCGGTGATGTTGAAAAATGAAAACTACCATCTTGCGGGCGATCCATCCGCGCCGGGTGCGATGCCCAAATCGCTCGAAGCATCACACACCTATCGACTTGGAGGTCCAACCTGTCTCGCTGGCGATGTGATCGGCGATTACTCGTTTCCGCGCGCATTGCGCGTCGGCGATACGCTGGTCTTCGACGACATGGCGCACTACACGATGGTCAAGACCACCACCTTCAACGGCGTCAAACATCCGGCCATCGCGCTGCAGCACGAAAACGGCGAGGTCGAGGTGATCCGCGAGTTCCGCTACGAGGACTTCGAGGCCCGACTGTCGTAAGGAGCGCTCGAAAGGCGCAGGTTCGGCCTCAGCAGCTCAGGTCGCGCAAGGCGGCGTGATTGGCCATGGCCTTGGCGCTTGAGCCGGGCATGAGCTCCCATTTGCCCTCCTCGTGGATCTCGAGGCATGCGTCGTAGTCCACGCCGGCCTCGCCATTTTTGGCAAGGATCACCACGCCGATGCCTTGGCTGATGAGCTTGTTGAGGATCATCGAAATTCGCGACTTCGGCAGCGAGCTTCCCGGTCGGTCGAGATAAACGAATGCGGGCTTTGCCAAAAAGATGCGCGCGACCGAGAGCAAGTGCTGCTCGCCGATCGAGAAGGCATCGTCCCAATCGCGGTCGGCATCGAGACCTCCGACGCGGCGAATCGTTTCATCAAGCCCCAGCTCCTGAAGCACCTTGTGGATTTCCGCGTCCTTGGTCACCTTTTCCATGCCGGTGCGCAGTAAGAGGTCGCGCAGCGTGCCGGGCGGCAGGTAGGGGCGCTCGGGCAAAAACAAAATGTTGTCGAGGTCCGGTCTCACCACGCGGCCACCGCCGCATTCCCACACGCCGGCCGTGGCGCGAAACAGCGCGAGCTTGGGCGCATCGTCGATGCAGGAAATGAGCCAGCACTCGCCGCGTTTGATCTCAAGGTTGAGGTTGCGGACCAAGGCATGCGTTTTGTCGGAATTCCACAGCGTCAGGTCCTGATAGGCCACGCGATTGGGTTCTTCGTCGATTTGGATCGAGCATGGTTTGTTCTCGTGCGCGTTCTCGATCGCGTCGTTGAGCAAGTGCAGGCGCGCGGTGACGGCAGTGAATGCGGAGATCGATTGGAACTGTGTCACGATCAACGAGAAAGCTCCGAGCAGCGTGGCAAATGCCATCGTCGATTGCGTGATGACACCGAACTCGACTTTGCCGATCATGAACATCGGCGCGATGATCAACGCGGGGATGATCTGGATGAAGTAGTTATAGCCGTTGGTGAAGAAGCCGAGGTTGCGGTTGACGCGGATGAGTTTGCGGAAATTCATCGTCAGGTCGTCGAGCCGTGATTTCAGGCGCGTGCTGAAGCGTCCTTCGCGGTGAGCGAGTGCGATCGATTCGGAATTTTCGCGCACATGGATCAGCTCGGCGCGGAAGTTGGCCTCCATGTCGAGTTGGTTGTAATTGAGCCGGATGAGCGGCTTGCCGAGCCAGACCGTGAGCATCGATCCGCAGAACGCGTAGCCGACAGCGACGGCAAAAAGTTGCGGGCTGATGCTCCAAAGCACGCCAGAGAACGAGATAGCCGTGAGCGTGCCGTTGATGATGAGCAGCATGAATGAAAGCGTCGTGGTCGTGAAGGCCTTTACATCTTCGGTGATGCGTTGGTCGGGGTTGGCCACGCCGGTGGCCGAGTCGAGCCGGTGGTAGGCACGCTCGCTCATGTAGGTCTCGGTGAGCCGCCATGTCAGTTGACGCCGCCACAGAATGCCTAGGCGCTCTTCGGTGAAACGAAACAGCGCCGCCACCACCGTCGATGCCACAAACACCATGGCGTAAAGCAATGCCTGCGCGCGGAACTCGCTCACATTGCGGTTTTCGATCGCCGACATGAAATCGCGTCCGACATAGCTGTTGAGCACATTGAGACCGTTCATGCCGATCATCATCGCCAAGAGCGTCAGTGCAAAAACCATCGCGCGCGAGCCCTCCTCGGACTGCGCGAGCATGCGAAGAGCTCCGGAAAAGCGCTTCCAGGTCAGTCGGATCATTTGTTTGCGTTCGGTCGACATCCTCGCTTGCAACACATCCATCCACCCGCAGTCGCTTTGTGACAAGCCGATTGATTTTCCGAAGGAATGAATTTCCGGCAAATTTTTCCCGATTCGGGTTTTTTCCTGCGATTTTGGCCGCTGTTGGCGCATTCGCCACTTGTGCCGCGCGCGGGCTTCATCGCATGGTCGCGGCATGGAGAGTCACGAGTGGAAACTCAATGCCGAGGACGGCAAGCGCTACTACCGCGGCAATTACATGAGCGGCCGCTGGACGATTCTGACCACGCAGCAGAAGCGCAATCCCACATGGGACAGGCTCAACAACCCGCCCATGGAAGTCTGGGCCGAGCTGCGCGACATCGTCTGGAAAAAATACCAGCGCAAACGCTGCCCGTGGGAGCGCGTGGCCGAGCTCGACCGCATCCTCGGAGTCGAGAACCCCGAGCCCTGAGCCCATCGCTCAATCCATGTCCTTTTTCTCAAGCGTCTCATCGAGGTGCTTGAGAAAATCCTCGGTCTTCGGGAACTCCGAAGCAAAGAAGCGATTGAACTCTTTGCCCTCGGAATTCAGCAAGATCACCGTCGGAAATCCCTCGATCTTGTACTTCTCCGCGAGCGGTTTGTTCTTTTCGGCAAGCGCCTTGTCGGCCTTCGGAAAATCGAGCTCGACGAGGATGAAATTTTTCGACGCCGCTTGGACGAATTCTTTCGTCGAGAAGACATTTTTTCGCATCGCGATGCAGGGCGGGCACCAGTCGGATCCGGTGAACTCGACCAGCACGCTCTTCTTGCCGGCCTTGGCATCCGCAAGCGCCTTGTCGAGGTCGGTCGACCAGCCTTCGAGCGTGTTGGCAAAGGCGGGAGCGGCGAGTGATGCGACGCCGACGGTGAATGAGGCAAGCCAGGTTACTGCTTTCATACCTTGCCAACGCCGCCTCGGCGGAAATTTGTCTTAATGATTCGCGTCGGGCATAGAATCGCGTTCAATCCCGCCCATGAGTTCCACGCCGCGCCTCATCATCGCCACCCGCAACGCTCACAAAACCGCCGAGATCCGCGCGATGATCGGCGACCGCTTCGAGGTGCTCGATGTCACCTCATTTCCCGAATGCCCGGAAATCGAGGAAACCGGCACGACTTTTCTCGAAAACGCGCGGCTCAAAGCCGAAGGGATCAGCCGCGTGATTGACGGCTGGGTGCTCTCGGACGACTCGGGCCTCGAAGTCGACGCGCTGGGCGGCGCACCGGGCGTGTGGTCATCGAGCTTTGGCGGCGAGGAAGGAAACCATGCGTTGAACAACGCTCGCCTGTTGCGCGAAATGGAAGGCAAGGCCGACCGCCGCGCGCGCTTTCGCTGCACGATGGTTCTGGCGCAAAGTGGCAAAGAAGTCGCCCACTTCAGCGGCACGGTCGAAGGCACGATCATCGACGATGCGCGCGGTGCCATGGGCTTTGGCTATGATCCCTTGTTTGTGCCCGAGGGTCACGCGGCGACATTCGCCGAGCTCGGCGATGAGGTGAAAAACACCCTTAGCCACCGCGCCCGCGCACTGACGCAAGCGGTGGAATTTCTCGCCGGAAATGCGTGAAGCAACGGGGCGGCCCCGTCATTATCATTCACAATGGTAGGGCGTGGCGGCCTCGCCGCGCCGACTCTGCAAACTCTTTTTGGCAAGCATACTTGCCATTGCGAACCAATCTCCAACATCTCATCGCCTCTTTGGATTTACACCCCGCGTCGAATTTGCCTACGCTCGCAGTCAATGAAACGCCTGCTGCACGGGATTTTTATCGCCACATTTCTCATCGCGGCACTGGCGTCGTGTTCGAGTCAGGTCAAGGCGCGCAAGCCGGTGAGCTATCGCTTTGAGCATGGCCGCACCGCGATGTTGAAAGACGGCATCGCCTATGCGCCGCGCAATGCGCCGCGAGCAGTGAAGAAGGCGATCGCTGCCGGCAACCGCCTGCAGGGCAAACCCTACAAGTGGGGCGGCGGTCATGCGCGCCATGATGACAGCGGCTATGATTGCTCCGGCACGGTCTCCTATGTGCTACGCGAGGCGGGACTTTTGAAAGGCTCGCTGCACTCGAAAGCATTTTTCAAATATGGCAAAAAAGGCGAAGGCCGCTGGATCACCCTCTACATTCGTGACGGTCACGTCTTCATGACTGTTGCCGGATTGCGCCTCGACACCGGCGGCCGTGGCTCATCCGAAGGCCCGCTCTGGAAACCCGAAACGCGCCAAGGCAAAGGCCACTTCATGCGCCACCCGCGCGGGTACTAGAGCTTGCAGCGATCCAAGCCCGCGCGGATGCCGGCGGCTTTGTGAAGGGTTTCTTCGTATTCTTTTTCCGGATCCGAATCCGCGACGATGCCGGCGCCGACATGATAGCTCAGGCGTTCCTTGTTTCGCACCAGCGTGCGGATGGCGATGTTGAATGAGCTTTCGCCATTGAAGCCGAGCCAGCCGACCGCGCCGCAGTAGATTCCGCGGGGAGAATTTTCGAGTTCGCGGATGATTTCCATCGCGCGTTTTTTCGGCGCGCCGGTGATGCTGCCGCCGGGAAAACAGGCGGCGAGCGCCTCGATCACATCGATGTCTGCGCGCAGTGTGCCGCGCACGGTGGAAACGAGATGGTGGACTTGCGCCAGCGTTTCGAGCTGAAGCATTTCGCTGACTTCAACGCTACCGAATTCGCAGACTTGGCCGAGGTCGTTGCGCAGCAGGTCAGTGATCATCACCAGCTCGGCAATTTCCTTGGCCGAAGTTTGAAGTTCGTAGGCCGAGCGCCGGTCCTCATCCGGATCGTGAAAGCGCGGGCGGGTGCCCTTGATCGGCTTCGTCTCGATGCCGCGGCCGGAGATTTTCAAAAAGGTTTCAGGCGACGAGCTGAGAATTTCGCGATCATCGAGCGCGAGCCATGCGGCCATCGGCGCGGGTGAGTTTTCGCGCAGCGAGAGATAGAGTGGAAACAGCGAACCACCGTTGATGTTTGCCTCGAATGAATGCGCAAGATTCACCTGATAGATGTCGCCGGCAGCGATCCATTCCTTCGCGCGCTCGACGCTGCGCATGAATCCCTCGCGGCTGGTCGATGCATGGAAATCACCAATCGCGAAGGGCGCGTCCTGCGACTCACGCAGCTCTGCCGAAAGCCGGCCAATTTTCCACCAACTTTCATCGGCATGATCGAAGACCAGCATTTCGCGGTAGTCGCCGAAGACAAACTCACCCTCATAGCCGATCCACCCGCAGAGCCCGCCCGCAGGAAATCCGGTGTCGCCTTGCGCGCCATGGCCATCGGCAAGCGCCTTGGTCAGCGCCGCGCGGTCGGCGGCCAAATGAATCGACCCGCGCAGGAGCCGCTCGGGCCGGGCGGCGATCACCGAAACCGCACGATCAGCGGTCGACGGCAGATGGCCCGCCGAATCAAAAAACACCATGCCCGGCAGGTGCCGCAGTTGACTGGCCACCTCCAGCGGCCGCAGGCCGGCTAGGCGCGTTGCTCGCGTCAGCATCCTTGTCGTGACATCGGCCATCGAGGCAAACAAGGCACCTGCAGGCGGTGAAGCAAGCCGGAACCGATGCAAATTACATCAAATCGGCAATTTTCCGCGAAATTCTCCGATTCGGGGATTGCTAAAATCTTCGCTCTGCATAGCAATGCGCGCCCGCAATCACTACGACAACGCCAACCCATCGCATATTCACGCCATGAAGGACCTCACCAAATATCGCAACATCGGCATTTTCGCCCACGTCGACGCCGGCAAGACCACGACCACCGAGCGCATTCTCAAGCTCACCGGCAAGATTCACAAAATCGGCGAAGTGCACGACGGCGCATCCACCATGGACTTCATGGAACAGGAAGCCGAGCGCGGCATCACCATCCAATCGGCGGCGACGACCTGCTTCTGGAAGGGCCACCAATTCAATGTCATCGACACCCCCGGCCACGTGGACTTCACCATCGAGGTGTACCGTTCGCTCAAGGTGCTCGACGGCGGCGTTGGCGTTTTCTGCGGATCCGGCGGCGTTGAGCCCCAGTCGGAAACCAACTGGCGCTACGCGAACGACTCGAAAGTATCCCGCGTCATCTATGTCAACAAGCTCGACCGTATCGGCGCCGATTTCTATCGCGTCGTCAAGCAGGTCAAAACCGTGCTCGGCGCTCACCCGCTGGTGATGGTCCTGCCGATCGGCACCGAGAGTGACTTCGTCGGCGTCGTCGACCTGCTTTCGATGAAGGCCCACATCTGGGACGAATCCGGACAGCCGGAAAATTTCAAGGTCACCGACATCCCCGCCGACATGGTGGCAAAGGCCGAAGAATACCGCGCCGCGATGATCGAGACCGCCGTCGAACAAGACGACGAAGTGATGGAGAAATACCTCGAAGGCGTTGAGCCCGACATCGACACCATCAAGCGCTGCATCCGCAAGGGCACGATCGATCTCGCGTTCTTTCCGACCTATTGCGGATCGTCCTTCAAAAACAAGGGCCTGCAGCTCGTGCTCGACGCGGTGGTGGATTTCCTCCCGTCGCCGCTCGAAGTGAAGCCGCTTCCGGAAGTCGATGCCGAAGGCAACGAAACCGGCAGCTTCGCCGAGAGCGATGCCAGCGCGCCATTTCGCGGCTTGGCCTTCAAGATCATGGACGACAAGTTCGGCGCCCTTACCTTCACCCGCATTTACTCGGGCACCATTAAGAAGGGCGACACGGTGCTCAACTCCTTCACCGGCAAAACCGAGCGCATCGGCCGCATGGTGGAAATGCACGCCGATGACCGCAACGAAATCGAATCCGCACAGGCGGGGGACATCGTCGCCATCGTCGGACTCAAGAATGTCCAGACCGGTCACACGCTCTGCGACGAGAAGAATCCCGCCACGCTTGAGCCGATGGTTTTCCCGGATCCGGTGATCTCGATCGCCGTTGCTCCGAAGGACAAGGCCAACGCCGAAAAACTTGCCAACGCAATCGGCAAGATGATCCAGGAAGACCCGTCTTTCCGCGTCGAGACCGACGAGGAAACCAACGAGATGATTCTCAAGGGCATGGGCGAGCTTCACCTCGATATCAAGATCGACATCCTCAAGCGCACTCACAAGGTCGAGGTCGATGTCGGCGCGCCGCAGGTCGCCTATCGCGAAACCATCACCAAGCCGGTTTCCGACAGCTACACCCACAAGAAACAGTCGGGTGGTTCGGGTCAGTTCGCCAAGATCGATTACACCATCGAGCCCGGCGAAGCCGGCACTGGTTTCATCTTCGAATCAAAGGTCGTCGGCGGCAATGTTCCCAAGGAATTCATTCCTGCGGTCGACAAGGGCTTCAAGACCTCCATCGACAAGGGCCCGCTTGCCGGCTACCCCTGCTTGGACTTCAAGGTCACCCTCACCGACGGTGGTTTCCACGCGGTCGACTCCTCGTCCATCGCTTTCGAAATCGCAGCCAAGGCTGCCTATCGCCAAACGATGCCCAAGGCCGGTCCGCAAATCCTCGAGCCGATGATGAAGCTCGATGTCTTCGCGCCCGAGGAAAAAGTCGGCGATGTCATCGGCGACCTCAACCGCCGCCGCGGCATGATCCAAGGTCAGGAGCCAACTCCGGGCGGCATCCGCGTGAAGGCCGAAGCACCGCTCAGCGCGATGTTCGGCTACATCGGCGACCTTCGCACGATGACCTCCGGCCGTGGCCAGTTCTCCATGGAGTTCAGTCACTACGCACCTTGCCCGAAGAATGTTTCGGACGATGTCATCGCCAAGGCCAAGGCCCGCGAAGAAGCCGCCCGCAAGTAAGCGTGGCGGCGCCTTCACGGCGCATGAACCGCAACTCAACAAAAAAGCCGCAGCGATGATCGCTGCGGCTTTTTTGCGTGATGGATGAATGCCCGAGGGCGGATCAAACATAGTGCAACTCGCGCGCCTTCGCCTCGATGGCGGATTCGCTGTCGAGCAGCTCTTGGATCGGATCCCAGCGGCCGGAGACCAGAGCGTCGCGGGCCGAGTCGGGCATGGTGACGGCGAAGTCGAGTCCGCCCGAGCTGCGCACGCGCAGGGCATCGACATCGATGGTCACGGTGGTCGCGGGATCATTCTCGACCGCGTCGCGCAGTGCGGCGATGTCGGCGGCCGAGGCGATTACGCAGGGCATCGCCAGAGTGGTCGAGTTGCCGAAGAAGATCTCCGCAAACGACTCGGCAACGACGCCGTTGAAGCCAAATTTTTTGAGCGACTGTGGTGCATGCTCGCGCGACGAGCCGCAGCCGAAGTTCACGCCTGCGAGCAGGATCGAGGCACCTTCGAAGCGCGGATCATTGAGCGGGTGATCGGTTTTCTCACCGGTTTCGGAATCAAAGCGCACATCATAGAACGCGAATTCGCCGAGTCCGTCGAAAGTGACGCACTTCATGAAACGCGCGGGGATGATGCGGTCGGTATCGATGTCGGCGCCTGGAATAAAAACGGCGCGGCCGGAAACTTGAGTGACGGGATCGAGGGGCATGGTGGAGTGTGAATTGCTGATTGGTTATTGCGGTAATAATCGCGTTTGTGGCTTACGCGACAGCAGCCTGCTGAAGATCAAAGACCTCGCGGGCATCGGCGATGCTGCCATTGATGGCGGCGGCGGCGACCATCACGGGCGACATCAGCACGGTGCGGCCGGTGGGCGAGCCTTGGCGGCCTTTGAAGTTGCGGTTCGAGGACGAAGCACAAAGTTGATCGCCGATGAGCTTGTCTGGATTCATCGCGAGGCACATCGAGCATCCGGCGCCACGCCACTCGAAGCCGGCGGCACGGAAAATTTCCGGAATGCCTTCCTGTTCGCATTGGATCGCGACGATTTGCGAGCCGGGAACGGCGATCGCTTTGACGCCCGCTGCGACACGGTGGCCTTGGATGAATTTCGCCACTTCGCGGAAATCGGAAATGCGGCCATTGGTGCACGAGCCGATGAACGCGACATCGATCTTCACGCCTTTGATCGGCGTGCCTGCGGGCAATTTCATGTAGGCAAGAGCCTCATCGATGCTGGCCTTCTCCTGCGCCGATGTAGCTTTGGCGGGATCTGGGATGCTTTCGGAAATCGAAATCCCGTGGTCGGGCGAAATGCCCCAGGTGACGGTGGGCTCGATGTCGGCGGCGTTGATGCGCACGATGTCGTCGAACTTCGCATCCGCATCGGAGGCAAAGGACAACCAGCGCGCGGCGGTGGTGTCGAAGTCGCTCATGTCGACATAGGGGCGACCCTTGAGATAGGCGACCGTCTTGGCGTCGGGATTCACATATCCGCAGCGCGCGCCGCCTTCGATCGACATGTTGCAAACGGTCATGCGTTCTTCCATCGACATGCGGTCGAAGACATCGCCGGCGTATTCGTAGGCGTAGCCGATGCCGCCTTTGGCGCCGAGCAGGCGGATGATGTGAAGGATCACATCCTTGGCGTAGACTCCGGGGCGGAGGTCGCCATTGACTTCGATGCGGCGGACTTTGAGAGCCTCGAGTGCCAGTGTTTGAGAAGCCAGCACATCGCGCACTTGCGTGGTGCCGATGCCAAAGGCGATCGCGCCGAAGGCTCCGTGTGTGGCGGTGTGCGAATCGCCGCAGGCGATCGTGGTGCCCGGCTGGGTGATGCCTTGCTCGGGGCCGACCACATGGACGATGCCTTGTTTGCCCGACGCGAGGTCGAAATAAGTGACGCCGAAGTCATCGGCATTTTTGCGCAGTGCCTGCATCATTTCCGCGGCGAGCGGGTCTTGCGGCGCGTCTTGGTCGACGGTCGGCACGATGTGGTCGACGGTGGCAAAGGTGCGCTGCGGAAACTTCACCTTGAGGCCGAGGTCGCGAAGCATGCCGAAGGCCTGCGGCGAAGTGACCTCATGGATCAGGTGGGTGCCGATGAAGAGTTGCGTGCGTCCGTCGGCAAGCGTGCCAACGGTGTGGGCGTCCCAAACTTTCTGGAAGAGATTTTTTCCCATGGTGAACAGACCGCCGAGGTTGGTGGCGGGCGGGAAAACTGCCTTTGCCGAAGCGAAATGTCAAAGCCGCATGCGCATCGGCGCGCGTTGGGCGCAAATGGCGGGCCTCAGCTGAGCTCAATGAAGAGCCCGACGATAACCCCCAGCAGGGCGAGGCTTGCAATGACGGTGATAAAAATTTTCGGCCAATTTCTCGATTTGCCTCCAATACCAGCCGTGCCATTGACCCAAGCATCCCAGTTTTTGCCCTCCGGGCTGGCGGCACGATGATAGTGCCTCACGCTTCCTCTGAAGCGTGCGCTTTCATCGATCGTCCGGCGTGGCTTCATGAAAAACGAATGTCTGGCGACTCTTGCAGGTGGCATGCAAAATGGAAAGCCCGAATCGGTGAAATGACTATGCGCGAAAGCGCCCGTCCGCACTGCGGAAGAGCGCTTTAGGCTGGGAGCAGGGGAAACTTACTTCGCGTAGTGGACCTGCGGAGCGGCCGGGGCTTCTCCTTGGATTTCTTGGAACTGTGGCAGCGGGCGGAGCTTCGGCGGCTTGGAATCGCTGGTGCAGCAGCAGGATGCGGCCATCAGGGCGACGCTGGCGAGGACGAGTGCGGAGGCGATGCGGGTCATGGATGCGAGGGGGATGTTTGGAGTGTTCGTGGATCTTTGGGGCTCTTTCGCGGTGCTTGCCTGAGGAGGCTTGTTCCGGATTCGGAAAATTTTTCAAGCAGCTGCCAGCAGCCTCATGGGGCACGAGATTAGGTGTCGCGGGCCTCGCTGCAAGGCAAAAGAAAGTGGTTGTCGGCCGCAGGCTTGTCATTGCGCTGGCATTGTCGACACTAGGCCCCTGTCGTCCGGCGGATCGCGGCGGGCGGCGATGACCGATGATTTTGAACCCCATTTCCCAGACCAGCGGCCCGGCCAATTCCACCCCATGAGCGCGAAGAGGAAAATCAGGCTCGAGATCTGTGGCGATTGGAAATCGAGGCTTCTCGGCAAGCTCTTGGGCTGGGCGATGAAACTCACGACCGCGACGCTGCGGGTCGACCTGCATAACCCCGGCCGCATCGGCGACCCGAACACCCCAGTGCCGCCGATCATCCTGATGCTCTGGCACAGTCGATTTTTTATCGTGCCGGGGGTATGGCTCAAAATGCTTCGCAGCAAGCGCCGGGTAAGCATTCTCACCAGTGCGAGCCGCGATGGCGACATGGTTGCAAATGCGATGGCGGTCTTTGGCTTTGAAGCGATTCGCGGATCCTCCTCGCGCCGTGCGGTGGCGGCCTTGGTCGGCCTCAAGCGTGCGCTGGAAGCCGGCCAGGATGTTTGCCTCACGCCCGATGGCCCGCGCGGCCCGCGCTACAAGGTGCAGGCGGGAGCGATCAAACTTGCAGAAGCGACCGGCGCGCCGATCGTGCCGGTGCATGTGCGATTCTCTTCGGCATGGCGGCTTGGCACCTGGGACCGCTTCGTGATCCCTTGTCCGTTCAGCCGTGTGTCCGTCACTTTTGGCGAGCCGCTGCTTGTGTCAAAAGGCCTTGATGCCGAGGCCTTGGAAAACGAGCGGCTTAAAATCGAATCGCTGCTCGAGTCCGGCACCGACGATGCGTAAAAATTTTTTCAACCAACCCTATGAATCAACCCCGATTGCTTGATGGAAAATCCGTGGCCGCCGCCGTGCTCGATGAGTGCCGCGCGGAAGTCGAAGCCCTCAAATCCCGCGGCACCACGCCCGGCCTCGCGGTCGTGCTGGTCGGCGATGATCCGGCCTCGCATGTGTATGTCGGCTCAAAAGTTCGCACCTGCGGCGAACTCGGAATTTTTTCGCGCAAGATCGAGTTGCCCGCGAGCACCACGCAAGACGAACTGCTCAAGGTCGTGCGCGATCTCAATGCCGACAACGCTATCCACGGTATCCTCGTGCAATCGCCACCACCGAAACACATCAACGAAGAGGAAATCATCCGCGCGATCGATCCGCGCAAAGATGTCGACGGCTTTCATCCGGAAAATGTCGCCAAGCTCGCGCTCGAAGACCCAACAGGATTTGTCCCCTGCACACCCGCGGGCTGCATGAAGCTGCTCGAAGTCGCCGGCATCGAAACCAATGGCGCCGAAGCCGTGGTCGTCGGCCGCAGCATGATAGTCGGCAAACCGATGGCACTCCTTTTGGTTTCAAAAAAATCCAACGCCACCGTCACCATCGCGCATTCGCGTTCACGCGATTTGCCAGCGATTTGCCGCCGCGCTGACATCCTCGTCGCCGCTGTCGGCAGACCCGAAATGGTGAAAGCCGATTGGGTCAAGCCCGGTGCGGTCGTCATCGATGTCGGCATCAACCGCGTGGCCGATCCATCAAAAAAATCCGGCTATCGCCTCACTGGCGATGTGGCCTTTGAAGAAGTCGCACCGCTCTGCTCGGCGATCACTCCGGTGCCCGGCGGCGTCGGGCCGATGACCATTGCGATGTTGATGAAGAACACGCTGCAAGCGGCACGACAATCGCTGGCCTGATGCCTGCGCCGCAGTCACGGCACATTTTAAAACACCATGCAGGCGGCGACCCATCAGGCGGTGATCACTGGCGGCACCGGTGGCCTTGGCAAGGCCACCGCCGATGCGCTTGCGGCGCCTGATTGGTCGATCGCCGCACCTGGCAGCCGTGAGCTTGATGTAAGGGATCCCGCACAAGTGCGCTGTTATTTTGAAGGTCGTGACATCGACCTGCTGGTCTGCGCGGCAGGCATCACGCGCGACGCATCGCTTGGCCACCTCAGCGAAGAGGCATGGGACGAAACATGGTCGGTCAACTTCACCGGCGCGCTTTCCTGCATTCGTGCGGTGCTTCCAAACATGATCGAACGCCGCCGCGGTCACATCGTGCTGATCTCAAGTTTTTCAGCACTGCGACCACCGCGGGGTCAGGCCCCCTACGCTGCCGCCAAGGCCGCTTTGCTTGGTCTCGTTGCCGATCTCGCATCGCAGCATGGGCCTTCAAATGTTCGGGTCAACGCAGTGCTACCGGGATTTCTTGAAACGGCCATGACCTCGGGCATCACCCCAATACGCCGCGAACAAATCCTCGCCGACCACACGCTCGGTCGCTTCAACACCTGCGCACACGCGGCGGAGTTCATCCGATTTCTCCACCACCAAATGCCCAATACTTCGGGCCAAGTCTTCCAACTCGACAGCCGCATCGCGCCGATGTGAAGGAAATCGAAATGACTCGGGGATAAAAGATCCGTCCAATCAAGCGACCACAAGTTTTGATGCCGGGCGAACCTCCCTCCGAATCTGCGGACCTTTGTCCACAGTCGCCTTGCTCAGATCATACTCGGCCTGAAGGCGGATGAGAAGAGCTGCAGAAACGCCAAGGTAACGCTCCAATCGCAAAGCAGTATCAGAGGAAACTCCTTTTCTTCCTGCAAAAATATCGCTGAGTCGACTGCGGGGAATCACCATGTCGCGCGCGGCTTTGGCAGCGGGAATCATGCGGGCTTCAAGTTCGTCTTGGACAAGACCGGCAGCGGGGTTGGTGCGGAGTTTCATAGGGTCAGTGCGTGTCTTCGATTTTTACGAGAGAAACATCGGTAAGCTCGCGATTTGCCCACGCAAATGTGATGCGCCACTTGGATGCGCGTGAATCCGCATCAATGGAATACCTGCGAGTGCCGCGTAGACTGTGGTAATGGAGAGCGTGAAATTTCATTAGGCCTTTTTCGGTTGAATGATGAAGGACGACGAGCCGTTCTTGCACCTTGCTGAGGCGAATGTCACCCAACAGCCTGGCTTCTTTCCTCGTCAAATCCTCGCCGAGAAAGACTTTCTCGGTCAAAGCATCGGCGAAGCTTTTAATCATCGCTGTGAGATTGTAATCCAAAAAGAGAACAGCACAATGGGAAATTGAGCTGTTTTTTCAGTGTTGGGCGCTTGCCTAAAGAGGCAGAACCACACGGCTTTACGCCCCCCTCACTTCAACAGCGCGCTTTTCCATGCTGGCTCCTTGAAGCCGACGAGCACTTTTCCATCGCCGATGACGAAGGGGCGCTTCACGAGATTGCCATGGGTCGAGAGCATTTCGAGCGCCTCGTTTTCGCTCATGCTTGGCAGGCGGTCCTTGAGGCCGAGTGCGCGGTAGTCCATGCCCGAGGTGTTGAAAATTTTTCGCAGGTCACCATTCGCGGCATCGAGCGCGATCTTGAGCTCGGCCACTGTCGGCGGTGTTTCGCGGATGGCTTTGACCTCGTGCTTGATGTCATGCGCGTCGAGCCATTTGAGCGCGTCGCGGCAGGTGCTGCATTTTTGATATCCGTAAACTTTGAGCATGATCGCCGCTTGAAAAATTTTTTGCGTCTCGCTTGCGGATTACTTCATCGCCGATGCGATGTCGGCGGCGAGCCTCGAGAGCAACTTCGACTGCGCGGCGACGAGTGCTGGGTAGCCGTCCGCTTGCAATGGCTCGCGAGCGACGAAGGTTCTTGCCGCAGCGACCCTGCGTTCGGGCAAGGCATAGAGGCGCCAGCCGGCCTCGATGACCGCATGGCCATCGCCTGATCCGTGAAGCTGGCGAATGTCGATGGTCACTTGATAACGCAGGCCGTTGTCATCGCGCCATGGGTAGGTGCGCACATTGCCGGTGCCAAGTCGGCGGCCAAGGTTGGCGGCGGTGACGCGTGCGACTGATGAAGCGAGGTCGCCGGCCCAGCGGTGGTCGTCGGCGATGCTGAGTTGGTTGGGCGACTCTGCGATCACGAGGTTCGGGCGGTCGATGTATTCGGCCAACGCGATGGGTCCAACGCCGATGCCCATGCCGCTGCCCGAGGGCGCGGATCCATCGGCGGTGAGGACATAGAATGATTTGGACGATGTGGCGCAGCCCGCGAGCAGGATGCCGATGAGCAGGGAAAGGGTGCGGGTGATCATGGCGGCGGTGGATGTTTCAGCGGGCGGCTTTCGGCACCGGATTGTTCGACGACTCGCGGCCGAAGATGAGAGAGTTGGGTTTCTCCTCGATGGTGTTGGTGACCGATTTGAGCGAGCGCAGCGAGGCGCGCAGTTCGTCGAGCACGCGCAGCATGTCGCCTTGCATCGGGCCATCGGGTCCAAGGCTCGAGACCGACTTGCGTGTGGCAGCAGCGGTCGCTTCGATTTCTTTGGCGGCCGCACCGATGCCGGTCACCGCCTTGTCGATTTCCAATGCCTGGAACTTGTCGAGCACGGCAGAAAGTTTTGCCTCAAGCTGTGCGAGGCCGGATGAAACCGTCGGCACGGTGTCGAACTCGCCGACCTTGCCCATGCTTCGCGGCACGACATCGTCGTAATAATCGAGATCCACAAAAAGTGCACCGGTGATGAGGCTGCCGGTTTTCAACGCGCCGCGCAGACCTTTGTCGACTGCCTGCCGGATGAATGCCATGTCGGCATCTTTTTCCTTGTTCGGATTTTCCGGAACCATCAGTCGCGGATCGATCTCGATCAACACCGGCACCGACATGTTTTGCGCGCCGGGCATGAGGTCGAAGGAAATGCGCGACACGCGGCCGATGGTGATGCCGCGGTATTCGACCGGCGCTCTTTCGCTGAGGCCGCGCACGGTTTGATCAAACAGCAACAACAGGCGCATCGTCGGATCGAAGGACGATTTTTTGGCGAACTCCTCATCCTTGTAGAGCGTGAATGAGCGACCATCGGCTGCGGCGATGCCGGGTTCCTCGCCTTGGGTCACGCCGAAGGAAACGCCGCCGGAAATCATCGCTTGGAATGATGGCGTGCGCAGCTTGAAGCCATCGGCGCCGGCGCTGATGTCGATGCCGCTGGTGTTCCAGAAGCGCGTGTTTTCCGTGACCAGGCCGCTATAGGTTTTGCTGATGAAGGCATCGTAGCTGACCTGCGATCCGTCTTTGCTCAACTTGCGGCCTTCGATGCGGCCGACTTCGAATCCGCGAAAATAAATTGGCGCGCCGGTGGCGAGCGATCCGGCCTGGTCGGCGACGAGCGTGAGCCGCAAGCCCGGCACATTGCGGTTTGTCGCCGGTGGTGTTTCAAGGCCTTTGAAATTTTCGCTCAGCGGCGCATCCGCCGGGCCCGGATCGAGCTCGATGTAGGCGCCGGTGATCAGCGTCGAGACGCCTGAAAGCTCAGTGCCGGTGATCCGTGGCCGCACGACCCAGAAGCGCGTGCCTTTGCGCAAGAGATCCTCTTCATCGCGATCGATCTCGACATCGACCATCACCGATTTCAAATCATCCGCCAGTTTCACATGTCGCACCATGCCGACCTTCACCGAGCGGCAACGCACTTCGGTTTTTCCCGCCTCGATGCCGTCAGCAGTTTCGAAGCGCACATGAGCGACCTCGCCTTGCGCGGTGAAATTCCGATAAAGCAACCAGATGCCGAGGAGCAGAGCCACGATCGGCACGACCCAGACCGCATTCCAGCGCTTGGCACGCTGGATCTCGGGCTTGGGTGCTTTTGGTGATGTCGGGGTATCGCTCAAGGGCTTTGGTCTTTGGTGGTCGGTGGATCCTTGGCCATTTCATCGAGCCGGTCCCACAGCAAACGGGGATCGAAGCTCATCGCCGCGAACATGGTAAGCATGACCACCCCTGCAAATGCAAGCGCTCCCGGCCCGGGGGTGATGCTCATGTAGTTTCCCAACTGCACGAGCGAGACCAGAATGCCGACCACGAAAATGTCGATCATCGACCAACGGCCAAGCAGCTCGGTGATCCCGTGCAGCCGACCAAGCGCCGTCGGCGAGGGGTGGATCCAGCCGGCCGCGGCCGCGCAGAGCCAGCTCAGCGCCGCGATTTTGAGGATCGGAATGAGGATCGAGGCGACAAAAATCACGATCGCGATCGGGTAGGCGCCGGTGCGCCAAAAGGTCATCATGCCGCCGACGATCGTGTTGGGCATCACCACCCCGATCTCGACGACCGTCATAATCGGCAGGATATGCGAGGGAATGTATAGGGCTGCCGCCGCCGCCATCAGCGCCACGGTGTTCTGGATGCTGTTGGGTTTGCGCAGCTCGAGCTTGCTTTCGCAACGCGGACAATTTTCCAAAGCCACCTCCGCCACACGGCCGCAAACATGACAGCTTGCAAGCCCGCGATCGGCCGCTTTTTCAAAATGCTCGCTCATCTTCGCGCCACCTCCATGCGGTCCCAAAGTTCTTCGCGATCGATGCCCGCCACTGCGAATGCCATGCAAAGCATCAGGCCTGCAAAGGCCCAGAAGCCGATGCCGAAAGTGACATCCGCAACCTGTGCCAATTTCAACAAACTCACCAGCACGCCGAGCAGAAAAACTTCGACCATGTTCCATGGTTCGCTGAGGTGCATCCACTTCGCGATCGTGAACGAACCGGGAAGCAGGCGGCCAAACATCAGTGGCAGACTCACATACAGCATCCCGCCGGCCAGCACAAAGGGCGCGACGACGGTGAAAAGCACGATTGAGATGCCAAGCAGGGGCGTGCCTTCATCGATCAGCGCCACCGCCGCACCTAGCAGCGTGAGGCTTTTGCGCAGCGTCGCGGCATCCATCGTGAGAAAGGGAAACACATGCGCGAGCGCCATCAGGATCAACGCCGCAAGCGAGCATGCCGAGGCTCTCGTCAGCGAAGCCACGCGGTTCTGGTAAAGCACCGTGCCGCAGCGGGTGCAGCGCGCCGCGGCGCCTTCTTCAAGCGGTGAAGCTTCATGCAGCGTGTCGCAAAAATGACACGCGGCGTAGCGCGTGCCGCCCGGTGGTTTCGGCCACGAAAGCAAGGCTCTCCAAGTTTTGGAAAAACCGGCCTTCATGTTTCACGATGCGCCACCACGCGTTGCGCCAGCTCCCCAAGGTCCTCGATGCCACATTCGACAAAATCCCCAGCCTGCAGGTAGCGCGGCGGCGACATGCCCAAGGCCACGCCCGCCGGTGTGCCGGTCGCGACCACATCTCCCGGCAACAAAGTCATGAAGCGGCTGATGTATGCGACCAACTGCCGCACGGAGCACATCATGTCGCCGGTCCAGCTGTTTTGCCGCAGCTCGCCATTCACCTTGCACCACAGCCGAAGTTTCTGCGGGTCAGTCACCTCATCGCCTGTCACCAACCATGGCCCCATCGGCGCGAAACTGTCGGCGCTTTTGCCCTTGGTCCACTGACCGCCGGTCTCTAATTGAAACGACCTCTCGGAATAATCGCAAAATACCGAGTAGCCAGCGACATGATCCATCGCCTCAAGCTCGTCGATGCACGATGCCGTGCGGCCAATCACCAAGGCCAGCTCGACCTCGTAATCCATCTTGGTGCCGCCACGCGGAATGATCACATCGTCGTGCGGACCGCTCCACGCGCTGCTCGCCTTCATGAAAAGCACCGGCTCGGAGGGAATCTCGCCACCCATTTCCTTGGCGTGATCCAAATAATTTTTCCCGACGCAGACAATTTTCGATGGCCGGTTCACCGGCGGCCCCAGCCTTGCCGCGGGATCGATCAAGGCCCCGCCCGGGCAGCCATCCGCCACCCACTCGGCCAAGCCCTCGAGCCCGCCCGAGGCAAAAAACCCCTCGTCGTAATCATGAAATTCGCCGCTGGCATCCACCCGCCGCCCGTCCGGCAGCAAAACCCCCGGCTCTTCGCGGCCGGAATCACCAAATCGGATCAATCTCATGGCTCACTTCTAGCAGATTTGCGGCCGTGGCCCAATCCCCATTTCGCGGGAAAATGCCCGTCTCGGGCGGTGGATCGGATCAGCTCGCCATTAGCCGGGCCCGATAAAAAAGAAGCGGCCCGACCGATCATCCCAGCAGGAAAAACCCAATAACCTGAAGGGCATCTCAGTCGGACCGCCTTGTCTTGCGACGAGGGACGGATAATCCACATGCCCCGTTTGCGCAAGGGAAAAAATTACGGAAAGGTTAAAAAAGAGAAATTTTTGCACCAGACCACCCCTCAACCCCGGTAGGGCGATGCGGCTCGCAGCGCCGACTCTTTGAAGAAAGATTTCAAACCACGAATGGACGCGAATGCGAATGTGGAGGGATTTTACTATTTCTACTATTTCCCAGACAAATTAAATGTGGTCTGAATTTTTTCTCCGCGAAGTCCTCTGCGCGCTCCGCGTCTCGGCGTTTCGATTTTGCCCTGCCATTTCACGGACAGTGAGCCTGGGCTTTCATGCAAAGAGAGAATGGGCACTGCGGGGCCGCATCGCCCTACCGGTGAAAGATGCAAGACAACAAGAATCAAGAACCCAGAGAAGATGCGGGCGTGACGCCCACGCTCCCGTTGAAGAAGCGGCTTCTGCTTCGATCCACAATCCATGATCCACAATCCATGATCCGCAATCCACTATCTTCCTCTGCGTCCCTTTGCGACCTTGGCGGCTTTGCGGTAAATCTTTTTTTGAAAGAAGATGCAGGCCCCCTCAGCACTCCTCCGCTGCGCGGACGGCTTGGATGACGAGCTGCAGGGTGGTGCGGCCGCGGAAGTGGTTGCGGTCGATGGTGTAGGCAATGTCCCAAGGCGGGTCGGGCAAGGGGTGTTCGCCGCCGCCGAAAAAGACCGCGTCCTGTTCGTGATAACCCTGACGCAGCATCAGGCGCAGGTGATGGTTTTTCATGTGCTGTGGCGAACGGCTTAGGCCAACGCGCCGCGATATGAAAACCGGTTGCGGATTGCCGTTGCCGAAGGGTTGCAGCAGGTCGTAGTCGGCCATGAAGTCGAGCGACAACTGATCAAAGCCCAGTTCCATGTCATACATCAGCGTCGGTTGGCGTTGCTCTTCGCTGGTATGACGCAGCACATAGTCGCTGAAATTTTTTCGGAATGAGTTGATTTTATCCTCCTCGATCGAAAGGCCCGCCGCCATGGCGTGACCTCCGCCCGCGAGCAAGTCGTCATCGCAAGCACGCAAGGCCTCGACGAGTGAAACTCCTTCGATGCTGCGGCCCGAGCCCTTGCCGATGCCATCTTCGTCGATCGCGATGATGAAGGTCGGCTTGTGATACTGCCGCATGAGTCGTGAGGCGACGATGCCTACCACGCCGTGATGCCAGGTGCGCGAGCCCAGCACGATCACCGGATCGCGTTGCGGATCAAAACCTTCGTTGAGCATGTCGACGGCATCAGTGCGGATGCGGTTTTCAAAGGCCTGACGCTCGCGATTGTAATCATCGAGCTTCAAGGCGAGGTCGCGAGCGAGCCTGCGGCAATCGGTGGTGAGTGTCTCGAGCGCATCCTCGGGCACATCCATGCGCCCTGCGGCATTGAGTCGCGGCCCGATGCGAAAGCCGACATCCATCGAGGTGGTGAGCCCGCTGATCCCCGCCACTTCCTGCAACGCGCGCAGGCCGGGGTTGAGTGTGCGCGACAAATGCTGCAAGCCGTGACGCACCAGCAGACGGTTTTCCCCCACCATCGGCACGATGTCGGAAATGGTCGCCACCGCGACGAGATCGATGAGCTCCTTGAGATCGAGATCAGTCTGACGCGTTTTCAGCAGGGCGTGACCCAGCTTGAACACCACGCCGGCCGCGCAGAGATAAGTGAATTCCGTGCCGCACTTCGGGTTGACCAATGCGCAGCAATCCGGCCGCCCGTCGAGCAGCGGCTCATGATGATCGACAATCACCACATCGACCCCCACCGCACGCAGATCCGCACATTGCGGGATCGACACCGTTCCGCAGTCGACGGTGATCAGCAAATCCGGCTTCGGCCCCTCGGCCATGCAGCGCGCGATTGCCGCATCGCTCAGGCCATAACCTTCCGGCCCGCGCCTCGGAATGAAATGCCGCGGCTGCAAGCCATAGGCCATGAGGATCCGCCGCATGAGGGTGATCGAGGAAACGCCATCGACATCGTAATCGCCGTAAATACAGATTTTTTCCCCGCGATCCACGGCCTGGAGGATCCGCTCGACCGCCGGGCGCATGTCGGGAATCAGAAACGGATCGGCCAAATCCCGCAGCCGCGGCCGCAGGTAGCCCTCCAGATCGACCCCTTCCGGCAGGCCCCGCTGGCGCACCAAATGCTCGAGCACGGCCGGAAATCCGCCCGAGGACGCGTCGCCGTCCGCCTGGAACGGCTCACCCCGTGGAATCCATCTCGATGCTTGAACGCGCATAACCCCTGAACGGACCCTAGAAAGGGAATTCACCATCTTTCAAGGTCGGAAAATTTCTGCCGCGCATTTCATGACGCTGCGACACTTTGGCGCGCAAAAAATGCGTCATTTTGTCGCTTTAGGACGACTACAGCGCGTCACGGGCAGATAGTGAAAATTTTTAAGTCATTTAAAATCAATGAATTGTGCAATATTTCCCGATGCTGGCACGATGGATGCGAAAGCTGGCCCGAACCACAAGGCCCGAATGGGCAAATTTGAAAGGAAAACAACCTCATGTCCAAAATCCTCGGAATCGACCTCGGTACCACCAACTCCTGCATGGCCGTCATGGAAGGCGGAGAGCCGACGGTGCTTGAAAACTCGGAAGGTGCACGCACCACCCCATCGGTCGTCGCCTTCTCCAAGAGCGGCGAACGCCTCGTCGGCCAGGCCGCCAAGCGCCAGGCCGTGACCAACCCCAAGAATACGATCTTCTCCGCCAAGCGCCTGATCGGTCGCAAGTTCGCCGAGCTTACCGAAGCCGACAAGCGCATGCCCTACAAGATCGTGGCCGCCGCGAATGGCGACGCGCACATCGAAGTCGAAGTCGCCGGCGAATCGAAAACTTTTTCCCCGCAAGAAATCGCCGCGATGGTCCTCGGCAAACTGAAGGCCGATGCGGAATCGAAACTCGGTGAATCGATCAAGCAAGCGGTGATCACCGTGCCTGCTTATTTCAACGACTCGCAACGCAATGCCACCAAGGCCGCCGGTGAAATCGCCGGACTCGAAGTGCTTCGCATCATCAACGAACCGACCGCCGCAGCACTCGCCTACGGACTCGATAAAAAGTCCGACGAAAAAATCGCCGTCTATGACCTCGGCGGCGGTACCTTCGACATCTCGGTGCTCGAGATCGGCGATGGCGTCTTCGAAGTGCTTGCCACCGATGGCGACACGCAACTCGGCGGTGACGACTGGGACAACACGCTGATCCAATGGATCGTTGGAGAGTTCAAGAAGGATCAAGGCATCGACCTCTCGGGTCAGCCCGACGCGCTGCAACGCATCAAGGAAGAAGCGGAAAAAGCGAAGATCGCTCTTTCGTCAACGCAGTCCTACGACATCAGCCTGCCCTTCATCACGGCCGATGCCACTGGACCGAAACACATTCAGCTCTCGCTCACCCGCGCGAAGCTCGAGCAACTCACCGACTCGCTTTTCGAACGGACCAAGAAGCCTGTGCGCGATTGCCTTGAGGAAGCCGGCGTCAAAGCCTCCGACATCAACGAGCTGGTACTCGTCGGCGGCATGACCCGCATGCCGAAAGTGGTCGAGACCGCGCGTGAACTCGCAGGTCAAACACCGCACCAAGGCGTGAACCCCGACGAAGTCGTCGCCATCGGCGCATCGATCCAAGGCGGTGTGCTGCGCGGCGATGTGAAGGATGTGCTGCTGCTCGATGTCACGCCGCTCACGCTTTCGATCGAAACGGAAGGCTCGCGTGCCACGGCGATGATCGAACGCAACACGACCATCCCCGCGAAAAAGTCGCAGATTTTCTCGACCGCTTCCGACAACCAACCGGCCGTCGACATCCGCATCTGCCAAGGCGAGCGTCCGATGTTCTCCGACAACAAATTGCTCGGCAATTTCAAGCTCGATGGCATCACCCCTGCCCGCCGCGGCGAACCGCAAATCGAAGTGACCTTCGACATCGACGCCAACGGCATTCTTCATGTCTCGGCCAAGGACAAGCAGTCGGGCAAGGAACAGAAAATTTCGATCCAAGGTTCATCCGGCCTCTCGCAGGACGAAATCGAAAAAGCCAAGCGCGATGCCGAATCGCACGCCGAAGAAGACCGCAAGCGCGTTGAGAAAGTCGATGCGAAGAACAAGGCCGACAACCTGATTTTCTCGGTCGAAAAACAACTCGGCGAACTTGGCGATCAAGCGCCGGCGGAATTGAAATCGATGCTCGAAGGCAAGGTCCAAGCCGTGAAGGACGCGATTGCCAGCGACGATGTCGAGAAGATCAACAGCGCCTCCAGCGAACTCGAAAACTCGCTCCAGGCACTCTATCAGGCCGCCCAACAAGCACAGGGCGGAGCCGCCGGTGCCGCGCCCGATGTCGAGCCCGCCGAAACCGCATCCAACGAACCCAAGCAGGCAAAAGGCAAAGTCGTCGACGCTGAAGTCGTCGATTGATCCGTGGCGGCGATCACCGGTCGCCGCAAATCAACTCAAGAAACCCGGCGACCCATGATCGCCGCCACATTTCTCTCACCAACAACAACAAACAAACAACAACATATGGCAAACATCAAACCACTCGGACAACGCGTACTCGTGAAGCGCATCGAAGCCGACGCCGTGAGCGCCGGCGGCATTGTTCTTCCCGACACCGCGAAGGAAAAACCCCAAGAAGCCGAAGTGCTCAGCCTCGGCACCGGCGGCAAGGATGAAGATGGCAAGACCATCGAATTCACCGTCAAGGTCGGCGACAAGGTGCTCATCTCGAAATACGGCGGCACCGAAGTTAAAGTCGACGGACAGGAAGTCCTCATCATCAACGAATCCGACATCCTCGGAATCGTGGCCTAAAGGCCACGGTTATTCGTTAGAGGTTGAAAGTTAAAGGGCATCTCCCTCTGACTCCGGCCTTTGCGAAAGACCGCATCTGCAACCAATAACTAGTAACCACTAACTTTTAACCATAACACAATCATGGCCAAACAACTGCAATTCGACGAAACCGCCCGCCAGGCTTTGCTCCGCGGTGTGGAAAAACTCGCACGCGCCGTCAAGGCGACACTCGGACCTGCCGGTCGCAATGTGATCCTCGACAAGAAGTTCGGATCGCCGACCATCACCAAGGACGGTGTCTCCGTTGCCAAGGAAATCGAGCTCGAGTGCCCCTATGAAAACATGGGAGCGCAACTCATCCGCGAAGTTTCCAGCAAGACCTCCGACATCGCGGGCGATGGAACTACTACGGCTACTGTACTTGCCGAGGCGATCTACAAGGAAGGCCTCCGCAATGTCACCGCCGGCGCCAACCCGATCTCGCTTCAGCGCGGCATCATGAAGGCTACCGAGGCCATCGTCGCCGAGCTCAAGAAGCTCTCGAAGAAGGTTTCCGACGCGAAGGAAATCGCCCAGGTCGCCTCGATCTCGGCAAACTCCGACAAGGAAATCGGTAGCATTATCGCCGAGGCGATGGACAAGGTCGGCAAGGACGGCACGATCACCGTCGAGGAAGCGAAAGGCATCGAAACCACCCTCGATGTGGTGGAAGGCATGCAGTTCGACAAAGGCTACCTCAGCCCTTACTTCGTGACCAACCCCGAGAGCATGGAAGCCCTGCTCGAGAGCGCCTACATCCTCATCAACGAGAAGAAAATCTCCTCGCTCAAGGACATGCTTCCGCTGCTTGAGAAGGTCGCCAAGACCGGCAAGCCGCTCCTCATCATCGCCGAAGATGTCGAAGGCGAAGCCCTCGCCACCCTCGTGGTCAACAAGCTGCGCGGCATCCTCAA
The DNA here is from genome assembly GCA_947462835.1 of Akkermansiaceae bacterium. Classification (GTDB taxonomy): domain Bacteria; phylum Verrucomicrobiota; class Verrucomicrobiia; order Verrucomicrobiales; family Akkermansiaceae; genus Luteolibacter. Next base: position 26,295 of record CANHQM010000011.1, read on the forward strand.
CATCGCCGCCGTCAAGGCCCCCGGCTTTGGCGACCGCCGCAAGGCCATGCTCGAAGACCTCGCCATCCTCACCGGTGGCCGCGTGATCACCGAAGATCTCGGCATCAAGCTCGAGTCGGTCGAACTCAGCGATCTCGGCCAAGCCAAGCGCGTCAACATCAGCAAGGAAAACACCGTCATCGTTGAAGGTGGCGGCACCTCCGAAGCAATCACCGGCCGCGTCAACCAGATCCGCAAGCAGATCGAGGAAACCACCAGCGACTACGATCGCGAGAAGCTCCAGGAGCGCCTCGCCAAGCTCGCCGGCGGTGTGGCCGTTATCAATGTCGGCGCCGCAACCGAAACCGAAATGAAGGAGAAGAAGGCCCGCGTCGAAGACGCCCTTCACGCGACCCGTGCGGCCGTGGAAGAAGGCATCGTCGCCGGTGGTGGCACCGCGCTCATCCGCGCCCACGCTGCCGTCAAGGACCTCGGCCTCTCGGGCGACGAGCAGACCGGTGCCGGCATCGTGTCGCGCGCCGTCGAAGCGCCGCTTCGCCAGCTCGTTGCCAATGCCGGTCGTGAAGCCGCGCTCATCGTCGAGCGCGTCAAGAGCGGCAAGGGATCCGAAGGTTACAACGTCGCGACCGACAAGTTCGAGGACCTCATTGCCTCAGGTGTTGTCGATCCGACCAAAGTGACCCGCACCGCGTTGCAAAACGCCGCGTCGATCTCCGGCCTCCTGCTCACCACCGAGTGCCTCATCACCGACCTCCCGGCCAAGGAAGCTCCTGCAGCTGGCGGCCATGGCCACGACCACGGCATGGGCGGAATGGGCGGAATGATGTAACCCATCGTGGCGGCGATCACCGGTCGCCGCACATCCATCAATCAAAAAAGCCGGGCAGGGAAACCTGTCCGGCTTTTTTCGTTCATGCAGAGCATAACAATCGTCATTGACATGCTGATCCAAAGACCCGAATCAAAAGCGGATCAGCAAATATCGCAATTCCCCGCCACATGCGTGTTTGCCACTGGCCGCAATTTGCGTTTCGTTAGCGGCATGATTGGTCGCATGACCCTTGCCTGGCTCTACGCGCTTTGTCTTTTCGCATCGGCGCAATTCGAATTTGCCGCCAATGCGCCGTCGACAAAAGCAACGCTGGTGTCCGAGCTCAAAACGCTCAAAACCGGCGAACCGTTCACTATCGCGCTGCGTCTTGAACACCCGCAAGGTTGGCACAGCTATTATCAAAATTCGGGCGGCCTTGAGGAAGGCCCATCGATTCGCTGGACACTGCCCGATGGGTTTGCCGCCGGACCCATCCAATGGCCTGCGCCCACGGTGAAGGATGGCCTGCTCGGCAAAAGTTTCATTTACGAAGGCAGTCCGGTCTTTCTTGTTCAAATACACCCCCCCAAAAAACTCGAGCCCGGCACGACCGTCACGCTGCAAGCCGATGCAACATGGCAAATTTGTTCCGAAAGCTGCATCAACGAAACGCAATCATTCACACTTGCGCTCGGCGTCGGATCAAAGGCCGAAACCGATTCATCGCAAGCGCCACTGTTTGCCCAAGCGCGCGCAAACCTGCCGCAAAAAATTTCCGGCACGCCGCAGGCAAGCAGCGATGGCGGCGACATCATGTTGCGGGTGAATAGCGATGCGGCTGCGATCACTGACTTCATTCCCGACCAGGCATTCATTCGCTCCGCTCGCGATGGAGGGGCGATCACTCGCGATGGCAATGCATGGACGATTCGCCTGCCGCGCGCGGAAAAAAACGCGCTCGACCAAGCGATCCCACAAGGCAACGAAATTTCCGGCATCGTGCTCGGCAGCCAAGCTCTGCGCGTCGATGCCACGCCGATCGAATCAAGCGCTTCAAGCCGCGCGCCAAAACCCGGCACTTCATTTTTCGCAATCCTCGGCGGAATGTTTCTTGGCGGACTCATTCTCAATCTAATGCCCTGCGTGTTTCCGGTGATCGGCCTCAAGATCATGGGCTTCGTGCAACAAGCGGGCGCCGATCGGCGTAAGGTCGCGCTGCATGGCATGACCTTTGCCTTGGGAGTCTTGCTTTCCTTCGGCGTCTTGAGCGGCATTTTGTTTGCTGCGCGCGAAGCAGCGGGCGGATCGGCCATCGGTTGGGGTTATCAATTGCAAAACCCGTGGGTGGTGCTCGGTCTCATGCTGCTGATGTTTGTGCTCGCGCTGAACCTCTTCGGTGTTTTTGAGATCGGCACCGGCGCGACCTCGATCGGTGGGTCTTTGCAATCGAAGCAAGGCATCGCCGGTTCATTGTTTTCCGGCGTACTGGCGACGCTTGTCGCCACACCATGTTCAGCGCCATTTCTTGGTACTGCCATCGGCACGGCGATTGCTTTGCCCGCCGTGCAATTTTTCACCGCATTCGCCGCGATGGCGATCGGCCTTGCCTTGCCCTATCTCGCACTCTCGATTTTTCCAAATCTCGTGAAATTGCTGCCGCGCCCCGGCGCATGGATGGAGAGCTTCAAGCAAGCGATGTCATTTCCACTCTTCGCCACCGCAGGCTATCTGCTGTGGGTGTATGCTGGTCAAATTGGTTTGGAAAATTTGCTCTCGCCCATCATCGGCCTCACGTTGGTCGCCATTGCGGCATGGATTCAGGGACGATGGAATTTGCCTCACAAATCCCTCCGCTGCCGCAGGCTCGCCGGCATTTCCGCCATCGTCATCGCGGTCGCCGGTATTTGGCTCGCGCAACCACCCAAGGCGCAGGATCTCACATGGGAGCCGTGGTCCGAGTCGCGCATTACCGAACTGCTCGCCGAACAAAGACCGGTCTACATCGATTTCACTGCCCAGTGGTGTGCGACCTGCCAGGTGAACAAGAAGCGCGCCTACACAAAAGAAGTCGTCGCGCTCATGAAACAAAAGCGAGTCGCCGCGCTCAAGGCCGACAAGACCAATCCCAATCCAGAAATCGAAGCCGCGCTGCGCAAACTCGGCCGCAGCGCCATCCCAGTGAATGTGTTCATCGCCCCCGGCAAGGAACCAGTCATCCTGCCCGAACTCCTCTCGCCGGAAGATCTGCTCAAACTGCTGAAGCCCTTGTGAGGATGTAAGTCCGTGAGGCGAACTCGATGTGATGTAGAGGCGTAGGCCTACGGCGGAGTGGTGTGTGATGGTCCCGCTGGCTATGACCGTGACTCTGGTCCGCTGCTTTGCGAGCGCCATTATGATCCTATGGCACCCTGTTTCGCTCACGTCCCCGTGAAAACCCCGTCAATAGCTCCATCAATAGTGCCAAAGGCCGCTACTCTACAATTTTTCACTATTTCCCAGACAAATTGTAGAAATTCTCCTTGCCGTCTGGGATGGTCGTGGTTATTGGTGGGGCTTGAGCAGCAAGCGATGGTTGGCGCCGTGGAAGGATTCGGCTGAAAAGCCGGCGATCTACCATTGCATCAGCCGCGTGGTGGATCGGCGGTTTGTGTTTGAGCAGGCCGAGCGTGAGCGGTTCCGGGCCTTCATGCGCATGCAGGAAAATTTCTCGGGTTGCCGGATTTTGTCGCACTGCCTGATGTCCAATCACATCCACCTCCTGCTTGAAGTACCACCGATGCCTGCCGAAGGCATCTCCGATGCGGAGCTTTTGAAACGCCTTTCCGCGATCCAGACCGAGGCCTTCGTGGCAGTGGTGGCGAAGGAATTGGCCGATGCGCGCAAAGCCGGAAACGCGGCCCTTGTCGCGGAAATCCACGCCCGCTTCACCTATCGCATGCACGACTTGAGCGAGTTCATGAAGACCGTTCTGCAGCGCTTTACGCGGTGGTTCAATCGCACGCACAACCGCACGGGCACTTTGTGGGAAGAGCGCTACAAGAGCGTGATCGTCGAAAGCGGCATCGCGGCGCGCACGATGGCGGCTTACATTGATCTCAATCCGGTGCGTGCCGGGATGGTTTCCGATCCCGCGGAATATCGCTGGAGCAGCTATGGCGAGGCAGTGGGAGGCGGGCCGAAAGGCAATGGCAAAAAGGCTCGCGAGGGACTTGTTCGAGCCTGCATGAGTCATCAGGGAGCGGGCTTCGAGGCGGATCGATGGAAAGAAATTTCGCGCATCTATCGGCGTACGATGGGTCTTGCCTTGGGGCGCAAGAATGGAAAGGCGGCCGTGGAAAAAGGCGTGATTCGGCCGCAGATAAACACCGCGGAAGCCTTGGAGGCGAAGGAAAACGGCACCGTATTGCCCGACCTCGGCATGGCGGGAATGCTGCGCTGCCGCTTGCGATATTTCACCGATGGCGCAGTGATTGGCAGCAAGGCATTTGTCAATGAAGCCTTCGCCGGCGCGAGGGAACGCTTCAGTGCGCGGCGCAAAGACGGCGCACGGAAATTGAGAGGCAGCGCGCGTCCTGCGGCCAACTTGCTATGGAGCGCCCGGGATTTGCGACTGCGTGTTTGAGGCTGCGATGGGTGCCTCGATAAAATTTTTTCTCACTTGATCGGCGGAGTAGGCGCGCGCAGTGGGGCGATCGGTTTTTTGCCGCTGCTTGATTGCATGACTCGCCCACTTGGGTCGCGATAAGTGGTGGTGCAGCTTCCGCTGGGCTGGCAGCGAGTGGTTGAGCTGCCGGAGACGCGCCCCGTGGGATCGCGAAAGCGCGCTTCGCTGGTGCGTGTAACACCTTCGCGCGTTTCCGCCGTGCCAGCGACCCTTCCCATCGGATCACGATAAGTGGTACGCGCTGTGCCAGCGGTCGATGCCCTTGTCTCTGCTGTGCCGGCCACGCGACCCATTGAGTCGCGGTATTCCGTGCGCGCCGTGCCGGTCGCTGATTGCCGGGTGACGGCGGTACCGGTCACGCGGCCCATCGCATCGCGGGTGGTTGATTTCACTGTGCCGCTCGCATCGGTGCGGTGGTCGATGGTTTGAATGACTCTGCCACTGGCATCGCGCACCACCTCGCGAGAGGTTTGCGCCAGGGCGGCGCCGGCAAGAATCAGCGACGGAAACAAAAAACAAAGGGGCTTTTTCATATCGAAACATCTACCTTTGATTTGCCCGGTCGGCAAGTTGCTTTGTACGGGGGTGCGGATACCCAAAAATGGCGGCTTTTCCCAAATTTCTCAAATCACAGAAACTTACCGGGATTGAGAACGCCCTTGGGATCGAGGGCGTTTTTGAGTGCTTGGTGCGTGGCGAGCGAGACTTCGCCGATCGCTTGTTTCAGCCAGCGTTTTTTAGCGAGGCCTACACCGTGCTCGCCGGTGATGGTTCCGCCGTTTTCGAGTACCCAGGTGAAGAGTTGGTCGAGAGCATGGTCGGCTTTTTCGCGAGTACTAGGTTCATCGTAGTTCGCGACCATCAGATTGGTGTGAATGTTGCCATCGCCGGCATGGCCGAAACAGGCGACGGGTATGCCGGTGTCGCATTGAAGTTTCTGTGCGAAGGTGACGAGTTCGACCAACTTTGAGCGTGGCACGACGATGTCTTCGTTGAGCTTGGTGAGTCCGGTGTCGCGCAGCGAGTAGGAAAACTCCCGGCGCAGTTGCCAAATGCGTTCGCAGGACGCTTCGTCGGGCGCGCGCTCGATGAAACAGGCGCCGAGGGACTCGAGCAGAGTCTGGAGTTCATCGATTTCGGCAACGACCGCGGCCGGGCGGCCATCGACTTCAACGATCAAATGCGCATTTCCCTCGGGAAAAACCTCGGCACCAAGGCGTTTGCGCGCGGCAGCAAGCGTGAAGGCATCGGTGATCTCAAGCGCCGAGGGCAGGTGCCCAGCGTTGAGAATCGCTTGGACGGCGGCGGCGGCCAAGGAGAACTCGGGAAAAACCGCGGCCAGCATCGCGCGAGCCGGCGCTTTGGGGATCAGCCGCAGCGTGGCTTCGGTGACGATGCCCAGCATGCCCTCTGATCCCGTGAAAAGCCCGATGAGGTCAAAGCCTGTTTTGTTTTTGTGCAGACGACCGCCGATGTTCATCACGCGGCCGTCGGCCAGCACGACTTCGAGACCGAGCACGTAACTACGAGTCACGCCGTACTTTAGGCATCGTGGGCCGCCGGCATTGGTCGCGATATTGCCCCCGATTGAGCATTCTTTGAGCGAGGCCGGATCGGGCGGGTATTCCCAGCCGATCGCGCGCACGGCTTTTTGCAACTCGTGGGTAATCACGCCCGGCTGCACGATGGCCACACCGTCCTCGGGGTGGATGCCGAGGATCCGATTCATGCGCATCATCGAGAGTGCGATGCCGCCGCGGATCGGCACGCAGCCGCCGACATAGCCAACCCCCGCGCCACGGGTGGTGACCGGGATTTCATGCTCGCTCGCAAAGCGCATCAGCGCCGCGACATCAGCAGTCGATTCGGCAAAGACGACCGCCTCGGGCGGATGGCTAGCATCCCACTTGTCAGTCGAGTGCGTGGCGATGAGATCGGCGCTGGTGCTGACCTTCCCCTTTCCCAAAAGGGAAACGAGTTGATCAACCCAATCGGCGGTGGCTGCGTTCATCAGGACACACCAAGGGTGGCGGGTGCAGCTGATTCGTCAATCCCCCGCTCGCCTCAAGCGTAGATCTTCTTGTAGTACTCGTCGGCCATGCGATCGGCGTCAAAGAAGGGCACGACATCATTCAACGAATTGAGGACGATGCGACTCCATTCATCGGGCTTGTCGTAGTAGGTTGGCAGGATCTTCTCGTTGAGCGCCGAGTAGAAACCGAGCATGTCGTGGCGATCGCGATCTTCAGCCGAAAGCGCGGGATCGGCCGGCGGAATGATGAAGGAATTTTCACCGTCCTTGGCGAATTCGCAGACCCAGCCGTCGTATGTCGAGAGGTTGACCGATCCGTTCATGGCAGCGGTCATGCCCGAGGTGCCGGAGGCCTCGCGGGTGACGATCGGGTTGTTGAGCCAGATGTCCGATCCGTTTTTGAGGAAACGGGAAAGTTCGAGTTCGTAGCCGACGAGCACCGTGGCGTTCGGGTAATCGCGGGTGAGGCGGATGAGATGGTTGAAGATTTCGATCGCGGTGTAATCGAAGGGATAGGGCTTGCCTGCCCAGATGATTTGCACCGGGTATTTCGAGTTGTTGAGCATCGCGCGGAACAACTGGATGTCGCGCGTGATCAGATCCGGGCGTTTGTAGGCGGCGAAACGGCGGGCCCACACGATGGTCAGCACATCGGGCTTGAAGAGCTTGCCGGTCTGGTCGGCCACGACGCGGAACAAACGCTCCTTCAGCTCGCGCTTGCGGTGGCGAAGCTCTTCCATCGAGCCGGTGACGCGCGCGTGTTCGATGCCGTGATCGGCCCAATATTTTTTGTTCTGCGCGTTGGTGACATGGGTGATCTCGCAGATGTTCGGATAATCCTTCCACATTTGGCGCGAGACTTCGCCGTGAAGTTTCGAAACACCATTGGCAATGCGCGCCATGCGCAGCGCGGCCAGCGAGTGGTTGAACTCGTCGCCTTCGATGCCGGTGATCTTGCGCACCTCTTCTTCGGAAACGCCGCCAAAGAAGCTGAAATCCTTGAGCAGATTGAATTCGTGGCGCTCGTTGCCGGCCTCCTCGGGAGTGTGCGTGGTGAAAACCAAACGCTTCTTCACCTCCTCGAGGCTGTGGTGTTTTTCGTAAAGATGGAATGCGGCGGAAAGCCCGTGCGCTTCGTTGAGGTGCCAGATTTCCGGATCAACACCGAGCTCGTCGAGCAGGCGCGCGCCACCCGCGCCGAGGATGATGTATTGCGCGATGCGGCGACGGTGATCCTGATCGTAGAGACGATGCGTGATCTCGCGCGAGAGCGAATCGTTTTCCTCAATGTCGGTGCTCAGGAAGAACATCGGCACGGTGCCGAAAATGTCGCCCGGCAGGAACATCGCCTTGACCCACACCGGATGACCGTGAACCGACACGGTGAAGCGGATGCCGGTGTCCTGCAGGAAGGCGTATTCTTTTTTGCGGAACTGAATGGCGAGCTCGCGATCCTCACCGCGGGCCTGATTGTAATAACCATAGGTCCAAAGGATGCCGATGCCGCAGAGGTTTTGTTTCAGGTCGGCCGCTGCGCGCATGTGGGATCCGGCCAAAAAGCCGAGACCACCGGAGTAAATCTTGAAGCTCTGATCGATCGCAAACTCGCAGGAAAAATACACCGCGCTCTTGGCGTACTGCGGATCGATCTCGTAGCTGTGCGAAAATGGTTTGGGGAGAAAGGATGATGCCATGTTGAAGTTGTTGTAAATGGTGTGCTGTAGAATGTGACCGACGCTGTGGCGGTTGGATTAAATTTTGATCATGTGAAATTTTTGAACGCCGCCGCGATTGCGGACATGGACCCACTCTGCTGCTCATTTCATACCAATTCACCAAAAATCCCCGAAAGCGCCTCCCGCGACTGGCCGAGGCCCATCAATTTCCATCCGCCGTCGATCTTGTCAAAACCGCCATCACGGCGGTGGTCAAATGGACCTTTTTTAAAATACCGACCGAATGGTATTTTTTGAAATGATTTGATTTCAAGGCTCTTGCAATCGGTGCTGGCGTCCGGGCGTGGACGATTTAGCCTGTTTGGAATCCCTGTGACTGCCGAGAAAATCATCTATTCGCTGTTTGAAGACATTGAATCCTGGGAGGTCTTTGCGTCGGGTCATGCGGAGGGTCGGGTGAGTCGCGGCGAGGGTGGGGGCTTGAAATTGGAGTACGATTTTCACGAAGGTGGTGGATTTGTGGCCCTGCGGCGAGAGGTGGCATTTGCGATGCCCGAGACTTTTGAGTTGGGCTTCGATCTCAAGGGCTCGGGCGCGGCGAATGATTTTGAGTTCAAGGTGGCCGATCCGGCGGGCGTCAATGTTTGGCGTCACCGGCGGGAGGGTTTGATTTTGGGAAGCGAGCGGCTCGGTTGCCGGATCTGTGAGCGCGATTTGCCCTTTGCGTGGGGTCCGGCAGGGGGCGGAACGCCATCTGCGGTCGGTGCTGTGGAGTTTGTTGTGACGGCGGCCGATGGCGGTCGCGGGGTTTTGCAAATTTCAAATCCATGGTTCGAGGATCAGTCATTGCGTTTGCCCTTGGAGGTCATGGCGTCGAGTGGCGCTGGCGCGGCATCGGTCTTGTCGGATGAAAGCGGCGCCCATTGGCAAGCGGATGCGGCGGATGCCAAGCCGTGGTGGGTGGTCGATCTTGGAAGGATGCATCGCTTCGGCGGACTGCTCATCGAGTGGCCCGCAGCGGGTGTGCCGCGCAGCTTTGAAGTGCAGGTTTCGAATAATGGTCAATCGTGGTCGCGGTTGCGGCGCGTAGCGGATGCGCGTGGCGCAAAAAACCATTTGGCCACGCCCGGTGCCGAAACGCGATTTTTGCGGCTCGCATTTTCGAATGCCGAAGCCGCCTCGCTGCGTCGTTTGCATTTGAAGCCCGATGCCTTTTCGCGTTTGCCGAATGAATTCATCCATCATGTCGCGGCAGATTTCCCGCGCGGTTGGTTTCCGCGTTACTGGCATCGCGAGCAATCGTATTGGACGGTGGTCGGCACGCCCGAGGGCGGTCGCCGCGCATTGATCAATGAAGAGGGCCTGATCGAAACCGATGAGGGTGCGTTTTCCATCGAGCCCTTTATCGTGACTGATGATGGGCTGCTCACATGGGCCGATGTTTCCACGCGCGTTGCTTTGCCCGAGGGCGGCGAGCCGATGCCTTCGGTGATGTGGCGGGCAGAGGGGCTGAGTTTGGAAATTTTGCCATGGCTTCGCGGCAGCGGTAAAAATATCGAGCTATGTGTGAGCTATCGGCTCGAGTGTGAGCGCGCGCATTCCGGTGTGAAGCTGGTGCTCGCGCTGCGACCCTTTCAGGTCACGCCCCCATGGCAGGCATTTCGCAATATGGGTGGGCGTGCCGTGCTGCGAAAAATCGAATGCGGCGAGCGTGGTGTGGTGGCCGATGGTAAACAAATTTCATTTTCGCTGCCTGCATCGCGCATCGGTGCGGCAAGCTTCGATGAAGGGGGCGTGCTTGCGGTTTTGGCGGAAAAGCAAATGCCGCAAAGCGCGCGCGTCGATGATGAATCCGGCCTTGCATCGGCCGCCATCGAGTGGGCGCTTGCACCGGGCGAAACGACGCTCGAGGTCACGGTGCGCGTTCCCTATTTTGAGAACGCAACACCAGCGCCGGATGTTTCTCGCGATGACGCGATGCGCGAGTGGCAGAGGACGCTTGGCGGCATCGAATGGCGCGTGCCGAATGCTGCAAAAGGCGCGATCGCAACACTGCGCACCGCCTGCGCGCAGATCATGATCAACCGCGATGGCGCAGCCTTGCAGCCCGGTGCGCGGCGTTACACGCGCTCGTGGATCCGCGATGGCGTGATCATGGGCGCGGCTTTGGCGAAGTGTGGTTTGGCCGATCCATTCAAGCACTTCATGGAATGGTATGCGCCGTTCCAGCGTGATGATGGCTTTGTGTTTTGTGTGGTCGACCGCGATGGCATGGATCCCTTGGTCGAGCACGACAGCCATGGGCAATTCATTTGGGGCATGCGAGAAGTGCTTCGCGCGACCGGCGATGCGGCATTTGTCGCTTCGTATTTCGATCGCGTGGAGCGCGCGGCCGGTCATCTGATCTCGCTGCGGCGACAACGCATGGGTGAGCATTATCGCGGCGGCGAGCTGGCTGCGTGTTTCGGGCTCTTGCCCGAATCGGCGAGCCACGAAGGGTACTTGGCGCATCCGGTGCATTCGTATTGGGACGACTTCTGGTCCTTGCGTGGATTGCAAGCGGCGGCGGAACTTGCGACGGCAATCGGTCGCAATGAAGATGCGGTGCTTTGGAAAAATGAAGCCGATGCGTTTTTGCACGACCTGGTGCGCTCGATTGAAAGCGTCATCGCCGCGCGAAATCTGGAGTATATTCCGGGATCGGTCGAGTGGGCCGATTTCGATCCGACCGCGACCGCCAATGCGATCTCGCAACTCGACTTTGCCGATGCCCTGCCACAAGGGCCGCTGCAAAAAACCTTTGCGACTTACCTCGAAGGATTTCGCCGCAGGCAAGATCCGGAATTGCCGTGGACAAATTACAGCGCTTACGAAATCCGCATCATCGGCGCGCTGGTGCGACTCGGCAAACGCGCGGAGGCAAACGAGTTGTTGGAATTTTTCCTCGCCGATTGCAGGCCGGTCGAGTGGAACCAATGGCCGGAAATTTCATGGCGCGATCCGCGCTCGCCCGGCCACCTCGGCGATTTGCCGCACACATGGATCGCGGCGGAGTATGTGCTCGCGCTGTGCTCGATGATTGCCTCCGAGCGCGAGGCCGACGACTCGCTGGTGATCGCCGCGGGCATGCCATGTGCATGGATCGCCGGCGATGGCTTCGAAGTGCGCGGACTGCCAACCCGCCATGGGAAACTCGATTTCCGCATCGCGATGAGCGACCCCGATACGATCCAAGTTTCCGTCGACGGACTGCGTGAAATGCCTGCCGGCGGATTATGGATCGAGCCACCATTGCCGCCCGGCGCACGCATCGATGCGAACGATGCAGACGGCACACGCATCGAAGTCAAAAACCTGCCCTTCGCCGCAAAGCTGAAATTGATCACGCCACCACACACCAAGGGCCCTGCATGAAACGCGGCTTTGCTTTGCTGGTGCGATGAATCATTCGGCGTCGATCGCCATCGTTTCCGCTGAAGCGCTCCACAAGCGGTAGCGCACGGTCACGCCTTCGGGCGCATAGACCACGAGTGGCAGGCGGCTGTTGTAACGCACAAGATACGGCTCGCCGCCCAACGCAACAAATCGATCCTCCTTCGGCGCAGCGGGATCGACCGCCATCAGCGTGCCCGCCATCGGGCCGAGTTCGCTGATCCGATAACAGACATAGCCCCAGCCCTGGATATTTTGCTCCTCGATTTTGCCGCTGAAAAAATACCGGTTTTCGGCGTCCACCTTGACGGTCTTGCCGACGATGAGCTCGATCTTGAATGCATCCTCAGCATCTTTTTTCGGCAGGCGCAGGACATGTCTCACCATGCCCTTTTCCGCCTGCGGAAATGCCGCGAGCTCATCGGCAGCCTTGAGCGACAGGAGCGATGCGATGAACGCGAGGAGCGTGGCAATGGCAGAGTGTTTCATGAGGCAGGCATTAAGTGCCTGGCTGGACTTCGAGTCAAACAAGACCATGACCAAGGCTCTCACATTTTGTCTGGGAAATTGAACGATCAGCGATGCGAGGATTTGAAAGTCTTAGGTGAGGAATTCGCCATCAATGCCTGAAAGCGAATTTTCCACCCAATGACATCGACTTCAGATGATCAATGCGTTCCGCCTTCCCAGTAGCCTCCCTCACGCCAGTCGCTACCGCAGGGACCGCCGCTATCGTTGGCCTCGATCATGACATCTTCCCCTTCGGGTGAGAGCAGGGGCAGATAGTGTTTGCTGATGCGCTGCGTGGATTTCGGCACGTAATGACAAATGAATGAACGACGGAAGCGGTCTTTGGAGCGGTTGGGGCCGGATCCATGGATGGAGCTGCCGTTGAAGAACAGGGTGTCACCCGCCTTCATTTTGCACGGAAGCGCTTTTTTGCCTTTGGGCGTCGGCACAAAATGCGTGGTGAAGGATTCTTCTTTGTTTGCCAACTGCGGGCAGACGATCTCCTCATCGGCCGTGTCGGAGACGAGATACATGCCGCCGTTCTCAGGGTCGGCATCATCGATCGCGGTCCATGCGGCCACGCAGGTGTTGGGTTCGACCAAGAGGTAGAAATTGTCCTGGTGCATCGCTTGTCCACGCGAGCCCGGCGGCTTGTAATAAAACATGCAATTCGCTGCCAAGACATCGTCATGCAAGAGTTCACGCATGCAGGTGAGAACTCCCGGATGAACCAAATACCGGCGCGAGACTGGATCGAAGCGATGCGGATGAATGATGCGCGGAAATTCCTTCAAGGGATCGCCGCCGGATTCCTCTTTGGATACAGGCTCGAAGTGGCCGGGAACCGGACCGTTCTCCGCGATGCGGGCGAAGGTTGATTTGATCTCCTCGACTTCGGCCGCCGAAAAAAGGCCGCGCGCGACGGCATAACCGTGCTGTTGGAACGAGGCTTTCATTTCCTCTAGGTCAATGGACTTCGGAAGAGTGGGAGCGATGGTTTGTGTGGTGCTCATAGCGTCATGAAATTGACACATGTGCCCAAAGAAGTGAATGGACAGGCTTCTCAAAAGGATAGACAATCTTATCACTCATGAAAGCGAGGGCTACGGGGAATCCGGACAGGATCATTCATTATTCGCCGGCAGATGTGCTTGAAAATGTGCGTCGTCATCCGCTCGGCGTCGGATTGCATGTCATCTGTCTCGGCTGGTTTCCAGAGGCGCGCGGTCATGGCATTCAGCGACCGCGCGGGATCGATGAATGCATCATGATTTTCTGCACCAAGGGCAAAGGCTGGCTAGCAATCGACGGACGCAGAGTCGTTGTGGGCGCTGGTGAAGTTCTGATCATCCCACCCAACAAAGCACACGCCTATCATGCCGACGAGGAAGATCCATGGTCGATCCATTGGGCGCATTTTTCAGGCACCGCGGCGGCATCCTATGCAAGCCTGCTTCCTGCGCACGAGCATGTGATGATGCTTCCCGCCGGCGATTCCAAAGAGATCGCAAACATGTTCCGCGAATGCTACAGGCTGGCTGCCACCGGATTCACGGAGCGCACCCTCTTGCTTGTTTCCCACATCATGCGACATGCGCTTGGTATTTTGTTTTTCCAAATCGGCACAAGCTTGCGTGGCGGCACGCGCACCACCGCTCACGATCTGACCAAGAGCATTGAATTCATGCGTGCCAATGTCGCTCGCTCGCTCACCCTTCAGGAACTCTCGCGCCACGCCGGGCTATCCCCCGCCCGTTTCTCCTCGCTGTTTCGCGATCAGACCGGATCCTCCCCCGTTGAACATCACATCCGCCTGCGCATGCAAGCCGCATGCCACTACCTCGACACCACGGCACTGAGCGTAAAGGAAGTGGCGGCTGAACTCGGCTACGACGATCCGTATTACTTTTCGCGCATCTTCCAAAAAACCCTCGGCTGCTCACCGCTGGCCTATCGGCGATCAGTCAAAGGCTGAGAAACCGGCTCTTGATCGCGGGGAAGGTGAAGGCTTCAAATTTCGGGCGATAATCCCGGATTTTGCATTGGAACCCTCAATAAATAAAGGGACAGGCCTTTTATTGAGAAGCCGCTCGCGCCTAAGTGCGCTTACCCGCGCGGTCCTTTGAGGGTGTTTTTTTGCCGCTCGTGCCACTCTGAATCCCCATTTTGACCAAAAATAGGCAAACTTGCGGTTCTCGCTTTCAGTTTGTCTGGGAAATTGAACGTGCCATCGGGCCGAGTTCGCTGATCCGATAACAGACATAGCCCCAGCCCTGGATATTTTGCTCTTCGATTTTACCTGCGAAAAAATACCGGTTTTCGGCGTCCACCTTAACGGTCTTGCCGACGATGAGCTCGATCTTGAATGCATCTTCATCATCTTTTTTCGGCAGGCGCAGGACATGTCTCACCATGCCCTTTTCCGCCTGCGGAAATGCCGCGAGCTCATCGGCGGCCTTGAGCGACAGGAGCGATGCGATGAAGGCGAGGAGCGTGGCAATGGCAGGGTGTTTCATGAGGCAGGCATTAAGTGCCTGGCTGGACTTCGAGTCACGCTCTCATTACGTCTTGCCTCTTGAAGTCTTAGCTCTCCCCGGCACCAAAAAAGCCGCCCAGGTTTTCCGAGGCGGCTTTGGAATTAAATGTGACGGCGATCACTGGTCGCCGCGTGAATGAGTGGAAGAGCGGCGACCAGTGATCGCCGGCTTCAGATTGTCTGGGAAATTGAACGTACGTGAAACCGCCCCCAAAGACCCGCAAAGAGCATCAACAAACCTGACAAAATACCGGCAACGAAAAGGAGACCACTTTAAAATGCGCTGGCCAAAGCTCCCAAACCCAGCTGAATTTATTCATGTTGTCTGGGAAGTTTTAAGATTTGACCTCTCAGACCAGCTAAAGTTTCAACAAACCACTGGCTCCGTTTTGCGGGACCACTTCAGTGATTATACGCCACAGGAACCCGACACAACCGTTCATGAATAGAACAATTATTGCCATCATCACGCTTGCCCTTAACCTTCAAACGGGACATGCCGAACAGCCTTTTGAACCGATTAATAAGGCGGCGATTGATGCCCGCGACGGGATGGCGCGCCTGCTGATCAATGGCAGGCCGAAGGTCCCGATGGTCTTTTTCTTCAATACGCGCCAGAATACAAACTACGTCGAACGTTTCCAGGATCCGCAAGTGCGCTTGGCCGCCGAAGCCGGCGTGCATATCTATTCCTTTCTCATGTGCGGCGAGGACTTCTCGAAAGGATGGGACAAAATCGATTACTCGGCGACTGAGAAAATTCTCGATGATTTCATCCGGGTCGATCCGAAGGCTGTTTTCATCCTTCGCTACTCTACCGGTCCCACCCCGAGTTGGCTGGAGTGGTCCAGCATCCCGAAGGACCAGTTATGGCGGTATGCTGACGGCTCAACAAGCTCCAGCGGGTGTCTCTCCCTGGCTTCTGATTATTACTGGGATCTTTCCGACCGCGGTACGGCGGCAATGATCCGTCACTTTGAGGGCAGTATTTACGGCGGGCGGATACTCGCCTACCACATAGGCGGGCCCAATATCGAGATGTTTGCCGACGAGTACCGGGAAAAAGGACCCGATGTCAGCATTGCCAACACCGTCCGGTTCAGAGCGTGGCTCAAGGCAAACTACCCTGACGACAGCTCCCTTCAGCGAGCCTGGGGGAAACCCGATGTTACGCTCACCTCAGCTGAGGTGCCGCGCGGCGAACCGGGACGATTTCCCATGCACATGGAGATAGGCGCCGCACCGATAAAGGTTTTTTACAATCTCCCCGGAGAACAAGCCTGGGTTGACTATTCCAGCTACGTGAGCGAACTAGCTGCAGACCGTGTAATCCGCTGGGCGGAAATGGTACGCCGCGAGACTGCCGGCAATAAACTCTCGGTATTCTGCTATGGTTATACCTCGGAGCTTATCGGCAGTTTCGGCGGCCATGGCGCGATACAACGGGTGATCGAGCATCCTGCGATTGATATCCTGATGAGCCCGATCCCGTATGTCGGCCGCACCAGCGGCGAACCTGCCGGTTTCATGTCGGCTGTAGATTCGGTCGCCGCGCACGGCAAGCTCTGGCTCAACGAGGATGATATCCACACCCACCTTGTAAGCAAAGAGGATGTACCCAAATGGCTGCCGGACGCGACATTCGGCGTGCAGGCCCGGGACTCGCGCGAAACTTTAAACCTGCTCGACCGCAATTTCGCACAGCTTGTCATGCACCGGTCAGCATCCTGGTGGATGGACCTGGCAGGGGCCGGCGCGTTCAACGGACCCGAACCATGGGTAATGCTTCGCGAGCGAATGACGCTTTACGAAGAAAATCTTAAGAACCCGCTGCCTTTCCTGCCCGAGGTTGCAGTACTGTTTGACTCGGAATCAAAATACTACGTAAAGAGCGATTGGGACGCTTTTTACTGGGGGCTGATGGATTTGCGCAATAAATGCGGACAAAGCGGAGTGTCTGTGGGCTGGTACACGATGAAGGATTTCATAAGCGGAGTTGTTCCGCCCTGCAAAGCGTACCTGTTTGCCAACGCGTATCATCTCGAGAAGGATCAGGTTGAGGCCATTCGCAAACGGCTGGACGCTGAGAAGACAACAGCGCTCTGGGTTTATGCGCCGGGCTTCATGGGTACCGGAGGACCGGACCTTGAGCAGGTCAAATATCTTACTGGAATCAAATTGGCCATACGCGACGGCGAACAGGGCAGTAATGGAGAAGGAGTCCTTAACGATCTTTCCTGGGGCGGCGGCGGAAAGGGGACAAATGGATTCCTGGTTCTTTCACCACGCTTTTTTGTTGATGACCCGTCAGCCCAGCCACTGGGCCGTTATAAGTCTGACGGCTTGGTTTCCACTGCCAGAACCACAAACGGCCTGCATCAAAGCATTTATCTTGGCGACATGGGCCTCTCCGCGGAGTTGCTCGGCCGTCTTTTCACCGGCGCCGGCGCGCATCGCTGGACGTGCGGAGGCGAAGTCGTACTGACCGACAGTCGTTTTCTAGCCGTGCATTCCGGCAACGCCGGTCTTAAACGAATCGAACTTCCTTCCGGCATAACTGCCCAGGCGATCACCGGTAAAATTGAAAAACAGGTTGGCCAGGTCATTTACGCCCCATTCGAAGCCGGAGACACGCGCTGGTTTCGCCTCAAACCAGCATCATGGTAAAGGCAGTATCAATATAAAGGGACAGACCTTTTATCAACTCCGCTTGCCAACCGCCCATGGTGTCAACGCTTTCAGTTTGTCTGGAAAATTGAACGAACGTCGTGGGAAATTGAATGATCCGCGAAAGGGCATTGGCTGAGGCGAAAAAAATCCGGGCAACCAAACTGATTGCCCGGATGATTTTGATCTGGCGTACTAATGCCTCACGCCTTCTTTACTGGCATGCTTCGCAAGTGCCGCCATTGAGCATGGCTTCAAGCGAGCAGGCATTTTTCTCCTCGGCAGTGTACTCGCGCTTGGCGCCGGCGGCGATGCCACGGACTTCCTTTTTGACGTCGATGGTTGCCTTCTCGATGTTCGAGGCCTGCAGAGTGCGCAGATAGTAGGTCGTCTTGAGTCCTTTGTCCCATGCACGACGGTACATGTGTGAAAGGGTCTTGAGGTCCGGCGTGGCAAGGAAGAGGTTCACCGACTGCGCTTGGTCGATCCACTTTTGGCGACGCGAAGCGGCATCGACGATGAATTCATGGCCAATGCCGAAGACCGTCTTGTGCTTGTGCTTGAGCGCCTCGGGGATGTCGTCGATGGCATCGAGTTCACCGTCGAAATACTTCAGTTGGTCGAGCATTTCCTGGTTCCACAAACCGGCCTTCTTGAGGTCCTTGACGAGCTCCGAATTGAGCACGATGAAATCGCCCGAGAGGTTGGATTTCACATAAAGGTTTTTGTAGTTTGGTTCGATGCAGGGCGTGGTGCCCATGATGTTCGAAATGGTGGCGGTCGGCGCGATGGCCAGCACGTTCGAATTGCGCATGCCATGGGCTTCGATTTTCGAGCGGACGACGGACCAGTCCATCTTGCCGCCACGCGGCACATCGATGTTGCGGCCGCGCTCATCCTCGAGGAGGTCGAGCGTGTCCTGCGGCAGAAGACCGCGATCCCACTTCGAGCCTTTGTATGACGAGTAGGTGCCGAGCTCCTTTGCGAGATCGGATGAGGCGCCGTAGGCATAGTAGGCAATCGCCTCCATCATTTCATCGTTGAATTCGACAGCCGCATCCGAGGCGAAGGCGAGCCCGCGCTTGTAGAGAGCGTTCTGCAGGCCCATCACGCCAAGGCCGATCGGGCGATGGCGGGAGTTCGCCGTCTTGGCGGCTTCGGTCGGGTAGAAATTGATGTCGATCACATTGTCCAGCGCGCGGATCGCGACGGTAATGGTTTCCTTGAGCATTTCGTGATCGAGCGCGCCATCGCGGGTGATGTGCGTGTCGAGGACAACCGAGCCAAGGTTGCAAACAGCAGTTTCGTCGGCGGAAGTGTTGAGCGTGATCTCGGTGCAGAGATTCGACGAGTGGATCACTCCGCAGTGGTCTTGCGGCGAGCGGACATTGCAGGGATCCTTGAAAGTGATCCATGGATGGCCGGTTTCGAAAACCATCTTGAGCATGCCCTTCCAGAGCTCGAGAGCGGGCATTTGGCGCGACCAGATTTTTCCTTCGGCAGCAAGCGCCTCGTACTCGCAGTAGCGTTGTTCGAAAGCCTTGCCGTAGAGATCGTGAAGGTCGGGTACTTCGTTCGAGCGGAACAGCGTCCATGTGCCGCGATCAGCCATGCGCTTCATGAACAGGTCGGGAATCCAGTTGGCCGTGTTCATGTCGTGGCAGCGGCGGCGCTCGTCGCCGGTGTTCTTGCGCAGCTCGAGGAAGTCCTCGATGTCGTTGTGCCAGGTTTCCAAATACGCGCAACCGGAGCCACGGCGTTTGCCACCTTGGTTCACTGCGACGAGTTGGTCGTTGTGAAGTTTGAGGAACGGGATGATGCCTTGCGACTCGCCATTGGTGCCTTGAATGTAGCCACCGGTGCCGCGCACGGAGGTCCATGAACCACCGAGGCCGCCGGCCCATTTCGAGAGGAATGCGTTTTCGGCAACGCCGCGGATCATGATCGACTCGATCGAGTCGTCGACCTTGTAGAGGTAGCATGAGGAAAGCTGCGAGTGCAGCGTGCCGGAGTTGAACAGCGTCGGTGTGGAAGAGCAGAAACGGCGACCCTTGTAGAGATTGTAGAGGCGCACGACCCATTCGTCGCGGTTGTTTTCCTCACGCTTGAAGAGGCCCATCGCCACGCGCATCCAGAAGAACTGCGGCGTTTCAAGACGGCGCGGCTTGTTGCCGGTTTTGTCGACGATGAGGTAGCGGTCGTAAAGTGTCTGAATGCCGAGATAGTCGAAGTCGAGGTCGGCGGTCGGATCGAGCGCTTCGGCGAGTTTGTCGAGATTGTAGCGATCGAGCAGCTCGGGGTTGAGGCGTTTGATGGAGACGCCGTGCTTGAGGTAGGCCTTGAATGCGGTTTTGTGGGCCTGCTTGAGCTTGTCGATGCCGTCACGCGAGATCGACCAGTTGAGCACCTCCTCATAGATGTAGGAAAGCAGAATGCGGCCGGCAAATTTCGCGAAGTCGGCGTCTTTTTCGATCAGCGACTTGGCATTGAGAATGATGGTTGCCTTGAGATCTTTTTCGGAAATTTCCGATCCAATCGAGCGGCGCAATTCGCGTTCGATTTCGATTTCGGACAAGCAGAGGTCAAGGCCGATCGAAGCGAAAGAAATACGCTTCTTGAGTTCCATGCCATCCCAGAACGACGAGCCGCCTTGCTCGTCGGAAACGGTGACCATGTACTCTTGGTTCGGATCTTCGGCATTGGCTTCCTGCTCTTCGCGAAGGCGCGAGCGTTGGGCGCGGTAGAGAATGTAATGCTCGGCCGCCTTGAAGTGGCCCTGGCGCATGAGCTCTTCCTGCACCATGTCCTGCACATCCTCGATGTGGACGAACGACTGGTCGCCGCGGCGGATTTTTTCCGTCACCGCGTGAGCAATATCGATCGATGGCTCGGGGTTTTCCTTGATCGTGAGAAATGCCTTGCGCACGGCGATTTCAATTTTCGTCTCCGACCACGGCACGACATTGCCGTTGCGGCGGATGAGGCGCACGGGCAGCGTGCTGAGCCCTGCATTGAGATCGACCGAGCCGTGCTTTTCGAGCGAACGGCGAAAAGCAAGCGACTTCGCGACATCGTAGGCTTCGTTCTCGAGCAAGGCCTTTTCGATGAGCAGGTAGAGATCGGATTCGGAAAGACGCAAGCGACCACCTTCGTCGAGTGACTTGGTCAGCGAGTTGGCGACTGCGTGAGCGACATCGGAAACAAACTGGCGGTTCACGTCCGAGAAGATCGACTTCTCGTCCTCGCTGCGCGCGATGAGAAGGTCGGCAAGCGAATCACCGATCGCATCGGCCACATCCTCGAGAGAAAACTGCGACTCGGCGTTGCCGCGGGTCACGATGATGTCGGAAATCGGTGCGCGCTTTTCCTTCGGAAGCACATCGCGCCACAAGAACATGCGGTCCGCGGGTGGCAGCGAGAAACGGTCGGTGATGACTTGCTTGAGGACGATGTCTTCGGTGGGATCAATGGAACGGTACATGGGATTTGATTGGTGAAATTTTTTGTTTTGGAAATGCGTGAAGGCTGAAAAAGGAACGACGCGAGGCGGGATGAGTGATGAATCACCCCCACCCCATCTCGGATCAAAGCTCGTCGTCGTCGACAGCTGCGAGAGCTGAGGCCTTTTGGTATTCGGTGACGCGGCCTTCGAAGAAATTGGTTTCCTTCTTGATGTCCATCATCTCGGCGAGCCATGGGAACGGGTTGGTCGCGCTGGGGTTGAGCGGCGCGAGCCCGCATGAAGCAAGACGGCGGTCGGCGATGTAATCGATGTAGGTTTCGAAGTCGGTCGAGTTGAGTCCAAGCGCGGAAACCGGCAGGCAGTCGCGGATGAATTGTTTCTCGAGTGTGATACCGTCCTTCATCGTGTCGCGGAGGTCTTCCTTGAACTCCTCGGTCCAGATGTCGGGGTTCTCGTTGATGAGGTCCATGAGCAGGTTGCGGAAGACCTCGATGTGATTGGATTCATCGCGCAGCGTGTAGCGAAACATCGAGCCAATGCCGGGGAACTTGTTCTGGCGATAGAGCGAAAGGATCATGCCGAAGAGGCCGTAGAACTGCGTGCCTTCCATCACCTGGCCGAAGAGGAAAATGTTCTTGGCGAGCGCCTGTTTGTTTTCGGTGATGGTGAGGTCGACATCGCGACGCAGCGCGCGTGAATTCGAAACAACGAAGTGGTTCTTCGCCTTGATGGTCGGGATGTCCTCAAACATCGCTTCGCACTCGTGCGGGTTGAGGCCGAGCGAGGAGAGCATGTACACCAGCGAATCGGCATGGATGTTTTCCTCATGCGCGTGACGGCCAAGCACCAGCTTGAGCTCCGGCGCGGTGACCACTTCGCGAACGACGTGTAGGATGTTGTCGCCGACAATACCTTCGGCAGCGGAGAAATAACCAATGCCCATTTTGATGATCCAGCGTTCGACATCGCTGATCTCGTTGGAGCGCCACTGTTCGACATCCTTTTGCATGGTCACATCCTCCGGCTCCCAGTGGTTGTTCTTCATGGTTTTGTAGAGGTCGTACGCCCATTGATATTTGAGCGGCAGAATGTTGAAGAACATCGTGTCGCGACCATTGATCACGCTCTTGGCGGCAATGGCCTGTTCGGCCTTTTCGCGATCGAGGTGAAAGGTGCGGTTTCCAAGGGTGACGGTGGTAGTGACGGAGTTGGCGGACATGGTTGTTTAAGCTCTTTTGATGGGGGTAGCGAAAAAATGCGGGGGGATGAAATCAAATTGAATTTTTTGACTCGTGAAGCGTCTGAAAGCTCATTTAAAATCGGCTCTCGGGTCAATCCAATTTTGCTCATGTGGTATCCACAAATTATTCACAATACCATATATTGTGGTTTCTGAAATGCATGTATAATGTAAAACAGCCTTAATTAGAAGCTCTTGCAGTGTGATTGGCGAGCAAGCCATCCTAGCCCTAGGGGTTGAAAAAAAAATTCATCCATCGGGCCAAAACTGGGGTGTTCGGAAAATTTGAAAAAATTCTTAAACATTTCCGAAATTTAACGCCTCTGTTGCCGCTTCGGGGCGGAGTTGCTTGGAATCATTGGATTAAAAATTTTAGGCGCAGCCAACGCGATCGGCAATTGCGGCTTGGCGTAAGGCGAATCGGCCTTAAAATCGACTCGTGAGCGAGCGATTAAAAATTGATCTGGCGACGTTGCCGGAAGAGGGGAAGAGCTACAAAGGCGAGCTGAAGGCCGAAATTTTCGACCTGCCGGAGGGCGACGCAAAGGCCAACGGACCCTTGAAATACAGCCTTTGGGCGCAACGCTTCGGTTCCGAGCTGCTGCTCACCGGAAGCCTCGAGGCGCCCTTCGAATTCACCTGCGTGCGGACCCTGCACCCATTTGTACAAACCATTCGCCTCGAAAATGCGGCCATTTCCATCGAAATTGACCAAGCCGGCGAAATTGACGCCAGCGATGCGCTGCGTGAAGAGGTTCTGATCCACTTCCCGATCGACCCCCGCTGTGAGGATGGGGATGTGCCCCAGCACTGTGAAATTGATCCTCGATATTTATCAGTGGACAAACCCGCGGAAGATACTGTACCCACTCCGCCCCGCGGTGCGGGAGCCGATCGATGGTCGGCCCTCGACCAACTCAAGGACCTCAAGGACCAACCCTAACACGAAGCAAGACCATGGCCGTTCCAAAGCGCCGCCAATCCAAAAGCCGTCAGAAAATGCGCCGTGGCGCAAAGCGCTGGCGTGCACCCATCTTCAAGAATTGCCCCGAATGCGGCAGCAAAGTGCCATCGCACATCGCTTGCCCGTCATGCGGATATTATCGCGACCGCCAGGTACTCGATGTCGAGGCTCTCTGAGCCCGGCACGGATAATTTTTCCGGATCGGCCACCGCGCGTTTCATCCTTCGGGAGTCGGGCGCCGCGACAGGATCAAGAACCCGGATTTCCCAACGCATCACAAATTTCCTGACCATATGAAAGTCGCTTTAGACGCCATGGGTGGGGATCATGCACCTGCCGTGAACATCGGCGGAGCGATCGATGCGTTGAGATATTATCCAAAGCTTCAGCACCTTTATCTCGTCGGCGACGAGAGCCAGTTGAAACTGGAATGCGCGAAACAGGGTCTCGATCTCGGTGATACGAGAGTGAGCATCGTGCATGCGGCCGAAGCGATCAGCATGTCGGAACCGGGCGCCAAATCGGTGCGCCGCAAAAAGCAATCGTCGATCAACATCGCCATGGAAATGGTGAAGGAAGGTCGTGCCGATGCATTTGTTTCCGCAGGCAACACTGGCGCCGCCGTGGCCTCGGCGACATTGAAGCTGCGCACACTGCCCGGCGTCGACCGCGCGGGCATTGCCACTGCGATTCCCAACGAGCATGGTCTTTGCCACATCCTTGATGCCGGCGCCAATCCAGAAGCGAAACCCGAGCATCTTGTCGCTTACGCGGTGATGGGCACGGCCTTCGCACGCAATGTGCTCGGTGTGAAAAATCCTCGAGTCGGCCTCATGTCGAATGGCGAAGAGGACGAAAAGGGAACGGCCTTCACGAAAGAAACTTTCAAGCTTCTCAAAGAAACTCCCGGCATCGAATTCGTCGGCAATGTTGAAGGGCGCGACCTTTTCGAAACCGAGCTCGATGTGGTGCTTTGCGACGGCTTCGTTGGCAATGTCATGCTCAAGACCGTCGAGGCCACCGCCAAGGCGGTTTCAAAATGGCTCAAGGCCGAGATCAAGGGCAACCCGCTGCGACTTTGCGGCGCAATGCTCGCCCAAGGCGCCTTCAAAGCGCTCAAGGAAAAAAGCAGCTACGAGACCTATGGTGGCAGCCCGCTGCTCGGAGTGAATGGCGTGGTCATCATCGCCCACGGGTCATCATCCGCGCTCGCGATCCGCAATGCCGTGCGCGTCGCGATGGAAACCGTTTCCGTAAAGGTCAACACCCGCATCGAAGAAGCGATGGCAAGCCTCGCGACCAAAGAGGTCGCCGCCGAGTGATCGCAAGACGCACGCGCAACAAGCGCCGCGTGATCAACGGGGAAAAATTCGCGCTTGTGAGCGCACGCGGCTGGTTCCAATCTCACGCCGCATGAGTGAGTTGAATTCCGAAGTCGATGTGTGCATCGCAGGTACCGGCAGTTACCTTCCCGAACGGGTCCTCACCAACGAAGAGCTCGCCGCAAAGGTGGATACCAGCGACGAGTGGATCGTCACCCGCACCGGCATTCGTGAGCGACACATCGCCGCCGAAGGAGAACACACTTCGCACATGGCAAGCCACGCCGCACGGCGCGCGCTCGAGCAAGCCAACATGCAGGCTTCCGACATCGAGCTGATCATCGTCGCCACCATCACACCCGACACACCAACGCCGGCCACCGCGTGTCATGTGCAGCAGCAGATCGGCGCAACGCGCGCGGTCGCATTCGACATTTCTGCCGCGTGCTCGGGATTTCTTTACGCGATGAAAATCGCCAAGCGCCTGATCTCGGATGGCGCGTTTCAAAACGCCCTGATCATTGGCGCTGAAAAACTTTCGACCGTCACCAACTGGCAGGATCGCACGACCTGCGTGCTCTTCGGCGATGGTGCGGGAGCCGCCGTGCTGCGCCGCTCGCAACCCGGCGAAGGCGCAATCGTCGCGACCGAAATGGGCACCGACGGTAACCTCACCCACCTTCTCGAAATTCCCGGCGGCGGCAGCGCATGCCCGATCACCGCGGCCAATGTGCACGAAAACCTCGCGACCCTCAGCATGCAGGGCAAGGAGGTCTTCAAACATGCCGTTACCCGCATGAAAGAGGCGGCGGAAAAAGTCATCGAACGCGCCGGATGGAAGCCGGAGGAAATCGCCTGCGTCATTCCGCATCAGGCGAACCTGCGCATCATCGACGCGATCGCCGATCGCCTCGCGGTGCCCAACGAACGCGTCTTCGTGAATCTCGACAAGTACGGCAACACCTCTGCCGCCGCAGTCGCCATCGCACTCGACGAAGCCAACCGCAAGGGCGCCTTCCATCGCGGCGACCGCATCGTGCTGGTGGTTTTTGGCGCCGGCCTCACATGGGCCGCAGCCGCCATCCGCTGGTAATCTCTTGCGGCTCGGGGCAAGATCAGCGCTGAAACGCGCCTTAAAATCTTCGCTGTGGAAGAAGTACGAGGACTGGGACTCGAACCCAGGACCAATTGGTTAAAAGCCAACTGCTCTACCAACTGAGCTATCCTCGCATTGATGCTCCGGCAGGCGGGGCAGAAGGGTTAGTGGACATCCGGTCGGCTTGCAAGTGGATAATCGAAATTTTCCTGCAATCATTTCTGAGCCCCGTGGCGGCATGACAAAACGGCCTTGAAAGTCAGCCTCACGACGCACGCAAGCCTGCTTGACGCCATCGCCAACGCATGCGGATATTTCACCAATGGCATGGCGCATTGATGAAGCGGTCGTCCGCGGCGAGATCGACAACACCGTCGAAGGACAAACCACCGGCCGCATCTGGCTGGCTGGCCGCGACGAACCTTTGACACTCGAGCTCGTAGGAGATTGCTGGCGCGACCTCGCCGGCACACGGCTCGCATTTCAAAACCCCTCGCCCGTGGCAGGAGAAGATTCGGCGGAAATCGAAACGCACCAAAAAGGAATCATCGGCGACATGACCGCCTCGAGAAAGGCCCGCGTGCCGCTCGTCGGCGATGGCGAAATGCGCGAGATCCACAAAAGCGGCGGCGAAATCCCCTGCGAATGGAAAAATGTTCTCTACCTCGAGTGGTTCAGCGAAATCAACGGACGCGTGGTGATCGAAACCACGGAGTTCAAACTCGATGTTTCACCACACGAGTGGACCATGGATGTGGATGGCGAGGAGGCACAAAAACTCGCCAATCTCAACGCGATGCGCGACTTCATGGCGCAAGTCATCCGCCGCCGCGAGCCAAGCGAGGACGCGGAGGATGATTCCGACAGCATGGATGAGTTTGCCTGGGAGCAACGCCTCAAGGAGTCCGACCGGCTCACCGACGCGTACCAGGAGGTGCTCGAAAAATACATGGAGGACAGCGACTGCGAACGCAAAGAGGCATTCGTCATGGGCTGGGATGGTTTGCTGGAGGAAATGGCCGAGCGTGATGAAGCCAGCACGCGTGACGATTCGGATGAGCCCGCCATCAATGCGGGCGGGCGGCTTGATTTCGATGACATCGCCGATGAGGCGGATTTCTCGGACGATGGTGACCCCTTTGGCAAATACGAGAGGCACCCGCTTCAGGCGCGCGCCCAAGAGCTGGCGCTGCGTGCGATGGATGTGGTCTCCGGCGAATCCAGCCAAGGCTCGCCATCCTATTTGCTCATCTCGAATTTACTGCAGGTCAGCGGCAAGCTGGCCGGCGCGCTCAACGATCGCAGCAGCGGCTACGAACCCGAGGCCGGCTATGTGCTGGCCATTTTGAAACGCTGCCTCAATTGGCTCAACGAATCGGTCGGCGCATGTCAGGAGCTCATGACCAGCGAGGAGGATGCCGACCAACTCGCGGCCCTCGCCCACATCCGCAGCACGATCTTTGAAATACGCGACGGAATCACCGAACTTCGCCGCGAACTCAAATGACAGGAACCCGGCTTGCAGGGATCGCCCCAAGCGACTAGTCTCCGCCCATGTCCCACGCGACCCAGACTCGGTTTCTCGAGATCGGCAGCCCCTTCCCGCTTCGGGATGGCGGCTCTTTGCCGCAGGTCCGCATCGCCTATGAAACATGGGGCGAACTGAATGCCGACAAGTCGAATGCGATTCTCGTTTGCCACGCGCTCTCTGGCTCGCATCACGCCGCCGGCCGCAATCCCTCGATCGAAGGCGTGGGCTCGCTCTGGCAGGAGGAGCTGCACGCCGGTTGGTGGGAAGACATGATCGGCCCCGGCAAGGCGATCGATACCAACAAACATTTTGTCATTTGCGCCAACTACCTCGGCGGCTGCTACGGCAGCACCGGACCGGGATCGATCAATCCGGAAACCGGCAGCCACTGGGGCTCCTCATTTCCCGCCGTCACCGCCACGGATCAGGTCAATGCCCTCGCGCTCCTGCTCGACGAGCTTGGCATCGGCACGCTGCATGCAGTCGTTGGCCCATCGGTCGGCGGCCTTGTTGCGCTCACCTTTGCCACCCGCCTGCCCGAGCGCGTTCGAAATGTGATCGCCATCGCATCGGGATTCAAAACCACGGTGCTCAATCGCCTGATCCTTTTCGAGCAAATCCTCGCGATCGAGAACGACCCGCACTTCAACGGCGGCGACTACTACGAAGGCGAAGCACCGACCTACGGTCTCGCGCTGGCCCGCATGATTTCGCACAAAACATTCGTCCATCTCAATTCGATCGAACGCCGCGCCCGCAAGGATGTCGTCCAGCCCGACGATGTGCTCGCATGGTACAAGGTGCGCGACCAATTCCAGAGCTACATGCTCCATCAGGGGAAAAAATTCGTGCAACGCTTCGACGCCAACACCTACCTGCGCATCATCGATCTCTGGTCACGCTTCGATGCCACGCTCGAAGGCGATGCCGAAACACCCGCAGCCCTCTTCCAGCGCTCCCGCGCCGCCAACCAACGCTGGCTGGTCTTCTCGATCGATTCGGACTTCTGCTTCTACCCGGAAGAACAAGCCGAACTGGTCAAGCACCTCGAGCGCGCCAAAGTCGATTGCATGCACATCACCGTGCACTCGGAAAAAGGCCACGATTCCTTCCTACTCGAACCGAACCTCTACACCCCGCACATCGCGTGGATGCTGGAGAGGTGAGATCAATTTATTCTCCCTCTTCATTCGCCGGCGCCACAAGATCCGCCGCTTTTTGTTTGAGAGCACCCTCCGGCAACGACTTGCGCCACTGATCAAAAGCTGCTGCGTCATCGGCAAGGTAACTTTGAAGAATCTCCATCTGCGCCTGATCCGACAACAATCCCGGCGACTGCCCGCTCGCCCACTTCGCCGAAGCAGCAGGATCAACCGAAGCCCAATCAACCGCAAACTGATTGCTGGCGAGTCGGCGCTCATTTTCATCGGGCAAACCACCAATCCATTCAAGCCCGGCATCCGGTGATTGCCTCGCAAAAATGGTCGATAGCTCAAGCACGGCTTCGGTGCGCTCATTGGGGCTGGAAACATTTTTCATCAACCACTCTGAGCTCGCCGCCAAATCCACCGTGGCCCAATTCGCCAAGGTGTTGGCAAACTGCGTCATGTCGCCATGGCCTCGGCTCGAATCCAAGCTGGCCGAAACCGCCGCGACAGGATCGCTCTTGGCCCAACCGGCATAGGAAGCACGCTTTAATACCAATGCCAACCCCTTGTCCGTGACCTTTGCTCCCGCATATTCCACCGCCGCCACAGGATCAACCGTGCCCCAACCAAAAAGAGCGCTCTCAAGCGCAGCATCCCGCTCTTTCGATGCGGGTAGAGCAGAAAGCCAGGTCGCGGCCTCAGTCCCATTGATACGAGACCATGGCCCGGAAATCTGAATGAGACTATTGTGCAGCTCGATCCCGGAAAGATTTGCCATCACCCATTCAGCTGCGCCTTTCGGATCACTTTCCGCAAATTGCGCCAAGGCGAGGCGCATGACCTCCTTGCGCCGAACACTCGGCTGCTGGCTCTTGATCCAATCAAGCGCTCCACGCGGATCACGCCCAACCCAGGCTTCCATGTGATCCATCGCAAGCTTGTACCGTGCAAGCGGGTTCACTTCACGCTCGAGTTTGGCACGAAGATCAGAAGGCCCCTGACCCGGGCCCGACCATTTCTTCTCTCCCGCGCGATAGCCCGGCGACACGCCATCAGCTAAGGCCTTGGGTTCGATCAGTCGTTCAGAATCGGTTTGCGTAAGGCGTCCCAGCAGGAATCCCAAGCCCCCGAAAATGACGGCAGTCAACAACAGCGAGCTAAGGCGCATTGCCATCAAAACCAGTCATCGTAATTAAAGACCAACACATCCCGCCAAGCCCAGCTGCCGACATACTCAAACAGGTTGAGTTGCGGGTAGTAATAATCGTCCAGATAGAGGCCAAAGCCTGCGCGGCTGACACCCTTGTAAAATCTATTGGCCTTGAGCCTATTAAGTCCCGTGGTCATGACAACGATACCGCTGGTAGCATCGTAGTAATTCGTGGCCCAAAGCTCAAAGCTCATCGCGCCGGAACGATACCCGGAATAATTGGTCACCCGACCCATGCTGATCCTCGCACTCTGGTAATAATCCGAACCAAGGTTGCGATAGCGACCGCTCTGCTTTTTACCTTTACCGTAGTACCGATAGGTATCACCCAAGACATAAGAACCTCCACCCTCAAGCGCGAGATCCGCGGCTTGGGATTCGGTGGGAGCAAAAGAAACCAAACCTGCAACTGTAAGAATCGCGGTGATTTTTTGAGCAATCTTTTTCATAGTAATATCTGCCATAGACTTACATGAGACTGACGAAATCTCCACTTAATTCGAAAAAAACGAGCTGCGCTCAAAAAACTCAATAATCCGCCACCGGGCTGTTAGAGACGGTTTCCTCGGCGGGATCGAATTCCGCCGCGAGTTGGGCGATCTTGGCGCAGGTGTTTTGCCATTTTGGGGCGGACCATGCGGCGGGCGGGCGCAGCACCCGGCGGCGGAAGCGTTCGACCCGATCCTGCGCCTCGTGCCGCATGCCGAGGGGCAGTTCGCCTATCGCGCGGGCGGCGGCTTCCGCGGTGTCATTGCGGTGGCAGATCATCGCAAGGTCATTGCCGGCGCGGATCGCCAATTTCACATCCTCGCCCCGACCGTAACGCTTGGTGATGGCACCCATGTCGAGGTCGTCGGTCATCACGAGGTGGCGGTCGAAGCCGAGTTGATCGCGCAGGAAACGCCGGATGATTTTGGGCGAGAGCGATGCGGGAAAATCGGCATCGATGTTGGGAAACTCGATGTGCGCGAGCATGATTGAATCGAGCTCAGGCATCAGCGCGGTGTAAGGGATCACATCCTCGCGCAGCAATTCATCGAGTGTGGCAGGCGATGATGGCAGGTCGTGGTGCGGATCGGAAACGGCACGGCCGCAGGCGGGGAAATGTTTGCCGCAGCTTGCGATCGATTGCCGACGCATCCAGCGGTTCCATTGACCCGCGAAATCGATCACGCGCTGCGGGTCGCGACCCCAGCAACGGCCACGCAGGGCATTTGCAAGTCCGGGAAAATGATCGATATCGAGCACCGGCGCAAAGTTGAGGTTGAAGCCCAAAAGCTGCAGCAACTCGCCGGTCAACACGCCGGCATCGGCAATTTTTCCCATGTCCCCGCGGGCCGCCAGGGCCTCGGCCGATGGCAGCACCGGCGCAATTTCCTTGGTGCGCGTGACGTGTCCACCTTCCTGATCGATGCCGATGATCGGCAAATCGACCGACAAGTCGCGCAGGTCGTCGGTGAGCTTTCGCGTCTGCTCCGGCGAAACGATGTTGCGCGAAAAAAGGATGTAGCCGGCCGGTTGCAAACGGCGGAACAGCGCCGCTTCGTCCGGCTTCAATTCCGGCCCATCAAGCCCCAGCAGCAGCAAGGATCCATCGCTCATCGGCAGCACTCAAGCATCCCGCCGCATGCTTGTCCATCCCATGCCCCTGCCGATTCCATGCCCCCTTGCATGGTCCGAAACACACGCATTTCGGCATTCACAAGAATGAAAAATCGATTCGGCAAGGATTATGGTTTGCAGTGGCCTGCACGATCGATAGCTTGTGCGCAGATACTATTTTCCATGTCTGCACCAAGCGCCCGCCCCCTCAAACAAAGAGTGCTTCTCATGGGCACCTGCCTGTGTGATGCGTTCTTCGACGATGTGGCGAAAGCCACTGTCGAGGTACTCGAGCACCTTGGCATCTCGGTCGATTTTCCGGAAAACCAAACCTGCTGCAGCCAGCCTGCATTCAACTCCGGCGACTGGGCCGCTTCGCGCAAAGTCGCGCGGCACTGCGCCGATGTCTTCGCGGGCGAGTTGCCGGTGATCGTGCCCTCGGGCTCCTGCGCCGCGATGAACCGCCACGGCAACATGCTGCAATTCGAGGAGGAACCTGACGCGGCAATCGACTCGCTGGCCACCCGCACCCGTGAGGTGATCGATTTCATTTTCAACGACCTCGGGATCCGCACATGGCCGGGGAAATTTGAACAACCCACGCGCATCGCGTTTCACCGCTCCTGCCACAGCCGCGGCACCAAGACCGGCGAAGCGGTGCGCACGCTGCTTTCATCGATCGAAAACGCGGAAGTCATCCCCTTCGGTCAATCCGAACAATGCTGCGGCTTCGGTGGAACCTTCTCGGTGACCTTTCCTCACATTTCAGGGCAAATGGGCACGCTCAAACTCGATCACATGCTCGACATCCGGCCCGACATGCTCGTCGGCACCGACATGTCCTGCCTCATGCACCTCAACGGACTCGCACAAAACCAAGGCCGCGCGATTCCCCAATTTCACGCCATCCAGATCCTTCGCGACACGCTGGTAAAACCAAACCAATCGAATCCATGATCGGCACCCAACCCATCGACCTCTACGCCCGCAAGATCAGCGACGAGAAACAAACCTCGGTGCTCGATGGTTCGTCCAAGGGCACGGAGAAACGCTACGAGGTACTGCACAAAGATTATGCGGATCCCGACTCGCTGCGCAAACTTGCGGGAGCGATCAAAGACCACACGCTCCACCATCTCGGCGACTATCTCGCGAAGGCGGAAGCAGCACTCACCCAGCGCGGCGTGAAGGTCCATTTCGCCGCGACCGCCGAAGACGCACGCCAGGAAATTCTTTCCATTCTACACGGCCACGGCGTCACCCGCCTCACAAAGTCGAAGTCGATGGCAGCCGAGGAAATCCACCTCAACCCATTTCTCATCGAGAACGGCATCGAATGTCTCGAGTCCGACCTCGGAGAGTTCATTGTCCAACTCGACAACGACGAACCATCCCACATCGTCAAACCGATCATTCACAAAAACCGCCGCGAAATCGCCCGCACTTTCCAACGCGAAGGCATCGCCGCCGATTACAATGACGATCCGGAAACGATCACCCGCCGCGCACGCGTCCACCTTCGCGAAAAGTACATGCTCGCCGAAGCCGGCATCACCGGCGCGAATTTTGTCTGCGCCGACACTGGCCGCCTCACGCTCGTGACCAATGAAGGCAACTCGCGCTTCGGCATGGCACCAGCGCCAGTGCACATCGCGCTGGTGGGCATCGAAAAAGTGATCCCGCGCGAACAGGATCTTGCGGTCTTCCTCAACCTGCTCGGCCGCTCGGCCACCGGCCAGCAACTCACGGTTTACACCGAGTTCATCAACGGCCCGAAGTCCGCCAATCAACCCGACGGCCCCGAGCACATGCATGTCGTCTTCATGGACAACGGCCGCACCGATGTCCTCGCATCAAACTGCCGCGAAATCCTGCGCTGCATCCGCTGTGGCGCTTGCCAAAATGTTTGCCCAGTTTATCGCCAAGCCTCTGGTCACGCCTACCGCTCGACCTACGGCGGCCCGGTCGGCGCGGTGCTCTCACCATTGCTCTTCGGCGACCGCTTTCCGGAACTTGCCGACCTCCCGAAAGCCTCGTCGCTTTGCGGCGCGTGCAACGAAGTTTGCCCGGTCGACATTCCAATCCCCGACTTGCTGCTGCGCCTGCGCGACAAGGCAAAACGCGAAGGCGTGCACTCACCCGCCGCCGTGCCGATGTCGCCTTTCTCGACCCTCGCCACCTCACCCTCGCTGTGGCGCACAGCAATGACGATGTCGAAGGCGATGAATCACCTGCCCATCCATGTCGCGCCCATCAAGCCGCTTCAGGATTGGCTCGGCCAACGCACCCTACCCGATTCGCGCGGCGGTGATTTTCGCAAGTGGTACAAAACCCGCAAAAACGGGTAGCGCGTACTGAAGAAGTGGTTTTCAGCGTCCTCGCTGAAAACAAAGTTGGGTCGTTTTGGCGGTCCAATTCCGGTCATCACCACCCACGCCGCGTGGGCGCATGTGCTTTAGGATCGAAAAAATTCAACCTTTTCCGATCCGTTTTGCGTGATATTCTAGTTTCATGAGCATTGATCAGATTGCCCCAGAAGCCCTGAAGCTGCCAACCAGGGAGCGCGCCCTGCTTGCGGCCTCCTTGTGGGAGAGCATCGAAGATCCTTTCGAGCTGTCCGTCGATCTCGACGACGAAGCTTCATTGAGCCTTGCTGAAAAGAGAAACCAAGAGATCGAGAGTGGCCAAGTGGCTGCCGTTTCACATCAGGATTTGATGCGCCGCTTAAGGCAATGAGGATTGAATACCACCCCGCTATTGAGGCCGAACTTGCTGAAATCCGGGATTTCTACAACGAACGATCCCAGAATCTGGGTGACGATTTCATCAACGAATTTGAGAGGCAAGTTCTGCGGATTGCAGCCATCCCGACCCGTTGGATGTGTGTCCGTGGGGATACGCGAAGGGCGCTGATGAAGAGATTTCCCTACTTGATCCTTTTTCGGGTAGTGGATGACTCCGTCATTCGCATCACGGTAATCAAGCACGAGCGGCGACATCCTACATACGGAAGGCATCGAACCTAGGCCCAGCAAGTCATTTTGAATGGAAAAATGGAATGTCGATCCATCCATCGAAATGGCCGGCCTCAAGGCTCTCGTCACCGCGTGGAATTTGCTGCGAAACGGCGCCTGAGCGTTGAAAAAACAAACAAAAAATCCACACCCCGAATGCGAGGTGTGGATTTCAACCGATAACCTATATGCAGTAGGATGCTGCTTAGAACTTGTATTGAAGACCGATTGCGGCAACCCAGTCCTTCTCGATCCAAGTGTCACCAGTGACTTGGGTTTCGACCGAAAGGGTGGCAGCAAGCTGCTCGGTGATATTGTACCCGACGGTGGCCTCAAGAGATCCCACGTCTTCCTCATCGCCATCATATTTGCCATCAACTGGCCCATCAAGATCCACGTCCAATTCCTCGGCTAATGCATCGAATCCGCTGATTTCAACTTCAGCCGATTGAGTGAAGCAATGAGTGTAAACCAAGCTACCAAAAAACTGCCCGCTGGTAAATTTGGCGCCAGCATTGAGGAGCAAGCCATCGCCCGAAATATCAAGAGAAAGGCCCTCAGCTGAAGCCTCATGGCTCAGCCAGCCGTAACCGATTCCGCCAAATAGCGAAAAGCCTTGTCCTACTTCCTGCTCGTAATTAACTAAGGCGCGGAACTCATCGCTTTCGATATCAACATCATAAAGATCGCCTTCCACGTGTTCATATCGACCATCGATGGAAAATCCATTGCCGAAGCCGAGGCCCCCATTGACGCGGACACCCGCGACATCGTAAGAGCCGTCTTCGCCTGCAAGCGAAGTGATTAATGTTTCATCAAACTCACCAAAAACCCCACTGACGCCAAGATACGGGTTGATTCCGTAGCTGTTAGCAGCGGCGGCTGGAGCCGAGGATTGAGCGGGAGCTGAAACATCCCCCGCGAAAGCCGGGGCGACTCCGAGTACTGGTGCAATCAATGCGATAACTGTTTTTTTCATAATGGGTATACTTAGCTAGTTTTGTGTTTAGGGTTACTCCCAAAGGCATGTATTCGCGCCTGTGGATGTTTCATAAAGCTTTGTAGTCAAGCTCTATGTCGGCAATAAGATTACCGAATCGGTAATCCGTCAATCAAAAAACCACGACCATCTCGTCACAATTCGGTCACCGCGTGAAACCTGCTGCGGCGGGAGGGGTGAAGCAGCGCCCCCCGAATTTCTCACAGCGGTCGGCCGTAGGTTTCGCAGCGGTTGTGCCAGCCGGGTTCCCAGCGTTTTTCGCCGCGTTCGGGTGGGGAGTTGGCGATGCGTCTTGAAAGCACGCGTTTGGCGGAGGCCGCAAATTCCTTGGCGGCGCTCGGGCCCGATGGCACATCACGCATCTCGCCTAGCACCTGCAGCAGACCCCAGCCACGGCCATCGTAACGCTCGGCCTTGGAGCAGCCGTCGCCCTTGAAGTTCACATAATCAATTAGCGCATAGGTCCCTTGCGAGGTCATCGCGACTTTGTGGTAGTTGGCCTCGATGCGCTTTCTCTCTGAGTCCGGCGCGGCCGCGAGAATCTTCGGCAGCGCCGCCCGGGAACGCGCGATGATGAAATCCGTCTGCACGCCAATGTTCGCTGCGAGCCACTTGCGCAGCGAGCTCAGGCGCGGGGCATCGAACTCGCGCTGAAATTGCGCCTTACTCGTCCACGGGCTGTGCCGCTCGAGCGCGACCTCCGGCAGCCTCGCCCCCTTGCTTTTCGCGTAGCTCACAAAACTCGGCCAGCTCTCGTCGAAGCGCCCCTTGAAGCCCGCCGGGTACCAGATGAAATGCCCGATCCCCAGCGAGGGAAACTCCTCGCCCGCATTCCATGTCGTAAGCCCGCTCACGCTCCCGCCGCATTCGTTCTGCCAAATCTTGCGGCCAATCTGCTCCTTGCGCGCGGCATCCAAGGCCATGCCCGCGGGCGAAATGGCCAACATCAAACCCATAACCCAGGACCCAAGGGACAAAAATTTCATGACCAAACCTTCGCGGTTTCGATGGGAAATGGCAAGATCAAGCAAAAAATACCAACCGAATGGTTTGTTTTGCGCTGGAAAATCAAATTGACCTCCCGCTGCCTGATTTTTCATGATTCCAACCATGTTCACTGCTCAATTTTGGGACAAACTGCTATCTTTTTCGGGTCTGGATCTGGCGAAATGGCTTTTGAGCGCCTTGATCATTGTCGCGGTGAACAAGGTCCAGCTCTTCAACGACCGGCTTTCGGCGCTTCTGATTTCCCTGCCGCTCACTTCACTGCTGGCGATGATCTGGATGCATCAAAGCGGTCAGTCGAGCGAGCGTTTGGCGAACCATGCCGAAGGTACCTTTTGGTTTGTACTGCCGACCCTGCCGATGTTTTTGATTCTTCCGTGGATGTGGCGTCATGGCTGGGGCTTTTGGTCGGCGCTGGGCTTGAACTGCCTCATCACCGCCGCGCTTTTTTGGATCATGGTGGCAGTGCTGCGGCGTTTCGGCATCGACCTGATGCCGGGCTGATGAAGAAACCACGAAGTTCACGAAAAGCACGAAAACGAAGGCATTTCACATTTGATCCAAACGAGCGGGCACATCGCGAATCATGAACCCTCTCCTTTTCGTGGCATTTCGTGTTTTTCGTGGTTTGAACTTCTGTTGCCGGCACCAGGCCCAGCCACAATTGGCGACGCTATCGACTTTGGGCTTGTCAGCGGGCTTAAAACCTGCTTGAATCCTCGGCCCGCCCCGAATAAGGGGCGACAATCCTCCAACCTCCACAGACTTGAGCGAAAAAGTTCCGTCACCGCAGCCAGAGAACGTGATACCGTTCGGGCAAAATCGGCCGGATTCGCGATTTCCCGGTTCTCCTATGAAAAGCGACCTCCTCGAAAAGGCATCTGAAATTGTCACCGACCCCCTCGTATTGATCAACCTCGTGTCGCAGCGCGTGCGCCAGTTGAACAGTGGTCGTTCGCCTCTTATTCCCGTCCGCCCAAGCATGGGGGTTGCGGACATCGCCCTTACGGAAATCATCGAGGGCAAGATCCAGTTGGTCGAGAAGGCTAAGGCGTGATCGCCTTTGCTTCTGGCCTTGAGATTTCATGAGTGCGGAAATCGCCACCAACCGGAAGGCCGGACGCGATTTTCATATCCTTGAAAAGTTCGAGGCTGGCATCGAACTGAAGGGCACCGAGGTCAAATCGATCCGTGCCGGCAAGATCAATGTTTCCGATGCGTTTGCCCGCGTCGAAGGCAACCAGGTGTTTCTATACGGTTGCGACATCCAGCCATGGCAGACCGCCGGCGAGTGGTTCAACCATATGCCCAAGCGTCCGCGCCGTTTGCTTTTGCACAAGCGCGAGATCCTCAAGCTCGCCGCCGCGACCGCGATCAAGGGCTGCACGCTGCCGCTGCTGCGGATGTATTGGAAGAACCGACGGGTAAAGGTCGAAATCGGCGTCGGCAAAGGCAAGACGCACTCCGATCAGCGTCAGGATCTGAAGAAAAAAGTCGAACTTCGCGAAGCGCAGCGCGAGATGGCTCGATTCAATCAGCGCTAGAGAAAGAGCAACTCACTCCGGCTTGGGCTCTTCGGCTTTTGGCCGCGCGGGCGGATCCGTTGGGGGGCGCGCGACAACCGGCGCAGGCTCGGATGGATTGGCGGGCGGTGCCGAGGTCGAAGCTTTGAGTTCGTTGTCCTGCGGCATCGTGAGCATGTCGGGCAGGCGCAATCCATCATCCGGCATCGCAGGCTTCGATGGCTCGGGCGCGGCCTCGGGCACGATCGTCGCGACCGGAACAGTCTCAGTGGGTTTGATTGCCGCCGCAGGTTTTGCGGGCTCGGGCTCGGGTGATTTCGGCTTGAACAACGAACACGCAGGCAAGCACGCAAGGCACAGCGCAACCATGCTGCTTGTGAAAAATTTTCCGAATGTCCAATCGGCTCGCATCGACTGAATCCATCAAAGCTTCTCAAACCGCAGCGCGCAAGGTCGAAGCCGGATTT
Organism: Akkermansiaceae bacterium; assembly: GCA_947462835.1. Lineage (GTDB taxonomy): Bacteria > Verrucomicrobiota > Verrucomicrobiia > Verrucomicrobiales > Akkermansiaceae > Luteolibacter. Next base: position 64,208 of record CANHQM010000011.1, read on the forward strand.
CGAAGAGTGATATTTATCGAGCGCTAATTGCAGAACAGGAGAGGTTAGCAGTCAGTGGGATGATCAAAAAGCGACTTCTTCTATAACAACTCAAGCACCGGACCTTTGCGGAGAAAGGTCCCTGCCAACGGAAAAGCCGCTTCTTCATCTTCTGTCTTCTGTCTTCTGTCTTGTGTCTTCAAGTCTTCTGTCTTCGCCCCCACTTGAACCTTGAAACTCTCTTTCATCACCCGATTCTACGCGGCATGCAGATTCGTTCCGCCGACCTGGTCACCAGCGCAAGCGATCTGGGCGGATGCCCGGATTGGGATCGGCCGGAATTCGCACTGATCGGCCGTTCGAATGTCGGCAAGTCGTCGTTGATCAACCTGCTCACCGGCCGCAACGGTTTGGCCAAAGTTTCGGCGACGCCGGGCAAGACGCGGCTGATGAATTTTTTCCTGATCAACCAGCAATGGAGTCTCGTCGATCTGCCGGGCTACGGATTTGCAAAAGTCGCCAAGGAGGAAGCCCACGCCTTCAATGAACGCTCGGGCGATTACATCGGTCGCCGTGCGTGCTTGCGCTGCGTGCTGGTGTTGATCGATTCGCGCCACCCGCCGCAGCGCATCGACATGGATTTCATCGAATGGCTCAGCGGCACAGGCGTGCCATTCGTGATCGTGTTCACCAAGGCCGACAAGCAGTCTGCCGGAAAAACCCGCGCCAACGCCGCTGTTTTCCGCGAGCATGTCGCCGCGCGCATCGGAGTGGAGCCGGAAATCCTGGTCAGCTCGGCGGTTTCGCGCGAGGGCAGGGGCGATGTGATGAAGTTCATCGAGAGCCGCCTTGCCGGAAATCCGTGAGTTTCTCCCGGCGAATTCGCCAACCGTCGGGGGCGGGGAAACATTAGCGAGTGTATCTTTTATGCGACTGGTAACCTTGATGTTGGCAATGTGCCTCTGCGCCACCGCCCGGCCGTGGAGCGAGGATGTGATTTATTTTGTGATGGCGGACCGCTTCCGCGATGCCGACACGGCCAACAACATTCCGAAGGACAGCGATCCGAAACTTTACGATCCGACGCAGGAGAACATCAACCTCTACCACGGCGGCGACCTGCGTGGATTGGAAAAAACCATCAAGACCGGATACTTCAACGACCTCGGCGTCACCGCGCTGTGGCTCACTCCCGTGCTCAAGAATGTGTGGAGGTCGGGCTATGATCTGGGCGGATGGAAATCCGGCTACCATGGTTACTGGACACAAGACTGGCTCGACATTGATCCGCACCTCGTGAGCCGCGAGTCGCTCGATGGCAAGCCCTACAGTGATGATGCGAATGGCCGCATGGAGCACTATCGCGATTTTGTGAAACTCGCGCACAGCAAGGGCATCAAGGTCATCCAGGATGTCGTGCTCAATCACGCCGGCCCGGTGTTTTATTACGATGCCGACAACGACGGCGTGTTCGACGAAGGCGAGAAGGACGAATGGGTGCAGCCGTTCAAACGCGATGGATATCACGCCAGTGCCAAGTGGGCGGATGTGCCGCGCTGGAATGTCGCGAAGGTGCAGCCCGATGGCCCGCGCGAGCTGTTGGGCAAAACGATTGAAACGCGAGGCTCGCTGGCGCGCTTGGAAAGCTATGGCCGCAAGGGATTTTCTCCCGACAGCCTCGGCAAGACCGATGGCGAGGAAGTCGAATGCGATTTCTTTTCGCTGCGCGATTTCTGGACCGATTCCAAAGGCGAGCACTTCGATGCCCTCGTCGATGAGTTTGTGACCATCTATGATTTTTACCTCGGCCATGTCGGCGTCGATGGACTCCGCATTGATACGATCAAGCATGTGCACCACGAATTCTGGGATGCCTTCACCGAACGGCTCAGGTCGCGCCTCGGCGCAAAGGCCGCCGACAAATTGCTCTTTGGCGAAATCTACGACGGCAACCCCGAGATCCTCGGGCGCTACACTTGGCGCTCGGATTGGCCCGCAAGCAAGGAACCCGGACTCGACGGCGTGCTTGATTTCCAATTCTGCTTCAGCGCGCGCGAGTACCTGCGCCACCCCGACGGCCAATATGGGTCACCCACGGCACTGGAAAAAGCCTTGCTCACACGCACCTCAAACGACTCGAAAGGCCGCCCAGTTTACAACACCAACCCCGGACCCGACGGGCTCAACGCGCAACAGAAAATCATCACCTTCATCGAAAACCACGATGGCCTCAACCGCTTCCGCGTCGCTGGCGTAAGCGAACGCCGCAACCGCCTCGCCCAAGGCCTCGTGCTCACCTTGCCCGGCATCCCATGCATCTACTACGGCACCGAACACGCGACGCCCGATCCCGTTGGCAAAATCGGCGAGGACGGCGAAACCGGACGCTTCACATTTTTCCAAAGCGAAGGTGCGCCTGCGATCGACGTAGTGAAACAATCCGCCTCGTTCAAAGAAATTTCCGCACTCACCTCGTTGCGCGAAAAACTGCCCGTGCTCCGAACCGGCTCCTTCATCCCGCTGTGGACCGATTCGGGTGATGACTCAAGCGACGACGGCGTGCTCGCCTACGCCCGCGCGACCGAGGATGGCGAATCATTTGCCGTGGTCGTGATCAATGCCTCCGGCGAAGCGCGCGTGACCGGTACCGCGAATCAGGCAATGAACCTCCCCGCATCACTCAAGACCCACGGCAAACAACTGCGCCCGGTGCTGACCATTGGCGCGGAGAGCGCGGGCGATGCCGTGAACTTCGATGCCGCAGGCCCGCTGCGTCTGCCCGTGCCCGCCGACAGCTTGACCGTTTATCAAGCCGAGCTGCAAGCCGTGGGCGCGCCGCAAAACTGATGCGGGCCGCGTCATGGTAGGGCGATGCGGCCCCGCAGCGCCGACTCTTTTAGAAAAGATTTACCGCAATGTCCTGTGAGCGTTAGCGAACATCAAAAATAGCGAAGCCTGTTGGCATGGACGTAGGGCACCGGAGTCAAAGCCGCCAAGGTCGCCAAGGGACGCGGAGGGGAAGAGTTATTCGTTATTCGTTATTAGTTATTGGAGGGGGCGCGTGAAGAAGCAGCTCCTTCATAAGAGGGGCATGGGCGGCCCGCCCGTGTTCTCAAGGAGGGTGGGCATCTTGCCCACATCTTTTTACCGCGCATTATTCAACTGTCAGCGCGTGGCGCAGCCTGGTAGCGCGCCTCGTTCGGGACGAGGAGGCCGTGGGTTCGAAAGCAACGCGAGCACTCGCGAGCCAGCATTTCCCACAAGGCCCGGAGGAGGGCCTTGCATGCCGCTTGGCCGGAGCGGAGCGCAGGCAATCCCACCGCCCTGTCGGAATTTCCACTTGCCCGCCCATTATCACAGGCATAAGTATCCCCCGCGCATTACTCAACTGTCGGGGCGTGGCGCAGCCTGGTAGCGCGCCTCGTTCGGGACGAGGAGGCCGTGGGTTCGAATCCCGCCGCCCCGACCAAAAAGCCTCCCGATGGGGAGGCTTTTTTGGCGCCGGGATGAAGAACCCACGGAGTAAGCTCGAAAGCAGCTAGGCTCTTACAACAGCGTTCTGAAATCCACGAGCCAAGCGAGCCAAACCATCTTGGCCGAATGCAATCCCGCCGCATCATCGTGGCTGGGGCATCTTGCCCCAGGCCGTCCATGGAGCGTCCCGCTCCATGTTTTGCAAAGCCAATGACCTCGCATCATCTTCAATCACAACCCAACAAACGGACTTTTAGGGACAAAGGTCCCTGCCTATGAAAAAGTCGCCTCTTCTTGCTCTTGTCTCCTCTTAAAACTGTAAACTTGAAACTTCTATCTCACCTCCCCGCACAACAAACACGATTTCCCATCACACCCACGCGCGGTGCAATGTTCGCGGCCGTAAAAAATGATCTGCAAATGCAGCTTGTTCCATGACTCGCGCGGGAAGAGCTTTTTCAAATCACGCTCGGTTTGTTCGACATTTTTTGCAGCGCTCAACTTCCACCGCTTCGCCAAGCGATGAATGTGCGTATCAACGGGAAAGGCCGGAACTCCAAACGCTTGAGCCATCACCACCGAGGCAGTCTTGTGGCCCACGCCGGGCAAGGCCTCAAGCGCTTCGAAATCCTGCGGCACTTCACCGCCGTGTTTTTCGACAAGGATTTTTGAAAGCTCCGATATCGCCGCCGACTTGCGCGGCGACAATCCGCAGGGGCGGATGACCTCACGAATTTTTTCCACCGGTACGCGCATCATGTCGCGCGGATTGTCCGCGAGAGCGAACAGGGCCGGAGTCACTAGGTTGACCCGCACATCCGTGCACTGCGCCGAGAGCAGCACCGCCACCAAGAGCGTGTAGGAGTCCTTGTGATCGAGCGGGATCGGCGTTTCGGGATACAACTCTTCGAGCCTGCGTAAAAGATGATCGGCGCGTTGCTGCTTGCGCATGGAAAAATCCTCCGCGATTCGCGCAGCACGCGCAAGCCCGCGAGCCCGCGAGCTTGCAAGCCTCGTGGCATCCACTCAGGCTTGCGGCAAATGGAGCATGCCGATCCCACCAAGCCAACTCTCGCGCAAGCCGCGCGCGTCTGGCTGCGCATCGGGCTGCTGAGCTTCGGCGGACCCACTGGGCAAATCGCGCTGATGCACCGCGAGCTGGTCGAAACACGCCCGTGGATCGATGACCGCCGTTTTCTCAACGCGCTCAACTACTGCATGGTGCTGCCCGGCCCGGAGGCACAACAACTCGCAGTCTACATCGGCTGGCTCATGCATGGCACACGCGGTGGCATCCTTGCCGGCGCACTGTTTGTGCTTCCCGGCGCATTGATCATGCTCGCGATCAGCATCGCCTATGTGTGGTTCGGATCCATTCCTGCGATCGATGCAGCATTCGATGGATTGAAGCCTGCTGTCATGGCGCTCGTCGCTGCGGCCTTGGTGAGGATGGGCAAAAAAATCCTCGGCAAACGCAGCCTGCAAATCATCGCCGCATTGTCATTCGTCGCGATTTTTTTTCTGAAACTTCCCTTTCCATTGGTCGTTCTCATCGCGCTGATCTTTGGCTGGTGGCAAGCCCGTGACATTTCAAGCGGATCAACCATTTCCACACCCGATGCCAACACCGCTTTGGCACCCAAAACATTTTCCAAAACCATTTCACGCTGCGCCACCTGGCTAACGATCTGGCTCGCGCCACCGGCATTGTGCCTTGCGCTGTTGGGCGCGGATCATGTGCTTACACGCATCGGATGGTTCTTCAGCAAGGCCGCCTGCGTTACCTTCGGTGGCGCCTACGCGGTGCTGCCCTATGTCGCGCAAAAAGCGGTGGAAACCGAGGCGTGGCTCAACCCCGCGCAAATGATGGATGGCCTCGCGCTCGCCGAAACCACCCCCGGGCCACTCGTGCTCGTGCTGCAATTCGTTGGATTTCTTGGCGGATGGAACGAAGCCGGCTCATTGCCGCCACTGCTCATGGCCTGCTTCACGGCCTTCATGGCCAGCTGGTGCACCTTCATGCCGGCCTTCCTCTTCATCTTCGGCGGCGCCCCTTTCATCGAACGTGCCGGCACCCACCCACGCCTCAATCAAGCCCTCTCCGCCGTCACCGCCGCCGTAGTCGGCGTCATCCTCAACCTCGCCGTCTGGTTCGCATGGCACACGATCAAACCCGACGCCAATACCACCCACCTTCTCCCCTTAGCCCTCGCCGCCATGTTCTTCTACCTCCTCCATTTCCGCAAATGGAACATCCTCCCCACCCTCGCCCTCGCCGCCGCTATAGGCCTGCTCATTGCGAGGTGAGGAAGAGGTCAGCGGTCAGCGGTCAGTGGTCAGTGGTCAACAGTCATTGGGAAAGATGAAGAAGAGGCTTCTTCAAAAGAGGGGCACGGGCGGCCCGCCCGTGTCTTCAAGGAGCCGTGGGCATCCTGCCCACATCTTTCATAAGAATGATTTGCCGCCAAGGCGCCAAGGTCGCGAAGGGACGCAGAGAAGAAGGGATCTGAGATTGTGGATCAAAGAAAAAGCCGCTTCTTCATCAACCTGCGACCTTCGAATTTCAGACCTTCGACCCTCTGCGCTCCCAATAGCCCTTAACAAATAACCAATAACTCTTCCACCTCCCCACACTTGACCCCTTCCTCGGCTACCGCTTGAATGTTTCGGCCCCAAAAGCCCTTCTCCGATCAGCAATTTCCCATTCACAGACCACCCATGAGCGTTCGCAATCCCAGCAAGGCCAAGTACCTGCAGTGGCGGATCGAATGCATCGGCCACACGCTGATCGAATGCATTGCCGGCCTGCTACCCGGGCCATGGGTTTTTCGCGTGGGTGAATGGCTGGGCGCGCTCGTTTGGCCGTTCATGGGGAAACGCCGTCGCATCGTGATCCGCAACCTGCGCATCGCCTTCGCAGACGAAATGGACATGGCCGAAATCCACCGCATGGCCAAAGACAGCTTTTGCCGCACAGCCGCCAACATGATCTCCGTCGCCTACACGGCGCGACTCTCACCCAAGCAGCTCAAGGATGTTCTGCGGGTGGAAAACCTCGAGCTGCTCGAACAAGCCCTCGCCAAAGGCCGCGGCGTGGTCCTCTTGCTCGCCCACATGGGCAATTGGGAATTGCTCAGCCGCATGGTGCACTTCTTTCCCGAAGGCTCAAAGGCCGGCGCGATGTACCGCCACCTCAACAACATCCCGCTCGATCGTCGCACCCGCAAACGCCGCGAAGCGGACGGCACTCGAATGTTTTCAAAAAACGATGGCTTCCATCAAGTCACCGGTTTCCTTCGCGAAGGCGGCATCGTCGGCATCCTCGCCGATCAACGCACCGGCCGCCATGGTGATCTGGTTCCGTTCTTCGGCAGACTCACTCGCTCAAGCCCACTGCCCAGCCTGCTGGCCCGCCGATCAAAAAGCGAACTGCTCGCACTTTCACTCGTCACCGAATCCCCGGGCAAATGGCGCGCGGAATTTTTACCGGTCAAGGCCGCCACCACCGCCGACTGCATGCAAACCCTCGAGCAAACCATCCGGCGCAGTCCCATCGATGTCTTCTGGCTGCAAGAACGATGGAAATTTCAATGCAACCCCAAAAACCCGATCAACACCTTGCTGGAAGATGAAAACCAACAAGGCGAGAAAGCATTCAGGGCCCTCGCTTGGCTTTCGCAGAACGACCCTTCATGGCAAGTGCCGAAGCCCTGGACGCACTCGAATGTCCACTACGAATTCGCCCTTCCAAAATCCATGCCGCGTCCGTCGTGGATCTCTCCCGACGCCCACATTCACGAAGTGCCGGCGAGCGCTGGCCCCGCATCGCTGCGCATCACCATCGAAAAGATCGACGACCGCGCGTCCCTGCCCATCGATTTCGTCCTCACCAAGGACGCCTCGCCCACGCTCGCCGAAGCCGCAAGCGCTGCAACCATCCCTCTCATCCGACTGCCGTGAAAGTCATCCAAATCCTCCCTGAGCTCAACGCCGGCGGCGTGGAAGGGCATGTGCTTGATCTGGCAGGATTCCTTGCGTCGACAGGTCACGAATCGATCGTGATTTCCAATGGCGGCAACATGGTGGCAAAGCTGGAGCAACGCGGCGTTCGCCATGTCACGATGCCCATGCACCGCAAGTCACTTCGCTCGCTGTTCCAAGTGCGCAAGCTGCGGGCATGGCTTCGCGCTGAAAAACCCGATGTCGTCCATGCTCACTCGCGCGTTCCCGCATGGATCGCTTGGCTTGCCCTGCGCGGCATGGATCCCCTCACGCGGCCCAAGTTCGTCACCACCGTTCACGGCTTTTACTCGGTCAATGCCTACTCAGCGATCATGACCAAGGGCGATCGGATCATCGCTGTTTCGGAAAGCATTCGCACTTATGTGCAGGAGAAATACCCCGCATGCGATCCACGCCTCATCGCAGTGATCCCGCACGGCATCGACCCCACGCTTTACCACCCGAACTTCAAACCTTCCGATGCCTGGCTCGCCCAGTGGCATCATGAACACCCTGAGCTCATTGGAAAAAAACTTCTTTTGCTTCCAGGCCGCATCACACGACTCAAAGGCCATTCCGATTTCTTTCAGCTCATCAGCGAATTGAAAAAATCTGGCCAACCCGTCTGCGGCCTGATCGCCGGTAACACCCACCAAAAAAAACAAGCTTACCTGCAGGGGCTCCAGCGGCAAGCCAACGACCTCGGCATCACCAACGACATAATCTTTCTCGGCCACCGCAGCGACCTGCGCGAGCTCATGGCCGTGAGCGACATCGTCATGGCCCTCTCCCAGCAACCCGAGTCCTTCGGCCTCACCGTCCTCGAAGCCCTCGCCCTCGGCCGCCCCGTCGTCGGCTACGACTGCGGCGGAGTCGGCGAGTTGCTCCACACCCTTTTCCCCACAGGCAAAGTCCCGCCAGTGGCCTTTACCGAACTTCTGGCCACCACCTCAAAAATACTCGAGAGCCCCTCTTCCCCCACATCCAACAACCGGTACGTGCTCGAGAAATCCCTTGCCGCCACCGCGGATATTTATGATTTTCTTGCGAAGAAAAATTCGTGATTTTCATCACTCACGCACGCCATTCGTTGCAGCATTTCGCCTAATCTCACCTCATCGATTTTCATGACCGAGCCCGTCAATGTTCTATGCCTCAAATGGGGAACCCGCTATTCCGCAGAGTATGTGAACATTTTACATCGCTCAGTGCGCCGCCATCTCAAGCGGCCCTTTCACTTTCACTGCTGCACCGATGACGCTTCAGGGCTCGACCCGGAGATCAAGGTAATCGATTTTCCAAAGGACCCGGGTATGAGCACCAAATGGCCGCATATCTTGGTCAAATTAATGGTGACAAAAAACGGCTTCGGGGGACTCGTCGGGCCCACACTTTTTCTGGATCTCGATGTCGCCATCATGGGCAACCTCGATGCCTTCTTTGATTTCGAGCCTGGCAAAAATTGCATCATTCACAACTGGGTGAACTGGCGCAAAAGTCTTCTCGGCAGGCGCCCGCATGTAGGCAACTCTTCGGTATTCCGCTTCGATGCCGGCCCGCAATCTGATTACATCTATCAAACATTTCTTCGTGAAATCCGCCGCGCGGAGGACACCTCGATCTTCAACACCGAGCAGGCATTCCTCACCTATGCCATGAAAGAAGTCGCATGGTGGCCGGATGCTTGGGTTCGAAGCTACAAATGGCATTGCCGCTCGATATTCCCTCTCAATCTAATCATTACGCCTAAGGAACCGGAAAACTGTAAAATCCTTGTCTTTCATGGCCGGCCCGATCCGGACGAGGCGATTCAAGGCTACAAAGGCAAGACCCCTCGCCATTCCATGCGAGCCGCGCCGTGGCTCGCCCAACATTGGAAACTTTGACCCGGCTTTTCAATGAGCGAGCAGCATCCACAGACTATCGACGCAACTCTCCCTCCCGGCACCGGGGTCTGCGTCATCAATCTCGACGCGCGCACGGATCGCTGGGAAACATTTCGGCGGGAAATACTTCCTCAATTTGAGGGTCTGCCAGTCGATCGAATTTCGGCCACTCTCGGCACACAAATACCCGGCTATGGAAAGGCCCCCTATTTCCGCGGCAGAAAACGCGATCGCACTTGGGCCGCACGCGGCGGATGCACGCTCTCCCACCGCAATGCGATGCTTCATGCCAAAGCAAAGGGCTGGAGCCATCTTCTGATTCTGGAGGACGACGTCACTATTGAAAGAACTCCCGCCCCCGAGTTTTTAAATGCTCTTCAAAACGCCTTTCAATCCAAGCAATTTGATGTCTGCTATCTGGGCTTCACCGACCCTGTCCCGCCGTTTCGGCAGCTTGTCGATCTCGGTTCGGGATACGCGCTTCATCAGGTTTTTGGCTGCAGCACAACTCACGCTTATTTGCTCTCAACGCATGCCATAGATTGCATGCTGGCCGTAATCCCCACCGCCGAATCGATCTGGCACTGGATCGCTCGCCATCGCGCGATCGACCGGTATTTATCTCGAAACCTTTCGCCCCAATTAAAAGTAACCGCACTCTCTCCCTCCCTGATCATTCAAAGGCCATGCTTTTCCGACATCGTGGGTAAGGATGTGGTCGCGTGCGCCGAAAACCACCAAACCAAGATCGAGCCCCTGAATCCGAGCCCACAGGCTTTCGATATGCGCATGCGCTCTCAAGTTGCCGCGCTCAAGCGCTCCGACCTTCTCGACCAACTCCGCAGTCTTTGGAAAAACCTCTGCGGATTCTGATTTCCCGTTCCCGGTCAAATGCCTCTTCGCGTCAAGTTCCTCAGTAAGGCAGCCAGCGTCAATCCGACGAATTACCTGTCACGCCATCTGCCCAATGGCGAATGCCAGCTCGGCGAAATTGAATGGATCTTTCAGCAGGACTCCCCCCAGTACGACTGGCTTGTCGTTTATGACGACCTCCCGTCAATACACGGCGAAAAAAACACCCTATGGGAGGAAAAACTGGCCTGCCCAAGGGAAAACACCCTACTCATCACAGCCGAGCCATCGACCATCAAGGTTTACGGCAAGGCCTTTCTCGCCCAATTCGGTCATGTGCTGACCAGTCAGGAACCCTGGGCGATCCCGCACCCGAATCCCATCTTTGCGCAATGCGGCCTGCTATGGTTCTATGGCAAGTCGCACCAACAGGCGTCCGCAGATTTTCCCACTCTAAAAAGTTTTAACTTCTCCACCGTTTGCTCTTCAAAACAGCAACGCCACACACTGCACTCTCTGCGTCACGAATTCACCCGTCGCCTGAAAAATGAAATCCCCGAACTCGAGGTATTCGGGCACGGCCATCGCTTCATTCAATCCAAAGTCGAGGCGTTAGACCCCTTCCGTTACCATCTGGCCATCGAGAATCACCACGCCCCTCATCACTGGACGGAAAAACTCGCCGACACTTTCCTTGGCGGCTGCCTGCCTTTCTACTTCGGCTGCCCAAATGTTTTTGATTACTTCCCCGAAGAAAGCCTGATACCGCTGGATATCCGTGACTTTGGAGAAAGCCTTGAAATCATCCAAAAAACCATGCGGGACAAGGCCTACGAAAAAAGGCTGCCAGCTATCCGTGAGGCAAGACGCCTCGTGCTAGAAGAATATGCGTTGTTTCCGATGCTCTCCCACCTGATTCCCGGACTTCACCAAAGCGCCAAAAAGCCTCTGACACAGGAGACCATTCAAAGCCGCCACGCGTGGCGCAGAAACCATCCTATCAGCGCAATGGCCTACGGACTCGAACGCTTCCTGATCTCAAGCCGCGCAAATCGTCAGCGAAAATCTTTTGTCAACGGTGATTGATCTTGGATCAAACTACACCTTGTTACGGTGACACATACTATCGGCCTGCCCGCCGTCTCTCAAAATGACGGATCAGTCGACCTATCATGCCGCGTTTTTTCTTTTTTTGAGGAGCTCCCTCTCGCTCGACAGCCGCGAGCCGCGAGCGCAACCTCACTACCCAATCGAGTTCAGAGCGGCCATGAGCATCCGCATACTGCAAAATATCACGCGCAAAAAATGGCTCCCACGCCCCGCTCAAATCAACATCAGAAATATCAACTTCTGCCGCAATCGGCGGCAAAAAAGAAAAATAGCTTACTCCCGCAGCAAAAAAGTTCATATATGTGCGCTTGCATTTGGAACACTTGCCACAGTTGCCCCCAGGCATCGAGTCACTGAAGCAAACGCGAAGCCGATCAAGAGCAAGAGGCCATTCAGAAACAAGAGCTGCCTTTGCAGTTCGTCCGTATCCCAGCCCATCGGTAACCAATCTTTTGTTATTTGAGGATAGGTAATGATTGCTAGCAGGATTTGATCCCCAAGGGTAAAGATATAAATCAAGGGAAGAATCACCCCCTATAAGAAAATTCCCATAATCCCGACCGACTGCTCGCATACACGCTGCTAGCAAACTCAGAAATGTCGTTCCGTACGGACAACGCATTTCGCGGAAATTGGTTCTCACCACAAAAAGCTGAGGCACGCCAAGATTGCTCACGAGCTCCGTGCAAGGACCGAGGGAATGCCGGAATTCCGATTCGTGATCAATTCTGATGTCCGCACCATGGACAAACAGGCAGGCTTTGATGTCCAAGTTCTGAGCGCCAGCCAACCCTTTTCTATGACGGTAAAGCGTGAAACAGGCATCGAGCCCACCTGAGAAACAAGCGAGAGAATCGGAATTAAGCCTGACCTCGCTGTCATCCATGACATTTCGCGGAACCAAGCAAACTCGTCGAAATAGCTCAGGCCTCCAGCAACACCAAGCCTCTACAAAACGATCCAAGTTAGCGACAAGCGAGGCTGACATATCGCCCTCGATCGAAAACTCGCCACCAAACTCCATCATTTTGAAAATAAAGTAGGTCGCCCAGACATCGCCCGTATGAACCGGTGAAAAACCTTCAGGCAACGGGCCTTCAATTTCGATGTATTGATGCCATTTCTTGAGTGATCCATGAATATTGAGCGTGGCGCTGAGACGAGTGCCACCCAAACTGGTGTGCTCAATGGGATGGAGAATAATGCTTCCAGTCATGTGAGTACTAATTACGAAAAAATGGAGTCGAAGAAAGCTCTCCCTAACTCAATTCACCATTACCGATGTTTGAAAACGCGGATGTCGGCATGTAGGGGATGCCGACGATGCCAGATCTTTCAGAACCGCATCCAGCTCCATCTTGGAATGCACAAAGTGAATGTGCGGAATGTGGGCCATGGAATTTTGATAAACTCCGTGTACCTTACCGTATGAGTTGTCCAGCCACACAAGATGTTTGCCAAGAAGCGCGGCACCGACTCCGACATGCAGGCGGTCGGTGACGACCACATCGACCTCGTTGATGGCATGCAAAAAAAGCTCCACACCCAGATAATTCACCAACTCATCCCTGCAATCACCGCCTCCATAGCGGGACAGGTCCATGAAAGGGGCATCCGGCAACGAATCTCCAATCACATCGGTCTTTTCCTGATCGCGGCGCATGAACCAGGCAATTTTCAAATCACGGCCAAAAGGAAGCACGTACTTTCCTAGGCGCTTGAGCAATCTGCGACGGGTCTTGTGATCAAGTTTGGCCAACACCTTGATTCGGTTTCTCTGATTGCGGGAGAGCAAACCCAAGTAAGCCCCTAAAAACTTCAATGGGGAAATCGCCTTGCGCTGCGGATCAGACAACGGGGGAAAGTCTTTCAGATCGAGGGTGAGAGCCATATCATCGGTCAATACGAACTCCGCTTGCCCGTTCATCGAGCGGCAATACTCGAAGCTCGCCTTTTCGCGGCAAAATACCGTGAAGCGCGAATCCATGACAGCAAGAAGCTCAGGGCACTCGCGGATGCTGTGGGGAAGGATGATGCCGCGTTCGATCCCAGGCATAGTGAAAATCACCTTGAGCTTATCCAGAATGTTCCAGTATGGCACGCAGGCACCACCACCTCCATAAATCAGAGTCCAGTCATCGCCATAGCTGGCATTCTCATCAAAGACCTCATAGCAAACTCCAAGCTTTTCAAACAACAAGGTAGTGGCGGTTGCAATCATTCCGTCTCCCAAGTTGCCGGGGTTAGGAAGATAAACCAGGCGACCGCCCTCCAGCAGGCATTCCACCAGTCGTGGCGACGGAGCCAGAGGAAGATACGATGATTCAAAATGCTCGTACTGGGTATCATCGCGAGTAGTCGCGCTCGGCGGCATGCTTGTCATGTGCCGCCTATAGTCCGAGTTTCGATGCTTGTGAAGTTTCCATGGTGTCTTGATTGCCGCATGGGCAAAGGAAAATGCCAGCTTGGGGTCACGAATGATGGCCGCCTTAAAAATCCGAAACACTTCCCTCAAGGCATTGATCCCCTCGTCGCGCCGACCATCGCACCAGTATCTGGCTGCCTCCCAGAGCAACTTTCTCCCGGTATATCGAAAGAGGAAACGATAAGCGTGGATCTGATCACGCCTCCGATTCCCAATGGGCGACGACTCAATGTGCTTGAACATGACGTTCAGCGTATTCAAGCCCATGCGGCGAAAGTCCATCGAGGCGTTCGAGGCGTGCTGACGATACAAAAGGCAAGGCCGACGATACCGGCGAATCTCACCAGATTGCGAGAGTCGCATCCATAGGTCGAGATCATCGGCTCCCCAAATGGTGGCATCAAAGCCACCGGCGCGAATAAGATCGGCCTTTCGAATCAATGCCTGCCCAGGTGATCCGACTGGATTGCCTTTGAAGAATTCCGCCAAGGTCAGCACATCATAGGCTTGCGAACGCGAACGCCACCTTGGTTTGCTGGAAGCGCCTTGTAAAAGCGAAGTGCCAGCCACCATCACCGCGTCGCTTTCTTCCAAGTATGAAACCTGCCACTCAAGTTTGTCGGGCAGCCACTGGTCATCGTCATCCAGAAAGGCCAGTAGTTCTCCCTCTGCCATTTCGACCCCGCGATTTCTGGCGGCAGCAGACCCCTGATTTTCCTGGCGGAAGTAACGAATCTTCCCGCTTTCAATGTAAGGAAGCAGAACCTCCTCCGTCTCATCCGGGCTGCCATCGTTCACCACGACAATCTCAAAATCCCGATAGGTCTGCGCGAGCACCGAATCAATCGCTTCACCAATGAAGGCAGCGTGATGATAGGCAGGAATAATGACGGAAACTTTTGGCATCAATGGCGCACCCTTATGCCGTAACAACTACGGCATGACAAGGATTTCCAAACTGGTGAAATCAACGGGAGAGTCCCCGCATAAAGTTGGGCAGCCCGTTAACGGCCGATCAGCGCGACGGCATTGCTTCAAGTGTGGTGAATCACCAGCATGCAGGGTTTTGGAGCGTGTAGCCCCAGACGGGACCGCGGCCAGTGAAGATGGCGCCCATGATAATGAGCAGCCACTTCAAAAATTCGCTCTTAAGATTTGAACGAATGAGTGAACCAGATACAATCATAAGCAAGTTGTACAAATTCAGGTGATGCTTTTGAGATTTTTCAAAAAAATAGATCGCTCTAAAAAAATTCTGGTCATCCACATAGCGAAGACTGCTGGCACTTCGTTGAGGAAAATGTTGGAAGATGAATATGGCAGGCAGCGAGTATATCCGGGAACTTTCCATCTCGAACATCTTCCTAATGGGTGGTATCCGCTTGGTAGTGAGATGTTGAAGGATTTCCTCAAATTGCCACCCCATAATGTGCTCGCTGGCCATTTCACAGCGGCCATGGCAGACATGGTGCCGACGCCTTACCGAACTGCTATTTTTCTGCGAGATCCGATCCAACGATCGTTATCCATGCTGAACCAATTCAGCCACATGCTACATGTGCCTATAACCACGCTGCTCGAAAATGAGCAGTTTATGACGGACAATATTGCCGACTATCAGACAAGAATCATGGGGGCTGCTGGTGTCTGCGATCCGCACCAAGTTGGGACAGTTGATGATGATGCGCTCGCTCGTGCCGTTGGCAGACTGGAGTCCCTCGATTTCGTTGGCATTACCGAGCGGTTCGCCGAGTCTTGTCGAATATTTGACAGACTGTTTGATACTCGGATTTCAAAATCCATTCAGCGAATCCATGTGTTCAGGCCGGAAGGAACCGAACTTCAAGAACACATGCCACGGATCGAACCACTTGTACAACGTGATCAAGTTTTATATGATGCTGCATTGGCGCGATTCAAAGTTCAGTGATTTCATGGGAGATGCTCACCCCGCAACAACTACGGCATGACAAGGATTTCCAATAGCTTGGTGAGCATGGCGCTCAGCGACCCAGCACACGCTTGGCCAGCCAACGCTTCAGCCTGCGACGCTGCACCTTGAACGCCGCCGGCGGCCTGCTTGCCTTAAGAAACCTTTTCTTGGAAAACGGGTGGAGAATGTCGAAGAAAGGCGAATGAATCACCTTCTTCGCAAAAAGCATGCTGTCATTTCGGGCTTTGCCGGAATTGGCATTATCGACACTCAGTTGCTTGTCGTGGATCCGGAATGAGCTGAGGGCCTCATCCACGAATCCCACCTTGCCCACCGCCATGAGGCGATACCACATGTCCAGATCAATCAGTTGGCATAGATTTGGATCAAAGCCTCCCACATCAACCAGAGCTTGCCTCTGGAGCAGCACAATCGAAGGCTCGCCAATTTTATTCCACACTCCATCAAGCAGAGCCGGATCCGATAGCAAGGCGGCTCCATCCTGAATTACACGCAAATCAGACCAGCCCGAGTGCAACACCGCACAACTTTGGGCAATTTTCCATGCAGGCGACGCCTCATCCTTTACGCCCTCAAAAACAATCTCCCGGGGCGAGAAGACCAACGCTATATCAGGGTCCCGCAGCGCCAGTTCCATCATTCTCGAAATGCAGTTGGGCCGCATGAGGTCATCCTGAAACAAGAACTTGATATATACTCCCCTCGCATTCGCCACGCAGTTGTTCCAGTTTCCCGCAAGACTCGTGTGCTGGTGATGGAGCAGCTTGACCTCAAATCGCGATGCTGCGGCAAATTCACGGATCCGCTCCAGCATGCCGTCTGTAGATCCGTCGTCCGAAAAGACCACTTCAAGATTGGGATAATATTGCGATTCGATCGATGCCAGCGCTTCTTCAAGGTGCCCCATCCCATTGTAGGTCGGAACACAAACGGAAACGAGAGGGGTTGAATTCAAAGCCTGCAAGGTGCATAAAGTTCTAACCCTCAGCTCAACATGGTCAAGACCGGACATCGTCATACTGCCGCAGCCCCATTTTATGCAGCTTCGTCGAAAAGGACTGTCATCATAGGTCTGTTTCATCCATCCTGTTGCGATTAAATCTTTGAAAATCTGACATCCCTTTCGATGTAGCCCGAAGACTTTATTTCGGCCCGCTGGTTCAAAATATGGCCCGCTGATTCTCAGACCATTTTAAGCCATGCAGCATAGGAAACCAGAGCTGCCGAGGCTCTGACAAAATAAAAATAAGTGCGCCGTTGAGCCTTTAGATGTTCCTGCGTCGAGAAATCTTCCCCTCTTTCCTTTTCAATGTCTTCCTCTGGGCCTTACGCGGGCGATAGCCCCGCTTGCCACGATTGCGGCGCAGTTCCTTTATGATGGAGCCATGGTTATCGCTCAGCACTTGGGCAATCTCGTACTGCGTTTTTTCGGCTTTCCTCATTTGATAGATGATCTTACGATCCTCCTCGCGGAGATGTCTGTGGCTTTGTTTATGCACCGTTTTTGCTTTCCAACGCAGCGCTGAGCTATCCAGCCGTTCTCTGCAGTCATGCTATATTCGCTAACAAGTTAAATCCACCCATTACATCGTGAATCGCTTAGACACTTTACGCAACCCGATGCTCCCGGGCTCCCGGGGCATCGAAATCGGCCCCTGGCGCAATCCTGTGGCCCCCAAGAGGGATGGCTTCCAAACCCTCGTCATTGATATTCTGAGCACGGAAGACCTGCGGGAAAAGGCAAGACGGATGAATAGCCCCGAGGACCAAGTCGCGGGTATCGAGGAGGTCGATATCGTTGGAGATGCCTCCCGTCTGCTCGAGTTGGTACGCGGCAAGGGGGGGATGGATAGATTCGACTGGATTGTGAGCAGCCATAATTTTGAGCATCTGCCCGACCCCATACGCTTCCTTTGCGATTGCGAGAATCTCCTCAAGCCCGGCGGTTTCGTAGGCATGATTATTCCCGACAAGCGCTACTGCTTTGACCGTTTCCGTTGTACCACAAATATCGCCGACCTCGTGCGTGCGCATCACGACAGCGAATCGACCACAGCGGCGGCGTTCGCCATGTTCGCCCAGCAGGCACTCCAAACTACACTCGTTTTTCCAGATGGGACCGAGTATCTTTCTTGGCCACAGGACATCAACCATCCGAAGTATTTGGAAACACAGGACATTCGGGCCAAATACGAAAGGCTAAAAAAAAGGCTGGCTACGAATCCGGTTCCCGAGTTCATCGGCCACCGCTGGCAGTTTTCCCCTGCCGCTTTCGAATTAGCCATGCTCGACCTTCGTGTCACAGGCCTCACAAATTTCGTTTTGGAGGAAATTGTCTCTACGCAAGGCTGTCAGGAATTCGCCGTCCGTCTGCGTTCGAGTGCCGCAATTGAGATTAGCCCGGAGGAATGCGCGAAACGCCGCAGCGAATTGTGTCAGCGAATCGAAGACGAGTCAGCCGCAGTCACGGGACATTGCCTGCAATTGGAAAATGAACTGACGATCACTCGCGCAGAGCTCGCTGAGGCCAAAGCCCTTCTTGCTCGCCTTGATGGCTTCCAGGCGAATGAGTAGCACCTCACTTCGGAGCATAGAGAGAGTGTGTGACCTGACCCCAAAACTTGGACTGTTCTAAACTAGAGTCATTGTAATGGTTCTTGGTTTAATGTGAATGGCGGGTGTGGACAGGCTGACATCAGCTTGTCCGCGCTCGCTGTGGGTTTGATGTTTTTTACGCAGTTTTCCAGACTTCAGGAAGCTGATATTACCTGTCTAGTTATTGGAGCGTCCCCCGCAAGAGTTGGACAACCAATAAGCACGAAAGCCACGCGACAGCGTTGATTCCAGAGTGGCCAAACAGTAGCGGGCGCGGTCAAGCTGGCGACAGCTTGCCGGGGTCTGGGGCGGGTAGCCCCAGGCTGAGTTGCAGCCAGAAAGGAGCGCTTCTATGAACCAACCACCCGAAGACATCAAACGCTGGACCGCACGCCGCAAGGCCGCCGCGATCATGGAGATCATCAAAGGCAAGACCACTGCCGCTGAAATCGCCAGATCCCACGATCTCACTATCGCTGAGATCGATCAATGGATGGACGACTTTGTTTCCCAAGGCACCGAAGCGCTCCGTTCCCATCCACGAGATGCAGAAGCCCTTCATAAGGCGGAGAAAAAAGAACTCCTCGCCAAGATCGGTGACCTCACCATGCAAATCGAAGTCCTCCAGATCGCCCGCGAATATCTGGGAAAAACTCTGCCCGACGCGAACTCATGAGCCATGTACAAAAGCAGCTCCTCGCGTCGGGCAAATCGCTCCCTATTTCCTCGATTGTTCGCTGGATCGGCCTTCCTCGTTCGGCTGCGTAAATCTTTTTCTGTAAAAGTGATCAAGGCATCAATCTGAGGGATGTTTTTGGTGTCTGTTAGTTTTCTGGTTTGAGGTAAGATTTTCCGGATTCCCAAGCTTCGGAGATTTCGACGGGTAGTGTAAAATTTCTTCTGTAAAAGCGAGAAGCCGATTTCACCTGTGACCCACCGTGCGTGAGCCCGATGGAGCGTAGCGGAATCGGGATCACGCACGGTGCGCCGCTCCCCTAGGTCGGCTTGCA
>CANHQM010000012.1 GCA_947462835.1 Akkermansiaceae bacterium
ACCCTCGCCTGCTTGGTCGGTGTTGCTCCCCATCCCAAGCAAAGCGGCAATTTCAAAGGCAAATCCTCCATTCGCGGCGGCCGCGCCAATGTTCGTCACGTGCTCTACATGGCTGCGGTTACTGCGGCGCGAAGCAATCCGATTTTGGCGGCATTTTATCAACGGCTACGCACCCAGTCTGGCAAAACCGCAAAAGTCGCCCTGGTCGCAGTGATGAGAAAAATGCTCAGCGTTCTCAATAAAATGATCGCTCAGCCAAACTTTTCACTTGCCCATTAACACCACTGCTTTGCGCCTCTGCGTTTCGATTTTGTCCCTTGGCCAATCACGGCCGCCCGTGCCTCCTCTTTGTGAAGAAGGTGGAAAGGTGAAAACTTAAAGCAGCAATGCGGAAGAAGTGGCTGCTTCTTTATCCCCAATGAACCAATCACGAATCACCAATCACTCTTCCCTTTATCTTTCGAGGATTTCCACTTCGTAGCCGTCGGGGTCGGTGATGAAGGCCATTTTGCGGCCGCCGGAGGAGAATTTTTCGCGCCAGCCGGAGGGCCAGATTTCGATGCCGGCTTTTTCGAGTTGGTCGCAGTAGGCGATGATGTCGGGCACACCGAGTGCTGTGTGCATGAGGTCCTCGGGGCAGGTGGCGGTGTATTCGGGCGAGTGGCAGAGTTCGAGAAAGACATCGTTGCCGGGGAGCTCGAGGAAGGCGAGGCGGTTGCCTTGCGGTGAGTCTTTCATTTCGCCGGGCGTGTAGCCGAGCTTTTGATAGAAGGCAACCGAGCGGTCGAGGTCGCGCACGCGAATGCGGGTATGGAGGAATCGGATCATGGCGGGCTTATTGGAGACCATGAAGCGGGCTTTGCCAAATCCGGATTGGATGCGTGTGCACGGATTGCGTGATTGCGCGGTGCGAAGTGCGGTGCTTTGTTGAAAATGCCATGAAAACGATTGTAGTTGCTGTTGATTTTTCCGATGCCACTCAACGGGTGGTTGCCATGGGCGCGACGCTTGCCAAAGCGCTGGGTGCCCATTTGTGCCTGTTTCATGTGGTTGAGCCCGAGCCCAGCTACACGGCCTATGGTTTCACGCCCGATGAGTTTCCCGCGCTGCATGCGTATCACGAGGAGGCCAAGCGCCGGGCAGTGATCAAGCTCGGTGAGTTGCTCTCGACCGTGCACAAGGATGTGCCGAATGCGGTTTCGCAAATTGCCGAGGGTGGCGCGCTATCGGCCTTGCTCGATCATGTGAAGGACAAGCATGCGGACCTTGTCGTGCTCGGTTCGCACGGTCATGGCGCGATCGCGGCGCTCTTGCTAGGCAGTGTGGCCGAAGGCATGCTGCGCAAGGCGGTGGTGCCGACTTTGATCGTGCCGGTGAAAAAGAGATAAAGTTTCAAGGTTCAAGAATGCAGCGGGAGCCTTAGCGACCCACAATGAAAGCGAAGCCAAACTGGCATGGCCGGAGCGAAGCGGAGGCAATTCAGTTTCAAGAGAAGAGGAAGAAGGGGCGGATTCATTCACGATCCATGATCTTCGCATTCGCGTTTCACCCGCGGAGTTTGCGCATCACCATGGCGATGGTTTCTTTTGCTTCGGCGACCTTCATGAGGCTGGCGATGGAAAAATAGGCGAGTTGTGCGGCGCCGATGGTGAGCATGAGCCAGAGCGCGCGGTGCCATATCGAGAGCTTGCCGGGATCGGGGAAGAGCCAGTGGTTGGCGGCGATGCAGACGAGCGACATCGCGACGGCCGCAAGCGAGAGTTTGCCGAGCAGTGAGATCAGCTCGCCACCGCCGATGTCGCCGGCGAAGCGGCGCATGGCAATGAAGAGGATGAGGAAATTCACCGTGGCCGAGATGCTGGTGGTGAGGGCGAGCGACTCATGGCCCCAGCGCATGACGAAGACGAAGAACCAGTTGAAGGCGAGGTTGAGTACCAGCGCGAGGATGCTGACCATCATCGGCAGCCAGCGTTTGTCGACGGCATAGAAGGCGGGTTGCAGAACCTTGAGCCATGCGTAGCCGAGCAGGCCGTAGGCGTAGGCGCGCAGCGCGGCGGCGGTCTGCAAGCGATCATGTGCATCGAATGCCCCGCGCTCGTAGAGCAGGCTCACGATGGGGTCGGCCAACAAGATGAGGCCCAGCGACGAGGGCAGCACGAGAAACGCAACGAGGCGCAGGCCTTTTGACAGCGTGCTTCTGAAATCATCGGTCACGCCATCGGTCGCAGCGCGTGAGAGTGCCGGCAGCGTCACTGTTGCCACCGCGACACCGAAGACGCCGATCGGCAGTTGCATGAGGCGGAAGGCATAGCTGAGCCAACTCACCGCGCCTTCGCCGACGCCGTAGGCAAACATCGCATTGATCACCACATTCACCTGCACGACCGAGGAGGCGATCACTGCCGGGCCCATGAGCTTGAGAATTTTTCGCACGCCGGAGTCATTCCAGCGGAAGTCGGCGACGAAGCGGTAGCCCACACGGCGCAGCGCGGGAAACTGACAGACCAACTGCGCCATGCCACCAATCACCACGCCGATTGAAAATCCGACGAGGCTTTGTTTCCCCCATGTCGGATCCATCCACCAGCCGATCGCCGCGCCACCGATCATCGAACCGAGGTTGAAAAAACACGACGACAGCGCCGGCATGCCAAAGACATTGCGTGCGTTGAGCATGCCCATCACCAGCGCGGCGAGTGATACCAGCAGGATGAAGGGGTACATCACGCGGACCATCGTGACGGTGAGCGCGATTTCCTCCGGGTTGTAATTGCGCGCGGTTGAGCTCGAGCGCGAGAGCGAGGTGAGAAACTCGACAATCCATGGTGCAGCGGCAACGCCGATGAGTGTGATCGCGCCCATGGCAACGGCGGCGAGTGTCATCACCTTGTTGGCGAGCTCCCATGCCGATGCTTCGCCCTCCGATTTGAGTTTCTTGGAAAAGGTGGTGACGAATGCCTGCGAGAGCGCGCCTTCGGCAAACAGGTCGCGCAGGAGGTTTGGCACTTT
Organism: Akkermansiaceae bacterium; assembly: GCA_947462835.1. GTDB lineage: Bacteria > Verrucomicrobiota > Verrucomicrobiia > Verrucomicrobiales > Akkermansiaceae > Luteolibacter. The sequence goes on from CANHQM010000012.1 coordinate 3,010, forward strand.
GAATGCCAGATAGAAGCAATCCATCCAGCGGCTGCCACCGAAGAGGCCGGCAAACATCATTTCGCGCAGCAGTCCCAGCACTCGGCTGGCCATGACTGCCGCGCTGACTTTCCATGTGGCTTTGGCGGACATGGCTTGCGCTTGGAATTTTTATTTCAAGCGAGGCGTGTGAGCACCTTGCTGGTGGCGACTTCGGCGGTGAGGCCGTGAAGTTCGCGAAGCGTGTCGGGTTTGCCGTGCTCGATGAATTCATCGGGCCATGCGATGCGCTCGACCGGCGTGTGGATGCCGGCGTCGTGGAGGTGATCGATGACGGCGGCGCCGAAGCCGTGAAGCATCACATGGTCTTCGAAGGTGCAGAGCACGCGGCACTTGCGCGCGTAGGTCTCGAGCACGGCGGTATCGAGCGGCTTGATGAAACGTGGGTTGATGAGCGCGACCGAGAGCCCTTGGGCCTCGAGCATTTCCTTCGTGCGTTCGGCCATTTCAAACATCGTGCCGAGTCCGATGAGCGCGACATCCGTGCCATCGGCGACGACCTCGGCCTTGCCGATTTCGAGCAATTGCCGTTGTTCCTTCACCGGCGTGCTGCGGATAGGGCCGCGCGGGTAGCGGATCGCCGACGGGCCTTTGTCGTAGGCGGCCATCGTGTGAAGCATGTCGACAAATTCATTTTCATCCTTCGGCTGCATGTGCACGAGGCCGGGGATGTGGCGGAGGTAGCCGATGTCGAAAAGGCCGTGGTGGGTCGGGCCATCATCGCCGGAGAGGCCGCCGCGATCCATGCAGAGTCGCACCGGCAGGTTTTGCAGCGCGATGTCGTGAATGATCATGTCGTAGGCGCGCTGCATGAAGGTCGAGTAAATCGCGAGGAACGGGCGGAAGCCTTCGGTGGCGAGGCCGCAGGCGAAAAGCGCGGCGTGTTCCTCGGCGATGCCGACATCGTAGTAGCGTTCGGGAATTTCTTTTTTGAAGATCTCGAGCTTCGTGCCGCCGGGCATTGCCGCGGTGATCGCGACGAGCTTCGGATCATTTTTTGCGATGTCGGTGACGGTGCGGCCGAAGAGGTCCGAGCAGGTGGGTGTGTTGACGGCGGCGGTGGAGCCATCGTCGATCTGATAGGTGCCGAGGCCGTGGAATTTCCCGGGGTTGTCGAGAGCGGGTTGGTAGCCGCGGCCTTTTTCGGTGATGATGTGAAGGACGACCGGCTCGTTGAGCGTCTTGAGGTGTTCGAAGGTGCGGACCAGCAGCGGGATGTCGTGGCCGTCGATCGGGCCGAAGTAGCGCAGGCCGAATTTCTCGAAAAGCACATTGGGGAACAGCAGGTTTTTGGCGCCTTCTTCCATGCGGTGGGCGAGGCTGCGTGCGGTTTTGCCGGCGATTTTTTCGACAAACTCCGCGGCCTTGGCACGCACCGAGGCGTAGGTGTGATGGGTTTGCAGCGCGTTGAAATAACGGGCGATGGCGCCGACATTTTTGTCGATCGACCACTCGTTGTCGTTGAGCACCACGATGAACCTGCGCGTTGTCTCGGCGATGTTGTTGAGCGCCTCAAGCGTCGGGCCGCAAGTGAAGGCCGCATCACCGGCGACAGCGACCACATGGTTGTCGCGCCCGGCGAGATCGCGCGCGGCGGCCATGCCAAGCGCGGCCGAGAGCGCAGTGCCGGCGTGACCCGCACCATACGCGTCATGCTCCGACTCCGAACGCAGAAGGAATCCGTTGAGGCCTTTGTAGGTGCGGATCGTGTGGATGCGGTCGGCGCGGCCGGTGAGCATTTTGTGGACATAGCCTTGATGGGCAACATCGAAGACAAACTTATCCTTGGGCGTGGAAAACACGCGGTGCAGCGCGATGCTCAGCTCGACGACGCCAAGGTTTGGGCCGAGGTGGCCGCCGGTTTGCGAAAGCGATGTGATCAGCGAGTGGCGTACCTCCGCCGCCAAATCCGGCAGCTCCGCATCGGCGATTTTTTTGACATCATCGGGGGACTGGATCGCCTGCAGGAGCGGGCCGAGGGCGGGTGGCTTAGAAGAGGCGGATGTCATCATCGTCGGTGGCGTCCGGTGATTCGGACTGGGAAAGGGCGCCGGCTTGGTTGCCGGTTTTGGCGGGTGATTCGGTGGAATCGTTACGCAGGGTGATCAGCTCGATGCGTTCGCGCGCGGAATCAAGAATCGATTCGCAGCGTTTGAGCAAGGCCGATCCTTTTTCATAATGCGAAACAAGATCTTCGAGGGGCAGGTTTTCGTGTTCCATGGCCTCGACGATCGATTCGAGTCCCGCGAGGGCGTCTTCGAACGATGGTTCTGATTGCCCGTCATCGGGGCTGGTTTTGCGGCGTGCCATGGTTTTGATCAGGGATTGATTTCGGCGTCCTCTTGGGTGGCCTTTTCGCTGTAGTAGACCATGTCCATGCCGACGAGCGGCTGGCGGTAGGGGTAGCGCCGCGTGATGTCCTGGATGCGGGTGTTTTTGTCGTTGATCGGGATGCCGGGCGGGTAGGTGGCCATGATCACGCGGCCATCGAGCACCAGCGAGGTGAAGTCCTTGTAAAGGTTTGCCACCTCGGAAACCGGGCCCGAGCCGTGCGATGAGGGCGAAATGAGAATGCCGGCCACCGGCGTCTGGAGGTCGCTGGCGATGGTCTCGAGTTTTTGGAATCCTTCGCGGCTCGGTGGTAGCCAGATGCTGATGCGATCGGCGTACCATGCGACGGCCCAGGGTTGATCCGAGAACACCACTTGCTTCGGCGTGGTGAAGCCTTTCACGCCGTTTTCGTTGTTGAGAGCGGGTGCGTAGTAGGGCGGCCAGTGGGGCACGCCGCCGCGGTTGCTGAGGTGCATGCCGGTGCGCACCTTCGAAGGCAGTGCAAGCACGAGTGGCAGGGCGCAAATGCCGACGATGATGAAGTGGTGGACATTTTGCAGCATCGGCGTCGAGCCCACGAAATCGAGGCGCGTCCAGAGGATCGAGATGAAGGCCAGCCCGTAGGCCGTCATGATCGGAGCGAAGAGCAGGTGGAGTTGGTTCGGATCAAGCGGCCGCGTGCTGATGCCAAAGAAGGCGAGGCCGAATGCTGCCGATATCCACATCAACAAAATCGCCCAGCGGAAGTCGGCGATGGATTTGCGTTTGAAGGGGTGGAGCAGCGCGAGGAAAAACAGCGGGGCAACGACGATGCCGGCGAGCAGTGGCACGATGTCGGTGGCCTGCGTGAGGGTGGTACGCAGGACCTTGGCGATGAGGCCGTCGAGCATGAGCGGCTCGGCCTCGAGGTCGGAATTGCGCATGACAGTCGTCTCGGTGCCATTGCCGAGGCCGTTGTAAAGCGTGAGGAAGGCGGTGCCGAAAGGTGAGCCGGTGATGTCGATGTTGCGGATCATCGGCCCGATGCCGGCGACCAACAGAAGGCCGAGGATGGAAATGCCGACGATGCCGCGCGGGCGGAAGGCGATGGCGGCGTAAAGGATGTAGCCAAGCGAAATCCACACCGTCATCCAGTGGGTAAGCGCCAACAGCGTGAAGAAGATGCCGGCGACGATGGCAGGAGTCATGGCGATGCGGCCCTCGGTCGAGGCCTCGGTGGCGCGGTAGGCAAAATACAGGCCGCAGGAAAACAGCAGCAGCATGAGCATTTGCGGCAAACCGCTGAGCGAGTAGTTCCAAAACACCTCGCAGAACAGCATCAGGATGGCGCAGACGCCCGCAATCTTGGGGTCGAAGATGCGGCTGATGAGCAGGTAGTTCACGCCGATGGCAATGAGGAAGAAGAGCGTGCAAACTGAGGCGATCACGCGGTCAAGCGGATAGACCATTTCATTATCGCTCATTTGCCATGAGTTCGGTTTGTCGGCGCCGATAAGCTTGAGTACGGCGGCGTTGAGCAGCGGGTTGAGCGGCGAGTGGTAGGTGTCTTGGAAGCCTTGGAGCGGGACGGAGCGGCGGGCGGTTTTCTCGGCCTGATAGTAGGCGACGGGCCGGATCATCTTGGTGGCGAAGCCATTGCCACGGGCGATTTCGCGAGCGATCTGCGCCTGGTCCATTGCTTGCGGCGAGTTGAGGCCGCGGAAGAGCGTGAAGAGGTTGCCGAGCGTGAGGATGATCAGGACGATGAAAAACAAGCTGCGCCGAATGAGGGCGCCGGCGATGAAGTGTCGGGGTTCGAGAGACATGTTAGGGTGGCGTGAGCGGGTGGGTTAGATGCCGAGTTCCTTCAATTTCCGTTGGAGGGTTCTGCGGCTGAGACCGAGGAGTTCCGCAGCGTGCGTCCGGTTGCCGGCGGAGGCGGCGAGAGCGGCGCGGATGGCATTGGTTTCGAGCACATGCAAATTCAATTCGGCCGGATCATCAAGGGAGTTTTTGGAAGATGGGGCGGGCTTGGCGGGTGCGGCCGGGTCGAGGAGGAAGCCCGGCAGGTGGCGGGTGTCGATTTGCGGGTCATTGCTCATCACGACGCCGTGCTCGATGGCGGTGCGCAGCTCGCGGACATTTCCCGGCCACGGGTAGGCGAGCAGGAGCTTGAGCGCCTCGTCGGTGAGCGGCTTGAGCGGGCGCTGGTTTTCCTTGGCAAACTCGGCGAGAAAGCTGTTGGCCAGCAGGATGATGTCCTCGCGGCGGCGGCGCAGCGGTGGCATCTCGATTTTGACCACATTGAGGCGGAAGTAGAGGTCTTCGCGGAAGGTGCCGGCATCGACCATCTCGCGCAGATTGCGGTTGGTGGCGGCGATGACGCGGACATCGACCTTCACGGGCGTGTTGGAGCCGACGCGTTCGAGGCTACGTTCGGAGAGGATGCGCAGCAGCTTGATCTGGGTGGCGGCGTCGATCTCGCCGATTTCATCGAGGAAGATCGTGCCGCCGTCGGCTTGCTCGAAGCGGCCGATGCGGCGTTGGGCGGCGCCGGTGAAGGCACCCTTTTCGTGGCCGAAAAGCTCGCTTTCGAGGAGCTGCGGCGAGAGGGCGGCGCAGTGCACCGTGACCATCTTTGAGGCCGGGCGACCGGAAAGGTGGTGGATCAGGTGAGCAACGACTTCCTTGCCGGTACCGGACTCGCCTTCAATGAGGACGGTGGCGCGGGTGGGCGAAACTTGCTGGATGAGCTCGGAAACTTTTTGGATCTCGAGCGATTTGCCGATGAGGCGGTCGAGCTTGTGGGACTTCGCGACCTGCTGGGTGAGCTGTTTGTTTTCCGTCTCGAGATTGCGGCTGCGGAGCGCGCGCTTGAGGAGCATCTCGACCTCGTCGAGGTTGAGCGGCTTGGTGACGAAGTGCCAGGCGCCATGGCGCATCGCCTCGACGGCGGTGTCGACCGAGCCGTAGGCGGTCATCATCAGCGCGAGCGGCGGGTCGGGCAGTGCGAGCGCGGTGTCGAGCACCTGCATGCCCGAGTCGCCACCAAGGCGCAGGTCGGTGAGCAGAAGCTGGATCGGCTCGCTTTTCAAAATCTTGGCCGCCTCGCTCGCGTTGGCGGCGGTGTAGATGTCGAATTCCTCCTCCAACGCGCTGCGCAAGCCCTCGCGGGTGGCGCGTTCGTCGTCGACAATCAGCAGGGTGGGCAGCATGGGGGAAATGGGGTGGAAAAACTTCGCGGCTAGTGGAGGTCGATCACCGGTTCGGGTGATCCGATCAGGCGCACCGGGCGTTCGCCGCGCGGCAGGCGGATGATGACGCGGGTGCCTTTGTGCTCTTCGCTTTCGATGGAAATTTCGCCGCCATGTTCGCGCACAATGCGGCGCACGATCAGCAAGCCGAGGCCATTGCCCGAGGACTTGGTCGTGCGGTAGGGCTCGAAGAGCGTGCCCATGTGCTCGGGCGAAATGCCGGTGCCGTTGTCCTCGATCGAGATCACCGTTTCGTAATCGTTGAAGCCGGTGCGCACGGTGATTTTCCCGCCGTCGCCGGGCAGCGCCTGATAGGCGTTGCGGATGAGGTTGTGGAAAACCTGCTGGAATTGCCCCGCGTCGACCATCGCGTGCGGCATCGATGGCGCGAGGTCTAGCTCGACCGGGATCGAGCGCGACTCGAGCTCGGTGTGCAAAAGCTCGAGCGTATCGTGCAGGATTCGGTGAAGGTCGTGGCGCTCGCGCTGCGGGATGGTTGGGCGGATGGCGCTGAGGAACTGCTTGAGGATCGTGTCGAGCCGGCGGATTTCATCGCGGGCGGTGGCGAGGCTGCCCTCGAAGGGCTGACGCTCTTTCGGTGGCAGTTGTCGCAGTTTTCGGTCGATCAACTGCAGGTGGATGCCGATCGAGTTGAGTGGGTTGCCGATTTCGTGGGCGACGCCCGCGGCCAGCAGCGTGAGGGCGTTGTGGCGTTCGGACTCGAGGATTTCCTCGGCCTCGGCGCGGGTGCTGGTGAGGTCGCGAAACAGCATCACATAACCGGCGGGGTCGAGCGGATCGAGGTCGTCGATCGGCGCGAGGTAGAAATTCAAAAACCGATGCTCCGGGTAAAAAACCTCGAGGTCGCGGCTTACCGTGCGCCCCGGCCTGCCGAGCGTCGACCAGTCAAGCCCCCGCACCTTTGCCGAAAGCCGCTCGCCGACCGAGGCTTCGGGGTCGATCCCGAGCAAGCGCCCGGCCGCGCCATTCACAAATCCGATCACCCCGTCGATATCGAGCAGGATCACCCCCTCCTGCATCGCCTCGAAGACATTTTCCAAAAAGCTATTCTCGCGCGCCAGGCGCGTGACGATCTGCTGCACCTCGCCGTGCTCGACGCGGTCCAGCCGGGTCATGAGTTTTTGGATGAAGCGCGATTTCACGGAAAGTTTGCCAGAGGGTGATTTTCGGTGTTCAGAGGAAGCATGGAAAGCGTCCGACTCGTGCTGTGCAGCTTCCCCGACATCGATTCGGCGCGACAGATTGGCACACTTCTGGTGAAAAGGCAACTGGCGGCCTGCGTGAATCTACTGCCTGGCGCCGAATCGATCTACCATTGGCAGGGCAAGGTGGAATCAGCCCCCGAGGTGCTGGCGCTCTTCAAGACCACCGAGGCCCTGAGGTCTGCCCTCGAAGAGGCGCTCGCGGAGGCCCACCCCTACGAGGTGCCGGAAATCATCGCGATCCAACCTGATGCCGTCGCCGGACCCTACCGCGCCTGGCTGCTGGAAAGCCTGCGGCAGAATTGATCCGCAGGCCGTGTCCGCCGGCTTTTTGATTGTCAAATACCGCCCTTGTTGTTTTATTTAAACCTCGTCTCTCACCGGAACATTTGTTCTTTGATCTACAGATATTTTTAAAAAATCCCGAAGCCCCGCAAACCCATGAAATCCAAATCCCTCACAAGTTTCGCCCTCGCCTCCACCTTGGCTCTTGCCTCCGTCGGCAGCCTCAGCGCCGCGACGATTTTCACCGATAATGCCGGCAATTACGGTGGGGGCTGGACCAACGGATCCAATGGCGGCACCGGCTTTGGTGCTTGGACGATCACCTCCAGCGGTGGAACCGGCTTTGCGGGCGCTTTTATCGGAGATCCTACATCTGCGGGCATCACCGGCATGTCGACGACCTCTTTTGGACTCTATGCGAACCCTTTAAGCTCCGGTGCCTTTGCGATTGCTGAACGTAGCTTCGCCAATCCGCTGGGCGTGGGTGATAGCTTCAGCTTCCAGTGGGGCATCAACTGGGATTCAGGAACCGGTGGCAACAAGGGCTTCAGCCTTTACAGTGGAGGCACAGGCGGTACGGAGCTGATCAATTTGAACAATGCAGGCAGCAGCGACATCACCATCAACGGCAACAATGTTGGCTTTGGCTATGGCACTGCAGCGATGACATGGACGATTACACGGACAAGCGAGACCAACCTGCAAGTCGAGGCCACCAATCGTGATGTCAGTCTTACCGCTGCTCCAAATTACTCGGGTAACATCACCATCAGTGGGACAGCCGCCCCTGATTCCTTCAAATTTTACGCATCTGGCATGCAAGGGGGCAACGAAGCCCAGCCCTACTTCAACAACCTCACTCTGACCGTGGTCCCCGAGCCATCGTCGCTGAGCCTGCTCGCTCTTTCCGGGCTTGCTCTGCTGCGCCGTCGCCGCGCCTGATTCGGGCCGCTCGTTCGGTTTTTTCAATACCGGGCCAGCGACGGATCGATTTGATCCGTCCATGCCTCGATGCCGCCGGCCATCGAGAAGCTGTTTTCCACGCCGCGTGAGCGCAGGAACATCGCTGCGCGCTGCGAACGCATGCCGTGATGGCAATAGACCACGATGCCGCGCTCGGTGTCGGAGGTGAGGCCATCGAGGGTCTCGGCCAGCGTGCTGAGCGGGAACCACTCGTTGCCGGCGATCTGGCAAATTTCGAGCTCCTCGCGCTCGCGGCAATCGATCAGGCGCGGGCGCTCTTGTGGCGGAAGCTGGATCCAGCTCGCGACATCGGCAGGGCTGACCTCAATTTGTGCTTGTGGGTCTGGTAGCATGGGTAATTCGACGGCGACGGTTTCGGATTTATTCAACGATCACCGGAGTGCCGACCGAGACATTTTGGAAAAACTTTTCGGACATGTGGTGGGGCATGCGGATGCATCCGTGTGAGGCGGCGTATCCGGGCAGGTAGCCGGTGTGCATGCCGATGCCGCCGGAGAAACGCATGAAATTTGGCATCGGCGCGGGGTAGTAGATCGCGCCGGGCGGGGTCTTATCGACGCGGATGTCGACATTGTCGTTGATCATTGCGCCTGTCTGTTTGTCCTTGAAGACACCGTAGAGCGAGGATTTGTGATCCTTGCTCTTTTGCGTGATCTTGTAGTTGCCCGGTGGGGTGCCGTGACCCTCACTGCCGCTCGAAATCCGCGACACGCCGACCAGCACGCCGCTTTTGTAGAAAAAGGCCTTTTGCTGGCTGCGGTTGATCTTTACCAGCGGGCTGCCTTGCACGCCGTCGCCGTCCCAGTACGAGACATCATCCGGGATCGCCGGCGGCGGATGGTGCGGACCATTGGAGGACTGCTTTTTGATCGGGCCGACCCCTGCCATGTAGCCGGAGCGGGCAGGGCCCGAGGGGCCACAGGAACTTAAGGCGATGATCGCCAACAAACACGGAGCGGCCCAAGTGGTGGTGAGCTTCAAAAACTTCATTTCACGCGAAAAATGCCGCGCGCCCAGCAGGGCGTCAAGCCGACACGCAATGGATGGATCAAGATCCAACCGCGAAGAGGGTCGAAGGTTTTAAAGTCGAAAGTCTAAGGTCGAAGATGAAGCAGCTACCTCAACGGCAGCCAATCGCCGACGGCTTGCCTCCTCTTCTCTTGCGTCTTGAATCTTGCTGTCTTGCGTCTCCTCCAATTTCACGGCGCTTTCTCCAAGATTCCGATTGTCATTTTCACGGATATCGCGATAGTCATGTTATCTTGATTATAGCAGGTGGAAGTTTGATCGGTTGTTTTGGCACCATGCATGCTCTCTGTGGGCTGGTCGCCGATGTTTCGCGCTCCACCGAGGTCCATTTCCCCTCACTCCCATATCCATGATCAATCAAGCCGAACAAGAATCGCAATGTGCCCTGTTTGAGGAACCCCCTGCGTTGGATCGCCTGAAAAAACCGCGGCGCAATTCGTCCAAACTTTCCCAGCCCGAGGATTTCGGTCTCACCGCTCCCTCGCAGATCGTCAAAAACTATGTGCTCGATACCAATGTGCTGCTGCACGATCCGGCATCGCTCGAGCGCTTCAAGGAAAACCACCTGTGCATTCCGGTGGATGTGTTGGCGGAGCTCGACAAGTTCAAGTCCGAGCAGACCGAGCGCGGGGCCAACGCGCGCCGCGTCCACCGCCGGCTCACCGAAATGTTTTCCTGTTCCGAGAAAGTCACGCGCGGCGTTGCCACGCCCTTCGGCGGCACGGTGCGCATGGTGATCTACGATCCGGCAATCTGCCCGAAGAACTCCGAGCAGCTCAATCTTTTTCACCGCATCTTTCCCGACCGCGAGCGCGTTGATCACCGCATTCTCGCCGCTTGCTTGCTGTTGATGCAGCACAACTCGGCGCCGGTGGTGCTCGTCACCAAAGACATCAACATGCAGCTCAAGGCCCGCGCGGTCGGCATCGAGTGTCAGGATTACCTCAACGACAAGGTCGATGTGCGCGAGGTGTCGAACTACGAGGTTCATCGTATTGAGGTCGACCCCAGCGAGCTGCAGCGCTTCGCGAGTGCGGGCGAGATCGTGCTCGACGAGGAGCGTTGCGCCGGTGTGGTCGTAAACGAGTATGTGCTGCTCGGGGTTTGTGAAAAACAAACCATGCCCGCGCGCCGTGTGGCCGATGGCAGATTCGTGCGGCTCAATTTCCCCGAAGCGCTCAAGATCCCCGATGGTCAGTCGCTCAAGCCGCTTAACCTTGGCCAGCGATGCCTCATCGACGCGTTGCTCAACCCGGAGATTTCACTCGTGACTTGTTATGGCCATGCCGGCACCGGCAAGACGCTCGTCGCGGTCGCGGCTGGTCTTCACGAAATGTTCAATCGCCGCTACAACGGCATCACCGTCAGCCGCCCGGTGGTGGCGATGGGCGAGCAGCTTGGTTTTCTCCCCGGATCGCTCGATGAAAAAATGCGTCCATGGCTGCAGCCGATCCACGATGCACTCGATCTTCTCATGCGCCCGAGCACGCCGCTCGGTCCGCGCCGCAAGCAGCAGAAGGCAAATGCAAATCCCAATCCTGCTGGCGTGAAGAAGCCTTACGAAATTTTGATGGAGCAGGGCATTCTTGAAATTGAAGCGCTCTGCTACATTCGCGGCCGTTCGATCCCGAATCGCTTTTTCATCCTCGACGAAGCGCAGCAACTCACGCCGCAGGAAGCCAAGACGATCGTCACCCGCATGTCGCGCGACTCGAAGCTCGTGCTCGTCGGCGATCCGGCGCAGATCGACAATCCCTACGTCGACAGTCGCAGCAACGGCCTCGTCTACACGCGCAACCGGCTCAAAGGTCAGGACTTTGTCGCGCATGTCGCGCTCAACCGCGGCGAGCGTTCGGAACTCGCCGAGGCCGGCGCGAGGCTGATGTGATCGCCATGGCCACGCGGATCAAATCGCTCTGCCGCATCGGTCTTTTGGCCTTGGCCGCAGGGCTTGTGCTGGTGCTCGCGCAGGACCGCATCGCGCGTCCGGATCCGCGAGGTTTTGATCCGCAGGAAATGGGTCGATTGGAATCCGCGATGTGGCGAAGTTATTACGATGGCAGATGGCTGCGCTTGATCGGCCAGACGATGCAAGTTTCCTGCGGTCAATATGGATTCTCATGGTGGGATGGCGCGCGGCTATCCACGCATGCGGCGATCGCGGCGATGTACTTTCGCCAAGAGACCAACGACCCGCGCTGCATCGGCCAACTCGAGTCATATTATGGCATCGTGCGGCATGCGACGCGTATTGAATTCGATGTCAGTGAGGCGGCGCGATTGGAACTGCAATGGTGGAAGGAGCGCCGCCGCGATGTGCCGCCCGCGCAGTACGCTCGCACGATCGCGCGGCTCTCGGGCTTCATCCACGGAGTCGACGAAAAAGAAGCGATGGAATCCGCCCTGCTGCGCACCTATGCGATGGTCTATCGCGACGCGCGGCGCGATGGCAAAATGACCGATGCCGATTGGAAGGAAGTGTCGCGTCAACTCACCGCCGCCTACACGGTTTTGAAAAACGAAATGCTTCGCACACCATGAGTTCCGCGGGTGGATTCGAGCCCTTTGCGCGCGACTCGATGATGTGGCGCATCAATCGCGAGCGCGTCGTCTTGTTGGCGGGCCCAGCGGCCGCGGTGTTGCAAGCGGCTCATCCGCAAGTCGCGATGGGCGTGGCCGCGCACAGCAAGTTTCGGCGTGATTCGATCGGCCGCCTGCGGCGCACGCTTGATGCGGTTTATGCCGTCGCCTTCGGCAGCGGAGAAGAGGTTGATCGCGTTCGCGAATCGGTGGGGGGCGCGCACCGTGCGGTGCGGGGGAGTTCACCCGAGGCCTACTCCGCCTTCGATCCCGGCGCGCAGCTTTGGGTGATGGCCACACTCGTCATGGCAAGCGCAACGATGTACCGGCGCTATGTCGGGCCATTGAGCATCGACGAGCTCAATGCCTTTCTTCGCGAAAACGCGCGCTTCGGCACCGTGTTCGGCGTCGCGCCTGACGCCTTGCCGCAAACATGGAGCGCGTTTGAAACTTATTGGGACGAGATGATGCAGGGAGATCTTCTGGGCTCGCATCCGCTTTGCGGCGAAGTGGCGCGCGCGGTGGTGAAACCCGATGCACCGTGGACGATGCGCGCGCTTTCGCCGGTTTTTTGCGCGCTGGCTTTCGAGTTCCTTCCCGCAACCCTGCGCGTGCGGCTCGGCTTCCCCGAAAACCCAAACCACGCATGGCTGTGGCGACCACTCGACCGCACCCTGCCCTCCCTCATGCAAGCCGCCCCCGCATCGCTGCGCTACGCGTCGCAGTATCTGCGGGCGAGCAAAAGGAGATGAGGAAGTTTCAAGTGGTCAGTGTTCAGTTTCAAGAAAAGACGAAGAAGCAGCGATTTCATCCATAATTCACAATCCCTTCTTCTCTGCGTTCCTTTGCGACCTTTGCGGCATTGCGGTAAATCTAACAAAAAAACCAGCGCCCTTTGTGGGGACGCCGGTTTGTTTGATGTTTTGCTTTTCGCTTTGATTATTCTGCGCTGCCGGCGCTTTCCGCATCGGCGGCGGCTTGATCGCGGAGCCAGGCGCGGCGTGACATTTTCACGCGGCCTTTCTCATCGACGCCGAGGCACTTGGCGGTGACGACATCGCCTTTCTTGACGATATCCTCGACCTTTTCGGTGCGGCCTTCTGCGAGTTCGGAAACGTGGATGAGTCCGTCCTTGCCGGGCAGCACTTCCATGAACGCGCCGAAGGCGGTGATGGAAACAACCTTGCCGGTGTAGACCTTGCCGACTTCGATTTCTTGGAACATGCGGTCGATCATTTCCTTGGCGCGGTCGAGACCTTGCTGCTTGGAAGCGTAGATGTGCACGGTGCCATCGTCTTCGATGTTGATCTCGGCGCCGGACTCGGCCTGGATGCCCTTGATGTTCTTGCCGCCAGGTCCGATGAGCTCACCGATGCGATCGGCTGGGATCTTGACGGACACGATGCGTGGGGCGTGCGGGCTGAGTTCCTTCGGCTCGACGATTGACTCGGCCATCTTTTCGATGATCTTGACGCGGCCGGCCTTGGCGATATGGATCGCCTCTTCGAGCATGGCGAGCGGGAGGCCCGGGAGCTTGAGGTCGAGTTGATAGCCAGTGACGCCCTCGCTGGTGCCGCAGAGCTTGAAGTCCATGTCTCCGTAGAAGTCTTCGGAGCCGATGATGTCCAACAGCATTTTGTGGGACTTCATGGAGCCGTCTTCGTGGTTCTCGGTGACGAGGCCGACGGAGATGCCGCCGACGGGACGGATCAGCGGGACACCGGCGTCGAGCAGTGCCATGGTGCCGGCGCAAACCGAGGCCATGGAGGTGGAACCGTTGGATTCCATGACTTCCGAGGAAACGCGGATGGCGTAGGGGAAGTCGGTTTCGTCCGGGATGACGGGCTCGATGGAGCGCTCGGCAAGCGAGCCGTGACCGATCTCGCGGCGGTTGATGCCACCCATGCGGCCGGTTTCACCGACGGAGAAGGGAGGGAAGTTGTAGTGGAGGATGAAGCGCTTCTCGTTCTCGCCACCGGCGTAGTTGTCGAAATGCTGCTTCTCATCGGCCGGGGCCAGCGTGGTGATGGCGAGCGCCTGGGTTTCGCCGCGGGCGAAAATGGCCGAGCCGTGAACGCGTGGCAGGGTGCCAACTTCGCCGTAAAGCGGGCGAAGGTCGCCGACCGAACGGCCGTCTGCGCGCACGCCTTTTTCCATGATCGAAATGCGGAACGCTTTCTTCTGGAGGTATTCGAAGGCTTGCTCGACATCGAAGTCGGTGGCTTCCGGAGCACGCTCCTTGATGGCGGCCTCGACTTCGTCGCGGAGGGCGCCGACCTTCTTCGCGCGCTCGGTCTTCGACGGCGCGTAGATGGCCGATTCGATGCGATCGCCGGCGATTTCGTAAGCGATCTCAAGGAGGTTTTCCTTGGCGAGGATCTGGCTGAACTCGCGCTTGGTCTTGCCGGCGAGTTTCATGAGTTGTTCCTGCACTTCAACCAACTTGGTGACGGCTTGCTGTGCGAAGTGGAGGGACTTGATGAACTCGTCTTCCGGAAGTTCGTCGGCTTGACCTTCGATCATGATGACATCGGTCTTGTTGCCGACGTAGATGAGATCGAGGTCGCTGTTTTCGCGCTGGGCGTGAGTCGGGTTGATGACGAATTGTCCGTCGACGCGGCCGACGCGCACCGCGCCGATCGGGCCGGCGAAGGGGATGTCGGAAAGGCAGAGGGCGGCGGAGGCGCCGTTCATCGCGAGGATGTCGGAGTCGTTTTCACCATCGGCGCTGAGGAGGATGGCGACAATCTGCGTTTCGTAGAAATAGCCCTTTGGGAACAGCGGGCGCAGTGGTCGGTCCGTCATGCGGCAGGTGAGGATTTCCTTTTCGGTCGGGCGGCCTTCGCGCTTGAAGTAACCACCGGGGAAAACGCCGGCGGCAGTGGCTTTTTCTTTGTATTCCACGGAGAGTGGGAACCAGGTCTGGCCGGGCTTCACCTTGGTGGCGGAAACAGCGGTGACGAGGATGATGGTGTCGCCGCAGCGGACGGTGACGGCACCGTCGGCGAGTTTGGCAAGTTTGCCGGTTTCGATCGTCATCGGATTGGTTCCGACATCGGCCGTGAGTGTATGGATGTTCATTTCTTTCTTCTTTCTTCTGTTGTTCTTCTTTTCTGTCCTGCGACCCGTGTGGCGGGATTGCCGCGCGGGCATTGGTGGGTTGTGACCGCCGCGTCCGGGCGCGAAGAAATTCCGCGAGCGGAACGGGGTGGGGTCACGCGGCCTGCGGGAAGCCACCTGGCTTCATGATGCGAGGGCCGTTTTGCGCGACAGCCACGGGTGAATTCCCATGGCTGCCGTGCGGAGAGTATTAGTGGCGAAGTCCGAGGCCTTGGATGACCTGCTGGTATTTTTCCTCGGAGCCGTTTCTGATGAAGTCGAGCAACTTGCGGCGGCGCGAAACCATGGTCAGAAGACCGCGGCGGGACGAGAAGTCCTTCTTGTTCGCGTTGAGGTGATCGGTGAGGTGATGAATGCGCTGGGTGAGCAGTGCGACCTGATAAGGTGCGCTACCGGTGTCGCCTTCGTGGAGTTGATAATCCTTGGTGTTGATTTCTTTAGTGCTCATGGTCGTAGGGGATGGATCCAGCCGCGTGGCCAGGTCGTCCTTGTTTGGTTGGGGGGCGGATGAAAAAGGCATGGGGGCTAAAATGCAAGAAAATTGAGCCCGCTGGGGTGTTTTTTGAAATTTTTCCCGCTCTCGCCGACTCGCCGCCGCTTTTTCGGGGAGATTTACCGCAAATTCCTCTCGCTCACCTGCGAGTTGAGCGTGCAGAAATCGTAGAGCCAGCCGATGCCGAAGAGGCCAAAAGTCAGCAGCCACAGGATGCCGGTGCCGATTTTGCCCAGATAAAACCGGTGCAGACCGAAAAAGCCGAGAAAGGTCAGTAGGATCCACGCGATTGAAAAATCATACCTGCCCGCCACAAAGCGCCGGTCGGCCGCGCGATCCATGCTCGGGATCAGGAACAAATCGATGAGCCAGCCAATGCCGAGCAGGCCCAGCGTGCAGAACCAGATGATGCCGGTGATCGGCTTGCCGTAATAAAAGCGGTGCGCGCCGGTGAAGCCGAAGATCCACAACAGGTAGCCGATCGTTTTGCTGTGCGTGTCGTTATGGGGGGATTGCATGACACAAAGATGAGACAAACTTGGAGGCGTGGCCAATGAAAACAGCAACGCGCGTCCGTGTGGCCCGGCAAACTCTACCCGCGATTCACGCCAACGCGGTGGCCCGTTTGTGCAGGATTTCACTTCACTGCCGGGCCATTGGGGCTTAAACACTCTCCGTCATGCCCGTTTCATCAACCCGCTCTGGAAAGCTGATGGCCGCCAACCGCGGAGAAATCGCAATCCGCATTTTCCGCGCTGCCAACGAACTTGGTCTGCGCACGGTCTCGATCTTTGCCGAAGAGGACCGCTTTTCGATTCACCGCTTCAAGGCCGACGAGGCGTACCAGCTCGATTCATCGAAGGGCCCTGTCGGCGCTTACCTCGATGTCGAGGGCATCGTCGCGCTCGCCAAGCAGAAGGGCGTGACGATGATTCATCCGGGCTACGGATTTCTTTCGGAAAACGCGCAGTTTGCGAGGGCTTGTGCGCGTGAGGGCATCACCTTCATCGGACCATCGCCGGAGTTGCTGGAAAACATGGGCGACAAGACTGCGGCGCGAACGCTGGCGCATCGCTACAAGGTGCCAACGCTGCCCGGCACCGAGGAGCCGATCACCGATCCGGACGAGGCGCTCAAGGCTGCGCATGAAATTGGTTTTCCGTTGATCATCAAAGCTGCCTTTGGCGGCGGTGGTCGTGGCATGCGGGTGGTGGAAAAACCATCGCTGTTGCCGGGCCTTCTGAGTGAGGCGCAAAACGAGGCGCTCAACGCGTTTGGCAATCCCGCTGTGTTCCTCGAGCGCTACATTTCCCGTGCCAAACACATCGAGGTCCAGATCCTTGGCGACAAGCACGGCAATGTCGTGCACCTATATGAGCGCGATTGCTCGGTGCAGCGCCGTTATCAAAAAGTCGTCGAGGTCGCGCCGGCGATGAACCTCGATCCGAAGGTGCGCAAGGAGCTTTGCGACGCTGCGGTGAATCTCGCCAAAGGCATTGGCTACAACAATGCGGGCACCGTCGAGTTCCTCTACGACATGGACAAGAACGACTGGTTCTTCATCGAGATGAACCCGCGCATCCAGGTCGAGCACACCGTCACCGAATGCGTCACCGGCATCGACCTTGTGCGTTCGCAAATCCTCATCGCCGGCGGCGACTCACTCTTCGGTCCCGAGGTGGCCATTCCGCCGCAGGATGAGATCCCGTGCAATGGCTTTGCGATCCAATGCCGCGTCACCACCGAGGATCCTGAGAAAAATTTCGCGCCCGACTACGGCCGCATTCTCAACTACCGCTCGGCCGCCGGATTTGGCATCCGCCTCGATGCCGCCTCGGGCGACGCCGGTTCGGTGGTCACGCCATTCTACGACTCGATGCTGGTGAAGGTCACCGCGATGGGCCGCGATTTCCCGATGGCCTGCCAGCGCATGGATCGCGCGCTGCGTGAGTTCCGCATCCGCGGCGTGAAGACCAACATTCCGTTTTTGGAAAATGTCATTGCGGATGAAACCTTCCGCAGCGGTCAGGCCCACACCAAGCTCATCGATACCAAGACCGAGCTGTTTCGTTTCCGCCCGCGCCGCGACCGCGCGACACGCACGCTGTCGTACCTTTCCGACATCACCATCAACGGCAACGCCACCGCCAAGGGTTGGAAGCCCGCCGCGGCACTGCCCAAGGCGAATGTGCCCGACTCGCTGGTGATCGAGCATCACGCGGTGGTGCCGAAGGGCAGCCGCGATTTGCTGCTCGAGCTTGGCCCTGAGAAATTTGCGCAGTGGATCCTTGCCGAGAAACGCCTGCTCATCACCGACACGACACTGCGCGACGCCCACCAATCGCTCATTGCCACCCGCATGCGGTCCTACGACATGCTGCGCGTCGCCGAGGCGATCGCCCACCGCGTGCCGCAACTTTTCTCGTTGGAAATGTGGGGCGGCGCGACCTTCGACACGGCCATGCGTTTCCTCAGCGAGTGTCCGTGGGAACGCTTGCGCCGCTTGCGCGAAAAAATTCCGAACATCTGTTTCCAGATGCTCTTCCGCGGATCCAACGCGGTCGGCTATTCAAATTACCCGGACAATGTCGTCGCCGGCTTCGTCAAGCATGCGGCGGATTCGGGCATGGACATCTTCCGCATCTTCGACTCGCTCAATTACCTTCCCAACATGCAGGTCGCGATGGAGGCCACGCGCGAGCACGGCAAGGTTCTTTGCGAGGCTGCGATTTGCTACACGGGCGACATCAACGACGAGAAGCGCGACAAGTATTCGCTCAAGTATTACATCGCCAAGGCCAAGGAGGTTGAGCGCATGGGCGCGCACATTCTCGCGATCAAGGACATGGCCGGCCTTTGCAAACCGATGGCCGCGGAGAAACTTGTCGCCGCGCTCAAACAGGAAGTCGGCATTCCGATCCATTTCCACACGCACGACACCTCCGGCCTCAACGCCGCATCGGTGCTCTCTGCATCCGATGCCGGCGTCGACATCGTCGACCTCGCCATCGCATCGATGTCGGGCTCAACCTCGCAGCCAAACCTCAACTCGGTTTCGGCCGCACTCGCAAAAACCGAACGCGATCCGGGGCTGGACTTCGACTCGCTCAACGAATTCTCTGATTACTGGGAAGAAGTGCTCGGTTTTTACAAACCCTTCGACTCCGCACCGCGCGCCGGCACCGCCGAAGTCTACGAACACGAAATGCCCGGCGGCCAGTACACGAACCTTCGCGAACAAGCGAACGCGATGGGCCTCGGCCACCGCTGGCGCGAAATCGCTCGCACCTACGCCGAGGTCAACCAGCTCTTCGGCGACATCGTCAAGGTCACGCCTTCATCCAAAGTCGTCGGCGACATGTGCATGTTCCTCGTCACTCGTGGCATCCGCGCGGCCGATGTGCCAAAGCTCAAGCCCGGCTCGATCGACTTCCCGGAGTCGGTGATCGACATGCTTTCAGGTGGCCTCGGTCAACCCGACGGTGGCTGGCCAGTCGATGTCCAGAAGGTCGTGCTCGGCAACAAAAAGGCCACCACCAAGCGCCCCGGCGAACTTGCCGAGCCGGTCGACCTCGTCGAAACCCGCGCAACCCTCTCGAAAAAACTCGGCCGCCCGGCCAGCGACGACGACCTCTACTCGCACCTGATGTACCCGCAGGTGTTTGCCGACTTCAACGCGTTCCGCGAAAAGTACGATGACCTTAGTAGTTTGCCTACCAGCGCGTTCTTTTACGGGTTGCAGATCGGCGAGGAAATCGAGGTCGAGATCGATCCCGGCAAAATCCTCATCATCAAGCTCATCTCGATCGGCGAAGCGGATTCCGCCGGCCGCCGTGCGCTTTTCTACGAGCTCAACGGCATGCCGCGCGAATCGGTGGTGCTCGACAACTCGCTCAAGTCGGTGTCGAAGGCGTCGCGCGTCAAGGGCGAGCCCGGCAATCCGGCCCAAGCCTGCGCGCCGATGCCGGGCATGGTCACCGAGGTCGCCGTCTCCACCGGCCAGGAAGTGAAGGCCGGCGACAAGCTCGTCGTGCTCGAAGCGATGAAGATGCTTACCACGGTCAGTGCCGCAGCCGACGGCACGATTGGCGAGATCCTCGTGCAAAAGGGCGAGCAGGTCGACAGCGACGACCTGCTGGTGAAGTTGGTGACCGCATAAGACACAAACATTTCTCTGATGAAAAAATCTCCCATCAAATTCAAGGCCCGCCGTTCGCCATTGGCATGCGGCGTCTTGGCTTTTGCGATGCTTTCATCGTGCACCGCGCCATCGGTGAATCACGCGCAGGTGCCGCGCGATGAGTTGATGCCGGAGTCGCTCTCGGATCCGATCGAGCCTTTCAACCGTGGTGTGTGGGAATTCAACCGCGGGCTCATGCACGGATTTTTGCATCCACTCTCGGCCGGATACCGAGCGGTGGTCCCGGCGCCGGCGCGCGCATCGGTGCGAAATTTTTCCCGCAACATCACTTATCCCGGCCGCTTGCTGAACCACGCGTTGCAAGGTCGCTGGTCCGGTGCCGGCGATGAGTCGCTGCGTTTTCTCTGCAACACGACTGCGGGTGTTGGCGGGCTCTTTGATGTCGCGAGCCGCTGGAAGATTGGCCGATCCGATGCGGACTTTGCCCAGACCTTCAACCAATGGGGTTGGAAGCCGCAAAACTTTGTGGTGCTGCCATTTCTTGGGCCGAGCAGCGATGCTGAAACTGCCGGGCTCATCGCCGACAAGGCTGCCGAACCTACGACCTATATCACGGCGGTGCGCGGTGTCTCGGGCTTCTGCACCTTCAATCGCTTGAGCGAATCGGCCGACGATGCGGCGCGCTTGTTGAGCGCCGAGGCCGATTCCTATGTGCTGGCCAAAGCCGCGCTTTCCGGCATCGCGAATGCGAATTTCACCAATCACCGCCATTATGAAGCGGCGGACCAAGCGACGCTTGAAACTCTCGGCGTCGCCGCGATCCGTTGCGAGTCATCGTCGTTTCCTTTCGAAGGACGCACGATGAGCGTGTGCCTCGACTCGACCGGCAAGTCGCTCAAGTTCAACTGCTGGCTGCAACGCGATGCCGCGCCATTGGTTTTTGTGATGCCCGGCCTCGGTTCGCACCGTCTTTCGCTCACGACACTCGCTGTGGCCGAGCACCTTTACGCGAATGGATTTTCGGTGGTCACGATCAGCAGCGTGTTTCACCCGGAATTCATGAGCAACGCATCGACCGCCGCGTTGCCGGCCTACGCGCCGGTTGATAGCAATGACCTGCTTGTCGCGCTCAGCGCGATCAACAACAATTTGGAAAAGCGTCATCCGGGTCGCTTCGGCAAACGCGCGATCATCGGACTCTCGATGGGTGGCTTCCAAGCATTGCAAATTGCAGCGCGTGAAAAATCTCAAAGCAAAGACCTGCTCGTTGCCGATCGCTATGTGGCGATCAACAGCCCGGTTGATCTTAAGATCGGTGCCGGATTCCTTGATGCCTTTTACAAAGCACCTCTTCAATGGCCGCAACAGGAACGCCATGAACGCATCAATCAAACCACCGCGAAGGCACTCATGATGCTCGCGCCCGGCCCGCGTGCCAAGACTCCGCCTGTCGCCTTTGGCGGCAATGAATCGAAATATCTCATCGGCCTCAACTTCCGTTTCATCCTGCGCGATGCGATCTTTAACAGCCAGTCGCGTCACAACCTCGGCCAGATCCAAGCGCCGCTTTCCTCATGGAGCCGCAACAGCGCCTATGATGAAATCAGCCATTGGTCATACAGCGATTATTTCCACAAACTCGTCGTGCCGTACTACGCAACCCGCGGCATCAGCGCGTCGCAAATCCTGCACGAAGCCGATCTGCGCAACAAGTCATCACAGCTGCGCTCAAACTCAAAGGTGCGCGTGCTTTCTAATCGCAATGATTTCCTGCTCGGCCCTTCCGACGCCGCATGGCTCAAGTCGACATTTTCCGGCAAAAAACTCACGATGTTTCCGAATGGCGGCCATCTCGGCAACCTGAGCAGCCCGCCAATGCGCGCCGCAATCCTTGAGTCGCTCAAGGGTCTGCGCTGACGAAACAATCGTTGGCGTGTTTTACCTTGCGGTGCGCCGCCGCTGGCGTTGGACTTGCCGTGATGATTCGCGCTTTGAATGCCTGCTGCCTGGTGGCGATTCTTTTCTGCCTTGCGCCATTGGCCGACGCCCAAACGGTGAAGATGAACCTCGCCGATGGATTTGATTTTCCCGTCGGAAAACCGAATGCCGATGGCTATTACAAATCACGCGGCCTGCGTTTGCGTGCGCCACAGCATTTTGGCGAGGACTGGAATGGCCGCGGCGGTGGCGACAGCGATCTTGGTGATCCGGTTTATGCGATCGCCGATGGCGTTGTGACTTTCGCCCACGATGTGCGCACCGGTTGGGGCAAACTTGTACTCACGCGCCATGCTTATCGCGACAAGGAAGGCGGCGAAGTGAAATATGTCGACACCCTCAACGCGCATCTCGACACGATGCTGGTGAAGGTCGGCCAGATGGTGAAACGAGGTCAGCAAATCGGCACGATCGGCACCAACTACGGCATGTATCCCGCCCACCTGCATTTTGAAATGCGTCACAACATCACCATCGGCGTCGTCCGCAACAGCGTGCCTGCCGACATGGTCAACTGGGTTGACCCCACCGATTTCATCAACCGCCACCGCAAGCTCAACCGCGAGTGGCGCGCGGTCTCTGTGCCGATCGGCACCTATCAGGAATACCGCGGCTTTAAAGGCCTGTAATCGGCCTGCTATTTTGCGCCGAAGGTGAGATTGATCCCCCGCCGCCCCCAGGCTCTGCCGATTTCTTCGCCGACCTGTTCGTAGCTTCTTCCGTCGAGCAGCACGGCGATCGCATCCTCACCGGTTTTGCCATCGCGCAGTGCCTTGAGAAACGACTTGATGCGTTTGGCGTCGCCATCGCCATCCATCTGCAGGAAGTAGTGGGTGATGAGCAGGCTGCATCCGTAATTGATCTGCGGGTCGCGCATGAAGTTGCTGTAATCCTGCAGCATGAATTCCTTGAGATCGGCGATGTGAATGTTTTCCCCAAGCGCGCGACCGCCGGTGTTTTTTGATCCGTAGGCGGTGGTGTAATCGATGATGTCCTTGTGGTTGCCGCGCACGCTGAAAGCGCCGGAGCGATAAGGTGTCACCGCGACATACTCGGCGATGCCTTCGGTGAACCAACCCATCGAGCCTTCGGCAAAATAGGGACGAGGCGTGAGCTGATGGGTCAACTCGTGCGGCAAGGTCTTGCTGCTCTTGTCGCGATCAAGCATGTAGCCGCTGCCCACCTTGCGCACGCCGAGGCTATCGAGCGGCACCAGCACCAAGGCGCGTCCGCTGATAAACACGCCCGCCGATCCCTGCATGCCGCCCGCCGAGATGTAATCTTCATACAATTCAAAAAGCCGGATCTCGAGTTTGCCGTCGGTTTTGTCGCCGCCATCCAAGGCGAGTGGCAAACTGCGGCAAAACAAGTATGTCGCTTCAAACATCAACGCGAAGCCACGCACGACCGACTTCGAGAGCCGCACATCACAGTGGTAGCGGTAGTTGGCACTCTCATAGATGAATTTTTTCTCATCCGCATCCTCACTGATGATCGCGATCTCGGGGTCTTCGCCGAATTTGATGCGGTCGGGCCACGCCGCGTCGAAGTTGAGGCCTTGCGTGGTGGTCTCGCCAGTCGGTGGCGCAGCTTTGAAGTGTCGTGCATAATGTGCGTCCTCGGCGGAAAGCTTTGCGAGCGGGTAGGGGAGCTTGCGGCCGTCCTTGAGCTCGAGCATGACCTGATCACCATCAAGTCCGCTCATCCGCGCTTCGATTTTGCGGCCCTGCGCGTCGGTCCAGATGCGCATTTCATCCCCGGCGTGGCAAATGCATGCGAGTAGCAAAAATCCCAGAACATGATGAATGCGGATCATGTTTCATTCAGTCCGGGCTTGTGGCCGATGGCAATGCGATTTTGCCATTGTCGCAGGCGTCGCCGTTCTTTGTCGGGAAAATATTGGAAAAGCGGCGGGCATGGGCATCATTGGGGGGTGAACATGGATGCAGCCAATCAAACGGGAGATCATGCCGAGATCGAAAGTTCCGGCTCGAAGCCCCACAACTTTCGCCGTGATCTCGTCGTGCTGATGAAGGTGCGGCTCAACATTTTCGTGCTCATCACGACCTTCTTTGGATTCATTCTTGCCTCGCGCGGGATGTCCTTCGATTGGATGAAGCTGCTGCACACGCTTCTCGGAACGGCCGCCGCGGCGTTTGGCTCCGCCGCTTTTAACCAACTGATGGAGGTCGATCTCGACGCGCGCATGAAGCGCACCGCCGATCGCCCGCTGCCCGCGCGCCGCATGGATCCGCTGGCGGCCTTCGGCGTTGGATGGATCCTCTCGGCAATCGGCATCATCCACCTCGCGGTAAAGGTCGGCCACCTCGCCGCTTATTTCACCGCCGCAACAATCGCGATTTATGTGTTTGTTTACACGCCGCTCAAACGCATCCATTCGTCGAACACACTGGTCGGTGCGATTCCCGGTGCGATTCCGCCGCTGATCGGTTGGGTCGGAGCCGGCCGCGGTCTTGGTTGGGAAGCGTGGTTTCTTTTTGGCGTGCTGTTCCTTTGGCAACTGCCGCACTTTATCGCGATCAATTGGCTGCATCGCGCCGAGTACGAAGCGGCCGGATACAAAATGTGGTCGAATGGCGATCTCAGCGGGAAAAAAAGCGGACTGCTTTCTGCGATGTTTGCGATCTCGCTCGCCGCATTTTCGGTCATCCCTGCAATGGTTGGATTCGCCAACATCATTTGGACAATCGGTGGTCCGCTGCTCGCATTGATCATGGCAGCGCTCGCCTTCGGCTTTGCGAATGACGGCCAGCGCAGTTCCGCGCGGCGCTTGTTTTTCTCGACGCTGCTCTACTTGCCGCTGGCGCTGACGCTGCTGGCGATCGCATGGAAAACCCGGGCCTGATCCTGCATGAGCAAGCTGATCGCATCGACCCGGCGGCTGCTGAGTGATCTCTCCGGCCTTGAATTTGGTGATCCGGTCGCCTGCGTGTACAATCCGCTTGAGTACGCATGGCAGGCGCACGAGGCGTATCTTTCCCGCTATGGATCCGGCAAAAAACGCGTGCTGTTTCTTGGCATGAATCCCGGGCCCTTCGGCATGGCGCAGACGGGGGTGCCATTTGGCGAAGTTGATGCCGTGCGCGACTGGCTGGGCATTTGCGAGGATGTGGAAAAACCGCGGAAGGAGCACCCCAAGCGCCCGATCGAAGGCTTTGCCTGCAAACGCTCGGAAGTAAGCGGTCGCCGCCTGTGGGGGCTCTTCGCCGAGCGATTCGGCAAGGCGGATTCATTTTTCAAAGACCATTTCGTGATGAACTACTGCCCGCTCGTGTGGATGAGTACGACCGGTGCCAACCTCACGCCGGACAAACTTCCCGCCAGCGAAATGCAACCGGTCGAACAGGCATGCCTCAAGCACCTCGCCGAGGTGGTCGAATTACTAGATCCATCGTACTTGATCGGGGTCGGCGGATTTGCCGAAGATCGCCTCACGCGCGCTGCCGCCGCCTGCGGCAGCAAGGCGACAGTCGGCCGCGTGCTTCATCCATCACCCGCCTCACCCGCTGCCAACCGCGGCTGGGCCGAAGCCGTCACCCGCCAGCTCACCGAGCTGGGCGTTTGGTGATTGCGTCGCGTTGCGTGTTTTCACAGCTTCGATCCATGCAAATTTTTCAATCGCTGCGTCCGATGATACCGCTGGTGGTCGGCCTTGCACTCGGCGGTACCGGGGTGACGCTTTTCCGCGACAGCATGCCCGCAGCGGCCGGATCACCCGAAGAGCGCGCGCAAAAACTTGAGCATGATCTCAAGCGCGCGAATCTCCGTATCGCGGCGCTCGAGGAGAGCGTGCCCGAATCCAGACGCCGACCGACCCAAACGGTCACCGATCGTTTGCGCGACCTCGGTCAAAACATCCGCGACGGCCGCCCAGTGAGCCCCGATGACATCTTTCGCGCAAGTCAGCCGCTCTTGCGTGATCTTGCCCCGCTCTTTGATCGCATGCGCGTGCGCGAGGGACAGCGCACGATCGACAGTCGGGTCGGCGAATTGGCGCGCAAATACAATCTCAACGCGTCGCAGCAGGAGTCGCTCAAACAATGGTTTCGGAAAAAATCCGAGGACGATGCCAAGGCATGGACGGCATTGGTCACGCAAGAAGGCACGCGCATCGAGGACCTGATGCGTGCCTCGCGCGACGCGCGGCCCGATGAAGGACTCGATCGTTTCATGGAAAACATGCTGAGCGGCCAAGACCTTGCGAAATTCAAGACCGAGCGCATCAACGAGAAGGCACAGCGCGTGCAGCAATTTGCCGATATGAAAGTCGAGCGACTCAACAACATCGTCAGTCTTGATGCGGAGCAAACCGACAAGGTCTTCGGCATCATGGCGAGAAGCTCGAAGGACTATGATCCCGCCCTGCGCATCGAAGGTGCCGATGGCCTGGCTCTTTCCTCGGCGGGTGATTCGCGTGAGGCGATGCTTTCCGTGCTGCGGCCTGATCAACGCGCGGCGTACGATGCCGAACAACAGCGCCGACGCGATGAGGCTTCCAAGGACCTCGAAGCGATCGGACTCAAGCTACCTGCCGAATGGGATCCGCTTGATGATTTTTGAATAACGATTTTCCAAGTCATGAATTCCGCACCACCTGCCATCGATATACGCTCGCTGCGCGTGGATTACGGCGATTTTGTTGCGGTCAATGACCTTTCCTTATCGGTTCCGGCAGGCGAGGTGTTTGGTTTGGTGGGGCCAAATGGTGCGGGAAAAACCAGCACTTTTCGTGTGCTCGCGACGCTGATGGAGCCGACCTATGGCGAGGTCTTGCTCGATGGAATTGATATCGCGGATGACATCGAAAGCGCGCGGCGCGTTGTGGGCTACATGCCGGATCTTGCGCCAGTGCCATCCGATCTGAAGGTGTGGGAGTTTCTTGATTTTCACGCCGCCGCCTACGGCATTGGCAATCGAGCGAAGCGTCGTGATCGCGTCGCCGAGTGTCTTGAAGAGGTCGCGTTGGAGGGTCAGCGCAACCAGTGGTGCGGCGAGCTTTCGCGCGGTCAGACTCAGCGCGTGGTGCTGGCCAAGACGATGCTGCATCGGCCCCGCGTGTTGATCCTCGATGAGCCTGCCAGCGGTCTTGATCCGCTTGCGCGCCGCGATCTTCGCATGGCGCTCCGCAAGATCGCGGATCATGGAGCCACGGTGATCGTCAGTTCCCACATCCTCGGTGAGCTCGCCGAAATGTGTAGTTCGCTCTGCGTGATGAATCGCGGCCAACTGCTGGCTTCGGGCAGCGTCGACGAGTTGCGCCACCAACTGGGCAACACCAACCGCATGCTCACCGCTCATTGTGTCGATGATCCGCAATCGGCGGCGGCCTGGCTGTCTTTGCAAAGCGGTGTGCGCGATCTGCGCGTGGATGCCAACAAGATCGGCTTTCATTTTGATGGCGATGATCACGCGCAAGCTTCCTTGGTTGCCGGCCTCGTTGCCCAAGGACTGCGCATCAAATCCTTCGAGGAAAAACGATCATCGCTCGAAGACCTGCTGGTGGAGGTCGCCGAAATCAACCGTCAGTCATGAACGCAACGAACCACACAGCGGAATTCACGCGTCATGTCTCGTGGCGGATTTGGGAAAATCCGATTTTCCTGCGCTACTGCCGTTCGCGGCTGCGCCTGCGCGGCCTCGGCATTGCCTTGCTGATCACGCTTCTGATCGCGGCATTCATCAGCGGGCTGGTGCAGTCAATAGGGCTCAGATCCAATGCGGATCCGATCAGCGCCGCGCGCTCTGCCATCATTCCGCTGTTTGTGTTTCAGGCTCTGATTCTATTCGTGTTGGGCACCGCGCAGGCATCGGGCGGCATGATCACCGAGCGCGATGAAGGGGTCATCGATTATCAACGGCTCATTCCGATGACGCCGCTTTCAAAGGTGCTGGGGTATCTTTTCGGTCTGCCGGTTCGCGAATACGCGATGTTTCTCTGCACTCTGCCGTTCACCGCGTGGGCGATATGGAGCGGCGGGATTGAATGCAGGGTTTGGTTGCCGCTTTATCTTATCCTTTTCACCACCACACTCACCTATCACTTCACCGGTCTCGTCACCGGCACGGTGGTGCGCAACCGGCGCTGGGCATTTCTCATTTCGATCGGACTCGTGTTCTCGCTCTACACGATCGTGCCGCAAATGGCGAAGTTTGGTCTGGTGTTCTTCAAGTATTTGACGATCACGCCGGTGTTCCAGGAAAGCCTTCCCGGCCTTTTGCCAAAAGACGCTGCTGCCGCGCTCAAGGCCGGACAGCAGCTTTTTCCCACCGTCAAATTCTTCGATCTCGATTTTCCCGAAGCGGTTTTCACTGCGTTTTCGCAAGGCGGCCTGATCCTTGTTTTTGCGACGATGCTTTGCCGCAAGTGGCAGCGTCATGAAGCCCACCTGCTCAACAAGGCATGGGCGCTTGGTTTCTTCGCATGGGTGCAGGTGCTGCTTCTTGGCAATGCGCTGCCCCTCATCGAAACCGGCGAGCTGTTCCCATCGCGGGGATTCGAGCGCTTCATTCCGCTCAAGGCCGATTGGGTCCCAACGCATGGCGAGGCGTTGGCGATGATCGCAGTTTACGGAATATTTTCGCTGTCGCTGATTTTCATCCTCGCGCTGATCATCACGCCCAACCTCGATCGTCAGATGCGCGGATGGCGAAAAGCGCGCAAGCATGGACAGCAAAAAATTCCCGTGCTTGGCGATGCCGCACCGGCCACGATGTTTGTCGCGATCATGTCGATCCTCGCCGCGCTCGGTTGGTATGTCTTCACTTGCGAGCTGGTCGAGTCCCGCTGGTATCCCGGCCATCGTGTGGGAATCGAAATGCTTGGGGTTTATGCGATCGTGATGTTCGCCACCGGCGTTGGATTTCAAACCTTGCTCCAATGGAAAGGCGGGCGCTCCTTGGGCCTGGCGGTGATTTTTATCGGCGTGGTTCCGATCATGGCCGGTTCGATCATGGCGACCATCAGCGATAGGCTTCTTCACATCAGCTCGTGGATCACCAGCATGTCGCCGCTCAGCCTGCCCCTTGCCGCGCCAGTGTCGCGGCTCAGCATCAACGATGTGGAAAAACTGCCGCTGCAAGCCATCTCGGGCGCCTTTCAATTTTGGCTTCTCGTGTGGTCAATTGCAGCAATATGGCTCACGTTGAAAGCCCGCAACGCAAACCACGAATTGAGGACGCGAGTGTTTGCGGAGGGCGATGACGAACCGCTGTGAAACTAGCAAAAAAGCGGGCCTTTCTATGAAGGGCCCGCTTTCATAAAACATCCGGCGTGAAAGCTCAGAGAGCTTTGCCGTGGACTTCCACTTCGATGTAGTGATTCGAATCGTTGGAGGTGTTGCCTTGGCTGTGGAGTCGCACATAGCGGCCCTTGGCGCCCTTCGCATCGACCAGCAGGCCGAAGCGTGATTCAACATAGGGACTGTCCGAGCCTTTTCCGAGCTTCGACGAATCGTCGTAATCGTTGTTGTAAATGGTGGTCACGCCGGTTTTGAACTCCGCATCGTCGGAAATTTGGATCACGACATCGTTGTAGGCGCGCTTCTGCGAGTGGAAATGCCAGACCCACACGGCGGAGACTTCAGCGCTCTGCTCGAGATCGATTTGCACCCATTGCGGGCCGCCGGACAATTCGACATAATAGCCTTCGCCGGCTTCCTTGTCGCCATCGGTGATGAGTGAAAGCTCACCAATCAGCGGACTCTCTTCGCTGCCAGTCACCATTTTGCCTTTTGAAAGAAGCGTGGTGCTCTCGGGAACCAAAAGCTTGGGTGGTTCGACCAATGCTTGTACGAGATTTGGAACATCCATCGGCTGGGGCGTGCCTTCGATTAGCTCAGGAGGAAACTCGGTGTTGAGTGGCACGCCTTTGGCGATGGTGCTTGGTGCTTCACCTCCTGCGGCGGCTTCCTGTGGGCTCTTTTTTTCGCATCCGGCAATAGCCAATGCGGCGATGGTAAAAACAGTGCTGGCGATGTGTTGTTTTTTCATGATTAGACGGATAGGTGTTCGGCGGTGAGATTGATCGGTTGGCGGCTTAATGCCGAAGGATTGACCCAGTAAATCGGGGCTTCGCTTTCAAAGGCGTGGCGTGCGTCGCAATTTAAGGCCGCTTTGCCGCGCACGGCATCGAAGAAATTTTCGAGATGCGGTTGGTGCGGCGGCTTTGAGAGATCCCCAGGCAACGCGTAAGCCTCGGGTGCTGCCGATTCGTAGGATGCAATCGCATCGGCGCTCTGCACTTTGGGTGCTGCGGCCTGACGCTTGAGAAACCCACGCGACACGAGATCGTCCCAGGGTGGTGCGCTCGATTCGCGATAAATGTTGGTGTAGGCCGAACGCTCAGAAATGTTGATCGTCGCTTCGGTGCCCATGAAGCTTTCATAGTATCCACCACCCGCGCTGGTGGTCGTGAGCACCTGGTAAAACGCGCGCACCCCGCCCTGCGGCGTTTCGTAATCGAAAATGGTCATCACATTGTCGAAGTGCTCGCGCGTCTTGAAATAATCATTGCCGCCCGACGCGAATACCGACTTGGGCGAGACGCCGAGAAACCAGTTGAAAATGTCGATCTGATGCGCGCCAAGGTCGGAGATCGGCCCGCCCGAAAGATCGCGGTAGGTGCGCCAATTCATGAACTGGTGCATGTCCTTGAACCCGTAGCGCGCGAGAATCTCCGGCTTGATGGCCAGCTTCGGGTTGTAGCCGATGTCCTGCGAGGAGGAAACCGCGCGGTTCCACTGGCCATTGATGTTGACGATCTGGCCGCAGATGTTCTTGCCCTTGATGAGTTGTTCGAGCGTGTAGCGGTAGCGCGGATTGCTGCGGCGTTGGTGTCCGATCTGGCAGAGCTTGCCGGTTTTTTCCATCGCGCGGACCATTGCACGCGCGGCATCGATGGTGTTGGCCATCATTTTTTCGCAGTACACGTGCAACCCGGCCTCAAGGCACTTGATCGTGTGCGGCGAGTGCCAGAAATCCGGCGTCGCGACGATCGCCGCATCGAGACTTTTTTCCGTCGCAAGCATCTCGTCGATGTCGGCATAGCCCTTCGGCGTGTGACCCTGGAGCGCACGCACCTTGGCGATGCCACCCTTGAGGTTGTAGTCCCAGATGTCGCAGATCGCTTGGAAATGAAGTCCCGGAATGTTCGACATCGCATCAAGCAGAACCTTGCCCTGCTTGCCGAAGCCGACGAGCGCAACATGAATTTTGTCCGCAGCCTCGTCTTGCGATGCGCGCAAGATGCTCGGCGCTCCAAGTACCAGCCCGGCGCCGATGCCGCCTGCCGTCTTGCCGATGAAATCACGGCGACTGATCACGCTTGATTCGGTTTTCATGCTCTTACCATTTTTTGAGAAGCACGAAACGATTGTGTCCCGCCAATGCGAGCGCCGCCACGATCATGATCATGTGCACCCCAAGCCATGCGACGCCCTCGTCCTGTTTGATTAGAATGAGTCCCCATGTGAGGCTGATGTACAGCAAGCCAAGCGCAAAATGCGATACGCGGCTGGCAATACCCAAGAGAATCGTGATGCCGAGTAGAATCAAGGCCGGCCCGAGCGCACGGTCGTAGAGGCGCAGCATCGTTTCATTCATCAGCGGCTCGGCTTTGAATTTCTCCATCAGCGCCTGAGGCACGCCATGGTAGTTGTCGAGGGCGTAATGTTTGACCGATGCCGATGCGGTGAGGCCGTAAGTGTTGGCAGTGCCGTCAACCGCGACGGCCTCTTGCGAAGCCTTGGAGCCTGAAAATTTTTCAATGCCTGTCTGGACGGCCCGCATCGCAAGCCATAGCCGCAAAAGCAGCGATGCGAAAACGAGGGCCAATTTGTTGGCGTCGCTGCAGGGTTTTGGGCTGCAGCAGCTGTCATCAGATTGATTCGACATGGATGTGGCGATGGAGTTTGAGAGAAGCAGTTTGGGCAATTTATGACGTCAAGATTTGAGGCGGGATCCAAGCCGAGGGTGCGCCGCTTGGCTTGTGTTGCCAACAACATTTTCCGCCTTCGGATCCCACTGGACCGGTTGATTGGTGTCGAGGGCCACGATGGCGAGCTGCCCAAAGGATGCGGCGCGATGGGCGGCTTCGGCAGGGGCTGTTGTAAGTTTGCGGGACCGAACGCAGTCGATGAAATCCTGGTAATGGCTGGGAGCCTTTTCACTGAAGCTTTCCGGAAGTTTGGTGAGCAAGGGGTGGCGGGGATCGCCTTTCGGGTCGTCCAGTTTGTCGGAGGCGACGATTGACTCGCGATCGACGTGGATCCAACCGTTCTCGCCGGTAAACTTGGTTCCGCCGAAATCGCTGCGGACTTCGATGACGCGTCCATCTTCGAAAGTGCCGTTGTAGGCATATTTCACATAGGTGTTGAAAAGTTTGTGATTTCCCTTTTCTCCGGTCCCTTCGACTTTGATCGGCCCGGTGCCGTCCAGACCTAGAGTCCACAGCGCAATGTCCACATGGTGGCCGACCCAATCGAGAAGCAGGCCACCGCCAAACGCATCGAGCCAGCGCCAGTTCCAAGGGTGGATCATCGGATGATACTCATATCCGCCAACCGGCTCAGTGTAGCGTTTCCAATCGAGATTTGCTGGGGCTTTGCCAATGGCTGCGGCCCATTGATCTTCTTGTAGGTGATGTTTAATGGCCATGCCACCGGGCGTTCCGCATTCATAGCGGGTGATTTTGCCAAGCACATTGTTTTCGATGAGCGCTTTGAACAGCCGAAATTCTCTCTTGGAGCGTTGCCAGCAACCGGTCTGCCAAACACGTTTGTTCTTGGTGAGTGCATCCACGAGGGCGCGCCCTTCGGCCAGTCCCCAGGTGAAAGGTTTCTCGCCATAGATGTCCATGCCCGCGTTGGCTGCATCGATGCCGATGCGGGCGTGCCAGTGGTCCGGGGTGGCAAGGCAGATGGCGTCGAGTCCGGGCAGAGCGAGAAGATCCTCATGATGAGAGAAGATCTTGCAGTCGGAGTTCTTGTAAGTCGCGTCCACCTTGGCTTTCGCGGCATTGGCCATATTGACATCCAGATCGCAGACGGCGATGACGCGGACTCCCTGGATGTTGAGAAAATTCGCCATGTTTCCGTCGCCCATCACGCCGCAGCCGATGATCGCCATGTGGATTTCATCATTGGGCGAGCCGCTTTGGGCGCGTAGCCATGCCATTGGGGCGACCCCCAAGGCGGCAACACTGGTGGCGAGAAATTTGCGGCGCGGAATCAAGTGGGTATGGGTCATTGAAGCGGTGGTTTGTTGGCGGGGCATTGGGGATTGGTTTGTAGCTTTCGATAAGAATGCCTATTTGGCCAACTGGGCTGCAGTTTGGTTAAAAAACAAAATGCACTTGGGCAGGTTGGTCATGAGTTCGTCCACAGTGCCGTATTCGTATTCGATGATGAAATAGCCTTGGTAACCCTGATTTTTGAGTTCGGTCAGCATTGCGGCTGCATTGCCTTGTCCGGTGCCCCATGGGGCGTCCAAAAAATTGCCGGGCTGGCCTTCCACGGGCGCGACGTCCTTGAAGTGTGAGTGGATGGTGCGGCTGCCTAGTTTCTTGATCTGCTCGACGGTGTCGAAACCGGCGCGTTTCCAGTGGCCGGTATCAGCACCGGAACCGATGCGCGGACTGAGGTCTTTGGTGGCGGCGAGGATTTGGTCGGGCGGCCAGGTCGTGGGGTGATTGTGTATCGCGACCTTGATGCCGAATTCGCCGCTCAACTTGTCGATGATCTCGGTGGGCACGGTTTCGGTGACGATGACTTCGATGCCCATTTTTTTTGCCCATTCAAAAAGTTTGCGCGCGGTGTCCTCGCCTTCGGGGATGGAAGTAACTCCGAAGCTGACAAGCTGGACGTCGGCGGCCTTGAGTTTGGCCTTAACCTCGGCAGTCACGTCGGCGGGCATGTCTGGGCCGACAACGGCATCGCTGTCGAGTTTGAGCTTCTGACCGGGGAACATCTCAACGTATTTCAGGCCGAGTTGATGAATTCGGTCCACCGTCTCGACAAAGGTGAGTTTTCTGAAGGTCCAGCATTGAACGCCGAGCTTCCAACCGAGTTTGTCGGCGGCAGTGGAGTCGGCGGCCTGTGCGACCGGAATCAAAAGGCTCAAGTAGATGATGATCTGGATAATGACTTGTTTGGTTGGTTTCATAAGGGAGAGGAAGGCAAACGGGATATGATCAATGCGGGGAAGCGCTAGGAAATGAGAGCTTGGTTTTTTGCGGCTGATTGATGTGGCCTTGTGGTGGTGTTCAGTTGGTCTGAGGATTTGGTTCGGAAGATCCGGTTTCGAGACCGATGGTCCAGCGGATTCCTCCGGTCAGGTGCTTGCGGAATTCGGCGGCGGTTTCGACGGGGTTGATTCGATCGGGGAGTGTCGGATCAGTACTCCATATGTCCTCGCGATGGCCGAGGGATGTGTAAAAAACCCGGCCCCCTCCAAATTTGCGTACCCATGCGACCGGAAAAAAGCCCGTCTGTTTGGGGTCATTCGGATGGTGGCGCATGAACCAAATCGATCGGACCTGATTTCGGTCGTGTTTTTTAATGAGATACATTTCTTCTTGGGAGAGGGTCCATATCTCACCCACACCGCCGTTGGCGGGATGGTCCTTGTCGCCCGTATGGAGAGTGACGGGCACCTGTTCGCGGTGTCCGTCAAAAATTCCGCAAATCATTTCCGTGTAAGGAAGTGCTTCTTGCAGCGTGTCGGTCGCCGCATGCATGCCGATGAAGGCTCCGCCCGATCGAACCCACTCCGCAAAACCCTTGATGTCGGGAAGAGGCAAATGACCCGTGGTGTTCGCAAAAATTACGGCATCGATCCCGTTTTCGCGTAGGGCTTCCGGGCAGAGAGCTTGCAGAGATTTTTTCATGGCCTCGTGAAGTTCCTGCGCCTTGCGGTCGACCTGCGGAGCTTTTTCCGGCGGCGCGGGGACTTTAATCTCTGGCTGACGAAGCCATTGGACGATTTCGAAATCCGGTGAGGCGTCATCGATGGCTTTTAACGCATCCTCCGCATGGGGGATCGAGGCATGACGAAAACCTTTGGTGATGGTGCAAACAATGATGCGCTTTGGCTCCGTGGAGGCATGCAAAAAATTTGTCATGACAATCATCGAGAGGATCAGAAGCGATGTGTGATTCATGCGGATGGGGAGTTTAGAGATGATTGTGGTTAAACAGCAAAAATAGAAAAAAGTTGCAGAGTTAGTGAAATGATTTCACAAAGTCTTACTAATCAGCATACAGAAGAGAGAAATAAGTTTCTATAAAGATCCTGCCAATCATAGGTACAATCCTGCCACTTCGAGATAGGGTCTGTGGTCGCGTCAATGGTCATGTGGGCTGTGCGGTTCAGTGGCGGGGTGGCGGCGCTATTTGACTGTGGAATTTTATGGCATGATCGCATTTTCGCCAACGAACAGTATCAATGCTTCAGAGCAAATGCCATTGCGGGAAAAACTCTGCCGTTAAGCCGCGGCTCGAATCGATGCTCGCCAGCGTGATAGGCACGAGTGGTGATTTGGCGGAATGAATGAGCGCCGCGTATTTCCCAGCGTTCCCCTGCGTTGATTTGCTTGGTGCGGCCCTTGAAGACTTTGGGCGTAAGAGTGCCGTTGGCTTTGCGGTGGTGGATGGCATAGTCAAACATCACGCGCAGTTTTTGGTGCGAGTGGTTGCGAATCACGAGCTGGTAGCCGATTTTTTCGCCGATGCGGACAGAGCTTCCGTGCAGTTTCAATGATTCGATCGCGAGCGAATCGGCCGAGCCGTAACCATGCAATTTCAGCGCGGCGGGGTGGCCGTTTTTGAGCAGTGTGCGGCAAGCGTGGCGCGAAAGTTTTTCCAGATGCGGGTCGTGTGGTGCCGCTTTGCGCCAGCGGATGAGGGTGTCGATCACCAGCTTGGCATTTCCTTTGCTGAAGTCGTTGAGGTGGTTGGCGACCGAGAGCCGAACATAGTCGCTCGGATCGCGATGGAGTTTTTCCAACAGGTCAAATGTTTGGTGCGGCGAATCTAGTAGTTCGGGAAGATTGCCGCCCCATGGCAAAAATGGCCGGCTGCCTTCGGACACCAGGCGGCGCACATGTTCGTCGGGGTGGTCACACCAGCGGTGAAGTTGCCGCATGGTTTTTTCGCGGTGATGCCGAAGAAAGGGGCGGATGGCGAATTCGGCGGTGAAGCGTTGGGTCATTTGCGCCAAAGCATCCATGGATTCGGCAAAATGCCCGAGCCCTCGGCGCGCGATGATCTCGGTGAGCGGCCACACGGCAAAGCCTCGCAGGCCGTATTTGTTATCGCCCGCAAGTGCCTTCACCAGCACCGCGAAAAGCTCCGGTGCGTCGAGTGGCAATGCCGTTTCGAGATGATCGGCCACCGCATGCATGCGCTGTTTCAACTCGAGCGGAGCCAGTTTTTTATCCAGCCCACGCGTGAAGGTTTTCATGTCGAAGCCCGGATGCGCGCGATGAATTTCTGCCGCGATGCTGCGGGCATTTGCGTATGAAAAGTGTTCCTTGAATGGCTCCATCACCAATCGGGGTTCTGCTGGCGCACGGCTTCGTAGAGGATGATCGCGACAGCGGTCGAGAGGTTGAGGCTGCGGGTGCCGCCCGGTGACATCGGGATGCGAAGCGCGCGTTCACTGGCATCGGCAACCCACTCTGCGGGCAGGCCGCGTGTTTCCCTGCCGAAGACCAAATAGTCGCCGGGCTTGAACTTTGCTTGCCATGGGCTTGCGCTGGCCTTGGTGCTCAGCAACCAGAAGTCGGCATCGGTGTCGGCGGATTTTTTCAATTCATCAAATGACTCCCATACGCGCAGTTCGACTTCGCGCCAGTAGTCGAGCCCGGTGCGCCGTACATGCTTGTCTTCGAGGGAAAAGCCGAGCGGCTTCACCAAGTGCAGCGTCGATCCCGTGGCCAGCGCCAGCCTGCCTGCGGCACCCGCGTTGTGCGGGATTTCCGGTTCAACCAAAACGATGTGAAACATGGTCGCGATAAATCAGGGCTGCCGACGGCGGGCAAGT
This sequence comes from Akkermansiaceae bacterium, assembly GCA_947462835.1. Taxonomy (GTDB): domain Bacteria; phylum Verrucomicrobiota; class Verrucomicrobiia; order Verrucomicrobiales; family Akkermansiaceae; genus Luteolibacter. Next base: position 39,526 of record CANHQM010000012.1, read on the forward strand.
GTAAGCGAAAGACCGAGCGCGCCGATGAAGATGAGATAACACGCAAGCAGCTCGAGGTATCCTTTGCAGATGCGCGCGATGTTTGGCGAATAGGCCTCGCCGAGCGATGCTTTCCAAAACGCCGAGCTGCCCATCACGCGGTTGAAGACATAGATGATCAACAGCGCCGCAGCGATGAGACCTGCGCCGGCGTGCTGACCTAGGGTTGCGATGAAGTGAACCACCACGCGGCGGTGCCTCAATGCCGTGATGATTGCCGCCAAGGCAAATGCTCCGGCGATCCATGCTTCGGGAAAGCGCAGGTGCAGCATGCCCGAAACGAAGTCTTCGATCTCACCCGAGAATGCAGCCATCAGCCCGAGCCCCAACACGCGGCACACCGGACGATAGGCGCCGGCATGCGGTGAAGCCCCGAACATCAGCACCGCCGATGCCGCAAGCAGGAAGGCTTGTAGCAACTCGACTGTGCCGCGCTCGAGCGGAGCAGAGGGGCGGTTTGGCAACCACGCGGGCAGCAGGATCGCCACCGATCCGGCACTGATCAGCAACACGCGCAACAAGGTTCGCGAAAAGGACGGATTCCTCTGGGGCTTGGGCGGAGCGTCAAACATCACATGCGTTTTATCGCCCACCGCATGCCGAGGCAAGGCCGCAACGCGTGCAATCTGGGTGGCGGATGCGGCATGGAAAAATGCCGCTTCAATAGGCGCTTCCAAGGTTGAGATAGCGAATCGTTGAGTAAAATCAGCGGTAAACATCGCGCCGGTGGCGTATCCGCACGACATAAACTACCAACTCGTGGTCTTGAATGTCGTAAATCACTCGATAGTCGCCAATCCGAATGCGATACGTGTGTTCCGAGCCCACTAGCTTCTTGCATCCGATTGGACGCGGCTCATTGGACAAAGACTCGATCGCAAGAAAGATCTTGGGCAACCACTGACGGTCGACGCTGCGGAGATCCTTGGTCGCCGACCGCGCAAACTCAATTCGCAAGGAGTCCATCGGCTACCAATTGCTTTTTGAGGTCTTTCAACGAAATTCGATCTTCATCGCGTCGTTCTGCGACACAGGCAAGGTCGGAAACATCCTCCATGAGGTCTTCGTAGTCGGCAATCGGTATCACCACAGCGACCTTTTCGCCTCTTTCGTCGGTAAGATACTGAGTCGTCATGTTGAAATATGCTTAGCACACGGCTGACCTCGCGTCCATCGTTTTCCCAAGTGAGGAAGAAGGGTGGAATACCTCGGCTACTGATGAAGATATGCGGGCTCATCGTTTCGTATCCCCATTCAATCTACGCGTTCACGGATTGGACGGATGTGGGGTGGCGTTCGATGATCTACCCACGATCCCTCCCGATATTCGATGAATTTGAAACATTTTCGCCTGCCAATTTTGTTAACTGCCGTGATGGCTCAGAGCGGCGTGCGGGCTGCGGAAATTTCGACTCGGATTGCCGATCCGACTGAATGGTCGACCGGTGGGGGGATGTTGGAGCAGATGGTGCCGACGGAGTTGAAGATCAAGGGCGGCATGAACCTCGCGCTGCAAGTCGGGGCAATTTACGATTCAAATTTTTTCCTCGATGAAACAAACACCGAAAGTGAGACCTCGTTTTACGCTTCGCCATTGATCGAATACATCTCCGATCCGGAGGGTGGGGCTAAATCTTCTTTCGCGGTGAGCTATCGCCCATCATTTACCGCATACAACGAGAATTCGGAGTACAACGATGTCGATCATGTCGGCGAGGTGAGGTGGACCATTCGTGGATCGAGGACCGAGCTTACGCTTTACAGCCGCTATGATGAACTTTCCGGCACCGATCGCTTGAGCGGTGAGTTTGTGAATGGCTCATTGTTCACCGGTGGCATGAGGCTCGAGCGCCGCCTTGCCTCGCGGACGATTGGCTACCTCGGGGCGTCATCGGCGATCTCGGATTATTCACAGAGTGACTTGCAAGGCGCGCAGGTCGACAGTGTTTTTCTCGGCGGCTTGTGGGAAGCGACTTCGCGCACGGCCTATGGTTCGACTGTCCGCTACTCGCACATATCGGGCGATGGCGTGCCTGATGTCGATGCTTGGGCGCTGCTATTGGAGGCGCGACACATGGTGAGCGATCGCATCAACCTTTCCGCATCGGTCGGCCCGGAATACGCGCAGGACGGTGATGCGGACCGCCTGGGCGTGACGGGATTTTTGAGGGCCACTTACAATTTTGCCGAGCGCTGGGCCTGGATCAATTCGATCCGCCATGCTTTGGTGCCAACCTCTACCAGCTCCAATCAGTTGGTCGACGATCTCGTGGTGTCGACCACGCTGCAGCGTTCGCTCGAAAGGGGATCGATCGGTGGTGGACTGGAGTACCGTTACTCGGAATTTGTCAACATCGGACGCGATGCGGACCTGCGTAACGATGAGCAAAATGCCGCGTTTGTACTCTCGTGGAGCCGACCGCTTTTTACCGACCGACTGGCGCTCGATACCAGCGCGCGCTACGCCTTCAACTCGGGCCGCTCGGACTGGGAGCAATTTCTCTTCGCACTCGCGCTGAGGTCTTCGTTTTAGGGCACGCGTGAGCTCTCGGCCATTGTTTGCGGAAATGAATTCGCATCCGGCGTCGAATGCGGCATGATCCGGCGCGTGACCCGGTTTCTGATGCCATGCCTGCTTGCCGCGCGACCGAAAACTTTGCCCGCGGCGATCGTGCCAGTGTGGGTTGGGTGCGTGTTGGCGTGGAAACTCAGCGGTCATTTCGACCTCACGCTCGCGATGCTCACTCTGGCGGGATCATTGTGCATTCAGATCGCGACGAATTTTTTCAATGATGCGATCGATGCCAAAAAGGGCGCTGATACCGAACGCCGACTTGGACCGCGTCGGGTCACCGCATCCGGCATGTTGAAACCACGAACGGTGATGAGCATCGCTGTCGGTTTTTTGATCCTCGCCGTGCTGTGCGGTCATCAACTTTATCAGGTGCGCGGCTGGCCGATTTTGGCCATCGGCATTCCATCGTTATTTCTCGCGTACGGTTACACCGGCGGGCCCTTGCCGCTCGCCTATCGCGGTCTTGGCGAGTTGTTTGTGATTTTGTTTTTTGGCTTCGTCGCGGTGGCAGGCACGGTGTTCATTCAGACCGGAGGCTGGCCGCGCGAATCATGGTGGCTTGGTCTGCAAATTGGTTTGCTGTCGGCCGTTTTGATTTCGATCAACAACTTCCGCGACCGTGAGGAAGATGCGACCACTGGCAAGCGCACGCTCGCAGTGTGCTTCGGCCCTAAATTTGCCGCGGCGATGATCTGGCTCGAAATCAAGGTCGCAGCCTTCGCTGGACTCGCATGGATCGCATTCGGGAAACCAATGCTGATGTTTGCCAGTCTGCCTGTTTTGCTGCTGGGCGCGCGCATCATCTGGGGCGTGATGACTCTTCCGCCGGGCCCGGCATTTAACCGCCTGCTTGCGCTTGCGGGCTTGCAACTGATCCTCTTCGCGGCGCTGTTTCATTTTGCCGCCACCCTTTGATTTCGCATCATGCAGGCCAACGAATCGCCGATCTTCATCTCGCGCTACCGCCTCAAGGCGCGGAAGTTTCTCAATGCCGTGTCGGCGCGCACGAGCTTTGATGGTGTTTTGATTCGCATCGATGACGGCTATGGCTGCATTCATCCATGGCCGGAGCTTGGTGATCCACCCTTGGAAAAATGCCTTGCCGATCTTGCTGGCGCGCGGCGTTGGCCGATCGTGCGTCGCGCCATCCGTTGTGCCGAATACGATCGTGCGGCGCGGCAGTTTGAGCATTCGTTGTTTGAGGAAATGGAAGTGCCGCAAAGCCACGCCACGCTGGTGGCAATGAATGCCGCCGAACTCGGCCGCGCGATGGAAGCGGGATTTTCCACAGTGAAAATCAAAGCCGGTCGCGACCCGCAGGCGGAGATGAAGTTTCTCGATGAAATGAGCGGTGAATTTCCATCGCTGCGCTGGCGCTTGGATTTCAACGAATCGCTGGCGCCCGATGCGGCGGCGGAATTTCTCACAGGACTTGGTGACAAGGCGCGGGCGGCAATCGATTTCATCGAGGACCCATGCCCGTACTCCGATTCGTCATGGCGCGCCTTGAATCAGAAAGTGCGCATGCCGCTGGCGGTGGATCGCGAAGCCTCGACGCAAAGCTCGGCCGCGCAGGTGATGGTGATCAAACCCGCGATCGATGAACCATTCCTCCTGGCCGAAGCGGCAATCGCCCACCGCCAGAAGGTCGTGCTCACGAGCTACATGGATCACCCGCTCGGGCAAACATTTGCCGCATGGGAAGCAGCACGACTTGGTCTGCAATTTCCAGGTCTGCCGGGGCTTTGTGGATTGCAAACGCATCACCTTTTTGAGCCCGATGCCTTCACTGAATGCCTTGGCCCTTGGTCGCCCGACTTCACGGCGCCCGCAGGAAACGGTCTCGGTTTTGATGATCTCTTGGACGCACTGCCATGGACCCGGCTTCATTGATGCATCGCGATTTTTGGAGCGACTCCGCGCCCTGTGCGGCGGGTCGTTTTGCGGATGCGATTCCGGATCTCGCCGAACTTCACGCGCATGTGCTTTTCGAAACATCGGGCACCAGCGGCAAACCGAAATGGATCGCCTTGGGGAAAGATGCGCTGCGTGTTTCGGCCGATACGGTGAATGCGCATCTTGAGGTCACGGCAAGTTCTTGCTGGGGGCTCGCGCTGCCGCTGCATCACGTCGGCGGCTTCGGCGTCGCCGCGCGTGCATTTGCCGCAGGCTGCCGCTTTGAACATTTCGCCCCGCGGTGGCAGCCGGAAACATTCACGCGTTGGCTTGCTGATTTCCATGTCACCCACACATCGCTCGTGCCTACTCAAGTGCATGATCTCGTGGCAGGTCAACATCACGCGCCAACCTGCCTCCGCGCCATCGTGGTGGGTGGCGGGCGACTCGACGCAAGCACGGGTCGTGCTGCCAGAGCACTTGGTTGGCCGGTACTTGCGAGCTATGGCATGACCGAGGCCGCGTCGCAAATCGCCACGCAATCGCTTGCTGCGCTCGACGCACCCTATGAGCCGGCGCCAATTCCCGTGCTGCCAATTTGGCAAACAAAGCTTGGCGATGATGATCAACTTCTCATCGCCGGCCCGGCCTTGTTTTCAGGTTCACTCTTCAGCGATGGCAAAGCATGGACCTATCACGCGCGCACCTCGCCATGGCATGAGACTCGCGATCGCGTGAAGCTCGACGCCCAAGGCATCACGCCGCTCGGTCGCATCGATACTTTGGTTAAAGTGCTGGGAGAACTTATCGATCCGCAATCGATCGAGCATGAACTCATCGCGCTATCAAAGGGCAAGCTCGCATTGCAATGCCTCGTGGTCATCGCCATTCCCGATCCACGCGGTGAGCACGCCCTCGTGCCGGTCTTCGATGCCTCTGTGGATCACGACTTGATGCGTCAAATCCTTGCAAGTTACGCTGAGAGTGCTCCAGGTCCCCGCCGCTTGCGTGAAGCAGTCATGCTCGACCGATTGCCACTAAGCCCTCTCGGCAAACCCCTGCGCACGGAAATCCTCTGCATGATTCTTCCATAGGCAGGGACGGCTTTCCAAGGTGTCCACCACGAAGGAAAAGCCCGCGCCGAGGCTGCATCCTCAAACTCGCTTCCCTCCTTCAAGATACCTCCAGCAAAGCCACGCGAGGCCCCATGAGGTGAGGGCAAAGGCGAGGATCCTCACCAGCATCCATGGGCCATGGAAAAATGGATCCCAAAGTTGGGGCGTGATCCAACCGAGCAGCAGGGGTGCGGCGGAGTGAAAAAGATAGAGCCCGAAGCTGAGTCGGCCGATGTGCTGGACGGCCGGATGTTCGAGCAAGCGCCCGATGCCACCGCCGATGCCTGCGAGCGTGGATGAGATGAGTCCGGCAAATGCCACGGCGATCAAAGTCTGTTGCAGGTAGTGCAGTCCTGCGACTTGCCGATCCATTTCATTGAGCGTGTAAAGCGCGACATAACCGATTAGCGCGAGCCATGCGACGAGCCTCAGCCGTTTGTCGCCGGCGGGCATGCCTTTCTCCATCGCCCATGCAAGCAGCGCACCGATGCCGAAGTAATCCATCGCCGAGCTGGTGATCGCCTCGGCATGATAAATTTGCGGAAAAGCATGCTCGCAAATCAGCCGCGACAGCGGAGCGATGGCAACGCAGGCAAGAAACAGCGGCGCTAGCAAGCGTCGCGGCGCAAAGAACACCAGCAGCGGCCAGCAAAGGTAAAATTGTACCTGGATCGCAAGGCTCCAAAACGGCGCCGAGCCACCGGGCCATTTCGTCGTCATCGCCATGTGGAAATTTGAAAGATGCGCAAAATACGCGAAGGCATGCTCACGGATGTCGTTCGCACCGAGAAGCATCGCAAAAAGCATCGCCGCATAACACGGCCAAAGGATCCGCGCCATGCGCCGTTTCGCAAACTGTCGGTAAGCGACCCATTTCCACGCACCTCCGCCACCCTCACCGCGCGACCTTTCCCACAACAAAATCCGCGTGATCAGAAATCCGGTCAGCGTCAGAAAGAAAAACAAGCCGATCTCAAAGGGCCATGGCCCGCGCCATTCCCGCGGTGCCCAATGGAGCCACATCACGCCCGCCACCGCCAGTGCCCGCCAGCCGTCGAGCTGCGTGTTGCGCTTTGCGTCCGACATGCGGTCTTGTCCCACGCGCCAAACGGCGAGGCAAGGGGAATTGCCCGATGTGCATCGAGCGCATGCTTGTGTTTATTCGCGGTCTGATCGCAAACGATCGCCCACCGCGCGCTTTAACCTTTCACATCCGCAGACCAAGCGACAGATTCCAAGCATCCCCGTTCCATGGAAACCACCGGCCGCATCATTCTTGTTCCGACACCGATCGGCAATCTTGGCGACATCACGCTGCGTGCAGTCGAAGTATTAAAAAGCGCCGACCGCATCGCCTGCGAGGACACGCGCCGCACCGCACCGCTGCTCGCGCATCTTGGCATCTCGGGCAAAACACTCGTGTCTTTGCACGAACACAACGAAGCGCGCCGCGCACCCGAACTCGCCGAGGCCGCGCGCAACGGCGAAACGATCGCGCTGGTCACCGATGCGGGCATGCCCGGAGTTTCAGATCCCGGTTACCGCGTCGTGCAGGCCTGCATCGAATCCGGCACGCCGCTCGAAGTCCTGCCCGGCCCCTCGGCAGTGATCACCGCATTAATCGGATCCGGCTTCCCTTGCCACGCATTTCGCTTTGGCGGATTCCTGCCGGTGAAATCCGGCAAGCGCAAATCCGCGCTCGAGGCCGTGTTGTCATCCGGCGAAACCGGGATTTTTTTTGAATCGCCGCACCGCCTGATCTCAACGCTCGAGATTCTCGCCGAGATCGATCCCGCCGCCCGCGTTTGCGTGGCGCGCGAGTTGAGCAAAAAATTCGAAACCTACCACCGTGGCAGCGCGGCGGAAATCCTCGCGCATTTCCAGGCCCACCCGCCCAAGGGCGAAATCGTGCTGCTGGTGCATGGAGGGTAAGAGTTATTGGTTATTCGTTATCTGTTATAGGAGCGAAGATCTCGGCGCGTCCCATGAATGCCCGCGAAAGAAAATCCTATGGCTACCCGAAAAACTAAAACTCCGCAGGTTCCGCGCGAAGTGGCCAACAGCACTGCTCATCTCGATCTCACAAAAGCGGTCAGCGCCTCGTTTCCTCAGCTCAAACTCTCGACGGAAACCATCTCGCTGCGGATGCCCGCTGCCTTGCTCGATACGATCCGCATCGAGGCCAACCGCCGCGATGTGCCGTATCAGTCATTGATCAAAATGACCCTTGCTGAGCAGTTTCGCTGCTAGGAGTTTATTTTTGGCGTGAAGGCCGTTGGAAGAGCCGGTGGCCAGAAACCTCGTCTCACCAAAGGGTGGTGACCGTGCCCGAGTTGGTGATGGAACGGTCTCGGGTGAGCTAGGGGATGGCGTGGGCTTTCACAAGCTAGGCTTCCATTCGTTTTCCGGCAAGGTGGGTTCGTCGAGCTGGTCGTCCGCAAAGCGGATTCCATCTTTAACAATGTAGTCGCGACCTTCCGCCGCACACCACAAGCGATAGACATTACAGACATTCGGGCGAATGCCGGTCACGGGTATTTTGAGAAAGCCTTGCCTCTTGGCCGCCTCGAAAAGAAGCCTTTCTTTCTGCGTAAGGCGATGCCCGATCCGACGACTTCCGATTTTCGAACGCGTCGGCTGGCCATGGCTCAGTCGCTCCACATCGTCCTTGTCCGGTCTTGGCATCTTTAGGACAAAATTTATCCTGAAATTCGATCCGCATAACGATCGAAGCGATTTGAGAGAATGAGAAACGTAGGTGCCCAGAGCCCCACGAAAATTCCGAACCGCTCCGCATGCGCCATGGATTCCTCTGTGCTGCCACCAGTGAGAAACCATATCGCGATCGAGCCAATGATCGACGCAAAGCCGAGGACGAAACAAAGGTTACTGAGTTGTTTGAGGGTTTTAGGATTCATGTTCTGTCATCGTGCGTCTAACAGATGTTTTAGCAAGTTATAAATTGGAGCATTTTTAAATTTCATAGCTGCTGTGATGGAATCGTAGAGGCAAAAGAGCACAGCGACATGGCGGAAGAAAACCGCCGCCACTTTTTTGCGGCCACGCAATTAATAAAATGCCCTACGAAAAACTCTGCGCGTCCATGTCGAAGACGACGGTGACATCTTCGGGTAGTGAGGTCTTGGCGAGCACGGCTTGGACATGGCGGGTGAGCGGCCTTGCCTGACGCGAGCGCAGGGTGATTTGAAATCGGTACTGACCGTGTGCGCGCACCAGCGGTGATGGCAGGACTTCGCCGAGCGTGATGCCTGACGGCAAATCTTCCTTGAGACGCAGGTGCAGGGTTTGCAGCGTGAACTCCGCGCGGCGTTCGTGATTTGATCTCGCCGTGAGCACCGAGCAATGGCCGAAGGGCGGGAATCCGAACTGGCGGCGGAACTCCATTTCCTGTTCGGAAAATCCATCGAAGTCGTGACGCCGCGCAAATTGGATCGATGGCGAGTGTGGCGTGAATGTTTGCACGATCACTTCGCCTTCGAGGTCGCCGCGCCCGGCGCGTCCCGCGACTTGAGTGATGAGCTGGAAGGTCCGCTCGCCCGCGCGGAAGTCGGGGATGTGCAGGCCGAGGTCGGCATTGAGAATGCCAACGAGCGTGACATTCGGGAAATGCAGGCCTTTGGCGATCATCTGCGTGCCGATGAGCACATCGATTTTGTGCGACTTGAAGGCATTGAGTGTGTCGCGCAGCGCGTGTTTGCGTCGCATCGCGTCGGCATCGATGCGTGCGATTTTTGCCGCAGGCAAAACTTTGGCGAGTACCTCCTCGACCTTCTGCGTGCCGTAGCCTTGCAGGATGATCGCAGGGTCTTTGCACTCCGGGCATTTGCGCGGGACGATCGCCTGATGCCCGCACACATGGCACACGAGTCTTTCGTCGCTGCGGTGATAGGTGAGTGCGACCGCGCAGTGCGGGCATTGGCAGACATGGCCGCATTGCGGGCATTGCAAGGAACGCGCGAAGCCGCGGCGGTTGAGAAACAAAATCGACTGCTCGCCTTTTTCCAATCGCTGCTCGAGCGCACTGCGCAGCTTGTCCGAAAGCATCGCGGGCCCGCCCTTGCGCTTGGCAGCCTCGAGCCGCATGTCGACGACGCGCACCATCGGCATGGATTGTCCATCAGCGCGCTGATCAAGCCGCACGACCTGATATTTTTTCAACTGCGTGTTGTGCCACGATTCGAGCGAGGGCGTTGCCGAGCCAAGCACGATCGAGCATTTTTCAAATGACGCGCGCAGCACCGCGACATCGCGTCCGTGATAGCGCGGCACGCTTTCCTGCTTGTAAGTGTTTTCGTGTTCTTCATCGACGAGGATCAGCCCGAGATCCGGCAGCGGCGCAAACACCGCCGAACGCGCGCCGATGACGATGCGCGCCTCGCCCTTGCGAATGCGATGCCATTCGTCGAAGCGCTCGCCTTGCGAAAGATGCGAATGCAAAACTGCCACCTTGTCCTGCATCGCCGCGAAGCGTGATTTGAATCGCCGTACAGTTTGCGGGGTCAGCGAAATTTCCGGCACCAGAACCAACACGGTTTTACCGCGATCCAACACCGCTTGCGCCGCTTGCAGGTAAACTTCGGTTTTCCCCGAGCCGGTGACGCCAAGCAAAAGGATCGGCGCCGGCGTCTCTGTTTCGAGGCTTTGCACGATCGCTTCCAACGCCGCTTGCTGGCCATCGTTGAGTTGCAAGGGCGACGAACCCACGACTTCGTCGAGGCCCTCGGCTTCGGGATCGCGACGCACCTCTTCGGTCTCGATGCGCACGAGGCCGGATTTTTCCAAAGCCTTCAATGCGGCATTCGCACCCTCGCCGAGCTCGGTCACCGCCATGCGATTTTCCGGCGCGTGATTCAAAATGCTAAGGATCACATGCTGCCGCGGCGCTCGGCGCGCGAGCTTTTCCATCGCCTCGGCATCGGGTTGTTTTGCGAGCACCGCGACCCTGCGGGTCTTGGCGGAATTTTCCTCCGACCTCACCGCCTCGGGCAACAGCGAGCGGATCACCGTCTCGATGCCACAGCCATAATACCCCGCGATCCACTCGCCCATGCGCAACAAAGCGGGCGTCACCAACGGCTCGGGGTCGATCAGGGCCTCGACCTCACGCAGGCCGAAGTCCGCCTGCGCCGGCTCGACCACCGCCAGCACCGTGCCCGTGGCATGCTTTCGCCGCAAAGGCACCCGTACCCGACACCCCGCGCGCACGGACATCGCGGCCGGCACGGCGTAGTCAAACACCAGCTCCGAAGGGCCATCGATCAGCACGCGGACATTCACCGCCCCACCATGCCCGGCCCGCCAATCCCGGCCAAGACGCAATTCTCGAGGCCTAGAAAATTAAATGTTCAAATGAACAACTTTTTCCTTGCGCGGCCGAAATGCATGTGTTTCAGTGAATACGAATCCCAATTCATGAGATTATGAAAACAATGACACAACAAATGACCCAGAATGAAACCCGCCCGGCCGCCAGCAACATGAGCGCCGCCAGCGCCATGAGCGTTGCCAGCAACGGCCGCAGCACCGGCCGCAGCACCGGAAACCGCCGCTCCACCGCCAACCCGGAGGCCCCCGCCACGGAGGATGCCGACCCGCGCGGCACGGAGTTCCCCGCCGACTACACGATCTACAAGCCCAACCCGCGCACGACCGGCGGCGTGGTCCGCTTCAGCCTCAACCGCAACAAAGCGGCGCTGTTTGTCGATGCCGCCAACCAATCGGGCGAGAAACAATTCGACTGGGAAAACAAGATCACCATGAAGTGGAACCTCAGCGACATCGGCCAAGTCCTTGCCACCCTGCAAGGCGTCCAAGCCCAGGCGAAACTTTTCCATCAATCGGAAAAAGCCAATAGCACCTTCGAGCTTACCGTTCGCGAAGATCCCGGCCGCGCGCCCTACCTCCTCGGCATGTCGCGCCAAATCGCTGCCGACAAGTCCGTGCGCAAAGTCGCCATCCCTCTCACGCACGGCGAAGCGGCCGTCCTCGAAGCCACCCTTCGCACCGCCGTCTCAAGACTCATCGGCTGGTGAGCCGTGAGATCATAAAAAATCCGTTGGTTCGCAATCGGCGAGCCTCGACGAAATGTTCGAGGCTCGCTCCTTCCTCACGGGGGGGCAGAAGACTGCGAGACAGAAGATGAGGATGCGGCTTCTTCATGTGGCTGGGACTTGAAGTCCTAGTCTGTCCTTGGAGCGTCCCGCTCCAAGTTCTGAAAAAGCCAATGCAAGCGCCGCTTCTTTTCTTCTGTCTGCTGTCTCGCAGTCTTCTGTCTTTTCGTTTTGCCAAATCGAAACGCCGAGGCGCAGAGCGCGCGAAGAACTTCGCAGAGAAAGAATTGGAGCATCTTCTCTTGCGTCTTGATTTTTTGACCGGTAGGGCGATGCGGCCTCGCAGCGCCGACTATTTCAGAAAGATCGGTTTAACCGCGAATGAACGGGCATGAACTCGAATAAGAAAGATCGTGGATCGCAAAAAGGCAGGGACCTTTGTCCCCAAAGGTCCGCGCGAATGAGCTGCCGCTTCTTCAAAAGGGGAGCGCCAGCGTCTCGCTGGCCGTGTCACGCATCCTGCGGGACACCTCTTCAATAGTGGCGGCGCTTTCCAAGCGCCATGCGCCACAAGCAAATTCAAAATCTTAAATTCTAGAGCAGTTTGCGAAAAGGTGTAGCCAGTGGAGCGAGGAGATTTGGGTTAGGGCAAGGTGTTGCGATAATGGAGCGGAGCGACATAGCCGACACGAAGGATTGCCCGCAAGGGCTGCACCGGCGGAGCAAGAACACTGCGATGGACAAGGAGTCCTTTTCTAGAGGTCCGGCGAAGCCGCAAATTTTCCACACCGAACCTCAACCACCGGCTACAGATTTGAGCAAAATGCCCTAGCGGACCTCGATGGCGAATTGGGCTTTGTTGCCTTTGTCTTTCTCAGGATCGGCGCTCCACGTGAGGGTATATCCGTTCCAGAGCGGCTCATTGTTGGGATTGGCCAACTTCAGCGATGAATTTGGGGCGGCGGTGAGGGTGATTTTCCTGCCGAGAAATCCTTCGCAATCGACCTCCGCGCTGGTGATGCCGGGGCCGGTGATATCATCCGAGGAGCCATCGACATTCGACTCAAAGGTTTGTTTCACTTTTTTGCCATCGATGCGTTTGAGATTAATTTTGTCTTTTTCGAGAATTTTTTGGAAAGCCTCGCGTTGTTGGTCCGTATCGAGATGATCCGATTGAGATTTATAGAGATTCGGGAAATTGGTCGTGATGGTGAAGCGCTGTGGATTTTTGACGGCCGGGCCGGGTTGGGTGATTTTACCGCCCATGTAGATGGTGCCTTGTCGGTCTTCGATGTTAACTTCGAAGTTGGTATCGCCGGTGACTTTTCCGCGAATGGTGGTTTTTTTGAGTTCCTCGGTGGCGGGGTCGCTTGATTCGAGAGAGGTTATTTGGCGGGTGACCTGAGTGCCATCGGGCATCATCTCCACGACGTTAGGGGAGGTGATTATATATAAAGAAAGGGGAGCCTTTTGTTTTCGCGAGCCTACGGGAATAAGCTTGATGGCGCCTGTGGATTCGACGGTAAATTCGTATTTGCTGTTGGCTGAAACAGCGAAGCGGCCGAGCCATTCCTTGACGGTGAGTGAGGGCAGCTCGGCCATGGCCGATTGGGTGCCGGCACAAGCGCAGAGGATGGAAGCGGCGACGGTGAGGAAACGATGCTTGAACATGGGTCCCAAACAAGCACAGCTTGGCCGTGGAGGCGAGCGAAAAAGCCGCGCGCGGATGCGGGTGGTCGGGTCAAAGATAAGCCGTGAGGCCGTCGACGGTGTGCGTGTCGAGCCTGCCTGCCAGCGCGGTGACGAGTGCGATCAAGTGCAGGTGGTCGTTGATGTCGATGATCGCGTTGTGTGAGTGGATGTAGCGGGCGGGGACTCCGAGCACGATGCTGGGAATGCCGCTATTGGCTTGGTGGAAGGATCCGGCATCGGTGCCGCCGCTGCGGCGGACGGTGACTTGGTGGGGGATGCCTTCGGCGCGCGCGGTGTCGATGGCAAGGCGGGCGAGGCGCGGGTTGGTGATGGCGGTCGGGTCGTAGAGGCGGATCTGCACGCCGCCGCCGAGCCGCCCTTGGCAATCGGCGCGAGGGAAGCCGGGCCCGTCATCGGCGGGTGGGCCTTCGAGGATGATGGCCACATCGGGCTTGGAAAAAACCGCTGCGGCTTTTGCTCCGCGCAGGCCGACCTCTTCTTGCACGGTGCCGCAGAGCACGAGGTTGTTGGGGTGATCCGTTGCGGCGAGAATTTGGCCGGCTTGGATCACAGCCGCCATGCCAACGCGGTTGTCGAAGGCCTTGGCCATGAAATGATCCTCGCGTGAAAGCGCGGTGAATGCCGAGCAGGGAGCGATCGGGTCGCCGAGCGAAATTCCGAATTCGTCGATCGCCTGCAAGCGGGATTCGGCGCCGACATCGATGAACAATTGCTCGATCGTCTGGACTTGGCGGCGTTGTGCTTCGGGCAGGAAATGCGGTGGTCGTGAGGCGACGACACCGAGGATTTTTTCTCCCGCGCGGGTGAGGATTTCGACGCGTTGGCCGAGTAGGTTGTGTTCCCACCATCCGCCAAGCGCGACGAATTGGATAAAGCCCTCGTGCGTGATGTTCTGCACCAGAAAGCCGATTTCATCCATGTGACCAGCGATCAGCACGCGCGGACCTTCGCCAGCGAGATCACAGAACACCGAGCCCATGCGATCGGTGAAGAGATCGCCGCTGTCGCTAAGTTCATCGACGAAGATCGCGCGCACTTCGTCTTCGTGACCCGGCACTGAATGAGCCTCGGTGAGCTCGCGCAGCAATGAAACCGCTTTTGTTTTCATTCCGCCAGAATGGAGCCGATGCCCTTGCTTTCCAAGTGCCAAGTTTGCGTGAGGCCGGTGAGGTTAGGCCGCAGGCTAGATCGTCCCTCAAGCCTCCGCATGTTTCGCATGCCACTCGGCATAGACCTTCGGCGAAATTTCCGAGGGTTTGATTTCCGATCGTCCACCCCAGAACACATTCGTGTAGGAAACCGGGATGCCGATGGCGGCGAGGTGGCGATCGATCGCGGCCTTGTGTTCGAGGACGCGGTCTTTTTCGGTGCCGTGCACGACGCCCATGATGTTGACATTGCCGAATTGGGGTCCGCCTTCGCGCCAGTAGCAATGGGTCATGCAAAAATGGCGACCGACTTCCGCGCCGCCTTCGACTTCGCGGCCTTTCGGCACGGCCCAATGAAAGAGGCCGTTGAAGCGGGTGACGCGCTGGCCGGTGGCGGAGGGTTTGACATGTTCCAGAAAGGTCGAGAAACGGCCGATGACTTTTTTCGAGTTCAGTGTTTCGGCAACTTCGCAGAAACGCTCGAGTGAAACGCCGGCGATTTGCGCGCGCTTGTCCCATGGGTTGGCGGTGATCTCGTCTGCTGCGAGTTCTTCCTTCAAGGCGAGCAGCACGGCCCATTCCTCGGGCGTGAGATCGACCGTGGCGGTGGTCATCATTTTTGCAGGTTCGTCGGACTTGTCGCCAGGCTCGAGAGTCTTGCGGCGCGTGTGGCCGACGCCGAGGGCGAAGACGCCGTTGGCGGGCATGAGCAAATATTCAGTCGCACCGGTGAGTCGCAACAAAGTGGTCGCATGATGATCGAGTGATTGTCCGACGGGAACCTTGAGGGTTGTCCAGAGCCGATAGCCGGAACCGGAGACTTCGGTGTCGGTCGAGCGGATCACGACATGACCCGAAAACGGATCCTCTTTGGCCATGAAGTCGAAGGCGTCGTTGAGTTTTTCCTCCGGCACCTTCCATGCGACGAGCGCGCCGTGCGCGAGCTTGGTCGAGAGCAGGGTCTGGCGCACGCGGCGGATCACGCCGGCCTTGAGCATCGCGCCGATGCGCTCCAGCACGGTGTCGAGCGGCACACCGGATTTTTCGGCGATCACGTGAAATGGCTGACGCTGAAATCCGGCGACGAGATCTTCAGAAATCGCGAGAATGGCGGCGTTGACCGGATCGTTGTGTTCGACGGGAATGGTGGAGCTCATGGGTGAATCTTGATCGTTGAAAATGAATGCGTTTGCCGGGGCTATTGTGCGCGGCATTTGGCCGAATGGAAATCATTTGTCTGAGATTGCGCCATTGCGGGAGCAGGTGGGGGGATGTGAGCCTTTCGCGTCTTGCGTTTTTTGCATATCAAAAACCGCCAATCATATCTTGGCAAAGTGCCTCTCAGTAATACGATTTAACCATAGGTCATTTCTAACGAAATTACCTTACCTGAGCCCCGCCTTCGGTCGGCGCGTTGCTTTTACCGAGGCTCCTTGCATCAACCCCGAATTCCAAATCCATGAGAACCCCGATTGCACAAAACATGCTCGCTTCCGCCCTTGCGGTGGTTGCCGGCCTTGGCACCACATCACTGCATGCGCAGACGACCCGCTTCGATGAGTTGGCGGGAGCGAAGTTTGAGGAAAACCGGCCGACCCAAGAGTCCGCACAAATCTTGCGCGATGAGTTGCTCTTTCAGCGTGCGACGCAGGCCTATCTCTGGGCCTTGCCCTTGATCAATACGCTGGGCATGAAGGATGGCTCGGAAAAAACCTTTGGTGCCGGATACAATGTGTTGCCGATTTGGAAGAAGCGTCTCGATGCCAAGACGCTGGTGACGACGCCGAACTCCGATGTCATTTATGCGATGGGCTATGTGGACCTGGGCAAGGAGGGCCCGGTCGTGTTTGAGGCGCCGCCCAACCTGCAGGGCATTCTGCTGGATTTCTGGCAGCGGCCGATTCCCGTCGATGGCGGCAAGTTTGCCGGTGATGTGGGTCTGCCGGGCCCCGATGGTGGCAAGGGCGGAAAGTTTCTCCTGCTGCCGCCAGGTTATGAAGGCGATGTGCCGGAAGGGTATTTCGTCTATCGCTCGGGGACCCACAATGTGTTCGTTTTCCTGCGAGCATTCTATCAGGATCCAAAAAATCTCGACCCGGCGGTGGCCTTGATCGAGCAATCGAAGATTTATCCGCTGCAGCACAAAGAAGGCGCCAAAGCGATGGTGTTTCCCAATGCCTCCGGCGTTGATGTCGACATGCTTCCGGTGAGCAACGGGAGCGTGTTTGATCAGCTCAAGCGTTTGGTCGACAGCGAAGATGCGAGTCTAGCCGATGCGGATGGACTCGGGCATTTGGCATCGATTGGCATCGTCAAGGGGCAGCCGTTCAGCCCGGATGACAAGACGCGCGCGATACTCGATCGTGCGGCGAAGACGGCGTACAAGATGAGCCGCGTGGTTGCCTTCGAAGAAAAATTGGGCGACCGCTCACTGCGCATTTATCCCGACCGCCGTTGGATCCACCCTTTGCCCGACATCACGCCGGCCAATCCCAAGCCATCGATGGATCTGGCATGGAGAAATCTCGCAGGTGGCTACCTTGATCTGGATGCGCGCATTTGGTTTTTCAGCAATTATTATTCGGTGAGTCCCGGCATGGTCTCACAGGTGCCGGGCAAGGGAGCGATGTACATGATCGCTTTCAGCGACAGCGAGGGTCAGGCGCTCTCGGGCGGCAGCAACTATCGCCTTGAATTGCCGCGTGATATTCCGGCAGGCAACTTTTGGTCGGTCACGCTTTACGAGGCGGAAAACGGCTCGGGTCTCGCCAATGGCCAAGCATTTCCGTCGCTGGGTTCGCGCGACAAGCCGGTTCCCAATTCCGATGGCAGCACGCATCTTTTTCTCGGGCCGCAAGCACCTGCAGGCAAAGAGGGCAACTGGCTGGCAACCGTGCCGGGCAAGGGCTACTTTGCCATCCTCCGGCTTTACGGACCGGGCGAAGCGGCACTTGGTCGCACATGGAAGCCTGGCGACATCGAGAAGGTGAAATAAGGACATCCGCCTGCGCGCCACCCACGAGATAATTATCCCAAAACCGGTTGCTGGGGAGTGATTGCATGGTAACCCTGTTACCATGATCTCCCCCCGTGATCGTGTAGTGGGCTATCCGTGTCGGTGGCCTTTTTTCTGTGGCGTGTGTGCTCCCGTTTTTCTTTATGGCGAATCCTTACGATTGGCCATTTCGACGCGGTTCAAGTGAACCAGTGAATCGTTTTTTGCTAGGTTCATGTCCGCCCCCCCCATTGTCTCTGTGATCATCGCGGCGTTTAACGCGCGACGATGGATCGGTCTTTCGGTTGCTTCGGCGCAAAGCCAAACCTTGCGTGAGATTGAGATCATCGTAGTGGATGACGGTTCCACCGATGACACCTCGGAGGTGGTGGCGGGCATGGCCCAAAGTGATTCGCGAATTCGCCTGATCCGGCAAGCCAATGCTGGTGTCGGCGCGGCTCGCAACACGGGAATCCGTTTCGCGCGCGGGACATACATCGCGCCTCTGGATGCGGACGATGTTTGGGGCGCGCGAAAACTTGAAAGGCAAGTGCAACGCATGGAGGAGCGCGGCGAGCGGACGGCGCTGGTTTATTGTTGGCATCAATGGATCGACGAAGAGGGCGCTCAGCTTGGGTACAAATCAAACTCGATCATTGAAGGTGATGCGAGGTCAGCGATCATCCTAAGAAATTTCATCGGCAATGCGAGCGTGCCGCTGTTTCGCGTGAATGCGATTGATCGGGATGGAGCCTACCTCACCCGCGATGAGCAGGGTGGCGGCCAAGGGTGTGAGGATTGGGATTTGTCGATCCGAATTGCGGAACGCTGGGAAGTGGGACTCGTGGACGAAGTGCTCGTGGGCTATCGCCAAAGCAACGCGTGCATGAGTTCGCAAGTGCCGTCGATGGCCAGATCGTATCAAGTGGTCATGGATCAGGCCCGCTCTCGCAACCTTGATCTGCCGATTACGCTGTTTCGCTGGGCGGAGGGGCATTTTCAAAGTTACCTTGTTTCCAAAAGTTACGACGGCTGCGACTACCGTTCGTGCCTCAATGCCGCCATCCGCGCGATCTTGTCGGACCCTTTGCTGATCCTGAACCAACGTCTTCACGAATTGACCCTAAAGAGCCTCATCTGGCTGGCCACGGGCAAACGACGAACGCTGCCCCATCGCATTTTGGCCGCCTCGACGACAGATACCGACAACCGAGCTCCTGCGGCTGGCATTTCACTGCTCGAAAAAATTCAGCAGCGCAGGTGGGCCGCGGTCGTTGGTTCCTGAAGCCACTCATTCAAGCCTATCGAAATTTTCAACATCATGCATCGACCCATCAAAGTTGCCGACCTTGAGATATCCGAGCCGATTTCTGAAATCGACGGATTGTCTGGTTATACGTTTCTCCAACTCATTGTGCGTTGGCGAGGGCAGCCGATCGACACCATTGCCATTCCCGCAAGAGGAGATCGTTGTCCGGCATCTGAAATGGTCGCGGCGCTCATGGATCAATGCGCCACGAAACTGATCCACCATCTGATTCATTTGGCCTTGGAGAATCCGGTTTCGAAAACTGCATGGAATATCGAGGACATGTTGAAGCTTCAACAGCCGCCATTGTCTTCGTTGCCGAGTCTCTCGGTTGCCGTTTGCACGCGCGATCGGCCGGAGCATCTCGCGATTTGTCTCAATGCACTTCGAAAACTTTCGCGCGCGCCCTTGGAGATCCTGGTCATCGACAACGCGCCGAAAACCAACTCGACGCGCGAGCTGATTGAAACTTCGTTTCCTGAGGTCACTCACATCCTTGAGTCGACGCCGGGGCTTGATTGGGCGCGCAACCGTGCGATTGCTTCGGCCAAGGGAGACATCGTCGCTTACACTGACGATGATGTCGTGGTGGATGATGGTTGGTCCGATGCCATCGTGCGGATGTTTGCGCGGAATGAAGATGTCATGGCGGTGACCGGACTGGTGGTGCCATACGAACTCGAGACGGAGGCGCAGGTGCTTTTTGAGAAATACGGCGGTTTTAGCAGGGGTTTTGTGAGGAAGTGGTATCGGCCAAGTGATGCCGAGCGGGTGAAATTGGCGATGCTGCATGCGGGGGCCGGAAAGTTCGGCACGGGAGCAAACATGGCTTATCGGCGCTCGGTTTTTAGCGAGATCGGCATGTTTGATCCGGCGCTGGATGTAGGCACCGTCACGAATGGCGGTGGTGATCTTGACATGTTTTTCCGAGTGCTGAAATTCGGCCATACGCTGGTGTACGAGCCGGCGGCGATGGTGCGACACCGGCACCGCCGTGATTTCGAGCATCTTTACACGCAGATTGCGAACAATGGCATCGGGTTCTATTCGCATCTGGTTCGAAATGCCATCGAGTTTCCGGAGGAAAGGCGCGGGCTTGCGAAGCTCGCATGCTGGTGGCTGCGCGAGTGGAACTTGCGGCGTTGGCTGCAATCGAAGTTCAGACCCGTCGAGATCCCTCACGAATTGATCAGCGCCGAATTGAAGGGCTCATTCGCCGGCCTTTTCCGCTATCCAAAGGCAAAAAAACGCGCACAAGAGCTATCCAAGGAATGCGGGGAGCTCGTGCTCGATGATTCTATCAGTCCCGCAAGCACACAGCGGCAAATCATTCCGCAAGATGGCATTGCGGTCCGCACATGGGAGATGACTGGTGAGCCCGACGCGATCGACGATGTGAAGGATTACGATCTCACGCGCGTGATCATCACCTTCGCTGGAAATGCCATCGCGGAAGTCGCTATCAGAAACCTGCGCTGCGCGATTTCTGCCGATCGAATTGCGGATGAGGCGGTGCAGGCCCTCGGCATGAAATTGTTGGATCCGGCCTCATCCCAGAGTGGTGCCTTGATTTGGTCTCAAGCGATGGCCGACCTCAAAAAATTTGCCATCGTTGCCGATGAAAATGCCAGCGATCGGCGATCGGCAAGAATCTTTGCTTCAGTCGTCATCGCTACGCATGATCGGCCGGACGCCTTGCGTGAATGTTTGCGTTCGTTGAGCGAACAACAGACGACCCATACGATCGAGATCATCGTGGTCGATAATCATCCCGCATCAGGCCTCACGGCTCCGGTCGTTGCCGAATTTCCGATGGTCAGGAAGATCGACGAAGTACGCGCGGGTCTTTCATTTGCGAGAAATGCGGGATTTGCCGCAAGCAAGGGAGAAATTCTCGTCTGCACCGATGATGATGTGACATTTCCGACTGATTGGTTGGAAAACTTGCTCGAGCCGTTTGATCGAAGCGATGTGATGCTGGTGACCGGTCATGTGTTGCCGCTGGAACTTGAAACTCGCTCGCAGATCGAATTTGAAAATTACGGCGGGCTTGGCCGCGGTTATGATCGATTTGATTATGATCGTAAATGGTTCGATTCATTTCGCCGCAAAGCAGTGCCGACATGGACGATTGGGGCAACGGCGAATGCGGCGTTGAGATCCTCGCTTTTGCGTGATCCGGATGTCGGTATGTTGGATGAAGCGTTGGGCGCGGGTACGCCAACCGGCTGCAGCGAAGACACCTATCTCTTTTATAAGACCCTCAAGGCCGGACACACGATCACTTATCAACCGAAGGCATTTGTCTGGCACCGGCACCGGGTGGATGCAGATGCATTAAACAGGCAAGTTCTGAATTACAGCAAAGGCCATGCCGCTTACCACCTCACCACCTTCCTTCGTGATCGCGATGGCCGCGGATTGGTGAGGATCCTCTCCGAAATTCCGATGCATCAAGCGCGTCAACTTTGGCGCTGCCTTTGTGGTCGCAACCAAACCTCGATCCGCACCATCATGCTCGAAATCCAAGGTCATGTTTTGGGGCCAATCGCGCTCTGGAAATCGCGGCGTCGCGTGAGGCGATTGCGCGGTAAAGCATCGAAGGCCTACGACGATGGGAAAAAAACTTCGGCGGTCGCCGCCAATCCCGAATTGGAAATTTGCCCATGAGCGCAAGTGTCATCAATCGATCGAGCCATGAGCACGCATGGCGGCATTTGGCGGATCTTTTTTCCGTCCTCTTCTCGCGTGATCTCAAGATTCTCTACAAGCGCTCCTCATTAGGCTTTGGCTGGGCCTTAGTGACGCCCTTGCTGCAACTCTTCATCTTTTCATTTGTCTTTCGTCACGCCCTGCAAATGCATGTCGAAAACTACGCCTCCTTTGTCTTCATCGGCGTCTTGGTGTTCGGTTGGTTTCAGGGGGCTTTGAGCCTGTGCGGAGGATTGATCACCGGCAGCAAATCACTGGTCAATCAGCCGGGTTTTCCGCTCACGCTATTGCCGCATGTGATGGTCAGCGTGCGGATGTTTCACTTGTTGATCGCGCTGCCTATTTTGTTTGGTCTGCTGTGGTGGCAGGGCATTCGCCCGGCGTGGTCGTGGATTTCACTGCCGGGGCTGATGGCGGTCCAGTACCTGCTCATTGTCGGGCTCGCGTATCCGCTGGCGGCGCTCAATGTCATTTTTCGCGACACCCAGCACATCGTCGCGGTGCTATTGCAGTTGATCATGTTTGTGACGCCAGTTTTTTACAGCCTCGATCAGGTGCCGCCATCGCTGCATGCTTGGTTTCACCTCAACCCAATGGTGGGCCTGATCCAATCATGGCGTGATGTCTTGTTGCATGGGAATTGGCCGGACGCGCTCGTGATGGGCAAGCTGCTCGCAGTGGGTTCGATGTTGTTGTTTGTTGGTCGCCGAACCTTCGTGAATCAAAGCGACAGCTTTGCTGAGGAATTGTGATGAAAGCATTGGTCAAAGCGGAAGGTTTGGGAAAAACCTTCACTTCGCAACCTGTCACCTCGAGGCGTTTGCATCTTGCAGACTTCGCGTGGAGGACGCATCGATGCGAACCCTTGTGGGCTCTGCGCAATGTGTCCTTTGAAGTTGCGGCTGGCGAGATGATGGGAATCGTCGGTGCCAATGGCGCGGGGAAGTCGACCTTGCTTCGGTTGTTGGGCGGCATTGGCAAGCCGACCGTGGGCAGCCTGCAAATGCATGGCCGCATCGGTGCTTTGCTCGATCTCGGTGGCGGATTCCAGGGTGATCTGACCGGTAGGGAAAACAGCATTCTTGCTAGCGTGGTGGCGGGCTTGCTCAAGGATGAGGCGGTGGAGCGCTTGCCGGAAATTGTTCGCTTTGCAGAGATGGAGGACTTCATCGATGCGCCGGTGCGCACCTACAGCGCCGGGATGACGATGCGTTTGGCCTTTTCAGTCGCGGTTCATACGAAACCCGAGATCATGTTGGTTGATGAATACCTCGCGGTCGGCGATCTTGCGTTTCAGGCCAAGTGCAACACGCGCATCGCGAAACTCCGTGAGGCGGGTTGTGCCATCGTGTTGGTTTCGCACAGCATGGATCAGATTCGCGAACAATGCGATCGTGCGCTGTGGCTGAGACAGGGGATGGTGGTCGCTTGTGATTCAGCCAAGGCCGTGGCGACTTTTTATGAGCAGGAAATGCGCGAAGGGTCCTTGAGACGCACGCCGAAAATTTCATCACGCAGCACCAACGCCGGTGCTGAACTCCTTCCGAAAGAAAACCGTTTTGGTTCGATGGAAATGGAGATCGCCGATGTCATCCTGCACCCGGGTGCAAAGATCGGCTGCGGTGAGCCACTTGGGATTGAAATTTGTTACGAATGCAAATCGGCGCTCAAATCCCCGATCTTTTCCGTATCAATCACCCAGCCCGATGGAACGGTCTGTTTCGACACCAACACCCAATCCGCACGCGTTCCCATCACGCAGCTCGATGGTACTGGGTGCATCCGATTAAACATCGACCGCCTCGACCTCGCGCCCGGCGCCTATTTCGTCAATGTCGGAGTGTTTGATTCCGACTGGAGTCATGCCTACGACTTCCACTGGCATGTGTATCAACTTCATGTCGAAGGCGGATCCGCTCACAAGGGAATCCTAGCCCCGCCTTGCCGCTGGGCGATGGACTTGAGGGAGCGCGAGTCCGAGGTGAATGGGAAATTTTTGGTGGGGACCACTGATGGCTGATTGAACTGATTTTGAAGAGGTGAGGGCGAAGGGGGATTCTTTCAACGCAATCAGTAAATCAGTAAATTAGTGGTGAACTCTTCAACGCAGAAATTTAGGCGTGGATCGTTGAATCAGGTTGTCCATATTCGGCTTATTTGAGCCTTGGATAGATGCATGCGTCGATTACAGAGAGAACTTCTTCAAAAAAATCTTTGGGAGCGGGACCGATTCGCTTGATTGATCTTGCTTTAAAATCGATCGACTTCATCTGTTCGCACATGACGAAACCTGTGAGTCCGGATTCGGATGGGACGGGGATATGAAAGGGGGTTTTTCGTTTCGTGTTCGTGATAGGGCAGCAGATTGCGAGCCCAGTAGTTCGATTGAATGCGGTTACGCTAACCACCAATGCCGGGTGTCGACCGCTTTGCTCGTGGCCGGCCTGAGGGTCGAATGTGAGCGTTACCAGATCGCCTTGTGATGGAACATAGCCGCGCATTACCAAGCCTCCTTGCCCTGTGCCTTGCCCCAGTTTGTCTTCTCTTCAAATGCGTTTGGGGCACTCTTTGCAATCAGGTCTTCAATCCGATGTCGGCCTCGGATAGGGCGCGATTCTGTGGTCGGCGTAATCGTGATCCGTGACTTATCCTTTGAGACCTCTACCAAAACTGAGGAACCGATGCCTATTCCGATGGTTTCAACAATCGTTTTTGGCAGGCGTACCGCTTGGCTGTTGCCCCAACGCTGCAATGTAGTTTTCATTTATGATAAGTATATCCTAGGGCTATACAAATGCAAGAAAATTCTGTCACCAAACGCGGAGTCGGCGCCACGAACCGCATCGCCCTACCGTGGATGGACTTTGTATGAGGTCGCCGCCCCCGCTATTCTGCAGCGATTTTTCGCAGAAATTCGAGCGCATGGGAGCGATCGCTGATTTTTCCTTCGAGCTGTTCTGTTTCGATTGCTTCGAGGATTTGTTTGAAGCGTGGGCCGGGGCTGAGGCCGAGGGAGATCAGATCACGGCCGCTGACGAGTGGGGCTGGGATGAGCGGTTCGCTGGCAAACTCGGCGGCCTTGGCGTTGAGGAATTCGTAGTTGTCGGTGAAGCCGTTGGAGGACCCGCAATCGACGCGATGGAGTTCCATTTCCATGTCGAAGGTGGCTTCGGCCATGAAGCGTTTGAGTTTTGCCACGCGCATTTTCTGCACATTCATGAATTGCATGTGGCGTGCGACCATCGGCACGACAGCGGCGATGGTGTCGTTCGGGTAGCGCAGGCGGCGTAGGATGTTTTCGGCCATGTGGGCACCGAGTGCGTCGTGGCCGTTGAAGCGGATGCGGCCGCTATCTGCATCGACGCTGCGGCAGGGGGGCTTGGCGATGTCGTGCAGCAGCACGGCGAGGCACAGCTCGAGTGGCGCATCGGGTGCGAGCATTTCGAGCATGATCATTGTGTGGATGAAGACATCGCCTTCCGGGTGCCATTCCGGTGGTTGATCGCAGCCGATCAAAGCGATTACTTCCGGCATGAAGTGGCGGATCAGATCCGTTTCGACGAGGTATTCGATGCCTTTTCTCCGGCGTGGCGCGGCGATGATTTTAGAAAATTCGTCGCGGATGCGCTCGGGTGAAATGCGGTCGAGCAGCGGCGCGCATTGGCGAATCGCGGCATCGGTGTTTCGCTCGATCGTGAAGCCGAGTGAATTGGCAAAGCGTGCGGCGCGCAGCAGTCGCAGGCCGTCTTCGGTGAAGCGTTTGACCGGATCGCCGATCGCGCGGAGGATGCCAGCCTTGAGGTCGGCGAGCCCGCCGACGAAGTCGATCACTTCGCCGGTTTCGGGATTTTCGAAAAGCCCGTTGATTGTGAAGTCGCGGCGTTGGGCGTCTTCCTTCGGGTTGGAAAACTCCACCGATTCCGGGCGGCGTCCATCGCGGTAGGATCCATCGGTGCGGAAGGTGGCGATCTCGGCATGATGGCCGCCGTGTTTGGCGATCACGACGCCGAAGTGCGCGCCGACTTCGTTTGATCCGGGAAAAAGATCGAGCACTTCCGATGGCACGGCGGAGGTGGCGATGTCGAAATCCTTCGGTTCGTGGCCAAGCAAGCGGTCGCGCACGCAGCCACCGGCGAACAAGGCCTCATGGCCGGATGACTTCAGCCGGCGGGCAAGTTCTTGTGCTGCATCGTGCGCGGTGATGGATGGGCTTGATGGCATCGGATGGTTTCAGTTTCCCTTTGCGATTCATGCATTTGGTTTGGATGCCTCGTAGATCGCGACCACGCCGAAGGTGAGCGGTGTGCTGCTTGTTTGTGTGAGCCCGCAATCGTGTAGCAAACTTTCCATCGCTTTGCCCGAGGGGAAAGTTTCGATTGATCCGCCGAGGTATTCGTAAGCATCGCGTTGGCCGGTGAGCAGTCCGGCGAGTTTGGGCAGGATGTGATGGAGGTACCAGCGGTAGGGGATGCGCAGGAGATTGTCGGGGATCGAGAAATCGAGAATGAGCAGGTGCCCGCCAGGCTTGATCACGCGACGCATTTCGCGCAGCGCTGCCGGGTAGTCGGCCATGTTGCGAAGTCCGAAGGCGACAGTGACGCCATCGAAGCTCGCATCATCGAAGGGCAGGCTCAAGGCATCGGCTACCATCGTGTGGCCAACCCCACGGCTTGAGGCGTGCACGAGCATTTCGGCGCAGAAGTCGGTGGCCATGACCTCGCAGTCCGGGCAGTGGTCTTGGATTTCCAAAGCCAGATCACCGGTGCCCGATGCGACATCGAGCAAATTTTTTGCACGCCATGATTTCACGCGAGCGGCCACGACCTTGCGCCACCAGATGTCGGCGCCGAGGCTCAGGACATGGTTGGTGAGCACATAGCGATCGGCAATTCGCGCGAAGGCATCGCGTACATAAGTGGCGTCTGGCACGGGGGAAGAGTCGGCGCATTGGCGTGGTGAGGCAAGCGGGAAGGGGGCGCGAGCGGGGGATTTGCGCGTTCGCGTCGGTCAGCGGGTGGTTGCGGGCTTGCGGAAGCGGCGGCGAGGTGGTTTGTTGCGGCAACGAATGCATCTGCGCTTCTCTGATCAGGAACTGGCCACCTTGGTGGAAATGGTGAGCCTCGCGGCCAATGTCGCGTCGTGGAACCAAAAGGAATCCGCTAGCGAGCAAGTGGCGGCCTTCGAGGATCTCGAGAGCAAGATTCTCGAAAAGGCCGGGCACTCGGGGCTGGGTGACTGGATCGAGTTCGATGAAGAACGCCAACGCTTCCGCGTGAAGCAGGAGGTCGAGGAGCGCCTGTTTTACCACGAGTGCTACGACGAATTTCGCAACGAAAGTTTTTGGGACGAAATGGCCGTGCGCTTAGCTGACCGAGATTTGATCCGCGCGATCGGACTCAAGGCATGGGAAAAACTCAGCGAAGAAGAACGCCGCGCCCGCACCAACGCCTGGGAGAAACGCTACTGGGAAGAATTTTCGAAACACGGCGTCGACCGCGTGGCAGTGATCACGCCACCGGGCGAGGGGTGAGGTAAATCCGTGATTCGCAGGTGAGTGTATCTGTTGAAGATTTTCGCCACTGATTGCGCTGATTTACTGATGTGCAAATTCATAGTTCTTAGGAATCATTTTTATAACTATCGCACCATCTGTTAGTTCGCTCGTGATATGGAGCTACAAGGTCTCTTCATGACTGTCCACATCGCGCGGAGGGCATTCTCCTTCACCGATGCAGTGCTTCCAGCACGGCTTCAGGATGGGACTCTGCGACGCGCAAGAGGGCGCGGGCGGTTCCTTCGGGGCGGCGGTGGCCTTGTTCCCAGTTCTGAAGAGTGCGTGGGCTGATGCCGATGAGAGCCGCAAACCGGGTTTGGCTAAGGCCGAGCTTGTTGCGCACCGCCTTTGCATCGGGCCATTGGAGGGTGGTGCTTCGGGTGGCTTTTTTCTTGCCGCGAAGAATGGCTCCGCCCTCCTGGAGGCTGGCGGCAAGTTCTTGGAATAGTGCGTCTTTCATGGGAATTCGTTTTCGATGATGGATTTGAGAATCTTGAGTTGGTCGGGTGAGAGATTTTCCTGTTCGTTTTTCGGATAGGCTAAAAGCAGAAGGATGACGCTCCCTGAAACGTGCCAGTAGTAGATTACCCGCAAGCCCCCGCGCTTGCCGCGGCCCGATCCGGCCCAGCGGAGCTTGCGAAGGCCGCCGGAGCCCCGAATCAGGTCGCCGCTTTCGGGATTAGCGATTAGCGCCCACTGCAAGGCGGTCAGTTCTTCGTCGGACAGGAAGTCGGCCGTCTGCCGTGTGAAGAACGAAGTTTCCTTGAAAGTGACTCGCACGCAGAAATATCCGTCAATGACGGATGAATGTCAAAGCGAAATTTTTCAGGGTGAGCTTCATTTACTTCTTGGGCCGACTCCGCAGCGTCACATCAGAAAAATTTTGTCCGGGAAATTGGATGGAAGATTTTTACCACTGATTTCGCTGATTTCACAGATGTGGAGAGAAATCGAAAACTCCGCTGCGCTTCCTGTCATTCAGTAAATCAGCGAAATCAGTGGTTCGCATTCCTTGTTTCACTTTCAAAACAACTTCGGGATATAGAACCAACCAAGGATCGTGATGAGTGCGATGCCGGCGAGGTTGAGCATGATGCCGGCGCGGATCATTTGTGGCATGCGGATGAGGCCGGTGCTGAAGACGATGGCGTTGGGTGGAGTGCCGACGGGCATCATGTAGGCGCTGCTGGCGCTGAGCGCGCAGACGACCACGAGCACTTGCGGATTCATGCCGAGGGCGGGTGCCATGGCGGCGAGGACGGGAGTCATGGTTGCGACTTGCGCGGTGTTGGAGGTGAACTCCGAGAGAAAGACCGTGAGTGTCACCACTGCAGCGAGCATGAGTAATGGTGGCAGTAGTCCGAGCCCGCGTGTCGAATGGCCGATAAATTCTGAAACGCCATTGGCCTCGACGGCGGAGGCGAGGCTGAGTCCGCCGCCAAAGAGAATCAGCACGCCCCATGGCAAATTGGCGGCGGTTTGCCAGTCCATCGCTCGGTTGCCATTGCGGTCTGCGGGCAGCATGAAAAGCGCGACCGCTGCGAGCACGGCCACGCCGCTGTCGGTGAGGCCTTTGAGCGGGTGCATTCCAGCGAAAGAAATTTCGCGCAGCAGGCCGCCAAAGATCCACAGCATGGCGGTGCAGACAAAGACCGAGAGGGTCACCATTTCGCCGCGTGAGAGCGGTCCGAGTTTATGGTATTCCCCCGCGAGCATCTTGCGTCCGCCGGGGATTTCTTCGAGTGGCGCGGGAAAGATCACGCGAGTGATGAGCCACCATGCGATTGGCAAAAAGACGATCGTGAAGGGCAGTCCAATCATCAGCCATTTCACGAAGGTGACTTCATGCTGGTAGGTTTGTTCGATGAAGCGCGCGGCGATGCCATTGGGTGCCGAGCCGATGAGGGTGGCGATGCCGCCGATCGACGTGGCGTAGGCGATGCCGAGAAGCAGACCGGTGGCGTAATTTCGCTCGGTCTGGTTGAACGCCGTCATGTCGCCGTTTTCGCCGAGTCCGCTGCCGTGGCGTGTGCTCAGCACGAGGTTGATGACGCTGATCGCGATGGGCACCATGATTGCTGCGCAGGCGGTGTTGGAGATCCACATGCTGAGGAAGGCGGCTGCAGCCATTAGCCCCGCGCTCATTGCCGCGGGTTTTGCGCCGGTGAGGCGCAGTGTGAAAAATGCCAATCGGCGGTCGAGGCCCCAGCGTTGGATGGCAAGCCCAAGCACGAAGCCGCCCATGAAAAGATAGATCACATCCGAGGCGTAGGGCTTTGTCGCGTCGGCGATCGAGCTGATGCCAAACAATGGAAACAAGGCGATCGGCAGCAGCGCGGTGACTTCGACATCGACCGCCTCGGTCATCCACCACGCCGCCATCCAGAGCATCATCGCCAGCGTTGCGCGGCCCTGATGGGTGAACTCCATCATGTTTCCACCATCGGCCGCATAGCGATCGGGCAGCAGTGAGTAACAAACAAGTGCGAGCAGCGGGCCGGCGATGAGTCCTGCGCGGCGGACCAAATTACCGGCATTGAGCGGAGATTCGTTCATGTTCGTGCGGATGGAAAAATGACCGTTATTTGCGCTCTCACGCTAGGGCGGATTGTTGGAATCGTCTTTGTGAAAATCGCGTTGATTGTCGGCGCTTCAGTTGCCGCGCAGCAGGGTCGTTTTGTGATGCCAGACTTCGTAGTCGCGGTTTTGGTATTCGTAGACGGTGGACTGCGAGTTGCTTTGTGAACTGCTGTAATCGTTGTTGCTGTTGGAATAGCTCGAGTAGTCGCTGGAATAATGTCCGGCGATTGGGACTGCCACGCGTTCGGTTTGAATGCCGCCGTAGACGCTGGAGTAGATTGCGACATCGGCATCTTTTTCAATCGCCAGCAGTCGGGCGTTTTGGGCGTCGATGTTGTGGCGTGCGGTCGTGTCGCCGTAGCCGATGACGCGGAAGCCGCGGCGGCTGTAATTGTCGACCACCGCGTTGTGGGAGGGCATTGAGGTTTCGATGAGGCTCGGGTTGGGATTTGGTGCTTCGCGTTTTGGCACGCCCGGCGCGGAGCGGTAGCCATAGAAGAGTGGGTTCATCGAGCACGAAGGAAGTGCGAGTGCGATGAGCGGAAGGGTGAGCAGTTTGAGTGCGTGTTTCATGGGTCGGATAACGACCACCCCTAATGTATAGGGTTGGAAACACCAAACAAATTTCGCCGTGGCGATTCAGCCCGCGATCACGAATTGCGGGTCAAAGAATGTGAGCGCGCGGATCTTGCCCTCGGCATCCTGATAGATCACGACCACATGATTGCCGGGCTCGTCGGGGGAAACGGTGCTGATGATTTCGCCGCCAACATTCACCATCGCCTCGCTGCGCGTGCTGCCGAGGTCGATGACAGCGGTGCTGAGCCGTTTCACATGTGCGATGGTGATGTCTTTTTGTCCAGGGATGATGGCGTCGACCTTCACTTCGTCGAGATCGCAAACTGACAGCAGCGTCATGCGGAATCCGCGTTCGGGGTCACTTTGTTTGAGTTTTAAAATTTTGGTTTTCCATCGCGGTGGAGTATCGTCATCGGTCGCCGGGATTTTTTCTGCAAATCCGATGAGGCTGAGGGTTTCGCCCGATTTGAGATCGATCATTGTCGTGCCGCTTTCCACGCCATTTTTTTGGAGCGTGACCGTGTGGGGTCCGGCTGCGAGGCCGATGCCGCCGCTGCGCTGGCCGAGTTGATAACCCTTGGCAAAAAGGTCCTCGCCATCGATGAGGACTCGGGTCGTGTCATTTCCCGGGGCGATCGCATTGATGATGCGGAGGAAGCCGACCTCTGGTGAGCCTTCTTTTCCGGTGGCGGAAAACATGCTCGCGAACATGCAAAGTGTGGCGGCGAAGATTTTAGAAATCATTTTCATGCAGAATTTTGACTTTGGATTTTTTCGGGTCGATTGAGCCGTCGGGCTTGCGAGGGCCGGGGTCGGCGAAGACCGTGAAGCTGCGGCGGACTTCGGCGAGAACTTCTGGGTTGTCGGTGATGGTGTTATTCGGGGTGATCGCTTGGGCGACGACCCAGATGCGGAAGTTGCGTGAGCGAGTGGTGGTCGATTCGTAAATGCGAGCGAAGCATTCCTCCGATGCGGAGTCGCTGAGGTGTATCTTGCTGCCGTTTGGCAGGAGCTCTTTGTTGCCGAATACCGGCTTGCCATCACTGCCGCGCGCGTTGGCAATTTCGGAGGGCGATGCGAAAGGTTTGTTTTTTCTGGCGAGTAGGATCGCATCGGCGATTTGGTTGGCGTGATTGTTGATTTCTTGAGGCGTCAGTTTCAGCGGGCTTACCGGTGGTGCCATGAGGTTGGGTGTGCTGTGAGATTCCGATGTTCGCGTCGAAAGCTTGGGGTCCATGGTCATCGCTCCGACTGCGAGGGCTCGCAGGACATCGCGCGTGGCGGTGTTGAGGTTCACATGTCCGGCGACGAGTGTGGTGGCACCTTCGTGTTTGGCTGCATTGTCGGAAGTGGAAATGCCGGTGTGGAAAAGATCGAGCAGACGATGGGCATCCATGCCGGGTGTCGAAGCGAAGCGCGGATGATCGGCACGTCCGATGCGCAGCGTGTTGCCACCGCCGTAATCGCCACTTGATTCGCTGGTGTTTTCCACATCGCCCCACGGCAAATTCGCCGCTGCGGGCATTGAGGTTTTCCACATGAGCGGATCGTAAATGCGGCCAAGCTCGGTGACGCTGTAGAACCTGCCGAGGTTTGAAATTCGCATCGGCGCTTCTGCAGCTTCCGGGTTGCGAAGGACCGATGAGGCATTGGGAAAAAAGCGCGAATCATCCGGATGGATGCGTTCGTCGGTGGTGTAAAAGCTGTTGTGGTCGTAGCTCGAATTGTGTCCGCCATCGGGCCACTCTGATGGCATCACGCGGCCGTGCATTTTGGGTTTTTCGGCGCTGTCCTTGTTGTAGGCCGTGCCCCAACGGACATTGCGGCGGTTTGGGCTGTAGTTGTCCGGGTAGGTGTTGGCGTCTTGCGGGGCTTGATTGTAAAAAGCCATGCGTGGGTCGCCCATGTTGTTGCAGTAGATGCCGCTGCGGGTGTGCGAATGTGAGGGAATGGTGGCACGCACGCGTTGGCGTGGTTGGGTGGCGGTGTCCTTCGGAAAGTGAAGGCTGCAGTTGTTGCGGTGAAGTCCGCCGCGTGATTGGTCGACGATTTTGCCATTCCACTTCAAGCGGTATCCGGCGCCCGATGTGCCGAAGGTTTCGCCTTCCAGCAAGAGTGGGCTGGGAATGAAAACCGAGGACGGGCCGGCGTCGATTTTGTAGGTGATCGTTCCGCAGGTGATCACGCGGTATTCGTTGGGCTTGAGCGTGACGGCGATCGGCGGAAACCAGCGGCGGCCATCGCTTTCGGCGAGCGTGGGTGTGGCATTGCTCAGATCGGCCAGCGAAACTTCCGGGTTTGCGCCGAGCGGGAATTTGTAGGCCGTTTCATAAGAAATCTCCGCGTTGCCGCTGACCGCTTGATTGCTCATGTTCCAGAGCTCGACATAGGTCGAAACCGACAGGACTAGGTACTTGCGGCCATTTTCTGTGAGTGCATTTTCCCAGCGGAAGCGCATCAGAAATTCGCTGATGAGCGGGCATGCATCGAGTCCGCGATAGCGGCTCGCGGAGACCGATGGATCGCTGTCGGCATCGGCGTAGTCGATGGCGTTGGCAGCGAGTGTGCGCAGGTAGTCATCGGGGAATCCGCCTTTGCGTTGATCGAATTCGGGCAATGATTTTTTGATGTGTTCGGCCATTTCATCGGTTGCCGTGTTGGCGTCTTTGGCGAGCAGTTGGTTGAGATTGATTTTTGGTGTTCCGGCGGCGGTTGCATCGATGCCTTCGGCAAAGGGAATGATCGGCTGCTCTTCGTAGGAGCGGAGATCCGCGCTAAGGCATTCTTCGGCCGCGCGCGCGGCGGGATCGAGTTGATGGCCATCGGCACCGCGTTGGATCGGCGTTGGAATATCGGTGGCGGCGAGACAGGAATCGGGCGTGATGAGAATCGCGCGGTTTTTCAGGATCGACTTCGCGATGTTGCCTTGTGCGTCTTCGGTCGTGTTTGGGTCGATGGCATAGAGCGCGATTTGATTGAGCGGCGCTTGATCATCCGAGAGTGCTTGCGGGTTGAGGCCGGGTGCGGGAAATGGCCATGCGGCGCGTTGGTGCGATTCCGCGGGGCCATTGTCATTACCGGCGCTGCCCGCGTCGATTTTTCCCTGAAGGTCCTCGACCCAGTAAGCGTAGCGTGCGATCGGCCGGTTTTTCTCATCCTTCAGGTAGAGCCACGCGACGCGGGCTTTGTCGAGGTAGGGAAGGGTGGTGAAATCGATGCGTTGATTTTCGTTATCAGTAACGAGTGATTCGATCGCAGGCGCGGTGAGAGGTGTTGCTTCCGGCATGCTGTTGGTGCTGAAGAGCGGGATGTAGCGATAATCATAGCCATTCGGTGTGGCCTTGCCGCGTGCGAGAAAAAGGTGTGGCGCGGGTTCGCAATCGGGAGTGATCGGATCAATCAGGCTCGATTGCAAGATGAGGAAATCGTCGTTGCATGCCTCTTTGCCAAAGATGCCGCGCAGCTCTTCAAGACCTGCGCGTGCTGCGAGTTCCGCGCGTTGGTGGTCGACGGACGCGCGCGATGTGCCGCGTTCGATGCCGCTGACTGCGAGACTGCCGATTGCGGCAATCAGCAATGCGGCGGCCACCACCAGCACAACGACCAGCGTGAAGCCCGAAGCATGCGTGTGAGGCTTGGATTTTTCAGGGCGATTCATGATTGCCGAAGCGAATGAGCATTTCGTGGATTTCCAGATTAGGGTGCGTTGCCGCATCCTCCGGCTTGCCGAGAAACTTGCTGTTAGCGCCGGTGCCGTTCCAGTCATCGCTGGATTTGAGTTTTGCGCAGAGGCTTTGGCTTGCGATCACGAGGCGCAGTGCGAGCGCCTCGGGTGCGGTGCTTGTGTGGGTCGCGTTGGAGCTCCAATCAATCCATTGGCCCGCGGCGTCTCTCATTTTTGGTTGCACTTCGAATGAAACCACACCGAAGCCGATCGGTTCATCGCGTTCGGGTTGTTTTTCAAACAGCGAGCCGGTCGATTGAGTTTTGAGTGCGGCGTAGGTATCGGCGCTTTCGCGCATGCCCCGCATGAGGCAGCGCACGGTTTGATCGCCGAGTTGAAGATCGGCGAGGTAGTAATTCACCGCGCAGAGGTCGCCGATGCGCCCTTGCTCGGATTGCGCCTGCGGGGCTTGAAGTGAGAGAAACCCGAGGCGGTGCGATGGGCGTGATGATGGCGGTGTTTCGATGATTTGCGATGGATGGAATTTCGCTGTCGCGAGATCCGAGTCCAGTTGGCTGATGATCGCGCGTGCTTCGCGTGCGTTGGCGATGTTGCTGCTGATTTTTTGATATCCATCGCTTGAGCTTCCGAGCATCGATGCGGCGAGCAGAAGTACAATCGATCCGACGCCCATCGAGCAGCTCAGCTCTACCAGCGAAAATCCACGGCGTGATGGTGGCGGCGGCTTCATGGGATGCGCGAGTGGAAATCAAGCGTGCTGCGTTTGCCGGCCGGGGCTGTGGCTGGGTATTCGAGCGTGATGCTGAGATCGAGCATGCCATCATTTTCCTCCGGCTTGGTGGCGCTGATTTTTGCGAGATGGCTGATCGATTTGCCCTCGAGGTTTTTGATTCCGCTTTCGTATTGAGAGATGGTGATTTTATCGACGCTTGATCCTTCATTGGAAAATGCGAGCGCCCAGATTTCGTTTTCCGGGGGAAAGGTCTGACCTGTTTCGGTAGCGGTGAAGTACTGCGGTTTGCCGGCTCTCGAGTTTTCAATTTCTTGGAGGCAGGCGGGAATGATCCATGCGCTGCGAGTTTCCGCTTCTGCTGATGCGCCGCTTTTTCCGGCCTCGGCCATGCTGCCGAAAACCAGTGGCACGGCCAGCGCGAGCACGCCCATGGCAATGCTCGACTCGACCAGCGTGGAGCCTGAGCGGCGGGAAATATTTGCCGGTGCGATTTTCATTCTTCGATGCGATAGGGTCGTGCGGTGACGCGGCCGACCTTGATTTTTTGGTCGGCGACTGCGCCGTTTTTCCCGTTATGGCGTGGGATGGCTTTGCCGTCGCGGTAGCTGCCGGCGGCGACGCGCATCAGGACGGGATTCGCGCTGGCGGGAAGGATGATGCCGCCGCGCGGGTTGAAGGCGATGGCGTGAACTTTTGCGCTGCGCGGCTTGGATTCGCTGCCGTATTGGAGTGCGATCTCCGGTGCGTCGAGCGGGTTGTCGAGACCATCAAGATTGCCGCCGCTGATTGTGAGACCGGCTTCGAGCGCGCGCCAGCGGCCCTTTTGAACCGCCTTGCTGATTTCTCCATCGAAGGGATCCGGCCATGAATCGACTTTGAAAATTCCGAGCCGGCAGCGTTCATCGGTGTTGGCGATGTCACCGGGCTCGGCGATGGCGAGTATCACATGTCGGCGAGAAGTGATCGCCGTGTTGCGAGCCTGTTCGATGAGGCTGGTGAGCAGCTCGGTGCCGGCCTTGCGGGTTTGGATTTCGGTGTGGCCGAGCAGTTGCGCACCTGCGGTGGCGAGCGTGAGAAGGATCGCGATCACCACCGAGATTTCGACCAGTGAAAAGGCCGGGCGGCAGTGATGGTGGGTATCAATTTGGGGCAGCTTCACGGAAACAGGCGGGGTTTTTGGCTGTCATGCCAGCCGCCAGTTGAACCGCTTTTCCGTGAAATTTATTCAAAAAAACTACCGATTCGTGAGATCGAAACGCTCCGCACCCGTGTTTAGCGGAAAAAATTCACTCCTTGGCCGGGATGCCTTTGAGCAGGCCTTTGAGGAGTTTGCGGGCGCTTTCGCTGTTGTTCAAAATCGCTTCGACGCCTTTTTCGACGGATTTTTCGGAGTTGATGATTTCCTCGGCGGTACCCGCGGCATTTTCTCCGGTGGCAGGAATGCTTTGCTGTAGCTTGCCAAGGATGCGTGTTGTGGCGGCGCTGATGAGGCGTCCGCTCAAGTCTTCTTTTGGCTTGTTGGTTGTGCCGGTGATGCGGACCGGTGCCCAGCGCATGCCGCGTTCGTCGATCGTGAAAACATCGCTGGCGGCGCCAGGGAGTTTGGCGAGGACTTCGGGTGGCAGGCCGATGTTCAGTAGTCCGTCGAGGTTTTCGCCATCGATAGTGATTTTGCCTTCGGCGCGGATCGCGCCATCGCTGGCGATCACAAGATTGTCGAGGGTAAGGCGACCGTCTTGCCATTGCCAGTCGCTGCGTGCGTCGTTGAAGGCGAGTGATCGAAAGCGTTGGGTGTTGGAAAATGTGGCGAGCGCATCGAGTGCGGGAAATGCGGTGAGATTGCCATTCTTGAGCACGAGCTTGCCGCTGGCGAGCGTGGGGCCCGAGTGGTTGTGGTAAGAGAATGTGGTTTCAATTTCGCCGCTGAGGCGCTTGGCCCAATCGCCGCTCAGCACATCCGAGCATTTCACACCGCTGATGTTTCCATCGATCGAATGCCGGTCGCTGTTGCGATCGATTTCGCCGCTGGCTTCAAGTCGTGCATTGTCCCAGGCGCTGAGTTCCACTTGATCGATAAAGAGCCGGTCGTCCTGATGTTTCAGTCGAATGCGATCGATTTTTGCCGCCGGGAAATTATTTCCAGCGAGTTCGAGAGCGCCGCCGCTGAGATCGACAGCGTGGCCTTGACGACCGAATGATTTCAGATCGGCGCGGAGCTGACTCGCAATGAGTTGCTTGTCGCCGAACTTCGCGTTGATCGTAGCATCGGCGATTTGCAGTCCGTCGAATTTCACTTCGCGGGGCAACCAGCTGCGGCTTGGTGTGGGGGCCGGCGTGCTTGGTGTGGTGGTGGTCGAAGGCAACTCAGTCTTCGTTGCGGCGGGTTCTGTTTTGGCCTGCGTGAAATCGAGGGTCGTTTCGAGACGGTGGACTTTGGACCCGGTGATTTCCCAGACTCCATTTTTCAATCCACCGAGGCCGATCTCGGTGCGAAGTCCGTCCATTTGCAATGCGCGCAGCGGCCCGCTACCGTTGGCGGTGAAGCTGGCGCTTTCGAGCGCGAGGCCGTCCCAGCGAAAGGCGCCGAATTCGCCCTCTGTGCCGAGCGCCTTGCTGGCCTTTTCCGAGAGCAATCGACGGAATGCATCGCCGTGCAAATAGCTGCGGATGAGGCCGTAAAATAGCCCGCTTGCTAGCAGTGCGGCGCAGACCATGGCGATGGTGAGCTTCGCCTGCCATGCGATGCCGGATTTGCGCACGCGACCTGTTTCCGTGGGTTGATTCATGAAATCAAACCTAGTGGTGATCGCCCGCACTGCAAGCTTGGTGAGAAGTCGGGTGGGACTTTGGGGCAACAAGTTTCCGATGGGCAAAACGCCACATTTGTGGTTGATGTGACGGGTCATGAAAATCAAGCGCCGTACATTCATCACCACCTCATCAGCCGCGCTCGCCGCGGGATTTTTTACCAGCTGCGGCAAAGGCAAGCTGCCCGAACTGAAAATTTACAGCTGGGCTGACTACATCGACCCCGAGCTGGTTGCCGAATTCGAACAGGCTCAGAGCTGCCGTCTGGTGATCGACACCTTCGATTCCAACGAGTCGATGCACTCCAAACTCAGCGTGGGTGCGACCGGTTACGATGTGGTGGTGCCATCGTCCTACATGGTCAAGACGCTGGTGCGCGAAAACATGTTGCTGCCGCTCGACCATTCCAAGCTGCCGAACATCAAGCATGTCGATGCGGGTTATCTCCAGCGTGCGTTGGACCCTGGCATGAAACACTCGGTGCCTTACATGATGGCGCCGACCTGCATTGCGTGGCTGTCGAGCAAAGTGAACAATGCCGAGGCGTCTTATCGGATGTTTGACCGCGCCGAACTCAAGGGTCGCATCACCTTGCTCGACGACATGCGCGAGGTGCTTGGTGCGGCGCTGCGCTCGCTGGGATTTTCGATCAACTCCAAGGACCCCGCACAGCTCGCGCAAGCGCGCGATGTGGTGATCCGTTGGAAGAAGAACATCGCGAAGTTCGACAGCGAGCAGTACAAGAGCGGTATCGCATCGGGCGAGTTTCACCTCGTTCAGGGCTATGCCGGCGATCTCTTGCAAGTCGCTGGCGACAATGCGGACGTTGTGGTGAAGATCCCGCAGGAAGGCACGGCATTCAGCTGCGACGATCTCTGCATCTTCAAGGATTCCCGGGCGGTGGATCTGGCGCATCGCTTCATCGACTTCCTGACCGAGCCGAGGGTCGCGGCAAAAAACATGCAATACATCGCTTACCGCGCGCCTAACCAATCGGCCTATGCGCTGCTGAGCGAGGAATTCCGCAGTAACGAAGTGCTGTTCCCGAGCGAGGAAATTTTTGCCAAGTGCGAGCCGATCGACGATTTGGGCGACGCGCTTGCGCTTTGGTCGGGCATGTGGGATGCGGTCAAGGCTTCGTGAGATTGCTTTAGTAACAGTTGTTTTTTTTATGATGAAATGCGTGATTTGCAAATTGTGTGGTTGGCTTGGGCGTGTGATTGCCGGCGTGGTGCTTGCGCTTGCCTGCCTGTGGGCCTTTGGCGCTTTGTGGTTTGATTTCCCCTTGGTGGAGTTCAGGCCTTGGGCTGCGGGGGCATTTGCGTTGCTTGTGTTGTTGGTAGCTGTGCTTGTGCGACCGCGCTGGCGGGCGAGGCTTGGCATCGCGTTGGCAATCGTGCTGGTTGCTGTCTGGTGGGCATCGATCCCGCCCCGTCAGTATCGCGATTGGAAACCCGAAGTGGCGTTGACTCCGCATGTGGAAATCGATGGTGACATCGCAACCATCCACAATCTCCGCAATTTCGATTATCGTACGACGGATGATTTCACGCCGCATTACGAATTACGAAAGGTCGATTTGCGAAAGCTGCGCGGCGTCGATATTTTCATCAACTACTGGGGCTCGCCCTACATGGCGCATCCGATTTTCTCGTACGATTTCGGCGATGACGGACGGGTTTGTTTCAGCATCGAAACGCGGCCGGAAAAGCGCGAGTCGTATTCCGCGCTGGGCGGATTGTATCGGCGCTTTGAGTTGTTTTATGTCGTGGCCGACGAGCGCGATGTGATCCGCGTGAGATCAAACTACCGCAGCGGTGAGGATGTTTATCTTTACCACCTTGGCGTGAAGGGCGCGCGAGAAAGTTTTTTGGAGTATGTGCGCACGGTCAACGAACTGCATGAGAATCCGCGCTGGTACAATGCCATCGCCAACAACTGCACCACGGCCATCCGCAAACAAAAGCTCGCATCCGATCGACTTCCGCTCGATTGGCGCCTCATCGTGAACGGCTTCGGCGATGAATTGCTTTATGAGCGCGGTCAACTGAATCAATCGCTGCCCTTTACCGAGCTCAAACGCATCTCGCGTGTGAATGAAAAAGCCAAGGCAGCGGATCAAGCGCCGGATTTTTCCGAGCGCATTCGTGAAGGGTTGCCGGGGAGGTGAGCTTCAAGTGGAAAAGAGAATGAAGAAGCGGCCTCTTCAGGCAGGGACCTTTCTCCGAAAGGTCCGCTGTTGAGTGCATGATTATAAAAAGCGACCTCTTCAAACGGGAGCGCGGGCATCTTGCCCGCTTT
The DNA here is from genome assembly GCA_947462835.1 of Akkermansiaceae bacterium. Lineage (GTDB taxonomy): Bacteria > Verrucomicrobiota > Verrucomicrobiia > Verrucomicrobiales > Akkermansiaceae > Luteolibacter. The sequence goes on from CANHQM010000012.1 coordinate 79,339, forward strand.
GGCGCCTGCGGCTCTCCGGTAAATTTTTACCAAGCTTCAGCGCGGCATCACTCTGCTGTTCGGACCGTTGCGGAGAACGGTCCCTGCCATGATTGTCGATCAAGCCGCGTCTTGGTCGCTGCGTTTGCGGCGCAGGACGGGCGGGCGTTCGTCGCGGACGGTTTGTTCGTTGATCGTCACCAGATCGATGTCGCTGCGTGAGGGGATTTCGAACATCACATCGAGCATCATTTTCTCGAAGATCGAGCGCAGCGCGCGGGCTCCGGTGCCGCGTCGCACGGCTTCTTCGGCGAGGGCGCGGAGGGCATCGGGGGTGATCTTGAGCTTCACGCCATTCATGGCGAGCTGCTTCGCGTATTGCTTGGTGAGGGCGTTGCGCGGTTCGGTGAGAATTTGGACGAGTTCGTCCTCGGTGAGTTTGCGCAGCGAGGAGATCACTGGCAGGCGGCCGATGAATTCGGGGATGAGGCCGTAGTGCAGCAGGTCCTCGGGTTGGACGCGGCAGAGGATCGAGTTTTCGTCGTCTTCCTGTTTGTGATTGGCGGACTTGCCGGCGTGGAAACCGAGCGTGTTGCTGCCGAGGCGGCGGCGGATGATTTCTTCGAGGCCGACAAATGCGCCGCCGACGATGAAGAGGATCTTCTCGGTGTTGACCTGGATGTATTCCTGCTGCGGGTGTTTGCGGCCGCCTTGGGGCGGGACGCTGCAGATGGTGCCTTCGAGAATTTTGAGGAGCGCTTGTTGCACGCCTTCGCCGGAAACATCGCGGGTGATCGAAACATTTTCCGTCTTGCGCCCGATCTTGTCGATTTCGTCGACATAGATGATGCCGCGTTCGGCGCGGGCGACATCGAAGTCGGCGGCTTGAAGCAGGCGCAGGATGATGTTTTCCACATCTTCACCGACATAGCCGGCTTCGGTGAGGGTGGTGGCATCGACGATGCAGAAGGGGACATCGAGCACGCGTGCGAGCGTACGGGCGAGCAAGGTTTTGCCGGATCCGGTGGGGCCCAGCAGAAGGATGTTGGATTTTTCGATTTCGACATCCTTGAACTCGTCGCCTAGGCGGGCCTGGTCTTGATTGAGGCGTTGGTAGTGGTTGTAGACCGCGACCGAGAGGATTTTTTTCGCTTCCTCTTGGCCGATCACGAACGAGTTGAGGTGTTCGAGGATCGAGGCCGGCGAGGGGATGCCGAGAGCGGTTTTGTCAGCCTTGCCTTTGCCTTTTTTTGGCGTGCTGCGGAGTTCCTTCTCGAGGATGTCCGAGCAAACACCGACGCACTCGTTGCAGATGTAAACGCCGGGGCCGGCGATGAGTTTTTTGACCTCCGAGTGGCTCTTTCCGCAGAACGAGCACATGGTGAGATTGGAGGCGCGGGCCATCGGGGTGCGTGGGTTTTGGGGGCTCAGCTATCGGCCGATTTGCTGTCGGCCAGTGCGGCGACGGCATCGGGAAGTTGCTTGCGGCTTTCGAGGACCTTGTCGACGAGGCCATAGGCCACCGATTCCTCAGCGGTCATGTAGTTGTCGCGATCCGAATCGTGTTCGACCTGCTCGATCGTCTTGCCGGTGTGTTTGGCAAGGATGCCATTGAGGCGCTTCTTGAGGTTGAACATGAAACCGATGGTGCGCTCGACATCGGAAGCGGTGCCTTGGGCTCCGCCGGAAACTTGGTGGATCATCACATGCGAGTTCGGCAGGCAGAAGCGCTTGCCCTTGGTGCCCGCGGTGAGAAGCACCGAGCCCATCGACGCCGCGATGCCGATGCAGTAGGTGTTCACATCGCAGGTGAGGAACTGCATCGTGTCGTACATCGCAAGACCGGCGGTGACCGAGCCGCCCGGCGAATTGATGTAGATGTGGATGTCCTTTTTCGGATCCTGCATCTGGAGGAAGAGCAACTGGGCGATCACCGAATTTGCAACAAAGTCATCGATCGGGGTGCCGATGAAAATGATGCGGTCCTTGAGCAGGCGCGAGTAGATGTCGAACGAGCGTTCGCCGCGGCCATCCTGTTCGATGACGACGGGAACATAGTAGCTGTTGCGGGGGGAGGTGCTCATGGATGTCGGATTGGTGATGGTCATTTTACTCTTCGGTGAGTGCGGCTTCCGCCGATTCCACAACATCGGCGTGCTCGACGAGGAAGTCAATGGCCTTGCCGATGATCATCGAGCTGCGGACGGAGGAAATCCGGCCGGAGCGGCGCATGTCGGCGATGAATTTCTTGGGCGCGACCTTTCTGGCGGCGGCCAGCTGCAGGAGGTGGTTGACGAGTTCGTTGTCGTTGACCGCGATTTTTTCGGTGCGGGCGATTTCCTGGAGGATGAAATTTGCGCGGAGGTTTGAAACGGCCTGCTGTTTCGCGTTGGCGAAGATGTCGTCTTGCTGGGATTGGATTTGGTCTTCGGTGACGCCCGATTGGACGCCGCGGCGGACCATGGCATCGGCCTGATTTTGGGTTTCGCTGGCGACGAGTTCTTCGGGGAGTTCGAAATCCGCCTGATTGGTGAAGTGCGCGACGATCTGGTTGACCTTCATGTCATCGATGCGGCGCTTGCGCTCCTGGGCCATGTTGGTGCGGATGATCTCGGTGATTTCTGCGAGCGTTTTGCCGGGAGCAAGGCGCTCGGCGAGTTCGTCATTGAGCTCGGGCAGGACGGATTGTTTGAGTTCGCCGAGGGTGGTGGCGAAGAGCATTTCGCGGTTGCGAAGATCTTCGACAGGGAAATCGTCGGGCAGCGTGACGGTGATGTCGCGTTGGTCGCCGGGCTTCATGCCGACGAGTTGCGCGGCAAAGCCGGGCAGGAAAGTTTTTTCATCGATGCGAACCCAGAATCCTTCGCGGCCTTCGAGGTACCCGAGGCTTTTGCCGAGGGCTTCGGCGCTCGGCTTGCCGTCGACGGTCGAAGAATAGTTGATCACCGCAAAGTCGCCCATTTCGGCGGCGCGGCCTTCGATGTCGGTGAAGTCGGCGAAGCGTTCGCGCAGGGTCTCGAGTTGGCTTTGCAGTTCTTCGTCGGGAAGCTCGGCGCTTGGCACGGTGACCTTGATGCCCTTGTAGTCCGGCAGTTTCACTTCCGGCGTGAGCATGAGCTTGGTGCTGAAGCTGAGGCTGCCGTCGGAAGTGTTGGAAATGTCTTCGACGCGACCGAAATCGAGCACTTTGAGGTCTTCCTGCTTGATCGCCTCATCGAGGGCGCTGTTGATCAGCGTTTCCTGGCTCTCGGCTTCGATTTCCTTGTTAAAGCGTTTTTCAATGATGGCGCGCGGAGCTTTGCCTGGGCGGAATCCCGGGACTTTTGCCTTCGATGCAAGGCTTTGGGCGACTTTTTGACGCTCGTTTTGGACTTTGTCCGCGGGGATTTCGACGCGGAGGGTGGCAGTGCAATTTGGTTGCTTCTCGACAAGGATCTTCATGGCAAAGGGGGCTTGCGGCCTTTGGCGGCCGGGGCGGGGAAGCTAGTGGACGACCTGGGGGCTTGTCAAACCAGGTGTTTGTGAGGGGGCTCGAGATTTCGTAGGCAGGGGGAGGGAGCCCTCAAACACGCAGTCGCAAATCCCGAGCGCTCCATAGCACGCCGGCTGCGGGACTGGCATGGCCTTTCAGCTTGCGCGCGCCGTCTCTGCGCCTTGGGCTAAAGCGCTCCCTCGCGCCGGCGAAGGCTTCGTTGACAAAGGACTTGCTGCCAATCACCGCCCCGTCGGTGAAGTAGCGCACTCGACATCGCAGCATCGTTGCCATGCCAAGGTCGGGCAACACGGTGCCGTTTTCCTTCGCTTCCAAAGCTTCCGCGGTGTTCATCTGCGGCCGAATCACGCCTTTTTCCACGGCCGCCTTTCCATTCTTGCGCCCCAAGGCAAGACCCATAGCCCGACGGTAAACGCGCGAAATTTCTTTCCATCGATCCGCCTCAAAACCCGCGCCCTGATGGCTCATGCAGGCTCGCACCAAACCCTCGCGCGCCTTTTTGCCATTGCCCTTTGGCCCGCCTCCTACTGCTTCGCCATAGCTGCTCCAGCGATATTCCGCGGGATCGGATACCATCCCCGCGCGCACCGGATTGAG
>CANHQM010000013.1 GCA_947462835.1 Akkermansiaceae bacterium
GCTGCAAGCCGACCTAGGGGAGCGGCGCACCGTGCGTGATCCCGATTCCGCTACGCTCCATCGGGCTCACGCACGGTGGGTCACAGGTGAAATCGGCTTCTCGCTTTTACAGAAGAAATTTTACACTACCATCTTTTAATGAACACCATTGGTGTGACCTTTTCATACTTTCGTAACACCAACCCTGGACTCGAGAAGAAGCTTGATTTCCGATTGGAATACTCACCTTCTGGTTACGATCGAGAATTTAGTCCTCATTCCGACTATGCGGGACAAAAATATTTATTGGCTCTCAAACTCGGAGGTTTTGAAAAACTAGAAGAAACCCCCCTTCGTTATTTTGACATACAGGCTGGATACTTCACGGAAGGCTTCAATGGAGAGGAAGCGACAGCCAGAGATATCGATGCATCACGTCACCTCTTTGTTGGCATAGGCCTTAACCTTGAAGAACTGTTATTCGGCCGAAAGAAAGAGGAGGAATCCACCTATAAATTTGCAGGGCGTCAGTTCCTGCAGCGAGTACAAATTCCTTACACCTATTACACGAACGACAAAGACGCCTACCATTACTGATATCAATCGCATACAACCAGTAGATTCACCGAAAGATGCGGCGGCATCGCCCTACCGGGGTTGAAGAAAAGTAGAAAGTTGAAAGCAGAAATTTGAAATAAAGATGAAGAGGAAGAGGCGGCCTCTTGATTTTCTTCCTCATACAAAATCCAAATATTAAAAATTCAGCATTCATAATTACACCTCTCTCTCCTCCGCGTCCCTTTGCGACCTTTGCGACCTTTGCGACCTTTGCGACCTTTGCGGCTTTGACTCCGTTGCACTACGTCCATGCCAACAGGCTTCGCTAATTTTGATGTTCGCTAATGCTCACATAGCATTGCGGTAAATCTTATTCTCAATGAGTCGGCGCTGCGAGGCCGCATCGCCCTACCGGGTTGAGAGGTGCCCCGCAAGATGCATGGCACTGCCGGCGAGACGCCGGCGCTCCCCTTTTGAAGAATCGGCTTCTTCATGTTTTGACCTCTGACCTCTGACCTCTGACCTCTGACCTCTGACCTCTGACCTCTGACCTCTGACCTCCGAGTTGCCTTCGCTTCGCTCCGGCCATGCCAGTCAGGCTTCGCTTTTATGACTAGTCGCTAAAGCTCCAACTGCATTCTGACCTCCGACCTCAGACTCTCCTCCCATGACCCACCTCTTCGACATCATCACATCCGGACACCGGCGTGTACTTTTGCTGCAGGGGCCTATTGGTCCGTTTTTCCGCAACCTAAGCGAGGATCTGGTCAAGGCAGGCGCCTCGGTTTTGAAGATCAATTTCAATGGAGGTGATTGGTTATATTACCCAACGAAGTCGGTGAATTATCGGGGATCACTCGATGAGTGGCAGCCCTACCTTGAGCGCTTTACCACCAAGAATCAGATCGACTTGATTCTGCTCTTTGGCGATTGCCGCCCGATTCATGTGGTGGCTCGTTCGGTGGCAGAAAAACTTGGGGTCGAGCTTGGCGTGTTTGAGGAAGGCTACATTCGGCCGGATTACATCACGCTCGAGAGGTCCGGTGTGAATGCGCATTCCTCGCTTTCCAAAGATCCGAATCATTACCTCGAGTCCGTCCCAATTCCGCAAGCTGCGGCATCACCAATCGGCAAACCGTTTTTTTACGCCATGGTTTGGGCGATGCTTTACAACATCGCCGGGACTGTGCTCAGCCCATATTTTTCAGGTTATCGGCATCATCGCAACCTCAGCACGTCCGAGTCGTTTCGCTGGCTCCGATCTTTTTGGCGAAAGTGGATTTGCTCGATCCAGGAAAAGGGCATTCAGGAAAAACTGGCCGGTGAATGGGCGCAGAAATACTTTTTGGTCCCCCTTCAGGTCGGAGGCGACGCGCAGATCCACAGTCACTCGAGATTCAATCATATCCGGGAATTCATCGAGGAGGTGATGCGATCCTTTGCCAGCCATGCGCCGGAGGAGAACCTATTGGTCATCAAGCAGCACCCGATGGAGCGCGGATATACGATGCACACCACCATGATCGAAAGCCTGGCCCGGGAGCTTGGCATTCATGAAAGGGTTCTCTACATCCACGATCAACACCTCCCGACCTTATTGCGCAATGCGCGAGGCGTGGTCGTCATCAACAGCACAGTCGGCCTCTCCGCCATCGACCACGAAACTCCGGTCAAAACCCTCGGGAATGCCATCTACGACATGCCCGGCCTCACCCACCAGGGTGAACTCGACGACTTTTGGAACAACCCACCAAAACCTTCGCGAAATCTTTATAACGCGTTTTATCACGAGGTGATTCGCAAGACCCAAATCAATGGCAACTTTTATCGAAGGCTGCCCATCCTATCCTACAAATCCGGAGTTCGTTGGTGATGAACACATTTTTGAGAACATTCGACCGCTGCGGTCAGCCGATCTTCATCGTGCTGGCATTTTTGACCCTACCATTCTGGTTTCCCCTGCTGTGGGCATGGGTGGTCATCGACCCTCCCTACCGCTGGGCAATATGGCGCAACAAGGGCATCGCTCCTTCCATCAAACCCATCAGCCGCGCGCCATCGCTCGCTTTCAAAAGCGAGCCGATTCCAGCAATGGGTGCTCGTTTAAATAAAGAAAAGTTAACCGCCAAGACGCGAAGGGGGAGAGAGGAAGAGTTATAAGTTATTGGTTATTTGAAAAAAACGAAGAAGAGGAGATATCTCTAGCTTTCGCAGAACTTGGAGCAGGATGAGGAGGTCATTGGTCAATAGTCAGCAGTCATTGGGGAAGAAGGAAGATTCGACTTCTTAATTTTCTTCCTCATTCAAAATCCAAAATTTCTTTCATTTCTTCTCTCACCCCAATCGCTAACCTCTAATACCCAATCTCTCTCTTCCCCATTCGCGTTCCTTCGCGTCCATTCGCGGTTCAACCTCTTCCTTTCGAATTTCGAATTTAAGATTTAGTGCTTCTACTCTGCGTCCCTTAGCGACCTTTGCGGCTTTGCGGTAAACACCTCTTCTTCTCCCATGAACACCCTTCCCTTGGATTTGCGGCAGCGCATCGTGGATGCGTATGATGCCGGGCAAGGCACTCGGGACGAGATCGCGATTCAATTCGGTGTCTCGACCGGGATGGTGAAAAAGCTTCTGCAACAACGAAGGAATACAGGCGACATCGCACCGCGACATCAGCATTCCGGACGCAAGCCGATCATACTTCCCAGCCATCGCAAGATAATGCGGAAATTGTTAAGTCAAAAAAACAACATCACATTGATACAAATGCGTCAGAAGCTTGGTTTGCAATGCAGTCTATCTGCCATTCATCACGTATTGACGGAAATGGGACTGAAGCGGCATAAAAAATGCCGTTCCGTGAGGGACGATTTTTCAGCTCATGGTTGATTTTTTATCCTCGAATCGGCTATAGTTTTATTGTAAGAGAAGAGATCATGCTCTAGCCATGGAAGGGATAAATTTGCAATTATTCTTTATCTGTGTAATTTGCGCAATCTGTGCAATCTGTGTTCGTATTCGCTTTGATTGCATTTCAAAAATCCGAGTTCGGGATTGATAACTCAAACAGCCATTTGGCAATTCTTTATAGTAAGAAGCTAAATAGACACATCACCCTCTAGCCCCGAAGCGCCGCTCCAGCTCGCGCATGCCGAATTCGATCATGGTGGGTCGCCCATCGGCTGCGCAGTAGGGCAACTCGCAGCGGAACAATTCGTCGAGCAAGTGACGCGCTTCTTCGAGTGAGGGCGAGACCAAGAGCGAGGCTCTTCGCGCGAGCAACTTTGCCAGCCGTTCGAACGCGAATTTTCCGCCCTGCACCGGACCATGCAGCAGCTCATCGAGCAATTCGCGGACAAAGCCCAAGGAGTCGCCCACGCCGAGGCCTTCGGGCAAGGATCTGACCTGCACGGTGTTGCCGCCAAACTCTTCGATTTCAATGCCGGCCGACGCAAGACTGCTCCGCTCTCGCAGGATCAGATCCATGTCGCGGGGATCCAGATCCAACAAAACCGGCACCAACAAATGCTGCACCGGCACACCCGACTCGCGATGCTGAAGCATGCCTTCGTAAATGATCCGTTCGCGTGCAGCCTTGGGGTCGAACAAGACCAAGCCATCATCGCTTTCCATCAGCACAAAACGCCGCTGCAAGAGTCCAAGCAAACGAAACCTTTCCGTCGCATAGCCAACCGCAGGAACCACGGACTCATCCGCTGCAAGGCTCGATTCCTCCGTTTGCGCCGATGCGAGCAAATCATCGATCATCGTTTGCTCTTGACGCGTCAGCACATTCAAAGGCGCAGGTGCAGTGAAAGGAACTTCACGCGTCACGGCGACCGATGCTTGAAAAACCGGCGGCGAAAACTTTGGTGCGCTTGCAACGGGCGTGGCCGCTGTTTGCGATTCGCGCAGCCCTTCGCGCACGCTTTCGGCAATCACCTCACGCACCTCGACCGGACGATGAAAGCGCACCTCTCGCTTGGCCGGATGCACATTCACATCGACCAGCGATGGCTCGAGCTCGATCCACAACCACGCCGCAGGATGCAAGCCCTCGGCGACCGCGCCGCGAAATCCTTCGGTGAGTCCACGCGAAATCACCACATCCTCCACCGGCCTGCCGTTGAGAAACACGCACTGGTGTCGACGCCCCTTTCGCGCATGCGCCGATGGCAGCACAAAACCCTCAACCGACACCCCGTTACCCAAGACGCGCGGCAGCGGGATCAACTCCTGCGCCAACTGCGTACCCACCAACTGCCGCACCCTCTCGACCGCCCGCGCCGCCGGTGGCAAATCAAAGACCTCACGATCGTCGCGCCGCAAACGAAAGCGTACACCCGGCGCCGCCAAGGCATGCAAGCGCAACTGATGCTCGATGTGCGCCGACTCGGTGCTCTCGGCCCGCAAAAATTTTCGCCGCGCCGGCATGTTGAAAAACAGCGAACGAGCTTCGATCACCGTTCCCGGCGCACAGCCCGCCTCCCTCACATCGCGCAGCTTGCCACCTTCGACGACAAGCTCCGTGCCCGCCACCGCATCCCTCTCGCGCGTCACCATCCGAAAGCGCGACACACTCGCAATGCTCGGCACCGCCTCACCACGAAATCCCAGCGTGCGGATCTCCGCCAAATCCCCCACCGTCCGCAGCTTGCTCGTCGCATGCCGCTCCAACGAAAGCATCGCATCTTCACGCGACATGCCGCAGCCGTCATCGGTCACGCGGATCAATGCGACCCCGCCCTGATCGATATCCACCCGAATCTCCCCCGCCCCGGCATCGATGCTGTTCTCGACGAGCTCCTTCACCACCGAAGCCGGACGCTCAACGACCTCGCCCGCCGCGACCTGGCTGGCCAGAATGTCGGAAAGCACGCGGATCTTCTGCACCCGCCAAGAGTAGAAATTGAAAGCCCGGCGCAAAGATCAAATCCGCGATCGCGCCGATTTCCCGCACATTTTGTGCTCCCCGCATCGCACGATTTGCCCTTAGCTCCCCGCCAGCAAGCACATGGCAGGTTTTTTCAAATCCCTCTTCAACAAGATCGCCAACCGCGCGGAAATCGATTGGGACGAACTCGAGGCCGACCTGATCAGCGCCGACCTCGGCATCCACACGAGCACGAAAATCATCGACGAACTCCGCGACCTCGGCCGCGAAATTTCCGCCGACGATGTCGTCGAAACCACGCGCAAGCACCTCGCTCAGATGCTGCCCGAGGATTTCCCCGCGCCCACACCGAGGCCCGATGACAAACCTTTCGTGATCCTCGTCGTCGGCGTGAACGGCACCGGCAAAACCACCTCATCGGCCAAGCTCGCACGCTGGCTGCAATCGCGCGGACACTCGGTGCTGCTTGCCGCTGCCGATACCTTTCGCGCCGCCGCCGTCGAGCAACTCCAACGCTGGGGCGATCGACTCGGCATCCCCGTGGTCGCCGGCAACCCGAATGCCGATCCCTCGTCGGTGTGCTTTAACGCGCATCAAAAGGCGATCGCCAACGGCACGCAATTTCTCATCTGCGACACCGCTGGCCGCATCCACACCCGCCACAACCTGATGGAAGAACTGGGAAAAATCCGCCGCACCATCGCCAAGCAGGACGACAGCGCCCCGCACCTCACCCTGCTCGTGGTCGATGCCACCACCGGCAGCAACGCGCTCCAACAAGCAAAAGAATTCCACAAAGCCTGCCCGCTCGACGGCCTCATCGTCACCAAGCTCGACGGCTCGGGCAAAGGTGGCATCGCGGTGACCATCCAGAGCCAACTCGGCATTCCGCCAAGATTCATCGGCACCGGCGAAGAACCCGAGGCCTTCGCGATCTTCGAAAAAGCCTCCTTCGTCCGCGAGGTGCTTTGAAGGAGTAGCTTTTAAGCACGAAAAACACGAAATTTCACGAAGGGACACCCCCTCAAAACCACCCCCGATTTCCTGTTAGAGGCAAATCGCCTTGGCCTCTTCAACTTCGTGCCTTTCGTGAATTTCGTGGTTTCTACAGCAATTTCGCCGATTTCAAGCCCCCAAATTCCGTGCTTGCCAGATAGTTAAGATCTGTTAGTGTTCGCAACATCAACCGGGGATTCCCGGTTGCCAAACAACAACCGAACAACCAAATATGAAAATCGTTAAAATCGCTATCGTTGCCGCTGTTGCATCGCTGTTTGCCGCTTCCTGCTGCCCAAGCGCAGCTCCGGCTCCTGCTCCCGCACCGGCTTCCTCGAAGTAATTCGACCCCTTGAAAAAACCCGGTCGCTCCTCCGAGCGGTCGGGTTTTTTTGTGCCCAAAGAGGATCATCAAGCCTTCGCGAAAACGATCGATCCGTGCTCGACCTCCGCGCGGATCACATCGCCATCGGAAAATTTTCCGTCGAGCACATCAAGGCTCAGCGGGTCGAGTAGCAGGTGCTGGATCGCACGCTTGAGCGGTCGGGCCCCATAGACCGGATCATAGCCCTGATTTCCGATGAATTCCTTCGCATCCTCGCTGAGCGCCAGCGCCAATCCCTGCTTGGCCAAACGCTTGCGCACGCGGTCGAGTTGCAGATCCACAATGGTCGCGATCTCCTCACGCACGAGCCGATCGAAGATGATGATCTCATCGATGCGATTGAGAAACTCCGGCCGGAAGTGCCCGCGCAGCGCTTCATTGACCTTTGCCTCGCGCTGCTCGGCATTCTCTTCGTGAAGGATGAACTGCGAGCCGATGTTTGAGGTGAGAATGATCACCGTGTTGCGAAAGTCGACCGTGCGGCCCTGGCCATCGGTGATGCGGCCGTCATCGAGCACCTGCAGCAAGACATTGAACACATCGTGATGTGCCTTTTCCACTTCGTCGAAAAGTACGACCGAGTAGGGCTTGCGCCGCACATGTTCGGAAAGTTGCCCGCCCTCCTCGTAGCCGACATATCCCGGAGGAGCACCGATCAATCGCGCAACGCTGTGCTTCTCCATGTACTCCGACATGTCGATGCGCACCATCGCTCCTTCGTCGTCGAATAAAAATTCCGCCAAAGCCTTCGACAGCTCGGTCTTGCCGACACCGGTCGGACCGAGAAACAAAAACGAGCCGATCGGGCGGTTCTCATCCTGCAGTCCGGCACGCGCACGTCGCACGGCATTCGACACCGCCTTGATCGCACGCTTTTGGCCCACCACCCGCGCGCCAAGGCGTTCTTCCATCTGCACGAGCTTTTGCTTTTCACCTTCCTGCAAGCGGTTGACCGGGATTCCGGTCCACGACGACACCACCCGCGCGATGTCCTCTTCGGTGACCTCTTCCTTGAGCATCGCGCCATTTTTCTGCAGCACGGCGAGCTGGTCCTTGGCGACCTCGAGCGACTTCATCGCATCGGGCAAATCGCCGTAAGTGATCTGCGACGCACGGGTCAAATCGCCAATGCGCTGCGCGCGCTCGGCATCGCCCTTGAGAGCTTCGATTTTTCCCTGAGCACTGCGAACCTCATCGATCACCGCCTTCTCATTGCGCCACTGCGCCATCAGGCCCGACGACTGCTCGCGCAGATTCGATTGCTCCTCGACCACCTTACCCAACCTGGCGGCCGAGGCCTTGTCGGTTTCCTTTTCGAGGGCTTTTTTTTCCATCTCGAGCTGCATGATCTGACGCTCGAGCGCATCAATCTCCGTCGGCATCGAGTCGAGCTCGATCTTTAGCCGCGATGCGGCCTCATCGACCAAGTCGACCGCTTTGTCGGGTAGGAAACGATCGGAAATGTAGCGGTCGGACAAAGCCGCCGCAGCGACCAAAGCGCCATCCTGAATCCGCACGCCGTGATGGACTTCATAGCGCTCCTTGAGTCCGCGCAAGATCGCCACCGTGTCCTCGACCGATGGCTCGCCCACCATCACCGGTTGGAACCGCCGCTCAAGTGCGGCATCCTTCTCGATGTGCTTGCGGTATTCATCGAGCGTGGTCGCGCCGATGGTATGTAGCTCGCCGCGCGCGAGTTGCGGCTTGAGCAAATTCGACGCGTCGACCGCACCCTCGCTCGCACCTGCACCGACAATCGTGTGCAACTCGTCTATGAACAAAATGATCCTCCCCTCGGCCTCGGTCACTTCCTTAAGAAATGCCTTCAAGCGATCCTCAAACTCACCGCGGTACTTCGCCCCCGCAAGCATGCCGCCAAGGTCCATCACGATGACGCGCTTGTTCTTCATCGAGTCCGGCACATCGCCGGAAACGATCCTCCGCGCGAGACCCTCGACAATCGCCGTCTTGCCCACGCCCGGCTCACCAATCAGCACCGGATTGTTCTTCGTTCTGCGCGAAAGCACCTGCAGCACGCGCCGGATCTCATGGTCGCGCCCGATCACCGGATCAATCTTGCCCGCCCGCGCGCGAGCGGTGAGGTCGGTGCCGTATTTTTCCAGCGTCTGGTATTTACCCTCGGGATTTTCATCGGTCACTTTTTGCGACCCGCGAACATCCTTCACCGCATCACGCGCCTTCTTTTCATCGAGCCCCGCTTCCTTGAGCAATTTGCCTGCAGGCGAATCACCCTTCAACGAACCGAGTAGGAAATGCTCAACGCTCAAAAACTCATCGCCAAGCGACTCGCGCACCTCATCGGCCGCATCGAGCGTCGCACGAAGCCCAACGCTGATCTGTGGTTGCGTCGATGCCCCTTGCACGCTCGGCTCGCGGCCCAGCGCGTTGGCAACCGCCGCCTTCAGCGTCGTGATGTCGACTCCGGCCTTCTGCAGGATGGGCACCGCGATGCCGCCCTCCTGCTGCAACAAAGCCAACAGCACATGCGGGCTTTTGAGTTCCGGATGGGCCGATTTCGAAGCAATCCCCTGCGCGGCCTGCAGGGCTTCCTGGAGTTTGCGGGTGATTTTCTCAAGTCCCATGGTTGTATCCTTTGATTCAACCTAAAACAGCAGTCCCCACCGCGCAACGGGTCAAACGCGGATTTTTTTCAAATCTGTTAGATAAAACAGAGCCGCGAAAAATCAGACGATTTTCAAACGCGCCAAGTCCTGCGTGTCGATCAAACCGACGGGTTTTCCAGCCTCATCCAGCACCACGATGTCGTCGATGCGGTTCTCGCCCAGTGTCCTTAGGACCTCGACGGCAAGGGCATCAGCGTTCACTGTGACCGGGCTTTTGGTCATCAGTCCTGCAACTAACTTATCGCCAAGCAGCGGATCTGCGCGGAAGCAGCGCGCAAAATCACCATGCGTGAAAATCCCTGCCAAACAGCCTCGCGAATCAAGGATCAGACATGCGCCGGCCCGCGCATTCTTCATTGCGTCGAGCGCGGCAAAGACATTCGCATTTTCACCGACGACCGGCAGTTGGGCATCGCAACGCATGATGTCCGAAACCCGCGTCAGCAAAGCCCGACCCAAGGAGCCACCGGGATGAAATCGTGCGAAGTCATGCTCACTGAAGCCGCGGGCTTCGAGCAACACCATCGCCAAGGCATCGCCCATCACCAGCATCGCCGTCGATGAGGAAGTCGGCGCAAGATTCAATGGGCAGGCCTCGCGTTCGACCGAGGTGTCCAAGGAAAGATCCGCTAGCTGCGCGAGTGTCGAGTCTGGCTTGCCGGTGAGCGCGACAATGCCGACATCGAAGCGCCGGATGAACGGCATGAGGTCGAGCAGCTCGCGGGTTTCGCCGGAGTAGGAAAGTGCCAGCACCGCATCGCCGTCGTTGAGCAAACCAAGATCACCATGCAGCGCGTTTTGCGAATCGAGCACCACCGCGGTGGCCCCGGTCGAATTAAAAGTCGCGGCAATTTTCTGACCAATGTTGCCGGATTTGCCGACGCCGACCACGACGATCTTGCCACGGCGACCGAGGGTTTCGCGCAGCATTTCGACCACTTGCGGAAAAGCCCCATCGAGGCGATCCGCCATGCGTCGCAATCCATCGACTTCGATGTCGATTACGCATCTTGCCCTCGCCAGTTGGTCCATGCCTCATCACAAACCACACGCATCCCGCTTGGCAAGCGCGGAGCTCCGCCTTTCCCCTCGCCATGATCGATCGATGGGTGCATGGTGATGTCATGAAACCGCCATTTTTCCTGCTGATTGCGGCCATTCTCTGCATCAAGGCCCCGGCGAGCACGATCTCCGTGGTGCCGATCTTCGAACCGCTCAGCCTTCAGGGCACCGATGTGGACGAGGCGGTCTCCGATACCGGCGAATCCCTGCAAGCCTGCATCGCTTCGCGGCCGATGGCGATGAGCGGCGATTTTCCCGAGGCCCTCGTCGAGGTCATCCGCAGCCCGCACCTGCTGCCCAGCAACAACGCGAATTACAAGGTCCAGGAAGCCAACCTCCTGGTGCTCTGCAACATCACCATCGATGCGGAAATGACACCTGATGGCCTCGATACCCGCATCGATGTCTCGCAGCTCGCGATCCCGCCGGAGGTCGACCTCACCGCGCGCCAGATTCTCAAGCTCGCGATCGGCGCCTTGCGCAAAACCCTCGAGGCCTACCAGCTGCCGCTCAAAAAACCGCTCAATGTGAATCTCGCGATCGTGGGTGCCGACGACGCAAAATCCCACCTGCGCGATCTCGCCTCACGCTTCACCCTCGCCCCCGGACCCGCCGCGCGATGATCCCGCGGTTTTGCCTTTGCAAGCGACCTCATCATCGCCTTTGATCGCCCAGCCACGACACGCATGAAATCCGCCACCAAAGATCCCCGCCCATTCAAACGCGCCATCCTCAAACTCAGCGGCGAAGCACTCCGCGAAAAAGGATCGCAGGACAACATCTCGCCGGAAATCGTCGATCGCATCGCACGCGAGATCAAGGAAGCGGTAAGCCTCGGCCTGCAACTCGGCATCGTCGTCGGCGGCGGAAATTTCTGGCGCGGCGCCAGCGCCTCGGCACGCGGCATGGATCGCGCCACCGCCGATTATGTCGGTATGCTCGCCACCGTGATGAACGCACTCGCCATCGAAGGCGCGCTCAGCCACCACGGCGTCGAGTGCGTCGTGCAATCGGCGATCGAAATGAAAAATGTCGCCGAGCCATTTATCCGCCGCCGCGCCGAACGCCAACTCGCCGATGGCAAAGTGGTGATCTTCGGCGCCGGCACCGGCAACCCGTTCTTCTCGACCGACACGACCGCCGCACTTCGCGCCAGCGAAATGGGCGCCGATGTGATCCTCAAGGCAACCCAAGTCGACGGCGTTTACGATTGCGATCCTCACAAGAACCCGGCCGCCAACCGCTTCGAGTCGGTGACCTTCCACCAGTGCATTTCACAACGCCTCAATGTGATGGACACCACCGCGTTCAGCCTTTGCATGGACAACCACATCCCGATCATCGTCTTCGACCTCGGCCCGCACGGCAACCTCTCCCACGCACTGCGCGGTCAACCAATCGGCACACTCGTTCACGGCGAATAAAATTTTCTGCCCAAGCAATTTTCTCACTCAACATCAAACCTTCAAATCATCATGGACCCGGATACCGCCATCCTCGAAGTCGAAGAAGCCATGCAAAAATGCGTGGATTACCTCACCCATGAATTCGCCGGAGTGCGCACCGGAAAGGCCAGTCCCGCGCTGATCGAAAACCTCGATGTCCATGTCCAGGCCTACGGCGCCGTGAGCAAACTCAAAAGCCTCGCGGTCATCAGCACACCCGAGCCGCGCATGCTCATGGTCCAACCTTTCGACCCCTCGACCACCCGCGACATCGAACGCGCGATCCGCGAATGCAAACTCGGCCTCAACCCCGCCGCCGCCGACCGCTCACTGCGCGTCCCGATCCCCGAACTCTCCGAGGAACGCCGCCGCGACATGGTCAAGCTCATCAAGCAACTCGCCGAGGAAGCCAAGGTCCGCCTCCGCGCTGCCCGCAAGGACGGCATGGACGCCGCTAAGAAAATGAAGGCCAACAACCTCATCACCGAGGACGGACAAAAGGACTTCGAGGAAGAAGTCCAGACCTTCACCAACAAGTACACCAAACGGGTCGACGAACTCGCCGTCGCGAAGGAAGCCGACCTGATGAAGGTATGAGGCGGATGCTGGGCTTGTAGCTTCAGCAAAATACCCCTTGACCGCGTGTTGCGCATGCAACACAGTACGGTCATGAAAACCGCAGCAGTTCACAGTCGGATTCAGCCTGAGATCAAGGAGCGGGCTGAGGGAGTACTCCAACGCCTAGGACTAAGCCCGACCGAGGCTATTCGGATGTTTTACACTCAAATCGCCTTGCGGAACGGACTACCGTTCGATGTGTCTATTCCGAATGATAAAACGCTAAAGGCACTGGAGGACTCCAAAAACGGCCGCAATCTCGAACGATTTGACTCTACTGAAGAGCTTTTCGAGAGCTGGAATGCATGAAAGCGATTTTTCAGACCAGCCAATTCAAGAAGGATTTCAAGCGGCTCAAGAAGCGAGGCAAAGATCTGAACAAGCTCAAGGAGGTAGTCAGCGCCATAGCCAAAAGCGAAGCGTTGGAAGAACGCCATCGTGACCATGCACTGAGTGGGAAGTGGTCGGAATCACGGGACTGCCATATCGAGCCAGACTGGATTCTCATCTATCGAGTGGATGAAGCGAATCTTTTCCTTGAGAGGACCGGCAGCCACAGCGATCTCTTCAGATAAACAAGGATACCCAATAAGTCGCTTCGCCCCCCTATCTTACGTCACTCGTTTCGTTGTAGGATAGCAGGCTATACCAACCAACTCACCTTCACGAAGCAAGCCGACCATGATGTAGGCGTGACACCTGTCAATTGGCTTACCCGCAATTCCGTCATCAGTAGGATTTTCCACCGATCAAATTTAGACATTTTGTCTAAATTTTGTCTCATTCACGCGGTACGCAGCCCCGCTCCCGCATCCACTTCATAAGACTCTCGAGGTAGTCATAGGGATCCTTGCCCTGATCCCTTGCGAGGTCGCATATGATCTTAAATTGTTCTTTTTCAATGCGCCAACCATCGACCACGAAGGAAAATTCCCCTTCTGGAAAAAATCATTTTCGCTCGCCCAATTCATAAGGTTTGATTCCTCAATACCATACAATTTGTCTATCTATTGTCTATCAAATTTAGATTCAACGACGCGTGGGCCATCATTAGGTTTGGTGGGTGATACCCTTTGAGCATTTGAAACGGCGCTTGGCAGGTCTCGGGCGCGACCGACACTGGCTTTCCGTGCAAACCGGTTACAGCGAAAATACCATTCGCCAGTTCTTGGGCCCCAAAGGAAAGCGCTCGCCCGAATTTCTGCGCCATGCCTCCGAGGCCATCGAACGCGAAGAAGCCAAAATGCGCTCGCAGGATCCACACGGATCACATTGGCGGACGCTCTTTCAATCCCATGACGAATTCAGCAGGGTGGACCGCGCAAGCCGCATCGTGAGGTCCGAGAGCCTTGAGGATTTTTGCCGTCATTCGATCCTCAAGCGTGCCGATGAAATCCTCGCTGCCCGCAAGCGCTCAAGCTATCGCCACGAACCGGAGCTCATGCCCCAAGTCGCCGAGAGCCCAAGGCCGATCAGACGCATGGGCAAGTGAGATGCGCAGCGGCCGCTGACCACTTGAAACTTGAAACTTAAAACTTTCTTCACCCCTCGCGCTGCGAATGCTCGAGCGCTGCGGCGACGAATCCTGCAAATAGTGGATGCGGGTGATTCGGCTTCGATTGGAATTCCGGGTGGAACTGCGCGCCGATGTAAAACGGATGCTCGGGCAGCTCGACAATTTCCACCAAACCTTCTTCGGCGGATACCGATGAAATGACGAGCCCCTTTTCCTGCAGGCGCTCCTGGTAGTCCGAATTGAATTCGTAGCGGTGGCGATGGCGCTCCTGGATGCGCTCGGCATTGCTATAAAGCTGCGCGGCGCGAGTTCCCGCAAAGAGGATCGCTTCCGAGGCTCCCAATCGCATGGTCGCGCCCATGTCCTCGACGCCCTTCTGCTCTTCCTGCAGGCAGATCACCGGATGCGGCGTGGCTTTGTCGAACTCGGTGGAATTCGCCCCCTTGAGCCCGCAGACATTGCGCGCAAACTCGATGGTCGCGATTTGCATGCCGAGGCAAATGCCGAAATACGGAATGCGTTTCTCGCGCGCGTACTTTGCCGCAAGAATTTTCCCTTCGGTACCGCGATCACCAAAACCGCCGGGCACCAAAATGCCATCGACCAATCCAATGACCTCGCGCGCGCCCTTGTCCTCGATCTCTTCGGTGTCGACCCGCACGACATGCACCTTGGTGTCGTGATGAGCGCCAGCATGGATCAGCGATTCATAGATCGATTTGTAAGCATCCTGCAGCTCGATGTATTTTCCGGCCACCGCGATGGTGACCTTGTGCTTGGGATGGATCACCCGCTGCACAAAGCGCTCCCAGCTCTCAAGCGCCGGCGATGGCGTGTGACCGAGGCCGATCTTGTCGACCACGAGGCGGTCGATCTTGTCGCGGCGCAGGTCGAGCGGGCACTCATAAATCGAGTGGTCGACATCGCGGAATGCGACAACATTCTTGCGCTCGACATTGCAGAACATCGCGATCTTGCGGCGATTTTCCTCATCAAGGTCGGTCTCGGTGCGGCAAATGATGATGTCTGGCTGAATGCCGATCTCGCGCAGCTTGGCAACCGACTGCTGAGTCGGCTTGGTTTTCGCCTCACCCGCCGCCTTGATGTACGGCAGCAGCGTGACATGGATGAAACAGACATTTTCCTTGCCGACCTCGAGCGCGTACTGCCTCAAGGCTTCGAGGAAAAGCAGACCCTCCATGTCGCCCACGGTGCCGCCTATTTCGGTGATGAGCACATCGACATCGGGATTTTTTTCCGCGACTTCGTAGATGCGCGCCTTGATCTCATCGGTCACATGCGGAATGAACTGCACGGTCTTGCCCAAGTATTCGCCGCGCCGCTCTTTGCGGATTACCGAGTCGAAGACCTGACCCGATGTAAGATTATTCATCCGCGAAAGCACGCCGGAGGTGAAGCGCTCGTAATGACCAAGGTCGAGGTCGGTCTCCGCACCATCGTCGAGCACATAGACCTCGCCGTGTTGGTAAGGCGACATGGTGCCGGGATCGACATTGAGATAGGGATCGAATTTCTGCATCAGCACCTTGAGCCCGCGGTGTTCGAGCAGCGTGCCGATGGATGCTGCGGCAAGTCCTTTGCCGAGTGAGGAAACGACGCCGCCGGTGACAAAAATGTATTTCATAAAGTGTGAGGTGCGAATGGATCAGTGAGCGGTTGATGAAAGCATGCGTTCGATTTCCGCGGCTTGTTCGGGGGTGTCCACGCCGGGAGAGGTGTCACTGGTGTGAAGGACTTTGATCGATGCGCCGTTTTCCAAAGCGCGAAGCTGCTCGAGAGACTCGGCCTGTTCAAGCGGCGATGGCGGCCATGTGACAAAGCGCTCGAGAAAGGACCGGCTGTAAGCGTAGATACCCTTATGACGAAGCACCGCAAGACCCGGCACCGCGTTGCGAAAATACGGCAGCGGCGAACGCGAAAAATACAGCGCGCGACCATCGAGCGCGGTCACGACTTTCACCACATTCGGATCGGCCACCGCCGGGTCGGCCGGATCAAGCGGATTGGCCGCTGTGGCCATGTCGAGGGTCGGATCCGCGAGCATCGTCTGCGCCAACTCATCAATGAGACCGGGGTCGATCATCGGTTCGTCGCCCTGGATATTGATGATGTGGCTCGCCTGCGACACGGATTTGACCGCCTCCGCGATCCGATCGGTACCGGTCGGGTGATCCGGCGAAGTCATCACCGCCTTGCCGCCAAAGGCATGCACGGCATCAAAAATCCGCGCGTCATCGGTGGCGACCAAGACCGCATCGAGACGCTCACATTGGCGGCAACGCTCCCAAACATGCTGGATCAGAGGCTTACCGGCGATGAGATGGAGCGGCTTGCCGGGGAACCGGGTGGATCCCCAACGCGCGGGAAGAATGCCTAAAACATGGCCGGCGGATGAATTTTTGAGCACGCTGATATGAGGTTGGGCAAAGGTACAACAGTGGAGCTCGTTCGGACAAGAGCGGTTTCGGAAAAATCATGCGGTCTCCGTGATTCATGATTTCTAGCCACACTTGCGCAACTTCACCGCCCGAATGAGGTTGAATCCGCGAGCCACGGCGCCATTCTGAAAGCCGCATTCAATCCCCCCACCCATGGAGCCAAACGCGATGAACCAGCCCGATGACGACGGGTCGCAGGATTTCACGCTGATGAAACAGATCGCTGGCGGGAGTGAGTCGGCATTTCGCGCGCTTCTCGAGCGGCATCAGGACGCAGTGGTCGGCACGGTCGCAAAAATGCTCGGCAGCCCGAGCGACGCAGAGGACATCGCCCAGCAGGTTTTTTTTCGCGTCTGGCAACACGCCAAGCACTACCGGCCCGATGCCAAATTCACGACCTACCTTTTCACCATCACCCGCAACCTGGTCTTCAACGAAACCCGCCGCCGCAGCCGCAAAAAGGAAATCCCCCTCGATACCGGCGACCCATCCGGCAGCCACCACGAACCCGGCGATGACCCGCACCGCCAACCCGATGCCTCCTTGCTCGAAGCCGAACTCCGCGTCGCGGTCGACCATGCTATCGCCTCCCTACCCGAAACCCAACGCCTCGCGGTGATCCTTCGCCGCTACGAGGACCTCTCCTACGAGGAAATCGGCGAGGTGCTCGAGCTCTCGGTCTCGGCCGTCAAAAGCCAACTCTTCCGGGCCCGCGGCAGCCTGCGTGAGGCTCTGGATAGATATTTAAACGATTGATAATCAATCGATTGCGATTTTAAGATCAGCTTTTTTGCGTTCTTGCCAAGACCCACCCGCCGACCCTAAGCTCTCCCCCCGCCCACCCGCCACGGGTGCCCGCGCGAGACAACCGACCGTTTCACCGCAGTGCGATACCTGGATGCCATCAAACGCTGGCGATTGGCCCAACAAGGCCTTTCGTCCGGCAGAAAAAGACGGATTCATACGGGAAACCCTCTCCTGCAAATTCTCCAGCAAAGCTTCTGGATCCGCTGGTCGCTGTTTGTGTCCTTTGCCCTGATCTCGGCCGTAATGGTCTACAACGCAGCTCCCGCGTCGGCCTTCGCCAACACCCCGGGCATGGGCGCGCTCTATGGTGCGGTCATCGCCTTCGCCGCAGTGGTGATGTTTCAGGTGAGCCTGCAAACCGCCTGCAACTGCAACAGCCGGGTGCTTCTCGTTTTCGGCGGCCTCATCTGCCACCTTCTTGTCGTGCGTCTGGTCATGGGTCTCGCCTCATCGGGCCTGATCCCCCGCGAACTCCACCTTTTCGCGATCCCCTTCGCCCTCGCCCCGATGCTGCACGGCATTTTGCTCGGCCGCTCGGTCGGAGCCTTCTCCGCGGTTTTTGTCACACTCATCGGTTGCCTTTTTGCCCCCCAAAGCGAAGCGCTCGCCTACATGATCCTCAGCCTCGTCGCCGGCATCACCAGCGTGCTGCTCGCCAACCGGGTGCGCAAACGCGCGCAGCTGATGCAAATCGGCCTGAATGTCGGAGCGGTCACCCTCGGCCTCGGCCTCTTGCTCGGGCGCCTCGACATCGCCTCCTGCTTTGGGCCGGACCCAATAGGCCACGCCCAAATCCTCGGCATCGGCATTGCAACTGCCATCGGCACCGCCCTCTTCACCGCGATGCTGATCAATGGCCTTCTTCCCTTGCTCGAAAGCCTCTTCGCACTGACCACCGACATCAGCTGGCTGGAACTCAGTGACCTGAACCACAAGCTGCTCCGCCAAATGCAGCTCGAGGCGCCCGGCACCTTTCACCACAGCCTCGTAGTCGCCGCACTCGCCGAAGCGGCCGCAGAAAAAATCGGCGCCAACGCCCCGCTCAGCCGCGTCTGCTCGTATTTCCACGATGTCGGCAAACTCGCAAAACCTTCATACTTCATCGAAAACCAACACGAGGGCACCGAAAACCCGCACGACTCGCTCACACCAACGATGAGCTCGCTCATCATCATCGCCCATGTGAAGGATGGCGTCGACATGGCCGTCAAACACAAGCTCAACCCGCGCATCATCGATGTGATCAAGGAACACCACGCCGGATCAATCGTGAGTTACTTTTATCACAAAGCGCGCAACCAAAAGAAACTCGAGCTCGAAAAGGTCGACCGCAAAATCGAAAATCCCGAGGACATCATCACGGTCGACGAAAAGAATTTCCGCTACCCCGGCGACCGCCCGACCACCCGTGAGAGCGGCATCATCTGCATCGCCGACTCGGTCGAAAGCGCCTCACGAACCCTGGTCAAACCCACTCCCGCCCGCATCCGCACACTCATCGACGACATCGTCCGCGCAAAAATCGACGACAGGCAACTCGACCAATGCCCGCTCACTTTCAAAGAGATTGTTGCAATCAAGGAAAGCTTCGCATCGACCTTGCGCAGCATGCTCCACAGCCGCATCGATTACCCGAAAGCCGATGATACCCCATCGGCCGCTGCCAACCGCGCGGAACCGGATCGCGAAAGCGCGCGCAACTCACGAACGGTACCTGAACCGCGGCGCCGCAAGACACCACGCACGCGCGACTCACTTTCATGACACTCGAGGTAATCATCGGAAATCACCAGGAGGCTGCCGAAATCCCGGAGCACTGGCTCACCGCGCTTGAGGACATCGCGCACCAAGCCGCGCAGTTGGCATTGGAACATGCGGCAGAAGAAGATTCACCGCTCTCTCACCTCGCCACTCTCGAGGTGGCACTCGTAGACGATGCCACAAGCGATCAAGTTCATCGCGATTTCATGAAGATCGAAGGCCCAACCGATGTGATCACCTTTCATCACGGTGAAATTGTCATCGGCGCCGAAGTCGCGCTTCGCCAAGCCGAGGAATACGGCGAACCGCTCGCACGCGAGATCCTCCGATACTTTGTCCATGGTCTCCTCCACCTGGCCGGGCACGAAGATGCCGATGACGACGAACGCGAGCGCATGGAAAGCGCCCAGGAAAAAATTGTCACCACACTCTGGTCTCAGCACCTCGAAGCGAAGCTCGGTCGCTGAGGCCGATTATTTCGCAAACGCCTCGCGATGACGCAGCACCGGCTCCATCGCCGGCTGCGGATGGCAAAGGCGCTCGATGAGATCATCCCATGCGGCCCGGCCTTTCAAAATCTCGACCTCGATGCGCAAAAAGTACACCGGCACATCGATCGATCCGGGTCGCGGAAACCTCACCGCGTCCTTCTCGGTCGTCACGATCATCTCCATGTCGCGCTCGACACAGCGCTGCATGAAACGCTCGACATCCTTGCGCGTGAAGCGGTGGTGATCCGAAAAACGCCGCCTGATCTCCACCCGCGCGCCCAATTTCCCCAAGGATTTCTCAAACGCCTCGGGCACCGCGATCGCGCTGATCGCACCCACCCATTTGTCCTGCAAAAATTCGAGGGGCTGACGCTCCCGCGTGAAAACATTTTCCAAGTGGATCGGCCCGTGCGCGCATTCGATGATCTCCGCCGTGCGATTCCAACGCCGGATCTCGGCGATGAGTTTTTCGTTTGAACTGCCATCGCATTTGGTCAGCAAAATGAACCCCGCTCGCTCAAGGTTGCGCGGCGGCTCGCGCAGCGTTCCGCGCGGCAACATCGCACCGGTGCCAAAGGGCGCGCTCGAATCGACCAGCACCACATCCAAGCCATGGGCGAGGTCAAGGTACTGCATGCCATCGTCGAGCAACAAGAGATCCGCTCCCAAATGGTCGATCGCAAATCGCCCGCTCTTCACGCGGTTGCGGTCGACCAGCACCGCGACGCCATCGAGATTGCGCGCAAGCATGAAGGGCTCGTCGCCGGCGTATTTGGAATCGAGCAGCAGGGAAGTGCCAGTCGATACCACCTTCGGCATCTGATCGAATGGCACATGCCCACCCTTTGAGTTCTGCCAACGCTGCGGACGATCAAGACGCTGACTCTTATAACCACGCGACAAAATCGCGACCTTGCGCCCGCGCTCGCGCAACGACTTTGCTAGCAACTCGACCACCGGCGTCTTGCCCGTGCCGCCCACCGTGATGTTGCCAATCGCCACCACCTTGCATCCAAGATAGCCCTGCCTTTTCCAACCGCTGCGGTAACGCCACAAACGCAGCTGCACAAGAACCCGGAATATCCACGAAAAAAACCGCAGCACCATCCGCGCGAAAAATGCACGCAGGCCGCGGGCCCTGCCAAAAATGACATCCGCCCCCCACAACTCAAGCTCTTCCAAGGCCTCCTTCATCTCGCCCGTTCACGATGCGCTCGCCACCGACCACCAATCAAGCGCCAAACCGGATCCCACCACCAACAGCCATCGCCACAGCGAAAAATTTCCGAAAATCCTCTTGCCCGCAAGCCGCCCCAACCTTAAACCTCCCGTCCACCCGCAAAGGGGCGTTAGCTCAGTTGGTAGAGCACTTGCATGGCATGCAAGGGGTCAGCGGTTCGAATCCGCTACGCTCCACTTTTTTGCCATCACCTTGGTTGGCGATTTGAGCAAAAAGCTCTAAAACCTTGGGTCCAAGCGAAACTCCTTCGGCTTCGAGACACGCAACTTCACGACATCCGCATGGCGCGGATTCAGCATCAACGAATGCTCTTCGGGAATGATCACGCTCGGCAGTTTCAGCGCCAAGGCCCTACGCCCACGCAGCCACTTCGCGCCAAAATTTCGCGCGGTCAGCGATGACGGCAGAGCCTGCCAAGCCGCCGGAAGATCGGCAATCGACACTGCTTGGATAAGCTCATCCGGCACCTCGACCTCAATGATCCGCCAATCAAGCGACCACACTTCGCGCGGCGCATGCACGATGATTTCCAACGCGGCCAGTGCTCTGGACTCAGCGAGATACACCGCGTGCAAACCCGGCGGATTCCAGCGTCCACCATGCAGCCAAGCACCATCGCCGTTCATGGCGCTGCGTGCCCACTCGGCCTGCACGATGCGATAATAGGTGGCCACGATCTCAGGAAAAAACACCGTGTTCCAATCGCCCCAGCAAGGCCTCGACCTCGCGCGCGCCAATCTCGGTATCGGCATAGTCGAGCGGGCATTCGCCATGGAAGGCCCTCGCCGGCTCGACCAACCACGAACGCGCGTTGGTATGACCGCCAAGGGCCTCGCTCGCTCGCGCAAACAAACGCGCATAACGCACCAGCCGATCCGACTCGGCACGATCCATGTGACCACCCTTCTTGCGGCGATGCAAAGTCGCCCGCGACATGCCCAGCAACGCAGCAAGCCGCTCCTCACTCACACCAAGCTGCTCCTGCAGGGCATGAAACTCGCCCATCGCCAGCCCATGGCGCACCCGCTCAATCAAATAAGGCGCCTCGGTTTCCCTGACCATCGGGACGATTTCCTCCTCGATTTCGCTGTATTTGATGCTCTTCTTCTTCATAAGAGACAATGTATCCCTTCTTCTGAAACACTCAAGCATTTTCCCAAAAAAAACTCCCGAACGGCGAACCATCCGGGAGTTTGGGGGATTTTTCAGGGAAGAACGGCGACCGGTGATCGCCGCTACCGATCAATAACGATAGTGATCGGTCTTGAACGGACCGGTCGCCGGCACGCCGATGTAGTCGGCTTGATCCTTGGTGAGCTGAGTAAGCTTGGCACCAATCTTGGCGAGGTGGAGTCGGGCAACTTCCTCGTCGAGGTGCTTCGGCAGAAC
Organism: Akkermansiaceae bacterium; assembly: GCA_947462835.1. GTDB lineage: Bacteria > Verrucomicrobiota > Verrucomicrobiia > Verrucomicrobiales > Akkermansiaceae > Luteolibacter. The sequence continues at coordinate 22,243 of CANHQM010000013.1, forward strand.
CTTGACCTGGCCAGCCTTGTACTTGTCTTTGTTCGTCCAAAGATCGATTTGCGCAAGGGTCTGGTTGGTGAAGCTGTTCGACATCACGAAGCTCGGATGCCCGGTCGCGCAACCAAGGTTCACCAAGCGCCCTTCGGCCAGCATGTAAAGGCTATTGCCGGTCGGGAAGGTGTACTTGTCGACCTGTGGCTTGATGTTGGTGCGCACGACGCCCTTGGCATTGTTAAGAAGGTCGATCTGGATCTCGTTGTCGAAGTGACCGATGTTACAAACGATGGCCTGGTCCTTCATCTTCTCCATATGCTCAAGGCGGATGATGTCCTTGTTGCCTGTCGTGGTCACATAGATGTCGCCCCAACCCAGCGTGTCCTCAAGCGTGAGAACGCGAAATCCTTCCATCGCAGCTTGCAGGGCGCAAATCGGGTCGACCTCGGTCACCACCACTTGCGCGCCTTGGCCACGGAGTGCCTGCGCACAACCCTTGCCGACATCGCCGTAACCGCAGACGACACCGACCTTGCCGGAAATCATCACATCGGTCGCGCGCTTGATGCCGTCGACCAGCGACTCGCGGCAACCGTAGAGGTTGTCGAACTTCGACTTGGTCACCGAGTCATTCACATTGATCGCCGGTACCAGGAGCGTGCCGGCGTTGGCCATTTGATAAAGGCGATGCACACCGGTAGTGGTCTCTTCGGAAACGCCCTTCCAGTCGGCAACGATCTTGTGGAAAATGCCGGGCTGCTTGCCCTTGATCTCCTTGAGCAGATCCTTGATCACCTGCTCTTCCTGGCTGCCCGAAGGAGTGCTGATCCAATCGGATCCGTTCTCCATCTCATAGCCCTTGTGAATGAGCAGGGTCGCATCGCCGCCATCGTCAACGATCAGCTCCGGGCCAAGGCCTTGCGGGTTGACCAATGCCTGCCAGGTGCACCACCAATATTCCTCAAGGGTCTCACCCTTCCATGCGAAAACCGGAATGCCAGCCGCAGCGATCGCCGCCGCCGCATGATCCTGGGTCGAGAAAATGTTGCAGGAAACCCAGCGCACTTCGGCACCGAGGTCGACCAGCGTTTCAATAAGAACCGCCGTCTGAATCGTCATGTGCAGCGAACCCATGATGCGCACACCTTGAAGCGGCTTTTCCTTGCCGTACTTCTCGCGCGTCGCCATCAGGCCCGGCATCTCATGCTCGGCAATTTCAATCTCCTTGCGTCCAAAATCGGCAAGACCGATGTCGCGTACTTTGTAATCGTTGAAGCTCATATTTTATAATTTAGTTTCAAGTGTTCAGTTTTCAGTTTCAAGAATGGTGGATGTTTACCTTTCAGCCGCGGGCTTGAATCGATCGGATCAAACCCTGCAGCATGGAGGAAATTTCTTTGGACTCGGCAATCATCTCGCGGGACTTTTCCTTATCCAAAAGACCAAGCTCCGTGGCGATATAGGTCTGGGTTCTGAATTCGCCATTGGAGCCTTTGGCGATTCTCAAAAAGCGGACAAAATCGCCTTGAGAGTCTCTTTCCTGACCCTCGGCAATGTTGGATGGCACGGACAAAGCCGAACGCTCCATTTGATCCCTAAGCGAATATTTGGAACATGATTCAAGTGTGCGATAAGCGTCGACTGCCTGACGGCAAGAACGCTTCCAGACTTCAAGATCTTCAAAGGACTGATAGGCCATCTTACTCTTTCTTGAAACTGAACACTTGAATCTTGAACCTTACTTGATCGCCTTCTTAAGCGCCGCAACCTTATCCGTGCGCTCCCAAGTGAGATCCTTGTCGTCCTTGCCGAAGTGACCGTAGTTGGTCGACTTGGAATAGATCGGGCGGAGGAGCTTGAGTTGCTTGACGATGTCAGCAGGCTTGAAGGAGAAGACCTTGAGGATGGCCGCGAGGATCTTTTTGTCGGCAACGGTGCCGGTGCCGAAGGTGTCGACATGCACGCTGACGGGAAGCGGGTGACCAATGGCGTAGGCAAATTGCACCTCGCACTTGCGGGCAAGCCCGGCTGCCACGATGTTTTTCGCAACCCAGCGGCCCATGTAGGCGGCCGAGCGGTCGACCTTCGACGGGTCCTTGCCCGAAAACGCGCCACCGCCGTGACGACCCATGCCGCCGTAGGTGTCGACGATGATCTTGCGGCCGGTGAGACCGGAGTCCCCTTGCGGGCCACCGATGACGAAGTTGCCGGTGGGGTTGATGAGGTATTCGGTCTGCTTGGTGAGCATGTTTTTCGGCAGCACCTTTTTGATGACCTGCTCGATACAGAATTTCTCGATCTCGGCGTGCTTCACATCGGCCGAGTGCTGAGTGGAAATCACGACATTGACGATGCGAGTCGGGCGTCCATCGACATACTCGACCGACACCTGCGACTTGGCATCAGGACGCAGCCACTTGACCTTACCGGTCTTGCGGATGCGCGTGAGCTCGCGACCAAGGCGATGAGCGTACATGATCGGCGCAGGCATGAGCTCAGGCGTTTCATCGCAAGCGTAACCAAACATGATGCCTTGGTCGCCCGCACCTTGCTCGGCAGTCTTTTTGCCGTGTGCCTTCTTGGCATCCACACCCTGCGCGATGTCGTCGGATTGGGTGGTGAGGTAGTTGTTGATGAACAGCGTGTCGGCGTGGAAGACATCGTCGTTGTTGGTGTAACCAATGCCGGCGACCGCATCGCGGATGACCTTCTCAAGGTTGATGACCGAGCCAACGGGCTTTTTGCCGATCTTCGGAACGGTGATCTCACCACCGACGACAACCATGTTGCTCTTCACAAAGGTTTCGCAGGCCACGCGGCTCTTGGGGTCCACGCTAAGGCAGGCGTCGAGAATGGCATCGGAAATCGTGTCGCAAACCTTGTCTGGATGACCTTCGCCAACGGATTCGGAGGAAAAAATGCAGGTGCTCATAGGGATTGTTTATTTTCGTATCGTCAAATCGTGATGCGTTGATACAAACGGGCCCAGATGAAGTCAATGCTGAAATCCCTGAAATTGTTGGCCGACCCCACGCGTCTGCGGATCCTGATGCTGGTCGACACCGAGGCCCTATCGGTGGCAGACCTCCAAGAGATCCTCGGCATGGGCCAGAGCCGGATTTCGACGCAGCTTTCTCAACTCAAGACTGCCGGCCTCGTGAGCGACGAGCGCAGCGGGAAGCACAACATGTATTCCTGCTCAGCCGACCGCAATTTGATGGAATTCGCCCGTCTCGCTGCCGAGGAGGTCGCCGAGGTCACACAGGACAAAGCCGCGCTGCGCCACCTGCTGCGCAAACGCAAGGACAGCGCGCGAGCCTACTTCGACGAACTCGCGGGCCGCTTCGGCAAGGACTATGTCCCCGGTCGCTCATGGAAAGCTCTCGCCGAGGCGCTCATCAAAGTGCTCAACTACAAAACTGTCGCCGACCTCGGAGCTGGCGAAGGCACACTCTCACAACTGCTCGCACAGCGGGCCGAAAAAGTCATCGCCGTCGACCTCTCGCCAAAGATGGTCGACTACGGTCAAAAGCTCGCCCTCGAAAACGGTCTCTCGAATCTCGAATACCGCCTCGGCGATCTCGAAGAGCCTCCGATCCGCGAACGCTCGGTCGATCTCGCCATTTTAAGCCAAGCCCTCCATCACGCCGAACACCCGCAACGCGCCATCGACGCCGCCTACCGCATGCTCAAAGCCGGCGGACGCCTGATCGTGCTCGACCTCGTGCAGCACCAATTCGAAGAGGCGCGCGAACTCTACGGCGACCGCTGGCTCGGATTTCCGGAAGGCACCCTCGCCCGCATGCTCGAACGCGCGGGCTTCGATCAAATCGAAACCATCGTCGCCGACCGCGAACCCGCCCCACCGCATTTCCAAACACTCCTCGCCATCGGCGTGAAGTGACGCATCTCACGAGCGCCTCGGCCGGCGCGACATGCACCAACGCATCAGACTCATCGGCATCAGCGAAAACACCTGCGCCGCAATCGTCGTACGCAATCCTGGAAACACCCGCGCACGACGCCTTTCCAGCGCATCAAAGGCCTCGGCGACCACCCGCTCCTTGGCGACATAAAACAACTCGCGCGAGGGCATGCCTTTTTCATTCTCCCCTCTCCTCGCCACCTCACCAAACCCGGTATGCACCGGCCCAGGACAAAGCGCGAGCACCTCGATGCCATGCTCCTTGAGCTCAATGCGCAACGCTTCGGAAAAACTCGTCACGCAAGCCTTGGTCGCCGCATACACCGCAAAATCCGGGATCGGCAAAATGCTCGCGAGCGAACTCACATTGATCACCGCCGCCCGATCATACCCGATCATCCCCGGCACCAAGGCATGCGTGAGATGCACCAAAGCCTCGATGTTCACCCGCAGCATCGCCTGCAACTTTTCCCAATCGGCCGTGTGAAATTCACCGTAATCCCCGAGCCCCGCGTTGTTGACCAACAAGTCAGGTGCCAAGGCCTTTTCCTTCAAATCCGCAATCAACGCCGCACGCTGATCCCCACACGCAAGGTCCGCCACCAACACGATGACCTCGCAGGAAAATTTCTGCCCGATCCGTTGCGCCAGATCCTCCAGCATCTCACCGCGCCGCGCCACCAACACCAAACGCCCCACGCGCGGAGCGAGCTGCAAGGCAAACTCTTCACCCAAACCCGATGAGGCCCCTGTCACGACGGCACACGAATAACGCTGCGGATTTTCCATGCCTCATGCCTACGGCAAATATGCCGGAGTAGCCATCACGAAGAGTTGGAGATTATTTCTTACCCCCCTCTTCCTCTTCAATCAGTTCATCAGCGAAATTAGTGATCAAAAAACCTCAATAAAAGATGTGAACTACGAGCCCTGCTCTGCGCGGACCTTTGGGGACAAAGGTCCCTGCCCATGAAGAAGCCGCTTCTTCATGCTCTTTCCCGCCCACCCCCTGTGGATTGGGCATTGAAAACGGTTTTGAAAGCTGATACCCATGGCGCTCGACGCATCTTGCCCATCATGGAAGCGGAAACCCTCATCGATCACGGCGCACCCGTACGACAGTTCTCGGTCATGCTGCCCAACCGCGCCGGCGCGCTCGCGGCCTTGGTGAAATTGCTCCGCGCCTCGGCCATCGAAGTGATCGGTCTCAGCGTCCAGGACTCGCGCGACGCCACCGTCGCCCGCCTTGTGGTTTCGGATCCCGAAACAACCGAGCAGTTGTTCATGGAAAAAGGCATCCCGCACACGAGCTGCGAACTGGTCGTGATCGCCATGCGCGAATCCGGCCCCGGCCTACTGCAATGCCTCGACACGCTGATGATCGCCGAAACGAACATCGACTTCGCCTACGCACTCATGCCCGGACCCAAAGGCCACTCGATGCTCGCGATGCATGTCGAGGACTACGAGTTCGCCATCGCCATCCTCCACCAAAGCGGCTTCAAGCTACTCTATCAGGAAGACCTCAGCCGCTGATAGAACCGGTTCGATTTTTCACCCTCCGTTTCGTGCCCTTCGTGAATTTCGTGGTTCCCTCTTCGGGACCGTTTCAAAGCACACCAAAGCGCTTCTCCAGCATGCCGCGCCTGAAGGAGAAAATCCTCTTCAGCTTGGGCCTCACGAAAAGCACATGGCCGATCGCCCCGAATGGCCCGAACGGTAAGCCGTAGTGGACCTTGTCACGCATCAACACGCCACCGGGAATCGCCTCAAACTCATGCCGGTGATGCCAAAACTTGTAGGGCCCGAAGCGCTGCTCATCGATGAACACACGCCCCTGCTCGACAGACTTGATCTCGGTGATCCAGTTCAGCTTCACGCCCGGCGCGACACCGATGCGATAGGTGATGATCTGACCCTCATACATCCGTTGTTCCGGTTCGCTGGTGATTTCAAATCCAAGCTCCGGCGGCGTGATGGCATTCAGGTTCGCGGGCGATGAGAAAAAATCCCATGCGGCTTCGAGGCTGATCGGTAGGCGTTGCTCTTGCTGCAGGGTGTGGATTTTCATGCGGGGAAATTTTTTCGAGCGCCGCTCACTTGCGCCCGAAATGTTTCAGGATCGCTTTCACCAAGCCGGGAATATCATGCGGATTGGCCTCGAATGCTGGCGGCATGCCGTGCTTGCGCAAGGTCGAGCTGGTCACCGGACCGATGCTGCCCGCGACACAACCCTCGGGCCAATCGAGACCAAGCGCGAAGAAATGATCGGCGGTCGAGCCGGAGGTGAAAGTGATCAGATCCGCCCCCTCTTCCGCGAGCTTGGCCTTGGCTCCGGTCGGATCCTCGGTCTCGGGCACTGTGCGATAGGCAATGCATTCGTCAACAATCGCGCCCAAGGCGGCCAGCCCCTCGCCCACGACCTCGCGCGATTCGGCGGCCTTGACCCATAGCATGGTGAGGTTCTCGACGGACTCTTTTTTGAAGGCATCGATCAAGCCCTCGGCGACAAAGCGCTCGGGAATGAGATCCACCGCAAATCGATACTCGCGAATCCTTGCCGCTGTACCGGCACCAATCGCCGCAATCCGCGGATTGCCCAAACTACGAGCATCATCGTAGGTCGCAAAAAATGCATCGAAGAATTTTTCCACGCCATTCGGGCTGGTGAAAACCAACCAGTCGTACTCATGCGCATGAGTCACCATCTCGGCAAATCCCTGACGATCTTCGGGCAACTCGATGCGGATCGTCGGCAGCTCAATGACATCAGCCCCGAGATCACGCAAGGCCTTGCTCAGCTCGCCGGCCTGCTCGCGGGTACGCGTCACGACGATGCGCTTGCCGAACAAGGGGCGCTTTTCAAACCAGTTGATCTTTTCGCGTTCCTTGACGACATCGCCGATCACCGCCACTGCAGGCGAAGTGAAATTTTCCGCCTCGGCAATGTCGGCGATGGTCGCAAGCGTGCCAACGATCGTCTTCTGCGAACCGGTCGTCGCCCAACGGGTCAACGCGATCGGCGTTTGGGCCTCCGCACCGTGCTCAATGAAGGCCCCAGTGATTTCACGCAACCTCGCCACGCCCATCAGAAACACCTTCGTTCCCGGCGCCTTGGCCAACTGCGCGTAATCGATCGAACTGTAGCCCTTCGTCGGATCTTCATGACCGGTGAAAATCGTCAGCTGCGTGTTGTGATCGCGATGTGTCACCGGAATGCCCGCATAGGCAGGACCGGCAATCGACGAACTGATGCCCGGCACGATTTCAAACGGCACACCTGCCGCAGCAAGCTCGGCGGCCTCTTCGCCACCGCGGGCAAAAATCATCGGATCCCCACCCTTGAGCCGCACCACCGATTTTCCGGCCTTGGTCTGCTCGACGATGAGCGCGTTGATCTGATCCTGCGGCATCGTGTGATCCTTCGCACGCTTGCCGACATGGATCTTGAGGCAACCGGGTTTGGTCCAGTTGATCAACTCGGGATTACTAAGAGCATCGTAGACCAACACATCGGCATTTTCGATGCACTCCTTGGCACGAAGCGTCACCAAACCGAGGTCACCCGGACCCCCACCCACCAGATAACAAATTCCGGAATTTTTCATTTCAATGATTGGAACAAGGCCTCTGCCACTTCGAGAGGATCGGTGCCGCTGGCTTCACCCGATTTCGGCTCGCCGCCTGTTTCAGGAAACACCAAGGCCTTGAGTTGAAGGACATCGCCCACTAATGAGGAATACACACCCACCGGCGTGTGGCAACCCGCATCGAGCAAACGCAGGAATTCGCGCTCGGCGCTGATGCGTTGCCAAGTGGCCTCATGGTTGAGCGCGCGGGCAAATTCATAGGTTCGCTCATCACCCGCACGAATTTCGAGCGCGATCGCACCCTGCCCAGCGGCGGGGAAAAATTCCGACTCAGGCAAACGCCGCACGCGCAAGCCGGGCATGTCTTTCACCGGCTCGGATTCATCAGCGCTCGCAGTTTCCCCTTCAAGATAACCCAGCCTCTGCATGCCCGCCTCGGCGAGCAGGATGGCATCGTACGCATCGCCATCGGCCAACTTGCGAAGCCGTGTCGGCACATTACCGCGCAGATCGAGAATCTCCAAATCCGGACGCAAAAACGCCACCTGTTTCGCCCGCCGCACGCTGCTCGTGCCCACTCGCGCACCCTTCGGCAGCGATGCGATGTCGGATCCATCCTTGCTCAACAGCACATCACGCACGGCCGCACGCTCAAGCACCGCCGCCAACTGAAATTTCACATCCAGCGTGGTCGGCAAGTCCTTGAGGCTGTGCACTGCGATGTCGATCCCACCACTTTCCAACTCAAGCTCGAGCTCCTTGATGAACACGCCTTTGTCGAAAACACCCTCGACCTTCGCCACTTCGGCCAAGGCCACATCCGTGCGCCGGTCGCCGGTCGTGCGGATGATCCGACGCTCGATATCGAGATCCGGAAATGCCGCTCGCAACAAAGCTTCCGTCGCAGACGCCTGCACCAATGCCAACTCACTGCCACGCGTTCCAAGGACGATGGGCGGTGATGGATCTTCGGGCATCTTGGTGTTCTTCGTCATGAAAGACATTCGCCAGCCTTACGCCGTCACCGCTCCACGATCATCGCTGAGGCCGGATTTCTCGAGGAAATAATCATAACCACCGGTGTACTTGGTCACGACACCATTGTTGATGTGCAAGGTGGTCTCTGCCAGCGTGCGAATGAAATGCACATCGTGCGAAATGAAGACCAGCGTGCCCTCATAACCCTTCAAGGCATTGACCAATGAATCGATCGAAAGAATGTCCAAGTGAGTCGTCGGCTCGTCCATCAGCAGAAGGTTGGGCGGATCGACGAGGAACTTGACGAGATTGAGGCGGGATTTTTCACCACCGGAAAGCACGCCGCAGCGTTTTTCGACATCGGCACGGCGGAACAGGAAAGTTCCAAGGATCGAACGCGCGTCTTCTTCGCGAAGCGTCGTGCAGGCACCCAACACTTCCTCAAGCACGGTGTTGTTTTCATTCAGTGACTCGATGCGGTGCTGCGAATAATAGCCGAGCTTGGTCGCGTATCCCGGCTCACGCTTACCCGCATCGATCGGCAAAATGCCGGCGAGGATCTTGAGCAAGGTCGACTTACCCGCACCGTTCGGGCCGACGAGCACAATGCGGTCGCCACGCTCGATGGTAAGATCGAGGTCCTTGTAAATCCGCTTTTCGCCGTAGGCCTGACCCACTTTGCTCAGCTCGATGACCTTCTGGTTCGAGCGCGGCGGCTGCGGGAAAGTGAACTTGAACGGCTTGCGCGGCGCACGCGGTTTCTCGATGCGCTCGAGCTTTTCCAAAAACTTGATGCGCGACTGCACCTGCGCGGCCTTCGACCCGACCTGACGGAAACGATCGATGAATTCCTGGTGCTGCTCGATCTCCTTCTGCTGATTCCGATACGCTTGCACCTGTTGCTCGTAGCGCTTCTCGCGCTGATCGAGATACGACGAGTAATTGCCCGTGTAGGAAATCAGCTTGGCCGCGTCGGGATCGATTTCGACCACCGACTCAATAATCGCATCCATGAAATCGCGGTCGTGCGAAATCATCAAAATCGCGCCGGAATAGTTCAGCAAATACCGCTGCAGCCACAACAGCGACAAGAGGTCGAGGTGGTTGGTCGGCTCGTCGAGCATCAGCAAATCCGGCTCCATCACCAGCAAGCGCGCAAGATGCGCACGCATCACCCAACCACCGGAATACTCGCGCGCGGGTTTGTTGAAATCATCCTGTTTGAAACCCAGACCATTGAGGATCTTCTTCGCCTTCGGCTCGAGCTGGTAGCCATTGAGGTGGTTGAACTGATCCTGCGCCTTGGCGAAATCCGGATGCGAAAGGTCACCCTTCGCCTCGTGCTCGCGGATCGTGCGCAAAATCCCGATCATTTCCGGTGTGATGCCCATGGCGATTTCGATGATCGTTTCATCAGTCGGCTCGCCCGCCTCCTGCGGCAGGTACCCGGTGATGGCGTACTCGTCGCGCTCGATCGTACCCTCATCCGGCGAGTCCTCATCAAGGATCATGCGGAAAAGCGTCGACTTGCCAGCCCCGTTGGGACCCACGAGAGCGACGCGTTCGCCCCAGTTGATAGACATCTCGGCCTCGCGCAGGAGCGTACGCCCGCCGAGGGTTTTGGTGAGCTTTTTGATCGTCAGCACGCGAGGGGTGTAGTCCAGCCCCGCCCCGCGGGCAAGCAATTCAATGGACGGGCCCTACCGTGGCTGGAGCATCTTGCTCCAGGCCGTCCATGGAGCGTCCCGCTCCATGTTTTGCGCCGCCAATGACTCAGCCACTTCTTCTCTTGTCTCTTGCTTCTTCAAGTCTTCCGTCTTTTTCCCGCAGCGCCGTAACCATCGCCGCAGGCGCCAAAGCGGGCAGGATGCCCGCGCTCCCTTGTAGAAGTGATTCTTCGATAACCCTGCATGCAAGAGCGGACCTTTCGGGACAAAGGTCCCTGCCGCATGAATCGGCGCCGCGGGCCGCGTCGCCCTACCATTCAACTTGTTTAGCTTGTCAATTGAATGAGCAATTCACTGGACCCGCGATTTGCTTCTAAACTTCCGCCCGATCCAGCAAACAAAGCGATATCCGAGCCACCCGCAAAGCACTACAAACACCAAGCCCGCGACCCAGCCAAGCACCAGCGTCAGGATGGTCCCGGTCGCGGCGAGACCAGTCTCGGCGGTGGAAACGACAGGATTGGCGATACCACCCGTCCCAAGTGTGGAGGCCGCGCGCAGCGCCATGGTCTTGGTTTGAAAAATCGTCGCCGTGCCACCGCCGGCCACAATCGCCAGCGCCCATTGCAGATACGGCGACACATCGTGAATCTGCGACGCGGTGAGAATCGTCCCAGCCGCCACCGCAAGCGGCGCCGCGATCCCGTCGAGCGCGTTATCAAGCCACGGGACATAAAAAGCGACAATTTCGGCCAGCATCGCCACACCAGCGGAAATCGCTAGCACCGGCGAGCCCAACCACGCGAACCCATCCGCCAAGTCCAAGTGACCGGTCAACGCGGCAATGCTCACCCCAAACACCGGCACGAAAACCCGCATCCCGCAGGTCGCACTCAAGGCAATCCCCGTCACCACACCCAACACAAGTTCAATGGCATTCATGAATTTGATCTTGTCCCGCGCGGATCCGAGAACCAAGCGCATTGACCCTAACAGAATAAGCCCCAGCCCCGTTCCGTCGAGGGAATTTGCGGTGCCTGCCCAAGCTTGGGTCAAAATGGTGAAAATCCCACAAAATCCCCCATCCCTTGTCACGCTATTCGCCTTGACGGGTCGGTCGCCGCATGGGCTTTATGTGCACACATTCGAAACTCCATGCGCACCATCCGTTTCCTCCGCCCCATCGCGCCGCAAGGCATCGGTCGCCTCGCCACCGCCTCACTCGCCTTGATGTTGTTCGCCCAGCCCGCCGTCGCGCAGGATCTCGAAGGCAAAACAATTTCCAAAGTCACGATCCGTTACCGCGGCGAAAAAACCGTCAACGAAGATGTACTGCGCAACCAACTGCGCTCGAAAGCCGGTGCTCCCTACCGCGCTGAGAACCTCGATAAGGACATCACCGCGCTCTACGAATCCGGCCTCGTCGACGATGTCCGCTTCCTCGCCGAACCGAGCGGCGATTCGATCAACCTGATCGCCGAAGTCACCACTCGCCCGCTGCGCGGCGGCATCGGCTTCATCGGCAACACGATCTTTTCCGACCAGAAACTCGCGAAAGAAACCAAACTCAAGGGCACCGGCGTGATGAGCGATGCGGAGATCCTCGAAGCCCGCCGCAACATCGAAAAATACTACAAGGGCTACGGCTATCCCGACACCACGGTTTCCCACCGCATCCAAGCCACCGACCAAAGCGGCCTTGCCGATCTGATTTTCATCATCAACGAAGGCACTAAGAGCGAGGTCCGCAAGATCCGCTTCGAAGGCAACAACGCTTTCACCGACCCCGAACTCCGCAAGGAAATGAAGGTGAAGGAAAAAGGCTGGTTCTCATGGCTCACGAAATCGGGCCGCTTCGAGCCCGACCAACTCGACACCGACCTCGACGCGGTGCTCGATTACTACCGCAGCAAAGGCTACCTCCGCGCCAACAGCCCAGGCATGCGCCGCGAACCGGTCAAGGACGGCCGCGTCGACCTGATCATTCCGATCAACGAAGGTGAGAAATACACCGTCGCCGGAGTCGGCTTTGGAAAAATGACGGTGTTCAAACCCGAGGAACTCCAGCCCGCGCTCACCCTCACCGGCGAAAACCCTTACAACTCCAAGAAGATGCGCGAGGACATCAAGATGATCCGCAGCTACTATGGATCTCGTGGATACGCCGATGCCGCCGTGAGCCCCGACATCCGCGACGCCGGATCCAACCGCGTCAACATCATCTACCGCATCGACGAAGGCTCCCGTTTCAAGGTTGGCCGTGTCAACATCGCCGGCAACACCAAGACCAAGGACAAGGTCATCCGCCGCGAAATTCCGCTAAAGCCCGGCGACATGTTCAACTCGGTGGAGCTCGAGACCACCAAGGCCCGCCTCGAAGGTCTGCAATACTTCAGCGAAGTGCAAGCCAACGGCTCGCCCGCGGGCAGCGGCTACCGCGACATCGATGTGCTCGTCGAGGAGAAAGCCACCGGCTCGGTCGGCGTCGGCCTCGGCTTCAGCTCGATCGACAGCGTCGTCGGCTTCCTCACCCTCGAGCAATCGAACTTCGACCTCTTCAACCCCTGGAACTTCACCGGTGGTGGCCAGCGCTTCGCCACCAACCTGCGCCTCGGTTCGAAACGCTCGGAAGCGAGCATCTCGCTCACCGAACCATGGTTCCTCGACCAGCAACTCGCACTCGGCGGCGAGCTGTTCTACAAGCAGTCGACCTACTTCAGTGATTACTACGATCAAACCAACGCCGGCGGCGCACTTTCCCTCCGCAAACCACTCGGCAACAAGGCCTCGATCAAGGGCGAGTACCGAATTGAAAATGTGAACATCGATTCGGAAGTCGATGCGAACGATTACGGCGGCAACGGCAACCTTTCGGAACTCTCCGAAGAAAACATCGGCGGCGATTACCTGCGCAGCGCACTCGGCGTGAACTATGTGTACGACACCCGCGACAGCAGCATCCAACCGCGCAACGGCCACAAGTTCGATGCAGGCCTCACCTACGCTGGCCTCGGCGGCGATGTCGACACGATCAATCTTTCGCTCCAAGGCCAGAAATACTGGAACCTGAAGTGGGACTCGATCTTCTCGCTCAATGGTGAAGTTGCCTTCGTCGACAGCATCGGCGGTGATGAGATCCCGATCTTCGAGCGCATGTTCCTAGGTGGTGGCCGCACGCTGCGCGGATTCGAGTTCCGCGATGTCGGCCCGCGCGACACCGGTTATACCAACGAAGTCTACGGCGGCAACTCACTCGGCTACATCACCGCCGAATACACCATCCCGATCATCGAATCGATCCGCGCCGCAGTCTTCACCGATTCCGGTTTCGTGAATAGCGACAGCTGGGATCCCAACCCCGGCGATCTCTACACCGATGTCGGCGTCGGCGTTCGCATTAAGCTTCCCATCAGCCCGATGCCGCTCGCCCTGGACTATGCCTTCCCTGTTTCCTCACCCGACGACGAAGCCGACAAGGGCGGCCAGTTCAACTTCTACCTGAACTACCAGTACTGATCGGACCACAAGGTCATCGATCGAAATTCTCTGGCGGAGCCACCCCAATGGCTCCGCCAATTTTTTGCACACCCCGAGGAGGGAACCGCGAAAGGCACGAAGAAATCCTCGGAAATGACCACTTCTTCACAGTTGCTGGAGCATCCTGCTCCAGGCCGTCCTTGGAGCGTCCCGCTCCAAGTCTTGAACAGCATATGAAGAAGCCACTTCTTCTCTTCTGTCTTCAGTCTTGAAGTCTTCCGTCTCTCCCATCAGAGACAAACCGCTTCGGCCGAGCGCATGCCATCCATCGCCGCGCTCACGATGCCGCCGGCGTAGCCCGCGCCTTCCCCGCAGGGAAACAAACCGGCGATCTGTGGATGCTCGAGTGTGTCGTCGCGTCGCGGGATTCGCAGCGGCGAACTTGTTCTCGTTTCAAAGCCAAGCAGCAATGCCTCCTTCGACGCATAGCCGCGGATCTGACGATCAAACAATCGCAAGCCCTCGCGCATCCGCGAGGTGATCCACGATGGCAGCAATTCATGCAAAGGTGCAGAATTGAGCCCGGGGAAATAACTCGTCTCGGGCAGATCGGCGGAAATTTTTCCCGAGACATAATCCGCCACGCGTTGGGCTGGCGCGACCTGACCTCCCCCGCCCGCCTGTTTCGCCGTGCGCTCGAGTTGCTTCTGAAAGGCAATGCCGGCAAGGATGCCATGCTCTTTTTGTAAATGCCGCAAGTCCTCCGGCTCGACCGTCGAGACCATGCCCGAATTCGCAAATGGCGAGTCACGCCGCGAAAGGCTCATGCCATTGACCACCACCTCGTCGTTCTCAGTCGACGCGGGCACCACCCAACCACCAGGGCACATGCAAAACGAATGCACGCCGCGGTCGCGGATCTTTGTCGCGAGACGATAACGCGCGGCGGGCAGCAAACGCGGACGCTCTTCAGCGCGGCCAAGATGATACTGGATCCTGTCGATGAACGGCTGCGGGTGCTCGATGCGAAATCCCACAGCAAAGGGCTTGGGCTCGAGCAGGATTTTTTTCTCCGCCAAAAGCCGGTACACATCACGCGCCGAATGCCCCGTCGCAAGGATCACCGCATCGCCGGAAATTTCCTCGCCCGCGGCAGTCACCACACCGTGGATTTTTTCCTGCTTGAGAAGAAAATCGACAACCTTCGTTTCAAAGCGCACCTCGCCACCCGCCGCAATGATCGATGCCCGCATCGCCTTGACCACATTCGGCAAAAGGTTCGATCCGATGTGCGGATGCGCATCGGTCAGCACGCGCTCGGGCGCACCGTGTGCGACAAGGATTTCATATACCTTCGCCACCGGCCCGCGCTTGGTCGCGCGCGTGTACAACTTGCCATCCGAAAATGTGCCAGCGCCGCCTTCGCCGAAGCAATAGTTCGATTCTTCGATCACCCGTCCTTCACGCAGGATCGGAGCCAAATCAAAACGCCGCGCGCTCGCGTCCTTGCCACGCTCGAGAATGATCGGCCTCAAGCCCAACTCGAGACAGCGCAGCGCGGCAAACATGCCCGCCGGACCGCAGCCGACAATCACCACCACCCGCGCATTGGATGCCAAAGGCGGCACCGACCAAAGTAGCTTCGACTGCTCAGGCATCGGCCCGTCCACTGCAACATCCAAACGCAGCTGCACCTTGATCGCCCTCTGCCGCGCATCGATCGAATGCTTGCGCAACACGATCCCGCCAATCCTCGAAACGGGAATCCCCAACTTGGCCGCCGCAGCCTCGCGACGCGCGACATCGTCTTCGGAACGATCCAAAGGCAGCACGATATCAACACTCTCGATGCGAATTTCCACAGTCCAAAAAATTTCAATCCCTCACTCGCGCACCGGCCGCTTGCGACCTGCGTCATCGACATTCACCAAAGTCACCCGCGTTGAAAAAATCGGATCGGTGCCCGCTTTTTCATCACGCACCTCGACGGCATAACAAACACTCGTCGTACCCTCGCGCGACAGCGTGCAGGAAATCGTCAGGATCGCGCCCTGCCTCACGCCGTGGTGAAACTCCACGCGATCCATACCCACGGTCACGAACCGGCATTGCGCAAATTCCAAACTCGCAGCAATCCAGCACGCTTCGTCGACCCATGCGAGCAGCCGCCCACCGAACAGGAAGCCGTGGTGATTGAGGTCACCGGGAAGAACAAGATGATGCGTCTGCATGCAGCATTACCAGCGACGACGCCGGGGATCCTTGATGATTTTTGCGTCAAACGACCACAACCCCGCGCCAGTGAAAATGATCGCAATCATCGGCACGAGATACAACAAAGCCGGCTCTTTCGCGGCACTCACTCCCGGCCCGATGAACCACGGAGATGCACCATGAATGTTGAACGCCGCCACCACCATCGTGAAGCCAAGCAGAAACGCGGCCGGTCGAGTCGCCACACCAAGGATCAAACAGATCGAACAAACCACCTCAGCAAACAAAGCCGCTAGCAAGCTCACCGGCGGCGACATGAAACTCAGCGGGAAAAAATCCGGCACCGGAAAACCATCCTTGATTTTGCCAAACGCCATCAGCTTCGGAATGCCATGACCAAACAGCATCATGGCACCCAACATGAACCTGAGCGCAAAAATACCGCTCGCGGAATTCGGGTCGCGCGTGCCGCAATCGAAGAGAAATTTTTTCATGAGGCAGTGGGGCTGGAACCGGCGGGAGAAATGGTGATCCGTTTGAGCCTTTCATCACCTTCCGGCGAGTGAGTCTCGATGCCGGGGATCTCCTTGAGAATCTGATAAGCCATGCGCCGATAATAAGCATTGAGCGGGCGCATCCGATGGGGCGTGCCGGATGCCACCACCCGCTCGGCAATGCCGCGGATTTCTGCAGCCATCTGATCCTCGCGGATCGTGCGAAAATGCTCGCAATCGACTTTGACCCTTACCGAGTCGGGAAAACTCCGGCGCAAAATCCGATTCACCAGATACTGAAGATCATCGAGCCGATCACCATCGCGACCAATGATGTGGCGGCTCTCGGCCGAGCGCACCTGCAGGCAGGGGCCATCCGAAGACTGCTCGATCCCGATGGTCGCCGGCACACCAAGGTGCCCGAACATGGTGTCGAGGATCTTTGATGCCGCTTCTGTCTCATTCATGGGGGCATTCTAGGCGGATTGATCCAATGGTCAACCACCCACCGCCGCAATGTTTGGCAAATTACCCGCTTGGCAAAAAAATCCCGCGCACCGAAGCTGGCCGCACGCGACCGACATCCGGTTTTGGCTCCGCCAAAGCTTGAACAAGGCAAGACCTCCGCCCCCCTTCATGAAAATTTCCTCCTTCACCGGCGGCATGGCCCAAACCAATGGCTATCTGCTCGAATCCACCCACGGCAACCTGCTCATCGACGCCCCCGAAGGCATCGCCGCATGGCTCGACTCGAAAGGCGTGCGCATCGATGAACTCCTGCTCACCCACCAGCACTACGATCACGTGCAGGACGCCGCCGCACTCCAACAACGCGGCGCAAAAATCCATGCCCACTCACCCTACTCGCCCGACCTCACCCTCGAGTCCGCCGCGCGCGCATGGGGCATGCCGATCGAGGTCGAGCCCTACCAAATCGATTCGTTGATCGATCCCGGCTCGCCACTTGAAATCAATGGCATGCAAATCACCACCGCGCATGTTCCCGGCCACTCGACCGATTCGGTGACCTTTTACTTCGCCGCAAATTCCATTTTGTTTTCCGGCGACACGCTCTTTGCCGGATCGGTCGGACGCACCGATTTGCCGCACGGCAGCACCTCGCAATTGCTCGATGGCATCCGCGCGCACCTCTTCACGCTGCCACCCGAAACGATCGTGCTCTCCGGCCACGGCCCGCAAACGAGCATCGGCGACGAAATCGCAGACAACCCCTTTCTGAGTTGAGCCACCCACGAAGATGACCAAGTTCCGCCCTTGCATCGACCTTCACCAAGGTCTCGTGAAACAAATCGTCGGAGGCACCCTCCGCGACGACTCGCAGCCTGCGGAAAATTTCGTCTCGGAAAAATCGCCCGCATGGTTTGCCGAATGCTTTCGCCGCGATCAACTCAGCGGCGGCCATGTGATCATGCTCGGCCCGGGCAACGAAAACGCCGCCAAAGAAGCACTCGCCGCATGGCCCGGCGGACTCCAGATCGGTGGCGGTATCAACGCGACCAACGCACGCGCATGGCTCGACGCCGGCGCCAGCCACGTGATCGTCACCTCTTCGCTGTTTGATCCGAGCGGAAAATTCCTGCCACACGCGCTTGAAGAAATCAGCCAATCCTGTGGCGCGGAAAAATTGGTGATCGACCTCTCATGCCGCCGCAGCGGCGAGGGCTGGACCGTCGCGATGAACCGTTGGCAAACGCTCACGGACCTTGCCGTGACCCATGCCACCCTCGACCGCCTCGCACCGTACTGCGCGGAGTTTCTCATCCACGCCGCCGATGTGGAAGGCCTGCGCGCCGGCATCGACCACGAACTCGTCGAGCTGCTTGGCAGCTGGGGGAAAATTCCAATGACCTATGCCGGCGGCGCTGCTTCGATGGACGACCTCCGCGCGATCGACGCCGCCAGCAGTGGCCGCATCGACATCACGGTCGGCAGCGCGCTCGACCTCTTCGGCGGTGATCAACTCCGCTACCAAGACCTGGTCGCCTGGAACCAACGTCCGGCATAGCATAGAATCACCCGAATGCGGTTGCAGAGTCCTCCACTAAATTCCTATCCTCCGCCCGTGGCACAAGGACACCCGATCGCGACCAACGATGATGTGGCGGCAAACCGCAAATTCCTGCGTTCGGTTTTCCACTCCATGCTTCGCGCACGACTGCTGGAAAACAAACTCTCCAGCCTCTACAAAGCCGGCAAAATTGTCGGCGGCGTCTACCTCGGCAAGGGCCAGGAAGCGGTCAGCGCCACCCTCGGCACCGCGCTGATCCCCGGTCAGGATTTCTTTGCCCCGCTGATCCGCGACCAAGCCGGCCGCACCGCCTTCGGCGAGCCACTCATCGATTGCACCCGCACCTACCTTGGCTCGGCTTCGGGCCCGATGCGTGGGCGCGATGGCAACATCCACCGCGGTCGCCCGACGATGGGCATGCCCGCCATGATTTCCCACCTCGGCGCGCAAGTCCCGGTGATCGCCGGCATGCTTTTTGCTAAACGCCTCCAAGGCACACTCGCCGGTCGCGTCGGCGCCACCTGCGTCGGCGATGGCGCGACCTCGACCGGTGCCTTTCACGAAGGACTCAACCTTGCGGCGGTGGAAAAACTTCCGATGGTCGTGATCGTCGCCAACAATCAGTTTGCTTACTCGACGCCCAACACGCGTCAATTCGCCTGCAACGACCTCGTCGAAAAAGCGCGCGGCTACGGCATCGGCGGATTCGCCGTCGATGGCACCGACCTGCTCGCCTGCGCCTCGGTCATCACCGAAGCGGTCCGCCGCGCCCGCGATGGCCGCGGCCCTCAAATGGTCGTTGCCCACCTGCTGCGACTCTCCGGTCACGGCGAACACGACGATGGCTCCTATGTGCCACGCGAAAATCGCGAGGACCACTACGGCCGCGATTGCATCGACATCGCCACCCGCCAACTCATCGATCACAGCATCGCCACCGAAGAAGAAATCAAATCATGGCATCAGCAGTTTGCCGATGAAGTCCAGCGCGCTGTCGCTCAAGCCCAGCAGGAAGCCGTGCCCGATCCCTACCACGAAGACTGGTCCGCCCTTTCCTCACGCATCAGCGCGGCCCATCAACACCCCAACCCGACAGCCCAGCCATCGTGAGCGTCACCTACATCGATGCCATCCGCGAAGCCCAGGAAACTCTCCTGCGCGAGGACCCGCGCGTGTTCCTTTACGGCCAGGACATCGCCACTTTTGGCGGAGCCTTCAAAGCCACCAAGGGCCTCGCCGAAGCCTTTCCCAACCGTGTCTTCGATTGCCCGATCTCCGAAGACGCGATGATCGGCCTCGCGGTCGGCGCGGCGATTGAAGGCATGCGTCCGATCGTGGAAATGCAGTTCGCCGATTTCTCATCGATCGCGTTCAACCAAATCGTCAATCAAGCCGCCACGCACTTTTACCGCACCGGCGTGCCGATCCCGATCACCGTGCGCCTACCCTCCGGCGGCACCCCCGGCTCCGGGCCCTTCCACAGCCAAAGCATGGAAGGCATCTACGCGCAGTACCCAGGCCTCGTCGTGCTCACTCCGGCATCCGTCTCCGATGCCTACCACATGCTCATCGATGCGGTCGCGCTCGATGACCCGGTCATTTTCTGCGAGCACAAATTCCTCTACCGCTGGCTCAAGGCAAAATCGATCCAGAACGACCACCTGCCGATCGGCCAAGCCCGCATCGTTCGCCCCGGCAAGCACGCCACCGTGGTCGCTTACAGCGCGATGGTCCACGAAGCGGTGCGCGCTGCCGAACGCCTCCACGAAGATGGCTGGGAAATTGAAGTGGTCGACCTCCGCTCGGTGAAACCCCTCGACATGGACACAGTGCTTGCATCGGTCGCGAGGACCGGCCGCTTGCTCGCAGTCGGCGAGGCCTTTCCATGGGGCGGCGTCACTGCCGAAGTCGTCGCCCGCACGGTCAGCGAAGGTTTCCATCTGCTCGACGCCCCACCGCAACGCCTCAACGCGCGCGACACACCCGTGCCATACCATCCAAAACTTTGGGCCGCCCACCGCCCGACGCCGGAATCAATCCAAGAAGCGCTCCGCAAGCTCCTCAATTTTTAAATCAGCGCAGTTGAAACACCAAACTCCACCCCGCACTCCATGCCCACCGTTCCGATCCTGATGCCCCAACTCGGCGAATCCATCGCCGAGGCCACCGTCATCCGCCTCGGATTAAATGTCGGCGACACGGTCCGCGCCGATCAGGAAATCATCGAGGTGGAAACCAACAAGGCAGTCATGGGCGTGACCACGCTCTGCGACGGAGTGATCGCCGAAATCCGCGCGAAAGAAGGGGTTTCCTACTCGGTCGGCTCGCTGCTCGGCTTGCTCGAAGTGACCGAAGAGGAAGTCGCGCGCACCGGCGTCGACACGCTCGAATCGGCCAGCGAAAACCGCAGCCAAGCAAACGAAAGCGAAAAGCAAAACCCACAAGCCGAAGCCAATCTCCACTTCGCACTCGACGAATCCGACGCCTACGAGGAAGCACCCGCGATCGAGCCGAATGTGAAAGGCCTGCCCGTCCCGACCGGCACAATGGGCGCTCATTACATTTCCCCACGCATGCGCGCACGCATGGATGACCTCGGCCTTCGTGAGGCGGACATCTCGGCCGTCGCCGGCACCGGTGCTGGTGGTCGCGTCACGGTCGCCGACCTCGAACGCTTCCTCGATTACCTCGACGCATGGCCCAGCGTTTCCGCATCGCCGATGCGCCTCGCCGTCGCCGATGCGATGCGTCGCAGCTGGACCCGACCACTCGCCACCGTCGGCCTTCCCACTTTGCTCGACCGCGTGCTCGAACACCGCCGCAGCCACACGCCAAAACCCGGGCTCACGCTTTACCTGCTGCGCGCCTTCGCGCTCGCACTCACCGAAAACCCGGCGACCGCCGGATACCTGATCGGCGACAAGATCGTCCACCCACGCTCGTTCGACATCGGCGTCGCCGTGCAAGTCGAAGATGGCGTGCTCGTGCCAGTCGTGCGCATGGTCGACCAAAAACCGCTGCGCGAACTCATCGCCGAATACGACGACCTCGTCGACCGCTCACGCCGCCGCCGACTTTCCGAAGCCGACTGCAAGGGCGGCATCGCCACCGTCACGAACTTCGGCACCTTCGGCCTCACCACCGGCACACCCATCCCCCTGCCCAACGAAACCCTCATCCTCGGTCTCGGCGCAGGCGTGAAAAAACCGGTGTGGAGCGACCAAACCGAAACTTTCCTACCCGCGACCACCGCCGACATTTTCCTCACCTTCGATCACCGCGTGGTCGATGGCGGCGGCGCAGGGATCCTACTCCAACGCGTCTCACAACTCCTCCAACAACCGGAGTTGCTGTGATCAATTTTTATCACGCAAGGCACGGCCGCAGAATGCGCTGACAAGCATCGCGTAAACTTTGATCCGCGGCACCTTCACGCCGGCCTTCAGCGCATCCCACGACGCATTTTTCATCAGGCCCAGCGTCTCTCTCGCAATCATCGCCGGCATCACGCTCGCCACTTGCAAGCGCCGCGTGGTCAACATCGATGCATAACGAAAACCATCACCGATCCACTGTTCCGCGCGCTCGATCCAGCGGCGATGACACGCCATCAGTTCGTCGCGATTCAAAGAATCAGCCACCGGCAAATAACAACGGCCTTGCGCGAGATCGGCCGGCAAATCGCGCAGGATGTTGATCAATTGCAAACCCTTGCCGTAATGCACCCCCAAGCGGATCATTTCATTTTCATCGGATGATGAAAAACGCTCACCCATCGTGAGGTAGCCGAGCTTGGTCCAAAATTCCCCCACGCATCCCGCCACTCTCCACGCGTAATCTTCCAATTCGGCATCATCTTTCAATGCCAGCGGCACCAAGGCACCCGCCGATGCAAAACGCTGCAAGTCGAGCCGCTGACCCCCAATAATAGTCGCCACCACCTCGCGCACCAAGGCCGCCTCGGCCACCGGCAAACCGCGCAGACCCGCCAGACAATCCCCCACCGCCTCAAGCAAACGCCGCTCGCGTGGGTCCGCCACGGCATTGAGCACCTGCATCGACCAACGCGGTACTCCTCCGCCCGCCGCCACCGCTCGCGCAAATTCATCCAAACACTCCAACCTCTGCCCCATGCCCAAAGCCAAGCTGTCAGCCAGCGTGTCACTGGTCCGCGCCAACAAATACCCAAGCCCCGCCGCCTCGCGCATTGGCCCGGGCAACAATCGCAGGCTCAAATAAAATGACCGCGACACCCCCTGCAACAATCGACTGTCAGCCACACTTCGCACTTTTCCCACCCTAGCACCCGCACCCCTCGCCGCAAGCCCATAGCCCCATACCAGATTACGGATTGCCCTTTCATGAAAATTTCCTTACAGAATCAATCCACGATGCTTGCACTTCCCTCCATGAAGCCAAGTGACTGAAAATGAATAGTTCCGGCAAAATTGCGTCCAACATATGCCCGACCCCTCGTGGATCGGCGGTTTCGGACGCCTGTTCGGAACCCCTCGACGAGGACTGGGCATTCGTCACCAAGGCCCAGCAAGGGGACCTCGCAGCATACGATGCGCTGGTCACCCGTCACCGGGGTCGCATATTCGCCATGATCCGCAACATGATCCATAACGAAGCCGATGCATGGGACCTCTCCCAAGAGGTCTTCATCAAGGCATGGCATGCCCTCCCGCGCTTCGAGGCGAAGGCCCGCTTCTCGACATGGCTCTACCGCATCGCCCACAACGCGGTCTACGACTGGACCCGCAAACGCCGCATCGAAAGCGCCGGCGAGCTCGACGACAGCATCCTCAGCCACGATCGCATCGATCCCTCATCGGCCACCACCCCCAGCATGGATGAGTCCCCCGACGACTCGCTCGCGAGTGGCGAATTGCGCGTGAAAATCGAATGCGCCCTTGGCAAACTTTCCGCCGAACACCGCCAAGTCGTGATCCTCAAGGATGTCCAGGGGCTTTCCTACAAGGAAATTTCCAGTATCATGGACAGCACGCTCGGCACGGTGATGAGCCGACTCCATTACGCCCGACAGAAACTCCAGACCTTGCTCAAAGATGAATATGCCGCCTGATGATGCCATGCTGGCCCTCTGGCTGGAGGACGAGCTCGACGGCGAGGACTTCGCCAAGGTCGAGGCGTGGGCACAATCCCAGCCGGATCAACTCGCCATGCGCGAGTCGGCCCGCAAGTGGAAGGCCATGATCAGCGCGGGTATACCGGCCACCGAAGAACCACCTTACCCGGATTTCTTCAACGCCCGCATCGCCCGCAGCATCAGGGAACAAAAATCTCAACAAGCCCCCGAAGCAAAACCGGAAAACAGCATCCCGTTCTGGCGCAAATTTGCACTCCCGCTCGCCGCCGGCGTCGGCATGGCCTTCACCTTCTGGCTCGGCATCCACTCGCGCTCGATCCCGGTCGTGGAATCGATCGCCGAAATGACCGCCCCCGGCGAAATGGCCCAACTCGCCGACGCCTCCGAAAACCTGCCCGCCACGGTTTACACCCCCGAAAATGGCGTCCGCGCCGAATGCTTCGATAGTGATGCGGCGTCCGCCACCGTCGTCATCCTCGAGGGACTCGCAGCCATACCCAAAGAGAACGACCTCACCCGCCAGACTGCCGCCACAGACGCTCAGCGTGAAATCGACTCGACCGCCCACGCCGACCTGCCCGCCAGCAAGGATCCGAAACCATGAGCTCACCTTTTCAAAAACTGATCGCAGCGTTGCTGTTTCTCGCCATCCACGGCGGGCTCCATGCGATTGAGGATCCCGGTCGCACCCGCATCGCGGAACTTCGCGTCACCGTCTACCACGCCACCGATGGCGATCCGAACGCCGCCGGACCACGCGCCCTCCCCGTGCCGCACGCCACCAGCTCGCGCTTCAGCAGCGAAGAACGCCTCCGCTTCAAGCACTACCGCCAAATCGGACGCGACGCGAGTCCCCTGCTCCGCAGTTACGAAAGCTGGTCACAACCGCTCAAGCCATCCGACGAAGTGATGCTCCGCGTCGAAGCCCAAGGCCAACCCACCAAAAAATCCGCGCAGCTCGACCTCGAACTCTGGCTCAGCAGGAAAAAAATTCTCAAGATGGACGCAAAACTCGAGGACACCAAACCCCTCTATGTCCTCGGCCCCGAGTGGCGCGACGGCCGCCTCATCATCGCCATCAGCCTTGCGCCCAATAGCAAGCAGCGCTAGGACTGAAGCATGATCCGCACTGCCTGCATCCTGCTGGCCATCGCCACTCTCGCGCACTCGGCTCCGCTGAAATTTGCCGAAACCCTGCGCGAAGTTCACGCGCCCGCCGATGTGAAAACCGTCACCACGGATTTCACCTTCACCAACCGCTCCGACAAGCCGGTCACGATCTCCCGCTACGAATCCGCATGCTCGTGCATGAAGGTCGAAATCAGCGACGCAAAACTTCGCTACGCCCCCGGCGAATCCGGCACCATCCGCGCGGAATTCGACATGGGAAATTTCTCCGGCGAAGTCGACAAAACCATCGCCATCTGGCTCGACGGCGACCCAAAAGATAAATCCTCCATCACCCTCACCGCACGCGTCCACATCCCGGTGATCATCAACATCGAACCGAAAACCGTGAAGTGGTCGCTCAACGGCAAAGCCAACCCGCAAACCATCGCCATCAAGATGAAGGACACCAAGCCGGTCCGCATCACCAAGGTCAGCAACTCATCGGAAAATTTCCGCCACGAACTCAAAACCATCACGGATGGAAAATCCTACGAACTCGTCGTGACCCCACTCGACCTGAGCTCACCCACGCTCGCAATCTTTCGCATCGAAACCGATTGCACCCTCTCCAAGCATAAAACCCAACAGGCCTTTGCGGTCATCCGCTGAAATCGGATCGATCCGCGCTACAAAACCAACCCATGAGGACTGGCCTCCAACTGGCAATCATCGCCGCCATTTCGCTCGCCGCCGCCGGCCTCACCTATCTGGTCATAGGTCCACCCACCCGCAGCCACCACTGCGACCCCGCCACCCGCAAGGCGGATGAAATCTGCCTGAGCGAAATCACCAACCCAAGCGGCACCCTCTGGGTCGACGCCCGCTCACGCACCGCATGGCAAAAAAACGGCCTACCCGAAGCGATCCTCTGGAACCTCGACCCCGCCGAAGACATGCAGGCATTCGAAGCGAACAACGCCGAAAAAATCGCCGCCGCGCAAAAAGTCATCATCTACTGCGGCGACGAAAACTGCGGCATCAGCCGCCAAGTCGCCGAGCGCATCCGCAAACTCGACCTCGGCCCCCAAGTCCTCGTCCTCAACGGCGGCTGGCGCGCCCTCAAAGAAGCCGGCCGCGTGACAGACTGATGACGGGCTTGAGGCATCACGCCCGATCAACGCGGAATGGCCATGATGGCTTTTTCCACAGCAGCGCTGAGGCTACCGCTGGTTTTGGCAAGTTCTTCCAATCGTTCGCGCACGGCAGGGGCAAGCAGAACCACCGTTCGGCGGGTTTCGCGCGGTTTGCGGCCGGAGCCCAGGCGTTTGCCTCCGCGCAAAGAAGACGCGAGCCGAGCCATGCCGGCTCGGGCTTCAGCAAGCAACACGGGATCGCTTGCAGGCGCCGATTTTCCAACAGTCACCGCATCCTCGATGGATTGCTCATAAGGTGACAGCGGAACTTCTTTGACAGTTTTGATGCGACGTTGGGGCTTCATGATTTGGAGTAGATTTTGTGGTACTTGCGCGACGGATAAGCAGTGATGATGCGCCAGCGATCTCCTCGCAGCTCACAAGGAGCGGCGTAAGTGTAACCGGCGATTTCGACAATCAAGAGAAGTTGGTCCGGATATTTGGGATTGGGTATGACAGCCAAAATCGGAGCTTCGGCGACTTGCTGGAAGGTGAGCCCTCTCTGCTTCATGCTCTCCTTGGCTTCGTCTCCGAGACTAAACTCCACATGCCAAACATGAATTACCCATCCAAAAGATCAATGAAAAAATGTGCACTTTTTCAAAAAGATCACACGAGGAAAAACAAACCACAGCAGCTGCGATCAAGCACGCCCCCGCCCCCACCACTTTCCACTTTCCCCAACCCACCTTCGCCCCTACTTTCCGCCGCGATGAGCAGCTGTGGTCCGAAAATGAGAATGGATCCCGTATTACACCGGGACAAAAAACCCTCATGGATCAAGGTCCGCCTCCCCAGCAACCCGGTTTTCTGGTCGACCAAGTCCCTGATCACCGACCTCAAATTGGTCACCGTTTGCGAGGAGGCCCAATGCCCGAACCGTTGGGAGTGCTGGAGCCAAGGCACCGCGACCTTCATGATCGCCGGCGAAAAATGCACCCGTGCCTGCGGTTTCTGCGCGGTCAAAACCGCCCGTCCCGACGCGCTCGAAGCGGATGAGCCGCAACGCGTCGCCGAAGCCACCCAACGCCTGAACCTGCGACATGTGGTGATTACTGCCGTTGCCCGCGACGACCTGCGCGATGGTGGCGCCGAGCATTTCAAACAAACCATCGAAGCTGTCCGCGCCGCGAATCCGTCGATCATCATCGAGGTGCTCGTGCCCGATTTCAATGACCGCGACTGGGCGCTGCAAATGGTCATGGATGCACGCCCGCACATCTTCAACCACAACATCGAAACGGTCGAACGCCTCACCCCGCTCGTCCGCTCGCGCGCGCAATACCAACGCAGCCTCAGCGTGCTGAAGAAAGCCAAGGCGATGGTCGATGGCAAGATCGCGACCAAGAGCGGCATCATGCTCGGCCTCGGCGAGCGACGCGACGAAATCCTCCGTGCGATGGACGACCTCCGCGAGCACGATGTCACCGTCCTCACGCTCGGCCAATACCTGCGCCCGACACCCAAGCACCTGCCGGTCGTGGAGTACATCGAGCCCGCCACCTTCGATGAATATCGCGAAATTGCTCTGCAAAAAGGCTTCCGCCATGTCGCAAGCGGTCCGCTCGTGCGCAGCTCGTACCATGCCGCCGATTTTCGCCCGGAACTCGATGTGATCGAAGCAATCGAGGCGGATGTCCGCGCCACCAAAGGCCTCGAGGTCGGCCCGGAACACCTGCGTTTGCCTAAACTGAAAAGCGGACTGGTGCGCGACCTGAGCTGATCCGCCAAGCCCGCTCCCATGAAACACTGGTTGATCAAATCCGAACCCGATGTGTTCTCCATCGAGGACCTCGAACGCGTCGGCCGCGAACCATGGACCGGCGTTCGCAACTACCAGGCCCGCAACTTCATGTGGCGCGAAATGAAACCCGGCGACCTCGCCCTTTTCTACCACTCAAACGCCAAACCCTCCGGCATCGCAGGCATCGCCAAAGTCGTCGGCAGCCCCTACCCCGACCCCACGCAGTTCGATGCCAAAAGCGAATACTTCGATTCAAAATCCACGCGCGAAAATCCGCGCTGGTGGCTTGTCGATTTTGAATTCGTCGACCGCTTCTCAGAGATCATCCCGCTCGACACACTCAAGCAAGACGCCGAACTCTGCGAAATGATGGTCTGCCAACGCGGCACGCGACTTTCGATCAATCCGGTCAGCGCCAAACATTTCAAACGCGCCTGCAAACTGGGCGGATGCAAAAAAGTTGGCTAACTTCACACCGCGCGCAAGGTCTCAAGATAAGCATCGAGCGCCATCAAGCCCGCGCGTCGCGTGGCATCGGCCGAAGGCAAACGCATGCCAATGCTGAAGCCGGAAAACATCGACACCAAAAACGGCGCCTCGACCGCCGGTTGGATCGAGCGGTGAATCCATCCCGCCTCTTTGCCTCGCTCCAACAATTCGGCAAAACCACCGCGCCAAAATTCAAACACCCCCTCCACCGCCGCCGCCATCGCCTCATCCACCCCACCCATCTCGGCCGCCATCAACACCAAGCCCGCCAAGGCATCGTCCGCCGACATCGCGGTCAGACGCGCCCGACAAAACGCCTTCAAGCCATCCAACGAAACCAAGTCCGCCATCGGATCCACCCAGTCCACACGCATCCCATCCGCCACCAACTCACTCACCCACGCCAAACCCAAGGCCCGCTTGTCCGCAAAATGGTGAAATAAGGCCCCCTTGGTCAGCCCCGCACGCTCCACAATCCCACCCAAACCCGACGCGGCATAACCACTCCGCACAAACTCCCCACCCGCCACATCAAGAATCCGCGCTCGCGTCACATCCGGCTGCCTCTTGCGTTTTTCCATGCCAATTGCATACCAACCGGATGGAATAACCGCAAGGGGATTGTCCTCAGAGTCGACAAAATCCGTTTCAGTAGCTGCTGGACAGCCGCGACACCATCGTCTCGCCGGCCCGCTCGACCGCTTCCGGCAAGGCGTTGTTGCGCGATGTCTGCAAATTCGAGGTCACAAAAAGCTGACTGGTCCCAACGCTGGAGCCAGCCATCAGGACTTTGCTCCGGTCGCGAGCATCCTTGAGCTCCCATCCAAGCGTCACGGAATTTCTCAACTGCTCGGGCAGCGCGGTGTCGAGGCGATTGCCCACGAGCTGCGAGTACTGGATCGATGCCACGCGACCTTCCAGCACCGCGTCGGCTTCATCGAGACTGGTGATGCGATAGGTACCATCGGTCGTGAAGGCATTGACCACTGCCGAGGTCGCCAAGGCTTCTGCCCGCGGGTGGAATGACTGATTCGAAAACATCGGCACATGGATGTTTTTCACTTTGGTCAACGCCGCCGGCTTGCTCACGCCGAGACGGTAACCAGCGCACGAGGAAAACGCGCCAATGGCACACGCCGCAAAAATTAACAGCTGAAGTTGGTGCCTCATTCGCCGAGTTCCTTGAGCCGTGCCTGCGCCGCACTGCGGATTTTGTCATCGCCTCCACGCCTCACGATGTCGCGGTAATAAACCTTCGCGCTCTCGGTCTTGCCGGTCTTGAGATAAAACTCGGCGATGTCATACGAACGCTGCAAATCCTGGCCGGCCACTCCTTGCAAATGGCGGCGCGCCTCGGCATTGCGCGAGTGACCCGGGTACTGGATCAGATAGTCGTTGAAGGCTTCGCGCGCGAGATCGAGATTCGCTTGGTTCTGGTTTCCACGCTTCGCGTCATCCATCAGGATCACGCCGACGCGGAAGAGCGCCTCGGGCGCTTCGGGGCTATCGGGTTGCTCGCGCACCAACTCGCGGTACGCAGCGATAGCCTCCTTGCCCTTGCGCTTGGATTCGTAAAGCTGACCCTTCGTGAAGTGTGCCTTGGAAGCGATTCGCGACCTCGGCGCGTGCTTGCGCAACTGATCGAGCATCTCGACGGTCTTCTCGAGCGAAAGCTTCGACTTGATGCCGAGAAAATTGGTTTTGATCTGACCCTCGGCCGCACTTTGCGCCATGTTCACTTGGCGGTTGAGCACGCTGGTGTACATGTCACTGCCGGGATAGCGCTCAAGAAATTTGCCGTAGGATTTGAAGGCTCCGAGGATGTCACCTTTTTCCTCAAGCAACTGCGCGTGACGATAGCGTGCCATCGCTCCCGACTTGGCAAAAGGATACTCGGTCGCTGTCTTGTCGTAAAATTTGATCGCGCGACGGCGATTGCCCGCATCGTCAGCCTGCTTGGCCTTCTGATAAATTTCCTCGCCCTTTGCCGCAGCCGCCCGCGTGTCGCCAGCGAGAAGCGGCGTGTCGGCATCATTGCCGCAGGAAACCACGAAGAACGAAAACCCCGTCAACCAAAGTGCTGTACGCCAATTCATTGCTGCGAGCATAAGCGCCCGAAAGGACTCGGAAAGTCCAAAAAATTTACACACAGGAAATTCATTTCCCAAGCTCGACCGAGCGCCGGGTTGCCGCAGTCACCGCCTCGATCAGGGCCGACCTCAGCCCGTGCTTTTCGAGCTCGGCCAGACCGGCGATGGTCGTGCCGCCGGGCGAAGTGACCATGTCCTTGAGCACGGCCGGATGCTCGCCAGTTTCGAGCACCATCGCGGCCGCGCCCCAAACGGTCTGCGCCGCTAGGCGGATCGCATCGGCACGCGCCAAGCCAGCCTTCACGCCGCCATCCGCGAGCGCGTCGATGAACAAATACACATAGGCCGGACCACTGCCAGAAAGGCCCGTCACGGCATCCATCAGACGCTCGGGCACCTCGACGGCCAAACCAACCGAGCCAAGAATCCCCTTCGCGGTCGCGCTGTCCTTTTCCTGAGCGAGCTGACCCATGCAAAAACCCGAGGCCCCCTTGCCCACTGCCGCCGGCGTGTTGGGCATCGCGCGCACGATCCGCGCCCGGCCATCCGCCGCTTGCTCCAAGGCGGCAAGTTTCACACCGGCTGCAATCGAAATGACCAGCGCCGGCTCCTTCGACACGGCAACCAAATGCCCAAGCGCCCCACAGGCGTCCTGCGGTTTGGTGCAAAGCAAAACCACATCGCAGGCCGCCAACGCGGAAATTTCCTCCGCCACCTGCGCGCCGGTCGCAGCCGCAAATTGATCCCGCGCGGCCTTGATCGGATCAATGCCGATGACATCCGCCGCGGCCACCACTCCGGAGCGAATCGCTCCAGCCACAAATGCCGTGCCCATCTTGCCGCAACCAATGACGCCGAGTTTCATGCCGCGAGACTAGCGCCACCGCCCGTGATCGCGCCAGCATCATTTTGATTGGTGAAATGCGAAAAATAGTTTCATGATGCGGCATGAAGTCACTCCCGCTACGCGCGCTTGGAGCCTTGATCTGCCTCGCCCCATTTGCCAGCGGTGAGAATATTCCGGAGATCGGCCAAGCCATTCCCGATGCGGTGATGCGACTGCCCGCACCCACCAGTAGCGGCGTGCCCACAGGGATCACGCTGGCAGTTGCCACCGCCAGCGAGTCAGCTCAAACGCATGTGAACATGGGCCTCAACCACCTTCACTTCGGGTGGGAGTTCGAAGCCGCCCGCCACTTCGCCGCCGCGATGCGCGAAGACCCGAATTGCCTGCTCGCCCACTGGGGCATGGTCATGGCCTTGCTCGAAGGCGCACCCGAAACCATCGCCAACCGCAATGCCGCCGCGGAACGCATGGTCTCACTCATCGAGGC
This sequence comes from Akkermansiaceae bacterium, assembly GCA_947462835.1. GTDB lineage: Bacteria > Verrucomicrobiota > Verrucomicrobiia > Verrucomicrobiales > Akkermansiaceae > Luteolibacter. The sequence continues at coordinate 53,675 of CANHQM010000013.1, forward strand.
CAATGTCGGCAGCCCACTCGAACGCGATTACAGCTACGCCCTTCTCAAGCAACTCACCGATGGCCCGGAAGCCGCCGCCAATGCCTTTCGCAAAGTCGCCGGCCATTTCCCCAACGACATGCAGTCCGGCGTGCTCGTCGCGCTCTTCACTCGCGGCGGCTACGATGTTTCAGGCGAGGCAACGCCCGATCAGGAAAACTCCGAAAAAATGCTGCTCGATTGGATCCAAAAATTGCCAGGCAACCCGGTGCCAATCAACGCACTTCTCACGATCCGCGCCGAAGCACCCGATCTATCAAAGTCACTGCTCTACGCCCGCGAGCTCTGCATCGCGCACCCGGATTACCCGCCCTTCCAACACCTGCTCGGCCACTGCGAATGGCGCTGCGGCAACCACCGCGAAGCACTCGACGCATTTTCAAAATCCGCCGCACTGTTCGAAAAATGGATGAGCGAAAATAAAATTTCTCCAGCTGATTGCCCGGAATGGCTCGACGCCCAATGCTACCGCATCGTCACCCTCAATTCGATGGGCCGAAGGCAAGAAGCCTTCGACGCGGCGATCCAACTCAGCGAAACCCAAATCCCCGCCGAACGAAAAAATTCTCCAGGCGCACGAGTGCTCTGGTGGGAAATCAAAACCCTGCCCGCACGCCTTGCTCTCGACGCAGGCACGCTGCCAGAATCAACCCCCAGCGAAAAACTCCTGCCCACCGCCGATGCCGCAAAAGAGCTGCTGAAACATTCGCTCGCCCACTGGTGGATCAACGGCCTGCGCCTCGCACTCGAAGCACAACGTGAGATCCACGCGAACCAACTCGACGCAGCACGCAACACCATCAATGCCCTCAGCCAGCACGGCGAAATGATGGCCGCCAGCCAAAAACTCGCCACCCAATCAGCCGAACGCTCGGAATGGAACCGCGCCTTCCGCGCCCTCGAAATGATCACCGCCAACGCCCGCGGACAACTCGCAATCGCCGGATCCGAAGAAAACCGCAACATCGCCTACAACTGGTTCAGCGCCGCCGCCGATCGACAAACAGCCAGCCCGATGATGAAGGCCCCACTGGTGCTCACACCTATGGCCGGGCAGATCGGCGAATATTTCATGGCCATCAACCAAGCGCCCGAAGCCATCGAGGCCTTCGAAAAAGCCCTCAAGGCATTCCCCAACGACTCAAGGCTCATCGAAAGACTCACCACCGCCCGCGAATCACAAAGCAAGGCCACCACACCCGCCAGCGATCCAGCCAAGCAACCGGACCGCTGAGCAGACAAAATGAATGGTAGGGCGACGCGGCCTCGCGGCGCCGATTCATACGGCAGGGGTCCCTTCTTCGAAATCTGGGCTGAATCAGGCCCGCCCATTTCCGCTGAACTTGAAACTTGGAAAAAGCGGCAGGATCGCGGCAACCTAGGGCCATGCAGCAATCCGACATCGATGTCCGCCACGTCGCCAATCTCGCGCGACTCGAACTCAACGACGACGAAGTCGCGGTCTTCCAACCGCAACTCGAGGCGATCATCGAACGCGCCCGCTCGCTGATGCAGCTCGATGTCGCCAACATCGAACCCACCGCCCACCCGTCGCCCGTCTTCGGTCGCATGCGCAACGACGAACCGTACGAAAGCCTGCCACCCGCCGCCGTCCTGCAAAACGCACCCGACCAAGCCCAAAGCCAAATCCGCGTGCCCAAGGTCGTGACCGATGCCTGATCGCTCCCGCCGCCGCCTCATCCATTTCCCCACGCATTCATGACGCTCTCCACGCTCCGCCAAAAATTTCTCGCTGGCGAAACCACTCCCGAAGCCGCACTCCGCGATCTCGCCAACGACATCGCCACCCGCGATCAACAAACCGGCGCCTATCTCAGCCATGATCTCGAGTCGGCACTCGCCGAGGCCTCGAAGGCGGACCTCTCATTGCCACTCGGCGGCATCCCGATCGGCATCAAGGACAACATCAATGTGCTCGGCCAACCCTGCACCTGCGGATCAAGGTTCCTCGCCGAAAATTACCTCTCACCCTACGACGCCACCGTCATCCGCAAACTCCGCGCCGCCGGTGCGATTCCTTTCGGCCGCCTCAACATGGACGAATTCGCCATGGGCTCGGCCACCGAAAATTCCGCGCTGCAAACGACCCGCAACCCCCACGACCACTCCCGCATTCCAGGCGGATCCTCCGGCGGATCCGCCGCCGCCGTGGCCGACCGCACGGCCATCGCCACCCTCGGCTCCGACACCGGTGGCTCAATCCGCCAACCGGCTTCGCACTGTGGCGTGGTCGGACTCAAGCCGTCCTACGGCCGCGTCTCACGCTACGGCCTCGTGGCCTTCGCCTCTTCACTCGACCAGATCGGACCCCTCACGCAATCCGTCGAAGACGCGGCGATGATCCTGCAAGCGATCGCCGGATTCGACCCGCTCGACTCGACCTCGCTCGATGTCCCGGTGCCCGATTACCTCGCCACTCTGCACGATGGCGTAAAAGGCATGAAGCTCGGCCTGCCGCGCGAATACTTCGGCGACGGCATCGACCCCGGCGTGAGACACACAGTGGAAAAAGCCATCGCCAAACTTCGCGACCTCGGCGCGGAAATTGTCGACATCTCACTGCCACACACCGAACACGCGGTGGCCACCTACTACATCATCGCACCGGCCGAAGCGTCATCCAACCTCTCACGCTTCGATGGCATCCGCTACGGCCACCGCACCAAGCAACCGGCCGACATCGCCGACCTCTACCGCAAGTCACGCGAAGAAGGATTCGGCCCCGAAGTGAAGCGCCGCATCATCCTCGGCACCCATGTGCTGTCCTCGGGCTACTACGACGCCTATTACGGCCGCGCCCAAAAAGTCCGCACCCTCATCCGTCAGGATTTCGAAAATGCCTTCCAAAAAGTCGACGCGATCATCTCGCCTGTCGCACCCAGCCCCGCACGCAAAATCGGCGCCGGCGCCGCCGACCCGCTGCACGAATACCTCTCCGACATCTTCACCCTCTCCGCCAACCTCGCCGGCATCCCCGGCATTTCCATCCCCTGCGGCACCACGGATTTCGATGGCGCAAAGAACCTCCCCGTCGGCCTCCAAATCCTCGCACCCCACCTCGAGGAAGCCAAACTCCTGCGCATCGCCAAAACCGCCGAGGCTTAGGGCCGTTTGCGACAAGGTATAGCCGGTGGAGCGACATAGCCGACCCAAAAGGCTACCCGCAAGGATCTAGTGAACCGGGCGATCGATCATAACAAACTCATCTTCTACTCGAATTCGGAGGTTGAAATGCAAAAGATGCACCTCTTGAAAATCAGCAAAAGTCCGTGCGTTCTGCGGTTAAGATTTCTAACCACAGAGCACACAGAGCGCACGGAGTTATGTTAGGACTGCATCAATCATTCCTCAGCTCAACCCTCTTCTCATTCCGTGTATTCCGTGCATTCTGTGGTTAAGAATTTTCACCACGGAGTGCACAGAGCGCACGGAGTTTTGATGGGTGCTGCGACACTCATTCCTCGGCAAAAACCTCTCATCATTCCGTGTATTTCGTGCTCTCTGTGGTTAAGAATTTTCACCACGGAGTGCACAGAGCGCACGGAGTTATGTTAGAACTGCATCAATCACTCCTCAGCTCAACCCTCTCCTCATTCCGCGTCTTCCGGGCTCTCTGTCGTTAAGAATTTTCACCACAGAATACACAGAGCGCACGGAGTTTTTGATTGGTGCTGCGACACTCATTCCTCGGCAAAACCCTCTCCTCATTCCGTGTATTCCGTGCATTCTGTGGTTAAGAATTTTCACCACGGAGTACACAGAGCGCACGGAGTTTTGATTAGTGCTGTGACACTCATTCCTCGGCAAAACCCTCCCCTCATTCCGTGTATTCCGTGCATTCTGTGGTCGTAATGATCCAAATGATCTGTCGACTTCGGATTTTGCTTTGAGAGGAATTGACGGTAGGAGGAAACAAGGAAATCTCAGAGACCTTCCACCGTGGCATGATCCCACAAAAAAGGACGCCGACCTATCAAAAGCCGGCGTCCTGGAAATCACTTCTGAGCGGGCAAATCAATGCTCGCGGCAGAACTGCTCGAAGCGGGTCAGGCCTTCATTCAAAATGTCGAGCGTCGTGCAATAGCTGAGGCGGATGCCTTCGTCATAGCCGAACGCGATGCCCGGCACGGCGGCCACCTTGTAGCGCGAAAGAAGTTTGTCGCAAAGGTTCACCGACTTGAGCTGCATGCCGCCGGTGTACACAAAGAAATAAAACGCACCCTGTGGTTCAACGACGCGAATGTTTGGAATCGCCTTCAAGCGCGCAAACATGAACTGACGCTTCACATCGTACTCGCCACGCAGGTCTTCGATGAAGGACTGATCTCCCTCAAGCGCAGCCAGCGCACCGTATTGCGAGAAGCTGCTCGCGTTGGAAATCGTGTGGTTCTGGATCTTGTCGATCGCATCGGCCAATGGCTTCGGCGCGGCGGTGTAACCCAAACGCCAGCCGGTCATGGAATAGGCCTTGGAAAATCCGTTGACCGTGATGGTGAGGTTGTAGAGCTCATCGCTGAGCGACGCGATCGAGACATGCTTGCTTTCGCCGTACACGAGCTTCTCGTAAATTTCATCCGAGAGGATCACGATGTCCTCGCCGAGTGCGATTTCACCCAAGGCGCGAAGTTCGTCGGCGGTGTACACCGCACCGGTCGGGTTGCCGGGCGAATTGATGATCACCATCTTGGTCGCCGGCGTCATCGCATCTTCAAACTGCTCGGGGGTCATCTTCCAGCCGGTCGATTCCTTGGTCTCGACTAGGACCGGCACACCACCGGCAAGACGAACCATCTCTGGATAGGAAACCCAGTACGGCGTCGGGATGATGACCTCATCACCTTCTTCGACCACCGCGAGGATGGCATTGAAGCAGGCCATTTTCGCGCCAGCGGTCACGCAGATCTGATTGGCGGCGTAGTTGAGGTTGTTGTCCTTGAGAAACTTGGCCGAAAGCGCTTCGCGCAATTCGGGGATGCCACCGGCCGGAGTGTACTTGGTGCGACCTTCGTTGAGGGCCTTGATCGCTGCCTGTTTGATGAAGTCCGGGGTATCAACTTCCGGTTCGCCACCGGCGAGAGCGTACACTTCCTCGCCTTTGGCGATCATGGCCTTGGCCTGCGCGGTGACGGCCAATGTGAGGGAGGGAGAAACCTTTGCGATGCGGGATGAGATGCTGTCCATAGGGGGTCGAGAATGGGTATGTTTGCACCGGTCCGGTTGGAACGACGCTCTGTGCACCCTCCGTTCCGGACAAGCGGGCGCTTTTGTGGGGCTTCCCCCAAACCGTGGCAAGCGAAATGCGGAAAATCACGCCATCATGTAAGCCGCCGCAGCTCCAATCGATCCCAGTACGCCCGGTCCCTGCGGTCCCGAAACATTTCCCCGTACTGGCGCAATCGCTGCCGACCAGCGACCGCCTCACCCGCCACCAGGACCTCATTCATCGCCTCCTCCGAGCGGATCGTGCGCACTTCGCCAAATTCCTCGCGCAAGACCCGCCGCGTCGCCACCTGCATCGCGCGGTGGCCCGCCCCCGTCACCAAATTCACCGCCAAAACTCCGCCCGGCGCCATCGCCCGCCGCAAATGCCCCATCAATTTTTCATCCCACGCCTGCGGCCGAAACACATCGGTCTTTCCCGCAAGGTAAATGTCATCAATCACCACATCAAACTTCCGCCGGTTCTTCGCCAACCACCCGTACGCATCGGCATGCACGACCTCGATGCCCAAGGCATCCAACTCCATGTGTTCACGCGCCAAGTCGACAATCTCCGCATCAATGTCCACCGCCACCAATTCGCAATCCGGCAACAAATGCCGCAACACGCGAAACGCCGTGCCACCGGCCAATCCCAACATCAACACCGAACGCGGCGGATGCGCCTCACCCATCAAGGCCGATGCCGCAATCATGTCCCACGCCAAGCCCGTCAAAAACCGATCACGATGATAAAACGCATGCACCGCCCCCGCCACCCGAAACTCAGTCGCCCGATCAGACTTCCAAATTTCCAATGCCTGATAACGGGTCTGCACAATCTCCTTGCGTCGCATCATTAGGCAACATCCTGAACAATCACCTCAACGATGAAAGCGGGAAATCACCGCCCCACCCCACCCACGGCATCCAGCGCGTGGATTCCGATCTGATGCTTGGCGCAGAGTTCGGCGACTTTTTCCTTTTCCAAAAGCAGCGTGCGCTTGGCCTCGATGGTGATGCCCCTCACGCCGGCTGCCGCGCAGGTCTCGAGCGTTTGCGGCCCGACGACCGGCACATCGAAGCGGAAATCCTGATTCGGTTTGGACACTTTCACGAGCATCACATCCTTGCCGCGCCCGAGCTCACCGCCACGACGGATGCAAGCGTTGGTGCCTTCAAACGCCTCGACCGCAAGCACCGTGCCGTGGCGCACGACGACACTTTGGCCGATGTCATGCGCGCTGGTTTCCTTGGCAATGCGAAATCCAAAATCCGCATCCGCGAGCTGACGCTTGCCAAATGTAGGCCCGCACACATGACCCGCAGCAGGCAAATGATCATCGAGAAAGGTCGTGGCCGAAAGCACCTCGATGCCTTCCTTGCCAAGCTCATCGGCGATCGCACCAAACAGCGTTTCCGCATTGCGCTCCTTCACGCGGGCAAGGATCAGCAAGACCCGCAAGTCGGGCCGCAGATCAAAAAGATTTTTCGGCGAGATCTGACCCATCATCACCGCCTCGGTCACGCCCTCACTGCGAAAAAAGCGGATCATTTTTCCGAGCTGCGCGACGCGGAACCACTCGGTGGCATCGGCCTGATCGGCCAAGTGCGGATCGGTCTCGCCATGAAACGCCGCCACCACCAGCTTCACTCCCGGGCACTGGCGTCGCGCCGCGGCGATGAATGTCGCGGGATAGACCCCGCTGCCTGCGATGATTCCGATGATACGCGGTTGAGACATGCCGAATGATGCTTGAAACCCGGCGCCCGCGTAAAACGGGAAGTAGCGGCTGTGGGACTCGAACCCACACTCGTTGGAACTCGATTTTGAGTCGAGCGCGTCTACCAATTCCGCCAAGCCGCCTTGGTGGTGGCCACTCTGCGGCCCTTTACCCGCCAAATCAAGCGGATTTCCTAAAAAGCCACCGCGCCCGCAGTTCGCTCACCAATCGCTCTTCGCCCGCATCGACTCGAGCGCCTGATCGTAAATGTTGAACTCAATCCGCTCGACCGCATCCATGACGATCGGTGCGTGGCCAAAGTTCTGGCTCGAGCCGATCAGTCGCCCCTGCTCGACCGCCTCAAGACGCATCACCAATCGCGAGCCGTTTTTGGTGTAAAGCCGGATGTCGCCATTGCGACGGATCGCCCGTTCGGAATTCAATGCCTTGAGCGACAGCGTCCGCAAGCGATCGACGGGCAACTTCAATTCACCAAGCACGGACTTCACCGTGACCATGCCATCATCGACCGCCACCAACTCGCCCGACACAAAATCGCCATTCGCCAATCGCATTCCATCCTTCGCGGCATCCGCCGTCGCAGCCCCCTTAGCCGGCCCCCACCCGCCCGGCACCCGCAATGCGATCCCCCCGCGCCCTTCCGGCACACCCTCGACCACTCCGCCCCACTTGCCCACGCGAATGTCGGAAAGCTTTTGCGCCTGATCACTCATCGAGAAAAATTGCAGCCCGCTGCCAAACTCGTTCTTTTTGAAATCAGGATCCGTCCACACCTCGCAAAGCTGCTCGTTGATCAGCAAACAAATGGTCCCCGTAAGCTGGCTCGCACGAATTTCAAAGCGCGCCTTGTTCGCCACCATCAGCAACTGCGAGTTGCCACTTCCGAGGAAATTCTGCGTCGCGCATTTCCGGAGCCGATAGCTGCCGCGTTGAATCATCAGTTCATAGCCAGTGTCCGTCGTGTCAGCACCGGCATCATTGGAAAAAATGAAAACCTTCATGCCGCAGGAATCACCCTTCCACTCGACATTGAACGAAACCGAACATGCTTCCGGCAAAAGATCATCACGACCAATGCCACCAACACCCATGCTGCGGAATGCGGTTCGCTCATAACTCCACACTTCTTTTTCACCGCTCTGGCGCCACCCGTCCATCCCTGTCGGCCCTCGATACAAGACCTCACTCGTTGCCTCGATGCGTGCGGCGGCGATCATCGCGCGATCGAATTCCATGCGGCCACCAAATGCCGTATCGAGCACCACTGCCCGCTCATTCACCGTCGCCAACTTCCCTCGCGCGACATCGCCATTGCTCAGATCGAGCACCAACTCGCAGTCAGCCGGACTAGGCGCGGGATTGCCAGGCAAACGCAGCTCGACGATTTTTGAAAGTTGGAAAGGCGCGGCTTTTTCCAATGCCGGCGAATTCCACATCAAGTGATCGACCGCCATCGACTCGAGCGATCCAGTGAGGCGATCCTCATTGGCAAAGCGGATCTCCGCGTCGGCCGCCATCACACGCGTTCCGCCAGCGATGAACAAACCAAGCATCGCCAAACGCATGGCATTCGCCAGCGCGGTATTTGCGATATGGAAAATCACCTTCATTCGCCTGCTTTGTTTTCTGTCGGAACAGCCTTTTCGATCACTCGCAATTTTTCGCGTCCGAGGTTGAGCGACCCGAGCAATGGATGATTCGCGATCGCGACATCCTCCGCAAATCGACACGACGCAATGCGCAGAACCCCACCACCGGCAACACGCAACAGATAAGAAACCTCCGGCGCTGGTGCGGCGGCATCAGCCGACTGCGGGAAAAACACCATCGAAACATCGGCCTCGGGCAACTCGACCAACTTGTCGCCGAAGTCGCTCTTGAAACTCAAGACCCGCCCGGCATTCGTTGCGGCGATCCCCATCAGCTCACCCGTCCATCGCTCATCCTTGCGCGTGATCAAGCTCTCGCGATTCACACCCACTCGCTGCTCGGCACGATGCCGTTGCGGCGTGGCATCATTTTCACGCACCGCGATCCCGCGCAGCGATTGCACCACACCATCCGATGCCTGACTCACCAAGGCCATGCCACCACCCGCAGGTGCCGAACCAACCGGATCCTTGAACTCACCCTCAGCCTTGTCATCAAGCATGAGCCGCAAGCTCGAATCGCGGCGGTCGACCTGCAACTCAACCCGCAACTTGCGATCCGGAAACTCACCCGGCATCCGGTTTACAAATGCAATGGTGGTGTAGCGCTTGCCGGTGGCCGACTCGCGCTTGAGCTCCAATCCTGCCGACCCAAATTGCAAATAATACCGATCGCAACGCTCACCCGCCGCCACCAAAGGATCGCAAAAATACACCTGCAAACTCGGCATCGCATTTCGTTCCCACTCGAGCTCGTACTTCAAAATGAAATTCTCCGGCAACTTCACATCACGACTAGCAAAAGCCTGACCCTCCGCAACCAGCGCCCCATCCTCATAGTTCCATGTGGCGTCATCGTCATCCGGGTGCGTCCATTCCCCGCCATCGCGCGGCCCATCATAGACCACCTTGCGTGCATGGATGCCAAATTGCATCGCTGCCAAATGCCGGCGCTCGATGCGCAACTTTCCCAGCACAGGCGAATCCACCAAAACCCCGCGCCCATCCATCTCAACAATCGAACAAGGGATCACATCGCCATTAACCAACTCGACCTTCACCGCCGGCGGCTCGGGATCCTCCGCACTGACCGAAAAATCAACCTTCTCGACCATCGCCCCGCGCAACCGCAATGGCTCATTTGAAAGCTCGCTCTGCAATTCCAGCACTCCATCGTCGCCAATCGAGCGCAAAACCCCCGTCAGGCGCTCGGCACCACTCGTCAGAGTCACCACATCGGCACGCAGCGCACCCGCGCCCGCCATGCTTGCGAACGCGAAGGCACAAACCAAAAACTTGAAATCAAAATTCATCATCCCAGTCGTCGACCACTTGCTTGGTGCCATTGAAGTCGAGCATCACCGCCGATTCAAGCGACAGCCCGATCACCCCCAGCAGCGGATTTCTCATTTCAATTTTTTCGCGGTTGCCAGACTCCGGCCGTCCGGTGATCGAGCCGATCGGCGACAACCTCACGACCATCGATGCGGCGGATCCCTCATCGCTCTTGCGTGCGAGTCGATTTTTCGCAAAGCGGATCTCGGCCACATCGCGCAATGGAAACGCGAAACTCCCATGCCTCGCCTCCAGCGTAAGTTTGCCACTTTCATCGAGCCTCCCCACCTTGCCCGAATAACGGTCGACGCCATCGGCCATCAACACCACATCCTGATCCTCGGTCTCCATGCTGCGCGCCGAATCAGGCATGCCATTCCACTCGGACACCATGATGTCGGATATCCGCATCGAAAGGTTTTCACCATTCGCCGCAAAGGCGATGCCACCACCCGTGCGACGGGTCGCCTCGCGCTCACCGGCGATCATTCCCGCCTCGCTCCACTGCATCGCAAACTCGTCGTTGATGAACAACGCAAAGGACCCTTGCGTAAGATTGCTGCGAATCTCGATGCTGGTGCGACCGGTCTCGCTCATGCGCGCGCTGAGGTTGCCCGACTGAAAACGCTCGAGCCTTGGCTTACCATCCTTGCCGACATCGCAGCGGTAAAGCATCACATAGTTGGGATAAAGCTGCAGTATATAGCCATTACCACAAAAGCGCGCGAAGTCGGCGACATCGGCCGCGAGACGCGATGAGGCAGGCGTTTTTTCGTCAGCCTCCGGCTTGGAAAAATCCACATGAAATCCAACCGCCAGCCCAAGCCGGCTCTTCCATGCCAAATCAAACTTCAGCACCGAGCGTTGCGGCATGCACGACTCGCGATACAAGGCGCCACCACCGCGCTCGCCCTGCCAATACCATGCCGCGCCCGAATATTCCCAACGCCCCGCTTCCGGCGCGGGCTTGCCATCCGCCGCCGCATCGATCGCTGGCTCGGCTTTCGCAAGCTTCCATTCGTCTTCAGCAAATGGCCCGTGATAATGCAGCCTGCCCCCCAAAGGATTCGGCGCCAACAAGGCCACAACATCGCGCGGCACCCGCAACTCACCGGCATACGAAGTCTCAAGCACCACCGCATCGGCATCGATCGATTTGATCGTTCCCGGCAAGCGGTCGCCATTGGCCAAACCCAGATGCGAAACCGTCCGCAGCGGATGCGCCTTGCCACCGCGAAGCACCACATGACGCACACCACCAGCTTTGAATTCAACCGGCGCATCCACATCATCACGCCGCCAATTCACCACACCACCCTTGCCAATGCCTTCAAACTTCCCGCGCAATTGATCACCCTCGGAAAAACGAATCAGGTCCTCGCCACCAGCCAGCAACATGCTCGCGGTACTCATCCACCCAACCATGATGATCGCAGTTTTCATTTTTCGTAAATCGGCAGGTATCGGAAATTCAGCGCCAAAGAAAGCAAGGCACCCGCGGTGTTGAACGATGGTCCTTGATTGCCGGGAAAGGACCCATCCGATGCCTGAATGATCGAAAGGTAGCGGATGTTGCGCTCATTCCATTCCCGCCACAAGGCATCGTCGGCATGAAACAATGCCTGCGACATGTAGTACTCGAAATAGTACGGATAATATTGATCGCGATAATCGAGCTTGTCCCTGAGGTAATCGAGGCTTGCCTGATACCCCTTCGAATCACGCTCTTTGGCCAGCGACTGGCAGAGCAGCCCGATCGCCGTAAGCGTCGGCTTGCCGCCCGTGAGCGAGGTGTACCCATACGATCCATTTTGCGCACGATTGCCGGCAAGATAGGCCAGCGCCTTGCGGATCGCTTCATCGGGCACCGCTATGCCCGCGTTGCGTGCGGCAAAAAGCGTGACGAGCTGGCATCCGGTGACGGTGGTGTCCGCATCACGGCTGTCGGGCGTGTAGCGCCAGCCACCGCTGCGATTGCGCTTCTGCGCGCTGAGGATGAGATCGACCGCCTTGCGCAGCGCGGGTTCGATCGCGGGATTGTCGACCTGACCATACGCTTCTGCCAGCGCCTTGGCCGCAAATGCATGATTGTACATGCTCGATCCGATGTACCCATTCGTGGGGTCTTGCTGCTTGATGATGAAATCAATGCCCCTGCGAATGTTCACGGCATAGCGACCGTCAACCGGATCCTCGCCATGCGCGAGAAACGCCGCGACACACAAGCCGACCACTCCCGGCTCCTCGCCCACGCTATCATTCCACGAGCCATCCGCACTTTGCGATGCTGCAAGAAACTTCATGCCCTTTTCATAAACAATCTCCACCAATGCCGGCACCACATCGTTGCGCCGCGCGATCGGATCCTGCGCGAAGGCAACACCGGGAAATCCGACCACCATCGCAAGCGACAGAACGCAGGGACGATTGATGCGAATTAGCTTTGGAAAAATTTTCATCATGTGTTGATGGCAAAATGGTTTTTCACTTCACCAAGGTTTCGGCACCGCGGTTGTACGCATCGAACATTTTTCTGAATTCCTCGGGGATCTCCACCCCGCCACCACCCGCCGCCTTGGGCACCCGCCGCTCCTCAACCTTGCCGCCGCTTGCACCACCCTCCACCGCGTTGGCGGCATCGGAGTCACCACCATTGCCAGCCCCCGCATTCTCGCCGGCCTTGCCATCCTTGCCTTTGCCCTTCCCCTCGCCCTCAGGCTTGCGACCCATCATCCGCTCCATCATGTCCATCATCGCACCGCTCGCCGCGCTTTCACCGCCTTGGGCCTGACGCTCCTTCGCCGCAGCGTGAATCTTCTCAATGATCTCGGTCTGCACCGCCATCGTCTCACCGCCGGTGTCGCCATCGGCCAAGCGATTGGTCGCCTCATCCATCAGGCTCTCGACCTCCTTGAGCAACTTGATCACCTCCGGCCTGGTTTGCTCGATCGTGAGTTGCTGCACATCCGCCGCAAGCTCGTCCTGCGCGTCGGCCACCACCGAGGCCCCATCGATGTGCTTGGCGACTTTGTTTTCAAACGATTCGGGATCTGCGCCCGCTGACGAAAGCAGGCAGATGCCACATGCGAAAATGGAATGGAAAAATTTCATCGTTGGTCCGGTGATGTCGGAAGCGATCCAGTCGACCGCCGCATTTGTTCCAAGACGCGGGTCCGCGCCCGCAGGTCCTGCTCGCTTTGAATCATTTTCATCACGCGCAGCATGAACTCAAAGTCCTCGTCCTCCGCATCGGGCGCACCACCCGCGCCACCGCCACCACCATTCATCTCCCCACCAAGCTGCGCCGCCCATTGGGTCAGTTGATCCCCCCATCTTTTCGCCAACTCGGCCGCGCCAAACGAATGGTTTTTCGAAAGCCGCGTGCGCACATCCTCAAGCCCGGAATCAATGTCCGATTGCTTCATCGCATCCATCAAGACTTGGATCGGCTCGGCCTTGGTGCGCGCAAAATAATGCGCCATGTCCTCCTGCAACCACCGCAAATCCGATGCCGTATCCGCCTGCTGTTTCGAGCTCTCCTCGATCTTGCGCGCATCGGCCGGATCAAGCCGCTTGGAAGAAAGCCCGAGCATGCGCTCAAATCCTTCCTTGAGCGAATCGACAATGCCCGCCTGCTCGCCTGCGGCTTTTTTCAAACGGTTCACAAAGGTCCCGGCCTCTAGCCGCTTGTTGGCATCATTGGCCCGCGCAATCGCATCACGCATTTTTTCAAGGGCCTTGCGCTGACGCTCAATCGCTCCATCCAGATCCTTCGCAGTCTTCTCCGGCGAGTTGGAATTCTCACGCGACTCGGACAATTTTTCCTCCACACTCGGAATGTCGCGCGCCGCGAGTTCGCGCATCGCTCCCTGCGCTTCGGCCAGTTTGCGCAGCGTCTCTTTGTCGATCTGACCATTGCGCGTGGCATCTTTCATCAGCTGCTCCATCCGCGTCGCAAGTTCATCCGCACGACGGCGTGTCTCGGCCTCCTCGCTCGATTGCGTCTCAAGCCTTCGCCGGTTTTCCTCATCCGCCAACTTGGCGTCATCCAGTTGACCAAGCCTCTCGTTTTCATCCAGCAATCCGGTTTCGCGCCGCGCGAGATCTTCAAGATCGCCGATCTGACGATCGAACTGACTCTTGAGCAACTGCGCGTGTTCATCGCGCGACAAGACATGCAAAATCAAAGGCTCGGAATACGATCGCACGCGACCCGGAAAAAAATCTTCGGCATACGCGCGCAGCACAATCTTCTGCGGGCCAATGCCAAATGCCGCCGGTGAAAATGCCACGCCCTCAAGCAAACGCTCGATCCCCGCCGCGCCAGCCGCCAACTGCATCTCACCCTTGGCCGGCTTGCCCGCACCTGGCCGCGTGAGCTCACCCACCCACTCGATGCCCGCCACCCGCACACCGAAATCATCCTCCGCCAACAATTCGAAATCCACACTCTCCTCGGGCAACATCACCTTCTGCCGCTCGATACCCTGCACATAACACAACGCAGGCGCATCCTCCACGCCATCAACCCGCAAGCGATACCCACTCGCTCCCTCAAGCCCGTCCTTGTCGACCCATGAAAACGGAATCTCACAGGAAAATGCTCCAAGCTCGAATTCGCCACTGCGCGCATTTTCCCCATCCATGATCAAGCCCCCGCCATACGGCGCAAGACCACCACCATCATCTTCACCATCGCCAAGCAACTGCGCCGGACCATACGCGCCCGATCGCAACTCGCGATCCATCCACAGCACAAAGCGCAGCTTGCTGCCCGCCACCGCACTCACCACCCCCGTCGCGCAATCCACCACACGCTCGCCAAGCCCCAAATACGCCGGAGGCGTCACGATCGCCTCGGCACTTCTCACCGCCGGACGCGCCCGCGGCTCGACCCGCAAGGCATGCCGCATGTCACCCGCGCGAAAATCAATCGTGCCCGCCGATTGCTGACCCGGAAAAACAAATCGATACACTCCGTTTTTCAAATCCGCCGACATGCCTTGCTGATTCTCAAAAACCCCACTCGCACGCTCAGGCCGGCGCTCGGAATCATCCGCCAAGCGCAGACTCACCTCGAAGGCCTCGCCCAATGGCACAACCATCCGCTCCGGCGCATCCACCAAACGCGTGAAGGTGTATCGCTCGGTCTTCGAAAGCGGAAACATCCATCGCTGCAACGCATTCCACCCGGCCTTCGGCATGAAAAGAAATGCTATCAACGCCGATGCCGCCAAGACCCCTGCCACCATCGCCCATCGACGGTGATTCGATGGCGGTAAGGCCCCATCCAAGGATCGCGATGCCACCTCCGCCGATACCGCCTGCATCGCCGCCTCACGCAATCGCGGCGAAAGCGTCTCCGCGCCCTCAAGCTGTTCCTGCAATTCGATCGCACCCAGCAAGCGATCCCCCAAGCCCGGATACCGCCGCGCAATCAAGCGCGCCAACTGCGCGTCACGCCTCTGACCCCACACCCAACGGTGCAACCAGTACGGCGCGAAAACCGCAAACAAGGAAACCCCGCCAATCAAAATCAACAAACGCAACCACGCCGGCGTCGGCCACACGCGATCCAACACGAGCACCAACAGGAATGACACAAGCAATCCCACCAGACCAGCCACCACCGCCTCCATCACCTTCAAACGCCACAAGCGCCGACGAAACTCCGCCAACCGCTCGTGCAGCGATTCGGGAATCGGAACTCTCGGTGACGGAGATGATTGCGCCATGATTCAAGTGATCCGATCCATTCAACAAAACAAAACTCGGCCGCGCAAGAAGCCACAGCCGCAGCCAACGCCACAATCTCACCCGAACTCGCCACCACCTCAAGCGGCATTCCGCCACCACACCCGGGAAATATCGCGGAAACCTATTCGTGATAAAATCAAATACGAGTAAATTTGACCCAAAAATCATGAAATCGTTCAAAAAAAACCGGAGAAAAATGCCCTGTGGGAAATTTTGCAAAAATTTCATCTTATCCGTTGATTGTTTTTAAAAACACTACCAAGGTGCGTGCACATCTCATCTCCCCCCGATGAAAATTCCCCCCAACGGTTGGCGCCGTCGTCTCGGCGCGCACTTGTCCATGGCCGCAGGCATGGCATGGCTCTGCCTGCCCGTCCTCGAAGCTGCCACTGAGCCGCATCATTCGATCGCCGGCCACGCACTTGAATCTCTCGCCAGCCGCGGATCGGGATGGGCGAGTGCCGCCATTCTCGGTACCGCACTTTTGCTCAGCATCTCGACCATCAACAAACGCCGGCGCTCGGAACAAAAACATGTCGAGCAAATCCGCCAACGCATCGCCGCCGATCTCCACGACGACATCGGCAGCAACCTCGGCAGCCTCTCACTCATCGCACGCAGCGCACGCAAGGACCTGATCCGCCTCGAGGGGCCCGAGGAAATCGCGCACGACCTCAGCGAAATGGAAAGCATCGCACGCGAATGCTCACTCGCCATGCGCGACATCGTCTGGATGTGGGAACGCAGCAACGACTCGGTCGGCGATCTGATCGAACGCATGCGCCAAACCGCCAACCGACTGCTACGCGAAATGCGCTTCAGCCTCGAATGCCAATCCTGCGAGATCAACGCCCACCTTTCAATCGAGGCCAAACGCCACCTCTTTCTGTTTTTCAAGGAAGCCCTCCACAACATCATGAAGCACTCGCGCGCCGATCAGGTAACGGTGCGCGTCTGGGACGAAAACGATCAACTCGCCATCGAGATCCGCGACAACGGCAACGGACTCCCCGGCGCGAGCAGCAACCATACGCCCGCAGTCAGCAAACTCCAGGACCGCGCCCACACCCTTCACGGCCTGCTCCGCATCGCGTCGAACCACGACGACGGCACCCGCATCCAACTCTTCGTCAAACACTCCCATCTCAACACACAACCCGCCATATGATTGCAACCGCAGATACCACCAAAACCAGCACCGCCACCAAGACCACAAAAATCTGGATCGTCGACGACCACGAGGTCTTCGCCAAACAAATCCGCCGCCTCATCGAGCCGGAGCCCGACATGGAATGCACCCAAAATTTCAACTCGGCGGCCGACCTCTTCGAGAAACTCCAGTTCACACGCGATTTCCCCGATCTCCTTCTGCTCGACCTCGGGCTCCCGCGCCGCAGCGGACTCGATATCTTGCCCGACATCCGCAAGATCATGCCGAACTCGAAAATCCTCGTGCTCACCGCCTCCGACGACCGCGATAAAGTCTATCGCGCCATCTGCAACGGCGCCTCCGGCTACCTTCTCAAAACCGCCGACCCCGACGACATCATCCAAGGCATCCGCGATGTCATCCATGGCACCTCGGCGCTCAGTGGCACCATCTCCAAAATGATCCTCGACGGCTTTTCGCGCTACGGTCCGGTCGAAGCGATCGACCCACTCACCTCGCGCGAAGAAGATGTCCTCCACCACCTCGTGCGCGGACTCATCAAAAAGGAAATCGCCGATGAACTCTCAATCTCGCAGCACACCGTCGACATGCACCTGCGCGCGGTCTACCGCAAACTCCATGTACGCTCACAAACCGAAGCCGTCTCCAAAGCCCTGAGACAAGGCATCGTGTGAACGCACCTGACCCGCAAATGAAGAAGCGGCTTCTTCATAAGGAGGCACGACACTCTTGTCGTGCTCTTCTCCAACGATGAAGTGAAAGAGAGTCGAAAGTCTCAAAGTCAAAAGTCGAAGAGCATGCGACTTCTTCACCGTGGCGGTGGTTTTTAACCACCATGCCTCTTCTACATCTCTTCCCATTCCAAAAGAATCGGCGCCGCACCGGATCGAGACAGAAGACTTTGAGACAGAAGACAGAAGATGAAGAAGCGGCTGCATCTTTCGCTTCACAAAACTTGGAGCGGGACGCTCCATGGACGGCCTTGGACAGGATGTCCCTGCTACAATGAGGAAGCGGCTTCTTCATCCACCTCCAATCCACGATCCACAATCTTCCTCTTCTCGTTCATCGAGAAATGGTGGGCAGAGCTGGATTCTAACCAGCGTAGGCGTTAGTCAGCAGGTTTACAAAATACTTAACTCTTTGTATATCAAGCTTTTGCATACATGCAGATGCTTGATTTTCCCGGTTTTTCCATTTCCGGGGCACATCCCGATGACGACACTCAAGTAGGGAAGGAACTTGGAATTTCGATGTCACAAATTCCAGTTTTGATCCAAAGTTGGAATTTGGGGCTTACACACTGGCTCCGTTTTGCGGAACCACTTCAAAATTACCACGAGGTGCCATCCATCGAATTGATCACCCGTATCGCCGTGCTGCTTGCCGGCCCATGTAGGCAGAGTTCACAAACAGACTAACAAGAATCGCTGTTCTGATGGAAATGCTTCAAACGCAAACTTGGAGCTCAGGGTTGCAATTGAACAAGCGCTCCATTTCTTGCCCACATAGTTGCAATTCCATGAAGTCCATAAACGCTTTCCAATCAGCAAGACTGTGATCATGCCCACCTTCTCTGAAATGAATGGCGATGCGATCCTCAACTCGTAAAAAACGATACACTTCCTTTGCCGCAAGGTGGGTCTGCCAAGTTCCAGTGGGGTTGCTCCAGAGATCCCCGAGCCCCTCCGTGGTCAACAGGGCGCGAGGAGCGATCAGGGCCTTGAGGAAGTGCTGGTCGAACGGCAGCTCGTTTTCCGTGTCAACATAGTCCTTCATCAATGGGCCGAACCAGTAGGGAAAGGCATCTATCAGATCGGCAAGCGTTTCGGATTGAGGACCCTTCACCCGATAGCACCCTGCTCCACCGGCACCCGAGTTGTTAGCGCTGGTAAGAGCGATGCGCTCGTCGGTGGCTCCAGCCAGCAAAGTTGTTTTACCACCTCGTGAATGTCCAACAACGGCAATCCGGAAGGTATCCACAAAATCCATGCTGATCAGAACATCCAAGCAACGGTGATAGCCCCATGCCCATGCCGCAATTGCACCAAAAGTGCCGCCCGGAATCACTTCGTAAAGGCCACCTACACGATTGGTGGAATATGGAACATCAGAAACAATCTCAACTCGGTTGAACTGGGCGAGAATCATGCCGCGATTTAGAATCTCGCTAACCACCATATCGGTGGCATATCGCCAACAAAGATCATCGTCACCACACCGCAATTCGCCAGCATCCAATCTGGCATCATCGTCGATCCTGAGCAAAAATCCGACGAGATCCATGTGATCGATGGCAGCCTCGAAGTGCTACCACGCGAAGAGGGCAATGCCACCCAACTCATGAAAGGCGATGCGATCCGTTCCGCCAATGGCGCCGCCATCACCCGCCTGCCCACGCAGACGACCAAGTTCGCCAACCGACTCGATCGCTTCAACTCACAGATCGCGATGCCATTCCATAAATCCGATTGGCGCGTTTCTTACTGCAACCCCAACATCACCGAAACACGCATCGAGGGAGCCAACTTCGCCATCATTCACAAATTCCAATCACCACTGCCACTCGACAAAAACTCCGTCTTGCTGGTCACGCTGCAATGCGCCGAGCCCAGCGTGGGCAAATTCCACAGTGATGGATGGGCCGGCATAAGCCTATTCAGCCAGGGGACCGAAATGCTTTTCCTCGGCGACCCCTACGGCCCTGGCAATTCATGGGACCTCGATGTCAAAAATTCAGAGCCACCAGCACCGCGCAAAACCGCCACGATCGACTCCGCCACCATGACTCTTCGCTACGACTCCGGCAGCGGATCGATCAGCCTCCACGAAGGCGGCCTCCCACTCAAACCAGCCATTTACAGCGGCAAAATTCCACATGGGACCCGCTTCGACGAATTGCGCCTCGGAGCCTCAGCCGGTGCCGCGCTAGCCGTCACATCGCTACAAGTGCTCAGCAGCGGCGAGTAACATCGCACCCGCCCAACGACGGCCCAATCGTCGCCCACCTGCATTTCACTTCACCTGTGGAGGCGCCAAATCGAAACGCACGAAATTTAAGCTATCACTGAACTTTAAAGGCGATGCATAAGCCTTGCGATCAACGGAGCCGCCGTTATCAGCTCCGACGTCGAAAGGTTCGGAAACCGAGAACATGCCAGGCACCGTCCTTTCAATCACACCTTCACCCACTTTTTCATTGTCGATGAAGAGCGTGCCCTTGCCCGTGGGCTTTGACAGGTCGACCCCCGCCGCAACCACCTCATACACGAATTTGATCTCATGCTTGCCAGCCTTCAGGGGCTTGTTTGCCTCGATCCTGTAGTAATTTTGATCGAACGCATTGTAAGCATAAGTGACAATGTTCTGCCGCACATAAAGCGTGTAACCTGAAAAGTAGCCACCAGCCGCTACAATAACGCCATCGGTCTTACCATCGGCCTCGACCGAAGCCGTGATGGCATGACCGCGGTTCTTCACCGGTGGCGAAAGAGCCTCGTGAATGAACTCCGCACCTGGCGGGTAATAAGTATAAGTGCTGGATGTGCCACCCCTCTTCTGGACATTGGCGGCTCGCGCCGCAACATCGTCATAGAGGGGGTAAACATTGTATTTGATGGCCTCCTCGTGCCACTTCTTCTTCAACTCCTCAAGCTTCTGGGGATTTTTTTCTGCAAGATCCGTGGTCTCGGTCGGATCCTCTGCGAGGTTGTAAAGCTCCCAAACATCCTTGCCGAAGTCGAAGGTTCCACCGAGCACCCATGGCATGCGATTGCCATGCAGCGTGACGGCTTTCCAGCCCTCGTGGTAGATGGCCCGATTTCCAAACATCTCATAGTACTGCACCGGGTGCGTACTCGCCGCTTTCGCGTCGTCGAACGAATAGTTCATGCTCACGCCGTCAAATGGCATCTGCTTCACCCCGTCCACCACGGCCGGAGCTGTAATGCCCGATGCCTTGAGCATGGTCGGAGCAATGTCGATGATATGGTGGTGCTGCTTGCGAAGCTCACCTTTAGCCCTAATGCCCTCGGGCCAGTGAATGATCAGCGGATCAGCGATGCCACCATTGTGCACCGTCTGCTTGAAGTACCTGAACGGCGTATTGCCCGTCATCGCCCAACCGGCGTGGTAATGATTGTCGGTTTCCGCCGTTCCCCACTGGTCGTAGCGCTTCATGTTCTCATCCCTCGATGTCTTCGGGATGCCGTTAAGAACAAGCATCTCGTTGTGCGATCCTTCCAAGCCGCCCTCGCCACTGGCACCATTGTCGGAGGTGATCATGATCAGCGTGTTCGCAAGCGCACCCGTTCGATCGAGCGCCGCGATGATGCGGCCGATCTCGTGATCCACATGCTCGAGCTGCGCGGCAAATGCCTCCATCTGGCGGGCATACAGCTTTTTCTGCTCAGGCGTGAGCGAATCCCATGCGGGAATGTCGCCAGGGCGAGCAGAGAGCTTTGTACCCTGCGGGAAAATGCCCTTGGCTATCTGTTTCTTCATAATCTGATCGCGCGCCTCGTCCCAGCCCATATCGAACTTTCCGAGATACTTTTTCAAATATGACTGCGGAGCATGATGAGGAGCATGCATGGCACCGGGCGCCCACTGCATCATGAAGGGACGGTCCGGAGTGACGGACCTTTGTGCCGTGATCCAGTAAATCGCGCGGTCGGCGAGATCGGTCGAAATGTGGTAGTCGGGCTTGCCCAGCGATGGATTGATCGGCCGATGGTTTTCATACATGACCGGCACGAAGTTGTGGATGTCGCCAGCGAGGAAACCGTAGTAATGGTCAAAGCCGTCACCGCTCGGCCACCCGATGAACGGGCCGCTTGTAGAAACCTCGCGCGCCGGCACATGATCCCATTTTCCAAGCGCGTAAGTGGTGTAACCCTGCTGCTGAAGGATCTTGGCACCGCTTGCTGCCTGTGGCGGCACGATGCCATTGTAACCGGGAAAGCCCATGGCGCTTCCAGCGTGACTGCCAAAGCCGATCGAATGATGGTTGCGACCGGCCAATATCGCCGCCCGCGATGGTGAGCATAGTGCCGTCGTATGAAAGTTGGTGTATGTCAGCCCACCTGCCGCAAGCCCGTCCATGTTCGGTGTATCAATCAGCCCGCCATAGGCGCCGAGTTGACCATAGCCGGTGTCGTCGAGGAGAATGATCAGAATGTTCGGCGCGCCAGCCGGGGCCTGAGGCCTTTGGGGCCAGTCCTCAGCCGAATCTTCGTAACTCATGGCAATCTTGCCTTTGAAGCCCGCCATGCGCGGGTCGTCCGACTTCTTTTCTTGCGCAAGCAACCCGCCGATCGACATCAGGAAAGAGAGCAAACGGGCAATCGAATGGCGGCGTAATTGATGTGAGATGTTCATGGTCAGCTAACTTTGATGCCAAGGAGCGGCGAAATTTCATGACGGACCCTCCAGCACATGAATCAGCCTCCCTCAAGCGACCGCGAAATATCGGCCGTCTTTCGGTCGAATTCCTCGCGCGCGATCATGTGTCCAACTCACGCATCTCGATAATCGCAATGATGCACGCAACATGACTGTGGAGGGGCTTGAATGTTAAGAAGGGCCTAGCCCCTCCACTCACTACCGACCTCCGACCTCCGACCTCCGACCTCCGACCTCCGACCTCCGACCTCCGACCTCCGACCTCCGACCTCCGACCTCCGAGTTGCCTTCGCTTCGCTCCGGCCATGCCAGACAGGCTTCGCTTTAATTATGGGTCGCTAAAGCTCCCACTGCATTCCGACCTCCGCCCCACACGAATATCTTCCGCTTACAAAAAGCCCGAGTATTCTTAATCGGCAAACATTTTACCGTTGAAGAACATGCTCGCCCCGCATACAAAGCACCCTCGCATATGGCCCAGTGTTTCCTTCGCCGGAGCGCGGGCCATACCGTTATCGCGTAAGGGCTTGACACAAGAGTCCAATCGGCCAGATGACAAAGCACAAAATTCAAAAAAACTGTGGTCGCGGGAGCTCATGGCAGCCCGACCAAGAGCGGCAGCATGCCCGCACCCCTTAAAATCATGACCCTTCCCAAAATCCCCTTCACCCGCCTCGCCCCGCTGGCGCTCTGCTTCACCCTTGCACCAAGCTGCATGTTCCTGCCGAGCTCTGGTCCGTCGGGATCAAAAATCCTCAAGCAGGCCGGAACAGACACAGGCAATCCCTCCTACCAGCTGATTCCCGTCAACGACCAAGTCCTCCGCAGCATCGCCACCCACTCGGCCAAGGCCCCCTACCTCGCCGCCTCCGGGCGCAAGTCGGATGACCTCTTCGGCCGCCGCGGCATCGAGCGTTTCGGCCCGGTCAATCCCCAGACCATCGCGATCGGCGATGTCATCAATGTGGCCATTTACGAAACCGACTCCTCGCTCTTCGGCCCCTCCATGGTCTCCGGCGCACTCGCCGTTAGCCCGATGACCCCGCTCCAGCCGCAGACCGTGGATCAAACCGGCGAAATCTCCGTGCCCTTCGTCGGCCGCGTGCATGCCCTCGGTCGCCGCACCGGCGATGTCGAAAATGACATCAGGGAATCGCTCAAAATGAAAACCTCCGACCCGCAGGTCGTCGTCACCATGGCCGACCGCAAGGGCGGCAACCTCATCAGCATCGCGGGCGATGTGAGAAACCCCTCTTTGGAATGGCCGATCGAGATTGGCATCGAACCGCTCGTCTCCGCCAAGGATGCCATTGCTGCGACTTTTGCGACTTGTGAGAAGTACGATTGATCTCTTGGCTTCGTGATGAAGTTCACGATTTGCTTCCGCTCATACTTGGGCAAGTCGTGAACTCAAAATCGAAAAACAAATTCTTACCAAGTCTGAGGAGGCGCTTTATAACATTTTCACTGCCGTCCCACAGTCTGGATAGGGGCAAATCCCGGCAACCACGCGGTGTTGAGCGCTCCGATTACTTTAAATCGTCCGGATGCTGTCCCATAGGATTTCAACAGAGCCATTAGATCGATACGCTCCCACAACGCCGAACGCGTCACGGCAAACAGTCGCGTGAAGCTGTGCCCCCATCCTGTCAGGTGCGCCATGAATCGCAGCAGCACATACACCAGCAAGGCCGTGTAAACCTGCCACCTCACCGCATTGGCGCTGTGCCCGAGGAAGCTGCCGAGCTTGAGGCTCTGTTTGACCTGTTTGAAGAACACCTCGATGTCCCAGCGGCGGCGATAGAGATCGCACACGGAACGCGGACTCCACTCCATGTTGTTCGTCATGAAAACCATTGCCCGCCACTCTTCATCCACTTCCACCCACGCCTCGACGCGCCGCAGTTTCATTCCCTTGTGCCTTCCTTGCAACGCGATGATTTGATCCTTGATGATGTTCTCATGGCCCTTGGGGTGATTTTTGACCACCCGGAATTTCATGTTCTCCTTGGCGCGGGTGACCCACCAGACGTCGCGCTGATCAAGGTCGAGGAGATGATCGAAATCCACATATGCCTTGTCGAACACGACGATTTCGCCCGATAGGATGGTCGCGCAGATCTCGCGGGCGCGTTTGTTGTCGTGCTGGCCGGCGGTGTCCACGATGGCGAACGAGGGCAGGAAACTGTGAAGGTCGAGTCGCAGGTGCATCTTGGCGGCCGCTTTGCGCCGACGATGTTTAGCCCAGTCCATGCAGTTGGCCGCTAACTGGATGACGGTGGAATCCACCGCGTGGATCCTGACCTTGAAGCGTCGCAGTAATCCTTTGCCCTTGCGGCCCGCCGCGAAATCCGGACTGGCGTGCTGCAGATGGCCGAGCACCGACCAGAACAGTTTTTCTGCAAACTCCGCGCTGCGCTCCTTGTTGGCATTGGAGAGACCATTCCTAGATGGAGGCGTGACACCGAAGCGCGCCAGCACACCTGACTTGAGGCGCAGCCAGTCACAGACATCGTTGAGTCCTATGGTGTGGGAGAGTTGGGCGAAGAGCATCGCCGAAAGATGGCTCACCACGCTGAAGCTGCGGGCTTTGGCTTCCACGCCGGTCTCCAGAGCGTGACGGTTGATCATTCCGCGAGGAATAAGGTTGAGCATTTGCTTAAGGACGACCACATTGGCGCGGGTTGGTGTAATTTTGTTCATACACCCTACCGAGTGGCAGGGATTTCAACTCAACACCAGCCCGTTTTTCGGTAGTGTAAAATTTCTTCTGTAAAAGCGAGAAGCCGATTTCACCTGTGACCCACCGTGCGTGAGCCCGATGGAGCGTAGCGGAATCGGTATCACGCACGGTGCGCCGCTCCCCTAGGTCGGCTTGCAGCGTCCGTTCCAGGCCGTTAGTCTGAGGTTACTACGCCAAAATGACTAAGACCATGAACGAACAAACCAACGATACCCTCCAAGATCAAA
>CANHQM010000014.1 GCA_947462835.1 Akkermansiaceae bacterium
ATGAAGAGGCGGCTTCTTCTTTCGCTTCTCAAAACATGGAGCGAGACGCTCCATGGACGGCCTGGAGCAAGATGCTCCAGCCACATGAAGAGCCAGCCTCTTCTTTATCCCCAATAACCAATCACAAATAACCTATAACTCTTCCTCTTCGCGTTCATTCGCGGTTAAAAATTTCTTTTAAGAGCACGACAAGAGTGTCGTGCCTCCTTAGGCCGCTGCTTCATTTTCTTCCACTTCGATGTTCAATGTTCGAAGTTGGATGTTCAATGTTCACCCCCCTCGGCCGCGTGCGGTGCGAGCTCAGGGCGGCGTTTCAACAATTCGGCAAGTTGGTCGCGGCGGGAGGTGTGGAGTTCATGATTTTTAAATGGAAGATTCTATCACAGAATTGATTCCTAACGCACCACAATCGCCTCGTGGATGTGGAGTGTGTCGAGGGTGATGGTGAGGGTTTGGCCCTTGTGGGTCCACTTCGGTTTGGAGCCTTCCCACGCGGCGCTGACCGATACGGGCGGCTTGGCGGTTTTCATCGTGATGACGATCGGCCCGACTTTGGGGATCTCGTCGATCGCGCCGTTGTTCGGTTGGTTCGGGATGCCGCTGGCACGATTGACAAAGTGGATGATCGAGCGATCCCGCTTGCGGCGCAGCGCAACATCGACGCAGAGCGGAGCCTGCACGCTGATCGGCAGTTTGCCCGCAAGCGCGCGTGTCACTTCGCCGATGAAGGCACGGATGAGCGGATAGCGGTTGTATTCAAAATCGCGGCAGACATCGGCCGGGATGTAGGCGACCGCTCCGCGTCCGACGCGGTTGAGCGTCGCGGCGGGATGAGCCAGCAGTTCCGCATCGGTCAGCGCGGTGCGACCGAGCGAGCCGAGCGATTTCGCGGTGGTCGGTTTCACCAATCGCCATGCCTTGCTGAAGAGCGGCGTGGCGGCATCGGCTGCGGGCACATAGTAAGTGGCATCACTCTCCAGCTTGCCGGCGCTCACGCCGAGAAATGCGCTGCCGAATCGCTCGAAAGACTCCGCACCGGTCACGAGCAGTTTTCCACCGTTGCGGACATATTCCTTGAGGGCTTTGAGCATTTCCTCGGATAGCTCATGGCGTTCCGGCACGACGACGGCGGGAAACTCGGCCAGTCGTGGCAACAAGGCCCACTCGTCGAGGACATCGACGCCGAAGTGGTTTTCCAAAAGGGCGAAGATTGCTCCCTTGACCGGCTTGGTATCGGTATTCCACATCAGGTTTTTGCTGCGGGCGGTTCGGCGCAGGTGCGTCTCCGAGTGAAGCACGGCGATCTGTGGGATGCTTTCGCTGCCTTGGCAGAGCGCGCGGCGTTTTTTGACAAAGCGGCCGACCTCGGCCATCCGGCGAATGCGATTCTCCGCGAGCCGACCATCGCGCAGACCGGTCGAACTCTCATAGAGTTGGACGCTTCCGCCGAAGGAAATCAGCGCGGCCGTTTCCTGCATGAGCATCTGCGGCGGCTTCGGCGCCCATGGCGACTCGGGTTTGCCCATGCCGTGGGAGCAATAGAAATTCCAGAGCATGATGTCCCAATGTTTGCCGCGGGTGGAAAGGAAGCGGGCCTCGCAGCGGCTGCCATCGAGTCCGTTGACCCACGAGTTGTCGCCGCTGATCCAATCGGTCGGCACCTTCGGCTCTCCGGGGTGCGCAAATGTCTGGAGCCAGTTCGAGCAAACGAGTACGCCAGATTTGTGCGCGTGCACGGCATCGCAGTAGCGCGTGACAAATTCCTCAAAGCTCTCGCGGGTAAAATTCCACCAGAGCGGCCAGTCGGGATCGGTTTCCTTGACCGGTGGTTTTTTGCGTCCTGTTGCCTTGGTGTAGGCGGCCTTGCATTTCGAGCAATAGCACGGCTCGACCGCCCAGAGGTCACCATCGACCCAGAATCCATCGACTCCGTAACGGTCGATGAGCTCCTTCATCTGCGGGATCAACAAGCCCTCGAGGTAGCCGCTGCGCGGGCACATTTTTTCGCCGGCTGGCGCGCCGGCGTTCTGACCCTCGGTGGCCTGGCCGGCTGGACGCCCCTTGTGGTCGAGCGCGCACCATTCGGGATGCTTGGCACCCGCGGCCTGGTCCCAGATACCGGAGTAATGGCAATGAAGCGGCAACCCGAGCTGGCGCGTGGCCTCACGCCACTGCTTCATGGCGTCCTTTTTCAGCAACGGCGGCACCGAGGCGCTTGGCACCTTGCTGAACCAACTTGTGTAACCGGGATGCCCCTTGCAATCGGTCTGCACGAAATCGGCACCCATCAGGCGCAGCATCGGGATAAGCTCCTTGGGACTGCAATGCAGCCCGAGTTCGGTATCTTTCTCCGTGGCGTGGAGATCGTAGTGGAGTCCGAAGTAATGTTTCGGCCCGTGCCAGGCGGAGCGGATGCCGGATGCGGATCGTGGGGTATTCATGATATAATTTTCAAACGGGAGATTCGACCGCGGCGGCAAGGCATGCAGATCACCGATCGATTCGCCGAGTTCGGCTGGGACGACCTTGCAGGCGGCGACGAGTTCGGTCAAGGCCTCGGCATGTAGTTCACGCAAGAGTGCGGGCTCGAGGTGATGGCGGGCACCACCCTGCCGCTAGCCAAAATCGCCGAGCTTTCGGGCTTCGGCGACCCCTACAATTTCTCCCGTGCCTTCCGCCGCGAAACAGGCAACACCCCTCGCCAGCACCGACAACAAAACTCAGGAACAAACGCGCTTTAGCAGATGATGAGTGAGGCTGAAGAAGTGGGAGAGGAAGTTTTAAGTTTCAAGTGTTCAGTTGGCAGCGAAGAGAGAAGAATGAAGAGGCGGCTTGCTAAGGAGGCACGACACTCTTGTCGTGCTCTTCTGCAACATCGAGATAGTCGAAGGTCGGAGAAGAAACCGCTTCAACGACGACGATTCATCCGACGGACCTTTGAGGACAAAGGTCCCTGCCTGAAGAAGCGGCGGTTTCTTTCGCTGCGCAAAACATAGAGCGGGACGCTCCATGGACGGCCTGGAGCAAGATGCTCCAGCCACATGAAGAGCTGGCATTTTCCATGACGACCTATTCGATCAGATGAATTCGTTGATCAAATTCTCGAGGAACTCCTGGCGGCCGCTGTGGTTCTTGGGCGGATTGCCTTTTTTGAGGGCGTACTCTTCGAGTGATTTGAAGCTCGCCTTGCCGGACTCGACCTTGGCGCCGATGCCTTTGTCCCATGACGAGTAGCGATCCTTCACGAATGCATCGAGCCTGCCGTCCTCGCGGATGGCCGCCGCGATCTTGAGTCCGCGGGCGAACGCATCCATGCCGCCGATGTGCGCGTAGAACAGATCGATCGGCTCGAAACTTTCGCGGCGCACCTTGGCGTCGAAGTTAACGCCGCCGGTTTTGAAGCCGCCATATTTGAGCACGCTGAGCATGGTGTAGGCCGTGAGGTAGATGTTGGTCGGAAACTGGTCGGTGTCCCAGCCGAGGAGCTCATCGCCGGTGTTGGCGTCGATCGATCCCAGCGCGCCCGCGGCACCGGCGACTTCAAGTTCATGCT
Organism: Akkermansiaceae bacterium; assembly: GCA_947462835.1. GTDB lineage: Bacteria > Verrucomicrobiota > Verrucomicrobiia > Verrucomicrobiales > Akkermansiaceae > Luteolibacter. The sequence continues at coordinate 3,554 of CANHQM010000014.1, forward strand.
GCATCGTGTGACCGGCGAGCGTGGCGTGGTTGGTCTCGATGTTGAGCTTGAAGTGCGGCAGCAAGCCGTGCTCGCGCAAGAAGTTAAGACAGGCGGCGGAGTCGGAATCATACTGATGCTTGGTCGGCTCCTTGGGCTTGGGCTCGATGTAGAACTGTCCCTTGAAGCCGATCTTCTTTTTGTACTCCACGGCCATGCGCAGAAACGCCGCGAGATGCTCCTGCTCGCGCTTCATGTCGGTGTTGAGCAAGGTCTGATACCCTTCGCGGCCACCCCAGAAGGTATAGCCCTCGCCACCAAGTTTGTGCGTCACCTCCATCGCCTTCTTCACCTGCGCGCAGGCATGGGCAAACACCTCGGCGTTGCAGGAAGTCGCGGCACCATGCGCGTAGCGCGGATGCGAAAACAGGTTGGCTGTTCCCCACAGCAGCTTGATGCCGGTGCGCTGCTGTTCTTCCTTGAGCACCTTGGCGATGGCATCGAGGTTGCGGTTCGATTCTGCAAGGTTGCGGCCTTCCGGCGAAATGTCGCGGTCGTGCCAGCAGTAATAAGGCGCGCCAAGTTTTTCGATGAACTCAAACGCCACGCGCACGCGCTTCTTGGCATTCTTGAGACTCTCGGTGCCGTCATCCCACGGACGCTGCATCGTCGCCGCGCCAAATGGGTCGCTGCCATTGCCACGGAAGGTGTGCCAATACACGACGGCGAAACGCAGATGCTCGCGCATCGTGCGACCTTCGATGATCTCTTCCGGATTGTAATGCTTGAAGGCCAGCGGATTCTTCGAGGCCGGTCCTTCGTATGCGATGCGCTTGATGCCTGGGAATGCGGATTTCATATGATGAATGGTTGGGGTGATAGACCACACACTAGAAAGCGCGCGTCACTGACGGCAACGATGATGTTCTAGGACAGTCATATTAAATGCTTTTCATCGCATCCTTGCCCTGTCATGCCCGTTTTGTGCCGAGTCCCAACATGACCGATATCGCCAAGGCCGCGGGCGTTTCCAAAAACACCGTGAGCCTTGCCCTGCGCGGCAGCCCGAAGGTTTCGGCAGCGACGCGGCGGCGGATCGAAAAGGCCGCCAAGTCGCTGGGCTACCGACCCAACCCCACCGTCGCCCACCTCATGGCCGAGCTGCGCCAAAACCGCAGCCAAGGGTACCAATCCACGCTGGCAATCATCAACGCCCACGAACAAAAGGACGCCACCACCCGCCACCCAACCGTGCCATCCTATGTGCTCGGCTGCCAACGCCGGGCCCGCCAACTCGGCTACAGCCTCGACGAATTCTGGATGCACGATGCGTCCATGTCGGCCACACGCTTCGCTTCGATCTTCCGCGCGCGTAACATCCGCGGCATTGTCATCGTCGGCCTGTTGCAGTGCAACCGGCTGCCCGCGCGGTTGGCCCCGCTGTGGGATGAATTCCCCGCCGTGGTGACCGGCGTGCGCACACGGGAACCGGCGCTTTCATTCACGTGCAGCGACCAGCACACGGTCGCTCTCGAGGCCTTCGAAAAAGCCATCGCCCTCGGTTACCGCCGACCCGCACTCGTGCTCGATGGCGTCATCGACAAACTCATCGAAGGCCGCTTCAGCGGCGGATTCCTCACCGGTCAAAGCCGTTTCCTCCCCCACAAAAATCGCACCCAACCTTTCTATCAGGTCGCCGCCGCACGCGAGGACCGCGCGCTCTTCCACCAATGGCTCGCGAAAAACCAACCCGATGTGATCTTTACCCTCTATCACGAAGTGAAGCGCTGGCTGCACGAACTCGGATTGCGCGTCCCGCAGGACATCGGCCTCATTCAGTACGAATGGCGACCTGACCACGACTCATGGGCCGGCATGGATCAACGCAACGACCTCGTCGGCGAGGCGGCCATCGACATGCTCATCTCGATGATCCATCACCACGAAGTCGGCGTACCGAAATACCCGCGCGCCACCATGATCGGCTGCAGTTGGATCGATGGCTCGACCGTGAAACATAGAGCACCGTGACATCTTCGCCACATTCAGGCGCTGCCACATGTGACAAGCAATTCACCAAAAACCATTCGCGAGGCGCTGCCGCGTTTTGGATGCTCCAAATCGCATCAGGAAACGTCGCATCATGGAAGCTGGAAACCAAGTCACCATTCTCACACCCGCCTATCGCAAAATTCGCGACAACCGGACGCTCGAGCAGAAACACAATCCGAAAAAATTTCCGGAAGAAAAATTCGGTTCCAACGCTGTCGATGACCTCAGCCACCGCCTGCTCAAGATTGGCCTCATCGCCGCACCACTCTTGATCGCCGCCGGTCTTTGGCTCCTTGGCCTTTCGCACAACGAACCCGAATCCTTTGCGGATGAGTCGCTGCAAATCCACAGCTCGCAAACTCACGCGCAAAGCGCCCACAAAGCCACATGGGCCGGACTCCAGCCACGGCAAATCGCGGAAAATTTTCTCCAAGCCACCACCCATGAAGAACGCCTCAAATGGGTGCGCGAATCCGCCGACATCGCGGGCATCGTTGGCGACTACTACCGCAGCGGCCGCGGTGCCTCGGAAACGATGCTGCGCCTCCGCAGCATGGACGACATCGATACCGAAGAAGGACTCCTTGCACGCTTCATGGTCGAGATGAAAGACGGCAGCGAGCGCCTGCTGTTTGTTCCCTACTTCGAGGGCGGCGGTCGCGGCGTCGACTTCAAATCCTACAGCATCCATTGCAGCCACCCATGGAATGCCATCCTCGACGGCAGCGCCACCAAGGCCGATGAAGCCCGCGTCAACCTTGAACCCGCCAGCTACTACAACTTTGAATTTGCCGATGAAACGAAATGGTTCTGTTTCGCCGCCACCTCACCCAAGCTCGAAGGCTCGCTTCACTTCTACGCCCACCGCGACGACCCCGCGCTGCAGGCCCTCATCAACTACCCCTTCGCAAGCCCGCTGCGCTTCACCGTCTCGATCGAAAGCACCGGCCAATCCCACCAACACCACCAATGGCGACTGAGCAAAGTGCTCTTCCCCGGCTGGGTCGAACCGACCATAGCAACGAGAGATGAGTGATGGTTTGGTTGGTTGAAGGTTTTTAAAGAAGAGAAAGAAGCGGCTTTTCGTTTGCTTCTCAAATCTTGGAGCAAGATGCTCCAGCCACATGAAGAAGTGTCCCGCAAGATGCGTGACACAGCCAGCGAGACGCTGGCGCTCCCCCTCGAAGAAGCGGCTTCTTCTTTATCTTCCACTTCGATGTTCAATGTTGGACGTTCGATGTTCGATGTTCATCTCTTCCCCTCACTCAACCGTCACGCACTTGGCGAGCTTCTCCCTCACTTGCTTCGTCTTCACGCACTTGAAACAGCGATGAACCATCTGTTCTTACCCCTTACTTACCCTCAGCCAAACAGACCAATGGGCTGTTTGGGGAGAGCGGAAGTAGGCTCTAGGTGTGGAACCGACGGTTCCCTAGCTCACTCCAGCACATCCGAGCAGATGTCGGTGCCTTTGAAGCGGTACTTGCTGACGCCGAGCGACTCGCATTTTCCGAAGCGTGAAGTGAGGCCTTCGACGCCCGCCACGATGATCTCCGCTTCGCTCGCACCAGCGCCGCTGCCGGTGACGAGCACCTTCACCTTGCCATCGGCGGTCTTGTAGGCGGCAGCATTCACCTTGCCTGTCGTGATTTTAACGGTGATCTCCGGCGCTTTTTCCTCGGAATACAGGAACGGTTGCAGTTCGCGCAACAGCTCAGCAACCCGGCATAGTTCGGCCCAGCGTTGATTGTACTCCGGCATCACATTGGGCCATACGAGGTCAAAGTAGGAATAAAAGATAAACCCGCGTGCGCCGCCAATGGCCATACGCAGCGACATGGCGCGCATGTCCTCTTCGGATGGTGAAATGCGTCCGGTTTGCTCAAGGGCTTCACGGCTGACATTGCCATTTTTAAGATCCGGCCCATACGTTCCAAGGTTGTGTGCCTGCGGAACGACCCAAAGTGGCATGCCCTGTTCCTGTTTGGTGCCGATTGCGCTTTGGGCTGCAAGGGTGGCGGTATCCACCTCACTCATGGCGTCACGCTTGTTTGCGATGGGATAAGGATCGATGCCCATGATGTCGGCGGAATCGGTAAACAGGGGAAGCTCACTGAAGTGCATGTAAACCCCGTAGGATGGATGAAAAGGATCGCGTTGCCTCAGCCATTCGCGAAAGCGGGATAGTCCCGGAGCCAGATTGGGATAAGGTTCGTCTGCGGTATACCAAGCCAGCAGGGCGGGATGGTCCTTGAGGTTGTTGATGAGTGTTTCGGATTGAGCCAGCCTACTCTTGTTCTTTTCGGCAGACTGCTCTTTGGATTCCAATTCCTCCTTGGCATTCATGCTTGGCCAGGGTGCCAGACTAAAGATGTATTTCAGATTCCGCTCATGGCAGGCGTCCATAGCCCACCGGACTCCTTTGACTCGCTCTTCTCCCGGCCCTGGAATGATCGGTTTGGCGAGAGTCGCCTCGGATGCACCTTGGGGAATCGGCATATCCAGACTGCGATATGAAAGCACGGTGTTGAATGGGCCAGCGGCGATGACATCCAAAATCTGTGGATTCACTTCTTGGAGGTAGAGCCCGATTGGCATGAACTCATCTTTGCCAACAAAGGTGCGCCCTTGGTTGTCAATCCGGACCGCATGGGGGCCGCCCGCAGACTCGTCTTTGCATGTCACAGAAAAGCTCTGCTGGTGCCAAATTTGTTTTTCTACCGGATCCACGAGGCTTGCTTCCAATGTGAAGTCTCCCTCTGGCAATTCCCCCAATGTCCCCGTAGTGAGCATACCTTTGAGTGGAAACATGCCCTCCTTCACCACCGCATCGCCCGACATCAATCGAACCCGTGCGGTCAGGTTGCTTGCTGCATCATTCGCCGTGAATCCCAAATTGTCCCAGCGGATGGCGAAGCTTCCGTCGGTTGGCAAAAAACGATTTGCCGTCGGACGAATCAGATAGGCAATGGGACTGACAGATTCCGGGACTATGGAGACATCGTCGAACCAGGCTTTGCCAGTGCTGCCCTTTCGAATGAGCAAGGTGATGGTTCCAGAATCGATTCCGTCCGGGACCACCAAGGCTCCCTCCCTGCGTGTCCAATTGCTGGTGCCATGAACACCTTCCACATGATAGGAACCACCAGCGTGTTCGCCGTCTTTTGTGAACTCGACGCATATGCTCGCCCCTGTCCAAAAATCTTGGGAGAGCTCGTTGGTCGAAGCGTCTTTTGCTTTTAATTCTTTGCAGTCCTCAGTTTTGATCTGAACGGAAAATCGGTAGGTCGTGTTTGGCCGCAGAGGCACTTTTTGTCCGACCATCGCTTGCAAACCGGGATCCGTCACTTCCATAAAAAGTGCACCGGTTTGGTTGAGCCCTTCACGGCTTTTCACTTCGACTGCTTGGGGAAGCGTCCAACCTTTGCTTCCTTCATCAAATTGGCTGTTCACTACGGGCGGATTTGGAACAACCACGCCGCTACCCCGGTTTTGGTAGCCGGACAAGTCGCCAGTGGCCGCAGCATGGGTTTCCGCCGGAGCCGGCTCAGCTTGTTTGCCTGTGCTGTCCGACTTACGCTGGCAACCGGTGTGGAAGAAACAAATGGCCGCGAGTGCTGCGGCACCCAATTGATTCAGGTGCTGTTTTTTGATGTAGGGGTTCATGATTTATATGGGGTGACTTTTAAATTGGAGGCCGGCGAGCGCGGGGATGAGGGGGGGCACAAGTAGGATCGCAATTGATTGGGCCTGATGGCTCCCTCCACCATGGGACCATGAAAAAAAGAGAAGGCCCCATGCCAACCCATCAAGGGAAGCATGGGGCCCTCTGCTATCTCAGCATTTTCTGAGGAAGTTTCTTAGTTCGTTCAGCCTAGGCCCGAACGCGGCGGCGGATCAGCAGCAGATTGGCGATGCCACCGACGACCAGCGCGAAGGAAGACGGCTCGGGAACGGAGTCCACCACCCTGAAGTTGCTGACAACGCTCTGGGCCTGGGCTCCTGTAGCTGCCCAGGGGGTATAATATAAAAAGATTCCTTCAAAAGTACCAGCGGCAATTCCGGTTGACGTGCCCAGCAAGGTCCCACCCTGATAAACAGCGGTATCGTTAAATCCAGTGCCACCTTGGTAATAGTTCATCGACCATGTGGGCCCCGTCGTGTCTATAAGAAAGCCGACATTTAAAGTCGCGGGTGCAGCACCTTTATCCAAGTTGCTGCCACCAGTGTAAGTTGTCGAGAACCCCCCCGTCAATGGCTGCACGAACAGATTCACGCCCCCACCATAGGTATAGATGTTTTGACCGATTCCAGGAGCGCCATTTTGGAATGCGAACTCTCCACCCGTATTCTTATTGCCAACGGTCAGAAAGGTGGCGTTTGCGCCTTGGTCATTAGCCGTCCAGGTAATAGTCGAAACACTCATAGTAGCTGAAATCCCATACTTTTTTCCGGAATCGAAAGTGAAATTGTACAATGGATCCCAAATGAAAGAGGTGGTTGAATAGGTGCCGTTGTAGGCACCAGTATTTAGGACTGCCGCGCTCGCCTTGGCCGAGAGAGCCACAGCTGAGAGGGCGATCAGGAGGGTTAACACATTGTTTCGAGCATTTATTTTCATGATGTTGGATTTGGGGTTAGGGGTATTTGTGATGAATTCGTACCGGGCTTTTCTGCGACACTTCCTTCATCACAGAGACTCATAGGATCGGAGCTTCGCAGAATAAACCCACTTTTTTCCAAAAATAGGGTTTATCGTAATCTTGACTTACGCCCCTTTGAGGATGATTTTTGAACCATGAAAGAACGGATATCGATGCGGACAATCGCCGAGCGTGCCAATTGCTCCCAAATGACAGTATCCAAGGCGCTTAGGAACGCACCGGGCATCTCCCAATCGACGCGTGAAAAAATCCGCAAGCTTGCCCGCAGCATGGGTTATACCCCCAACCCTTTAGTTTCCGCTCTCATGGCATCGCGGGGGGGCCGGCGAGGCGAATCGGAATCAGGGATGGTGATCGCAGTGGTGCGAACAACCCTGCCTCCAGATCAAATCGAACACCCCAATGTGGATCAGATTCTACAGGGAATCCGTGAACGAGCGTCTGAGACGGGATTTCTGACTGACGACTTCCGCCTCGGCCCTCTTGGCGTAGATGGCCGAGCCTTGCACAAGGTGCTTCGCGCGAGGGGCATCAGGGGCATGATTCTTCTGCCACTGAGCGCTGATGCGACATTTGAGGGAATACCGTTCGCCAATTATGCAGTGGGCTCGGTCGGCTCGGCCTCAATCGCTCAAAAACTACCAAATGTGGACGGTGATTGTTTCGGGAACATGTTGCTTGCTGTGAGGCGGCTGGAGGGCCTCGGCTATCGCCGTCCGGGACTGGTCATGAGTGCCGGTCTGGAGGAGATCACAGATCTGCGCTATCATGGCGGCTTTATAGCGGCAGTCGAATCAAGCCCCAACCTTACCCAGCTCCCGATCCATCTTTTATGGCACCCAGGGACGCACATGACACTCGGTGAATGGTTCAACCAGAACAACCCTGACGTGATCATCTCATGTGTAGAAACCCTGCCATTTCTTGAGGCAGCCGGTATACAGATACCAAGAGATACTGCCTTTGCGGTCATTGACCGGCATTCTCATATGAATCAGCTAGCGGGTTTTGCCACTCATTTTGAAATGATTGGCAGCGTGGCGGTCGATCTCGTCACCAGCCAGCTCTATCGCAACGAATTCGGCCTGCCACAATATCCAAAGCGGGTTGTCGTTCCTGGAGCATGGATTGACGGCCTGAGCGCTCCGGCAGTTAGCGTCTCCCCATAATGATGATCGAGCGCTTCGGTTACGAGTCGATGAAAACCCTCTGGACCCGGGGCCCACGACGCGACGGGCTCTTCATCTTCCCCCACACGGCGGCCCGCGGAAGCCTGATGGCACTGCTCGAACTCGGCGTGAACATCCCCAGTGATCTCAAGCTCGTCGCCCACGGCAACATCGAAAGGGAAAAAAGGTCGGAGAGGGGGAGGATTTTTGAATGAGAAAGAAATTGAGAAAACGGTTTATTCCTCTTCCCCAATAACCAATCACAAATAACCAATAACTCTTCTTTTTCGCGGTTAAAAATATCTGAGAAGAGCACGACAAGAGTGTCGTGCCTCCCTAGGAAGCGGCTTCTTCTTTATCTTCCACTTCGATGTTCGATGTTCATCTCTCACTCTCTCACTCAACCGTCACGCTCTTCGCGAGGTTGCGAGGTTGGTCGCAATTTCTCCGCATCTCTTCCAAGAGAATTGGTTCACCCTTGCAGGTCCAGCTTGAGCGGGAGCTACCCAAGCCGTTCCCACGCCTATGTGTTCGCCAGTCTCTGAATTGGTACGGCGAGGTACTCCCTCACTTGCTTCGTCTTCACGCACTTGAAACAGCGATGAGACATCTGTTCTTACCCCTTACTTACCCTCAGCCAAACAGACCAATAGGCTGTTTGGGGGGCGGAAGTAGGCTCTAGGTGTGGAACCGACGGTTCCCTAGCTCACTCCAGCACATCGGAGCAAATGTCGGTGCCTTTGAAGCGGTAGGTGCCTCCGCCGAGGGATTCGGTTTTGCCGTAGCGGGCTTTGAGGTTGGCGCTGCCGGCCACGGTGATCTCGGCTTCACTCGCGCCGGGACCAGTGCCGGTGACGAGCACTCTCACTTTGCCATCGGCCGTCTTGTAAGCGGCGGCATTCACCGTGCCTTGGATTGTCTTGACGGTGACGGCAGGTGCCGTTTCGTCCGAATAGAGAAACGGCTGCAACTCGCGCAGGAGCGTGCCGACATTGCAAAGCTCCTTCCAGCGCTGCTCGTAGTCCGGCAGAGCCAGTGGTTTGATGAAATCGAAGTAAGAATAGAACACAAAGCCGCGTGCCCCGAGGATGGTCATCAGCAGCGACATCGAGCGCATCTCCTCCTCGCTGGGAGCGCGTGAATTGGCCAGCAGGGTTTCGCGATCTTTATTGATAGCTGGATTGTAGAGACCCGTGTTGTGCGCCTGCGGCACCACCCAGAGCGGAAGCCCGCCGGCTCCCGGGGCCATGGCCTCGCGCGATTGCTCCATGGCGGAGAGCACGACGCGCATGTCGCGGGACTCTTTGCCCTCGATGGGATACGGATCCACGCCGAAGACATCCGCGCAGGAGACAAACTCATCGAGCGTCTTTTCCTTGAATTTGTCCTGCACGATCCACGAGGGATGCCAGGGATCGAGTTGATGGAGCAAGCGGCGGCGCTCCTCGACGCGCGAGGCATGGCCGAGCGGGATCTCATCGCCGACATACCAAGCCAACAGACCGGGGTGTTCCTTGAAGTTCTTGACGATGGCCTCGACGATTTTCCTTTCGCCGGTGATGCCATTCCATTTGCCGGGATAAACCTCGCGCCCCTGGCAGCGGTAGTTTTCGTAGAGATCCTTCATGCTGTAAATGATCTTCACCCCCTTGGCCGCGCAGGCGTCGAACACCTCGCGGGTGGACTCGATCCCTTGGTTGGGCCTGCCCTGAAAATGCAAGTGCAGGCTTTCGTAGGGCATCACGCAGTTAAAGGGGCTTGCGGCGATGTCTCCAAGCCGCTGCGTGAGTTCCCCACCATAGATATACAGCCCGATCGGCATCGAAGGCTTGCCATCGATCCAAGTGCGACCTTTGTCATCCACACGCACCGCTCCGGCAGGTGCTGTTTTCAGGTCGCGGCAGGCCACCGCGAAGCTCTGTTCGTGGAGGATGAGCTTCTTTTCAGGATCCAAAAGACTGGCCGTGAGCGTATAGGAACCAATGGGAAGCGCACCCAGATCGCCCTTGCTGAACTTGCCTTCCAAGGGGGTATCCACTGCTTTTACCAACTTGTCCTGATCGGTGATCGCCACCCGCACCCGCAGCTTGGACGCATCCAGATTGAAGGCCTCGTTGATATCCCAACGCAGAAGAAATTTTCCGTCATCCGGCAGGAAATACTCCTGCACGGGATGAAGAAGCACCGCCTGAAGAGGGCGCGTGGCGGGCACGATGTTGACCGAGTCGAACCACGCTTTGCCTGTGGCATTTTTCGTTAAATAAAGAACCATCCTCACGCTGTCGGCATCGGCTGGAATTTTCCCCATGCCCTCGACCAGCGTCCAATCCTTGGTGCCGGTGATGCCCGGAAGATAGCTTCCGCCCAGCCACTTGCCCTTGACCGAGTATTCGAGCCCCACCGTGGCACCACCATGGGCATCGCCAGCACCGGCCTGCACATCCTCGGTCCGAACCAGCGCCGAGAAGCGGTAGCTTTGCGAAGGCAAGAGTGCGATCTTTTGTTCTGCCAGCGGATACTCCGCCGGATTGGTCCGCTCGTAATAGAGGGCGCGGGTCTGTTGGGTTCCTTGACCGGGCAGCGATTGGAAACCGTCGCCTGCCGCCCATCCGGAAAGCCCTTCCTCAAATCCGGGGTTTGCCACCACGGGCGCGGAAACCTTCGATGCTTCCACCTTGCGATATCCCGCCAGGTCATCGGTTTTTTTGCAGCCTGCGAAGATCGAAGTAAGGGCGATGAGGCAGGCCATGCGGCCCATGATCCGGCTTTGTCGGGATGGTGATGTCATGGTGTGTTTGAAATGCTGGAAACAGCTCTGACTGTGACTTGATGCGTGCGGTGGATCGGTTGCAGATGCTTCGGCACATTCAGCGCGGGGTGATACGAAAACATTTCCTCGTCATGATTCACGCGTGGCGCGGAGAGGCGCTTGCGCTCGGTGAAGGGACGCAGGTGGAAGGCTTGAGTGGCTTGAAGGACCATCATTATCGATGAAGTAAATGTAAGTGGGCATGTTGAACACAGATTCCTAAGAAGAAACCACGAAAGTCACGAAACAACACGAAATAAGAAGTCCCCGGGGGACCATTATGGCTTTTCCAAAATGGTGAAACAAGCATGGCATGAAATCCCATGCCTTTCGTGAAATTTCGTGTATTTCGTGGTTTCAACTTCTGTTTTCGGGTTGAACTCTTGTTTTACACCATGTGGTGCCGTTCTGATCTGAGTTAGACGACTGTCCTCTCCACGAAGAGGCATATCCCAGCTAGCTCTGCATATTTGAAGGGCGCTGGCTCGTCAGCCAGCGCCCAGGTAATCCCTTCGGAGTAAAAACCAAAAACTCCGAAGGAAAATTTTAGTTTCGCTCCTTCGCAGCTCAATCCCTGCGGCGGCGCAGCATCGCCATCAATGCGAGGCTACCAGCCACCATCGCGACATTCGGCTCGGGCACGACGGTCATGGTGATGTAGCCGGATGCTCCAGCTTGGTCGCTGAGGAAGTTGTTGCCACCGGTGGTGTCATCATACTTGAAGAGCCACTCGTTGGAACCAAGCGTGAACTTGTCGCCATTGTTGAGTGTGCTGCCATTGTAGGTGAAGAGGCCGCCGTTCCAAGTGCCGTAGCTGATGAGCGTGAGTTTGTCATTCATGGCAAGCGTGCCTGTTGCCAATTCCGTGAGCGACAGGGTTGTGGTCGAGGCAATGCTGAGGGCACCGGTCGTGTAGAGCAGGTCACCGCCAAGCACGCTTGAGTTGAGCTCGTAGGCATAGGTCGAACCATTCAGGAATGAAACGCTGGAAGCGCCGATGCTTTCAATGCTGTTGCCCGGAGAAAGCTGACCGCTGACGCTCAGCGCGCCGCCGATTGATCCCGCACCTTGGAGTGTGGTATTTGAGTTCACTGCCACCGCCCCAGCGACACTGCCGTTGATGGCGAGCGTGCCTTCGGAAACGGTGGTGGTGCCGGTGTAGGTGTTGGCGCCGAGCAGCTCGAGTGAGCCTGCGCCGGTCTTGGTGATGCTACCGCCGCCGGAGATCACTCCCGCGCTGCTGCCGCCGCTCACCGAGAGCACCGTCGAGTTGCCGAGGGCGATGTTGCCGCCGTTGTAGGTGCCGATCGAGCTGGTTGCGCCGTTGAGGTTGGCCGTCCCGGCCGACATGGTGCCGATGGTCGCCACGCCGCCAACAGTGGTCGTGCCGCCGGCGATGTTTGCGGTGAGCGAGCCGATCGCGGTGACCGTGCCCGAGCCGATGCCAGCGGTGACGACCGCATTGCTGCCGAAGCGGGTGTTGCCCGCGCCGCTGAGACTGGCGAGGGTGACCGTGCCGGTGGTCGCGCTGAAGTTGAGCGCGTTGGTGGCGCTGTTGGAGTTGCTCACCGCGCCGAGCGTTTGACCGGAATTGGACAGGACAGCCGCCGCGCTGGCACCGAGAGTGAATGCGCTACCGCTGGCGAGGCTGCCGGTGCTGGAGACATTCAAGTTACCGGCGTTGACCGTGGTGCCGCCGTTGTAGGTGTTGTTGCCGGAGAGGGTAAGAGTGCTCGCACCGCTCTTGATGAGGCCGACCGCGCCGGTGATGGTGCCTGCGTAGGTCCTGGTCGCGGTTTGATCCACGCTGAGCGTGGCGGCGCTGGCGCTGGTGATGACCACCGCGCCGTTGCCGTAGGACTCCAGACTCCCGAAGGTCTGGCTATTTCCATTGAGATCCAGCGAACCGGTCGAGTTATCAGGCGACCCCATGTAGAGACCCGTGCTGGAGGAGAAGGCATTGGCCACATCCATCCGCAGTTTTCCGCCGTAGTAAACGGTCAACAGCGACGCCGTGTTGCTGGCGACTCCGATGCTAGCAGAGGTGCCACTCTGACCGAATAAAATTAGGTTGCCTGTGCCGAGGTTGATCGCGTTGGTGGTGACATTGAGGCCGCCCCCGCCAGTCAAGCTCAGGTCACGATTGGGGGATGAAACCCCGCCGGTGAGATTGAGCGTTCCACCCGTGCTGGCGATCCAGTTCTCAGACGCTTCCGTTCCCAGGGTGATGAGGCCCGTCACGGTGTTGGTGCCGGAGGTATTGGTGAGCGCCGCATTGCTGTTTCGGACCGCGCCGAATCCATTGAGGGTGATTGACTCGCCCACGCTGATGCCGCCACTGAGCCGGAGCTCGGCACGATTGCCAACCGTGGTGTTTCCGGAGGTAGCGCCCAGCGCGTTGGCGTTGGAGATGGCTAGGATACTGCCATTACCGCTCACCGTGGTGGTGCCGGTGTACGTGTTGTTGCCGGAGAGCGTCTGGGCGGCAGATCCGCTCTTGGTCAAGGAGAGGTTGCCAGAGATCACGCCATCGTAGAGGTAGTTGGTGCCACTGGAGTTATCGATCGTGAGCGTGGCAGCTGTGTTGCTGGTGATTGTGCGGGTACCGCTGGCGCTGGCAGAGCCGGTGCCGGTGAAGGAACGCAGGCCGGCGACGCTTTGATTGAACCCTTTCAGGTCCACTGTGGCCGTTTCGCCGCCGCCGCTCGCACCCATTTGCAGAATGGAGGCGGTGGCCAGAGCGTTGTTCGCTCCGAGGTTGATCTTGCCAGTCCAATCCACAACGGTCGTTCCCCAGGTATTGCCACCGATATTGACAGTCACGGGTTGAGCAGATGCCCGGAATATTCCGCCAGAGCCCAAATTGACCACATTGTTCGAGATGATCGTGCTGCTGCTGCCTCCTACCCCACTGAGCGAGAGCCTTTGGCCACTCGCCGCGATTCCGCCCGTGAGGTTCAACGTGCTGCCATCGCCGCGGTTTCCAATCGCTGCGTCGCTGGCGAGTGTGATCAGACCGGAGAGGGTGGAGCTCATAAAGGTTTGAATCGCGCCGTTGCTTGCCCCTCCATTGATGGTGATGTTATTGGACAGAGCGCTTGTCGAGACTTTTAAAACGCCGTAGGAATTCACCAGCACGGAACTGGTGCCCAAGGCGTTATTGTTGGCGACGGCCAGTCCATTATTAGAACCATTGATGGTCGTCGTGCCGCTGTAGGTGTTGTTGCCGACAAATGTCAACCCACCTGCGGTACCAGCGCCGGAGAGCAGGGACACGGTCACTCCATTGCTGCCAGTGAGAACGCTGCTGATACTCAAGGAGGATGTGCTGTTGTTGGTGATCGTGGGGGTGGATCCAGCAAGGGTGATGTTGCCGGAAATGATGGCGGTATTTCCCGCAGTGTTGGTCTTATCGATCCGGTTGACGAAAACGGTGCCGCTGACAGAAGCCGAGTTGGAACCGTTGAAAGTGGCGTTGGCCGTCGAGCCGTTGGTCGAGTCCCATGGCGTGCCGCTGACCCCGGTCCAGTTGGTGGCCGTGGAATCCCAAGTGGCACCGCTTGCGCCTGACCAGGTGCCGTTGGTCTGCGCGGAGGCGTGCGGGGTGGCAAGGCATACCAGAGCCAATGAGCTGCTGCAGGTGAGGAAGAGTGAACGGCGGAATTTCATGGCGGTAGTGTTTTTGGTTGGTTTTGGGCTGTTTAGTTTTGGACGATGGGATGTTTGAGGTTGGGAGTTACGACTCGTAACTTCGCGAAAAATAACAAGGGCAAAGCGAGAGGTCAAATTTTTTTCTGTTTTTTTTGTTTTTTCTATAAGGGAAAGCTATGCCGGGGGCCAAAGAAGATTCTCGGGCAGCCTCGGAGCGAGAATGCGGTCTTGCATCCTGTCGATGCCTGCCCTTATGAATCCAGTGCAGCCAGCTACCTGCTTGCACTCGAAATGGGAACCATCAAAGCCGCAGCGATCCGCAAACTCCTTGCCTTTCAACCCACCGGGCAAAGACCCGCCACAAAGGAAATCGCTGCGCACCTGCGTACTTTGATCAAGAGTGGAGAGCTCCCTTCCGGCACGGGCATTCCCTCCACCAACGACTTGGCAGCGGCATGGAGCGTTTTTCCCAACACCGTCAAGCTAGCGCTCGATCCGCTCGTCAAGGAAGGACTCCTGGATCGGCGCCAAAATCGCGGCACATTCGTCTTGGATGGCCACCGGAAGATCCGCCGCTTGGGCATCTACGAAAATTTCGGCGCGATCGCACCCGCCGACCGTGACTTCCTGGTCTCACTCCAGATCGAGCTGGCCCGTGTACTTGAAAAGCAAAATGCGGAGCTCAAAGTCTGGGTCGATAACAAGAAGTCGCCGAAATTCTTACCTGAAAACCTGATCGAAGCCTGCAAGAAGCGCGAGATTGACGGGGTCGTGACCAGCCAGCCCAGCAAGGAAATCCTCAAGGCGATCAAGAGCCTTCCCGTGCCATTCGCCGCGCTCACCTCCTATCGCGATTGCCAGGCCCGCGTGGAATTCCTCAACGCCGACCTCGTGCAGAAAGCCGTGCACCGCCTCGCGGAAAGAGGAGCCCGTCGCGTGGGAGTGATCTCCAATGTCATACCAGAACCCGCCACCGAGACTTCCAACCCGCAGGATATTTCCCACTTCTATGAGGTATTCGCCGAGACAGCTGCATCCTTGGGCCTGGAAACACACCCCGATTGGGTCATCCACCCCGCGTCGAAGAAGCCGGTCGAAATCGAGTGCTTCGGCTACGAGGCGATGAAAACACTCTGGAAACAGAAGAAACGCCCGGATGGACTTTTCATCTACCCCCACACAGCGGTCCGAGGCAGCCTGACGGCTCTGCTTGAACTCGGCGTAAAAATCCCCGAGGAACTCAAGCTCGTCGCCCACGGCAACATCGAGACTCCGATCTTAAGTCCCTACCCCGTCGATTGGATCACCTCAAGCAGCCGCGAAATCGTGCAGGCCATGGTGAAGCAAATCCAAAGAGTCCTCGACGGCAATCCCACAAAACCCACCCGGCTTACACACCGCCCCGCCTGGTAGGAGGAGGGGTGAACATTGAACATCCAACATTGAAAATCGAAGTGGATGAAGAAGTTTCAAGTTTCAAGTTTTCAGTTGGCAGCGAAGAGAGAAGAATGAAGATTGATTGCAGATCGCGGATCGTAGATTGCGGATCTAAGATGATGCCTCTTCTCTTGCCTCTTGATTCTTGAAATCTTGCTTCTCTCACCGGTAGGGCGACGCGGCCCTGCGGCGCCGTAATGATCGCCGCAGGCGCTAAAGCGGGCAGGATGCCCGCGATCCGTTGAAGAAGCGGCTTCAACGACAATTCATACGACGGACCTTTGAGGACAAAGGTCCCTGCCTGAAGAAGTGGCGGTTTCATGCGCTGCGCAAAACTTGGAGCAGGATGCTCCAAGGACGGCCTGGGACAGGATGTCCCAGCCACGAGGAAGAAGCGACTTCTTCACCTTCTTCCTCATTCAAAATTCAACATTCAACATTTCCCTCCCCGGGCTGCTCCTGCTGTTTCTTCCAATCACGATACAGCAGCAAGAGGAAGAAAAGTGCCGCACCGCTCCAGAAGATGATCCATATCGGCAGGAAGCGGTAGGCGTAGTCGCTGCCGTTGTGGATCTTCTTCATCGCATCGATGAACAAGCCTGCAAAGAATCCGCCGCAGATCACGCCAAACGAACGCACCAGCGCGTTGGCCGAGCAGAACTGGCCGTAACGCTCGCGCGGCAACACACGCATGTACATCGGCAGCATCATTGCTTCGGTCAGCACGCCGAAGGGGATGTTGATGATGCTGATGGCTATCGCCACCTTGAACGCGATGGCGGGTTCGAAATCGAAGAACAACCATATCAGCGACAGCGGCAGGAAGAACAGATTGATAATCTTGACCCATACCAGCACGCGCAATGGGTGGAAGCGGTCACCGAGGGCCCCGGCGGGATAGGTAAGCAGCATGTTCACGCCGCTGACCATACCGCTGATGAAACCAATCTGCGCGAGATCAAGCCCGATGGATTTCTGAAGGAACACATTAAAGACCCCGATCGTGTAGGCAATCGACCAGCAGGCGTTGCAAAAGAAAAAATTCCAGTAGTACCGCTTGCTGTAGCATTCGACAAAATAGGTTTTCACCTGGGAAACAAAGCCGCTTTCGCCATCCACCGTTGGTGGCGGCGGCGGGTACTCGCCTTCCTTGACCTTGAGGCACATCAGGCCCATTCCCACCGCATAGAGGATGCTGACACCGACATAGATTTCGGTCATGTGGGTTTCGGCATGCTTAAAGATCAAAAAATTGTAGAGCATCGCCTGGAGGCCGGTGACCACGCGGAAGAGACCGAGGAAGCGCCCAAGAAATGCATGCGGCACCACATCGTTGAAGAGGTACCAGAAAACCGACGACACGAACATGTTGAAGAACTGGAAGCAGACCATGAAAACCCCGATGCAGATGACGATCACCGAGGTCGAGCTCATGCCCCAGCTGGACGGCAGCGCGGTGTGAATGGCGCGGCCGATCTGCTCGGAAAAACCAAGCAGAAGGAGTAACAGCGTCACGAAAGGCAGCGTCCAGAGGATGAACGGAATGCGGCGACCGCGCGGCCCTCGATGACGATCGCTGGTGTAGCTCACCCACGGGCAGACCGTCATGTTTAGGACGCCGGGCAGCGTGGTGATGATGAGGCCGATCGCCCAGTTTGGGGCGTCGAGGTGGTTGAGCTTGAGCGGGATGATCGACGGAGTGATCACCTCCATCATCTGGTAGCAGAAGTCGCCCCAGAGCAACCATCCGAAGAGAGCCGCCAAGCCCATCTTGCTGTAGGAAAGGGTGCCAACGGTGTAGCGGGGATCCGGCAATGTGCTGCCTGCGGCGGTATCGGAATTGGGTGAACTGGACATGAAATCGGATGGTGTCTGCGCAAAGCGCTGGTGCTGTGGTCACTCAGTGTCGGATGCGATCCACGGATTAAGCCGCCAACATGCGCATTTTTAAAAAGCCATGTGTCGCCCCTCGGGAGAAGACAATTTTTCCTCATCCTGATCGGCAGCACGAGCGCGCAACCTATCAAGGTTTTGATCCGTCCACTCGATCAACGCAAAGGCAAGGCCACGGATTTCCTAAATCTTAAATTCTAAATCCTAAATTCGAAACGGAGACCACTTTAAACATTGAGCATCGAAGTGAAAGAGGGTGAAGAAGTGGCTTCTTCCTCTTCACCCAATAACCAATCACAAATAACCAATAACTCTTCATTTTCGCGGTTAAAAATATCTGCAAAGAGCACGACAAGAGTGTCGCGCCTCCCTAGGAAGCGGCTTCTTCTTTATCTTCCACTTCGATGTTCATCTCTTCCCCTCACTCAACCGTCACGCTCTTGGCGAGGTTGCGAGGTTGGTCGATCTCGCAGCCGCGGAGTCGGGCGACATGGTAGGAGAAAAGCTGCAGCGCCACGACTGCGGGAATCGTCGCGACCAACGGGTGACAACGCGGGATGGCGATGAAGTCATCCATGCACTCGGCGGCCTCATCATCGCCTTCGGTGACGATGCCAAGGATCCTCGCCCCGCGCGCGCGGCATTCCTCGATGTTGCCCAGCACCTTGTCCTTGCCCGGAATGTCGCAGGCCAACGCCACCACCGGCGTGCCATCGACAAGCAATGCGATCGGGCCATGCTTCAGTTCCGCCGCATGATAACCCTCGGCGTGGATGTAAGAAATTTCCTTGAGCTTCAAGGCCCCTTCCAAAGCCACCGGATACATCGGCCCGCGACCAATGAAAAACGCATGTTCTTCGTTGGCGTAGGATTCGGCGATCTTTGCAATGTGCGCATCCTGCGCCACGACCTTTTGCACCAGCGCCGGAATCATTTCGATTTCACGCGCCAATCGAATGCCCTCGTCGCGAGAATATCGCCGACCACGACCGATCTTGAGCGCCATCATCAGCAACACCGCCACCTGGCAGGTGAAGGCCTTGGTCGAGGCAACGGAAATTTCCGGCCCCGCGTGCAGATAAACTCCCCTGCCCGTTTCACGCGCGATGGTCGAGCCCACGACATTGCACAAGCTCATCACAAAGGCCCCCTTCTGGTTTGCCTCGCGCACCGCTGCAAGCGTGTCGGCAGTCTCGCCCGATTGCGAAATTGCGACCACCAGATCGCGGCTGCCAACGATCGGATTCCGATAACGAAACTCCGCAGCCTGCTGGACCTCGGCATTGATGTCGGCCAAGTCCTCAAACGCATATTCGCCAACCAAACCCGCATGCAGCGATGTGCCGCAGCCGACGATCACCACGCGGTTGAGGTCGGCCAAATCGCGCGCCGAAGTCCCCATGCCCGCGAGCACCGAAGTACCGAGGTTGAGATCAAGCCGCCCGCGGATCGCATTGCCCAAGGAGTCCGGTTGCTCGTGGATCTCCTTCAACATGAAATGCTCATAACCACCCTTCTCCGCCGCCGAGGCATCCATGCCAAGCTCGGCAATCTCGCGCGTGACAGGCACATTGTTGAGATCGCGGATATCGACGGAGTCCGCCGTGACAATCGCGATGTCGTTGTCGTCGAGATAAATCACCCGCTGTGTGTGGGCAACGATCGCCGAAGCATCGGACGCAATGATCGTTTCGCCATCGCCCACGCCGATCACGATCGGGCTGCCGCGTCGCGCGGTGATGATGCGACCCGGCTCGCGTGCCGAGAGCACGGCGATGCCAAAAGTTCCTTCGACCTGATGCAAGGCATCGCAAACCGCTTGGAAAAGATCGCCCTTGTCGCAATCGCCGATCAAATGCGAGAGCACCTCGGTGTCGGTTTCCGAGAGGAAATGATGGCCCTTGCCCTCAAGCCTCGCACGCAGCGAGCGGTAGTTTTCAATGATGCCATTGTGCACCAATGCAATGTCGCCGCTTTGGTCGAGGTGCGGGTGTGCGTTGACCTCGGTCGGCGGTCCGTGGGTTGCCCAGCGGGTGTGCGCGATGCCGGTGCTGGCGCGCGCAAACCTTTCCGCCGGCCAGTCGGCGCGCGCGCGATCCTTCAATGCCGCCACCTTGCCCGGAGCCTTCGCCACCGCAATGCGATCGCCATCCATAACCGCGAGACCGGCCGAATCGTAGCCGCGATACTCAAGCCGACGCAGGCCATTGATGAGCACCTTGGGCGCCTCCGCTTTGCCAATGTATCCGACGATTCCGCACATGATTTTTGAGGGCTGATGATTTGGTTCGAAATTTCAAGCGACCGGATGCATATCGCGCTGCACGATTGAGCCCGGTAAAGTGGTGGTGCCCGGCCACATTTTGCGACCGGGATAAATCGAGGTGTTGATGCCGGTATGCACGCCGTCGCCGACGATCGCGCCAAATTTCCTGCGCCCCGTGTCGACAAGTTCACCGGCAACCGTCGAGCGATGATTCGATCCATCGTGCCGCAGGTTCGAAGTGGTGGTGCCGGCACCGAAGTTGACGCCTTCGCCAAGCACCGAATCGCCAACATACGACAAATGCCCGATGCTGCTGCGATCGAGCACGATGGTGTTCTTGATCTCAACCGACTGACCGATATGGCAGCCATCGCCGATGCTGGTGTTGCCGCGAATGTAACAATTCGGACCAATCTTGCAGTTGCGACCGATCACCACATTTCCCTCGATGAAAACCCCCGGCAAAATCCGCGTGCCTTCGCCGACATGGATCAGCCCCTCGACCACCGCCATCGGGTGCACTTCGCCATCGATGATGCTTTCATCGAGCGAGCCGACCCATGCTTCGTTGGCGCGCAAAAAATCCCATGGATAGCGGATGAGGAATGATTCACGCGCGGCAATCGCATCACCCACGCCATCAAGCCTCCACGCAATCTTCTCACCCGATGCGTCGAGCAAAGAGCCGCATTCGCCCGAAGCAAGCAGCGCCACTTCGTCAACCGCCAGCCACGCGTGAGAATGAACGCACAATGCCTCAGAACCCACCATGCGTTGCTGGTGCGCGGACAAGGCAATGTTGCCAATCGGGAAATCACCAATTGCCCGACCAAGGGTCAGCGGATGACAGTCGCTTGCTTTGAACTCCATATAAAAACTCTAACCGATTTCCTCGCGAATGACCGACGAGAATTTTTCAACCCAAGCCCGGCACTCGCCGGCATCCTTGTGTTCGACCAACACGCGGATCTTGTTCTCGGTGCCCGAGTAGCGGATCAGGTGCCGCCCGTGATCGCCAAACTCGCTGGTCGCGCGATCCATGAGCTCGTTGAGTTTTCCAAGCGTGCCGATCGGCGGCTTGGATAGCACCGGCATGTTGAGGAGTTGCGAAGGATACTCGTGCATCACCGCAGCCAACTGGGCGAGTGTCGCATTGCGATCGCGCATCATCCGCAGCACCTGCAAGGCACTCAGGATGCCGTCACCGGTCGTGGCGTAATCGCCGAAAATCAAGTGACCCGAATTTTCCCCGCCAAACGAATGCCCGCCCTTGCGCATGCACTCGATGACATTGCGGTCGCCCACCGCCGCCGCTTCGACGCGGATGCCATGGCGCTTCATGGTTTCCTTGAGTCCAAGATTGCTCATGACCGTCGCCACCAAGGTGTCATTGCGCAGTTTCCCCTGCTCCTTGAGGCTGATCGCACAAAGGGCGAGAATCCGATCGCCGCTCACGACTTGTCCGTCCGCATCGGTGAAGATCACTCGGTCTGCGTCGCCATCGAATGAGACACCAAGGTCCGCGCCAAACTTGCGCACGAGCTCACCGGCATTTTCCGGATGTAAAGCACCGCAGCCGTGATTGATGTTGAGTCCGTCGGGCTGAATGCCGGTGGTGTAAACCTCGGCACCAAGCTCCTTGAAAATCAGCGGCGCGATGAAATACGCGGCACCATGACCGCAATCGACGACAATCTTGAGCCCATGCAGCGAGATGTTGTCCGCCGCATTTTTCGCAAACTCGATGTAGCGGCCGCGCGCGTCATCGATCCGGTGCGCCTTGCCAATCTGCCGCGGCGGCAAAGGCGCGGCCTCGGCGACATCACCCAAAATGTGACGCTCGATCATCGCCTCAAGATCATCGGAAAGTTTGTAGCCATCGGGCCCGAAAATTTTCAGCCCGTTGTCCTCATACGGATTGTGCGAGGCCGTGATCATGATCCCGGCCGCCGCGCCCATCGACTTGGTCAAATGCGCCACCGCCGGCGTCGGCAAGGGCCCGACCATGAAGACATCCATGCCCATCGACACCAAGCCACTGGTTAGCGCCGTCTCCAGCATGTAGCCGGAAATCCGCGTGTCCTTGCCCACCAAAACCCGGTTGCGACTTGCCCCCGGCGATCGCAGGACATTGGCCACCGCCTTGCCCGTTCTCAATGCCACTTCCGCCGTGATCGGAAATTCGTTCACCCGCCCGCGGATGCCGTCTGTGCCAAACAATTTCATAGGATCTTATCGAGTATATTTCAGATGGAAAAATGCGGTTTACTATTGTTCAAAAAAATTTGAACAAATCAAGACAAAAGCCAACAATCCCGAGAAAATTGGCATTTTTACCCCATCAAGCGGTTTCCCCAAGGGAAACCAAATGAGCGCCACTGCGGCACGGGGAACAAACAAAAAGTACGCCACCGATATGGACCCGCCCCGCGCCCCCGGCAAGCGATAATTTTCCGCGATCAGGCAAGAACCGCCCGCTGGATGCGCCCAGATGGTTTACTCAGGAAACGCCGCGCCAAAGTTTCAAACTCCTCCGACAAGTCGGTGAGATGAATCTCAAGGGTCCCATCGCTCTCCTGCCCATTGAGCATTTCGAGGCGCAGCAATTCCTGCTTGAGGTGCTCGGCGCAGGTCGTGGCACTGTCAACCAAGCGGATGCCATCGGGCAACAAGCGTCGCAAGACCGGAACCAGCAAGGGGTAATGCGTGCAGGCAAGCATCAGGGTATCGATGTCCTTCTCAATGAGCGGCTCAAGGTAGGTTTTGAGAATGAGCTCTGCCGCAGGATGATCGATCCAATCCTCCTCGACGATTGGCACCAGCAAGGGCGCAGGCTGCGCGTGAATGATCAAACCCGTGCGCTTCAATGCCAAGGCATGCTGATACGCATGCGAACGAACGGTCCCGCGCGTGGCAATGATCCCTACCCGCCCGGCTGCCGGATCGCTCAGCGCCGATTCGACACCGGCCTCGATCACGCCGATCACGGGCAGATCAAAATTTTCCCTGAGCATCGGCAGGGCGTGCGCGGTAGCGGTGTTGCAGGCGACGACGATGGCCTTGACCCCGCGCTCGACCAAAAACTTCGCATCCTCCTGCGCAAAACGCCGGATCGATTCCGGGCTTTTCGAGCCGTAGGGCAAACGCGCGGTGTCACCGAGGTACAGGATGTTCTCGTGAGGAAGCAAATCCTGCACCGCACGCACCACGGTGAGGCCTCCCACTCCCGAATCAAAAAATCCCAATGGCGCCGAGTTCACGCGCCGGATCTTGCCCATTCCACGCTCTCCGACAAGACGGAAGCGCGCCTCCAATTGCCAAACATTCTCAAGCTTCGAAAATCCAGCGAAATGCGGCATCCATGCGCGGACGCAACTCAACCGGCAAGTCGATCAAGGCCATTCGCTCACGGACCTTGTCCGCATGGATCAAACCGGCATCCGAGAGAAATTTCACCAAGCTCAGATCCTTCGGGCGACTCACCAGAATTTTAATCGCACACAGATCGTGAGGCTCTAGCGCATGCGCCTTTTCGGCTCCAGGCACTGGCACCAGACGCTCACGCCAACCGGAAGGAAAGGTCTCGACTATGGAATCACGCATGATGTCCGCATGATAACCATGGCGCAGATAATAAGAGCGGTTTTCACCAAGAGCCTCATGCCACATCATCGCGACCAATTCATCAAATGGGTCCGGGTAAAGGTCGGCATCAAAGGTGGTGGTCAAGGGCCCCTGGTCTTTTCCCAACTCGGGAAACGATGCCAGCAAGGATGAAGAACCCAACACAATGACCGGTTGGTTTTCCGCAAGCGCCTGAGCGGCCCTGATGAGGTGCTGAAGCGCGGAGAGATTCATGGGTAGGCTGCGATTTTCGAGAACCCGACAAATGGCGAACAGGATTTGATCAGCTCGGCATCATGGTTGTCCGCCGCAAGAAAATCGAGCAGCTCACGCATGCCGACATCCGAGGCCTGCGCCTCATGGATCCGCCTACGCCATTCGATCAGCGGCGCAGGGTGCACCCTGCCGCCAGCCATCCAACGCTCGATGTTGGCCAATGGAATCTCGAGCTCCTCCGGATGATCCGCAAGATACGCCGCAATCCTTCGCCAGTGAACCAAGCGGTCTTCCCTCATGAAATGATGGTCTTCAGCGGACATGAATCGAAGGCAACACACCCAAACTGCGCGCCCGGTGAAAAATGTCAATCTCACGCCCGCCATTGGGGTTCGACAATCCGGCCGACTTGAGGCCTATTCCCCGCATGCCGACCGTCCAAATCAAAAACATCACCTACCACCCGTCGATCTGGCCAAAAATGATCGGCGAGGCCTCGCTCGACGCGAAGCCGGGTGACCTCGTGCAAGTGCTCGACAAGGATGGCGGCGCCTTTGGCTGGGGCCTCTGGAATCCGAAGTCGCGCATGCCCCTGCGCATCGTGAGCCACTCGAGCGAGGAAATCGACGAGTCGTTTTTCGACGATGCGATCCGCCGCGCCGCATCGATGCGCCGCGAAATGCTCGCACTCGACGAAACGACCGAAGCCTATCGCGCGATCCATGGCGACGCCGATTTCATGCCCGGCATCGTTGCCGACAAATTCGCCGATGTGCTCTCGGTGGAAATCACCAACCTCGCCGCATGGCAACGCCTACCGCGCTGGATCCCGATCCTTCACGAATGCCTCGACACCCAACGCGTGGTCATCGGCATCGACGCGGAACTCGCACGCATCGAAGGCATCCCCCGCAGCGGCGGCGCGAGCTCCGACAATGTCCGCTCAGTAAAAATTCGCGAACACGGCATCCGCTACGAAATCGACTTCAGCACCGGCCACAAAACCGGCTTCTTCTGCGATCAACGCGACAACCGCAAACTCTTCGCCTCACACGCCAAGGACCGCTCGGTGCTCGACCTCTGCTGCTACACCGGCGGCTTCTCAATCTCCGCCGCCCTCGCCGGCGCCAGCGAGGTGACCGCAGTCGACCTCGATGAAACCGCGATCGAAATGGCCAAACGCAACGCCAACCTCAACTCGGCACGCGTGAAGTTCACCCACGCCGATGCCTTCACCTGGATCCGCACGATGATCGAAAACGGCCGCACCTGGGACCTCGTCATCGCCGATCCGCCAAAATTCATCCACGGTCGCGAAGACGAAATCGGCATCGCGAAATATGCCGACCTCAACAAGCTCGCTCTCCAACTCGTCAAACCCGGCGGCATCTTCGTCACCTGCTCATGCTCCGGCCAACTCGGCGCCGATGACTTCGAACGCACCGTCATCGCCGCTGCCCACCGCACCAACCGTCGCCTCCAGATCATCCAGCGCACCGGCGCCGGCGCCGACCACCCGACGCTCTCGAACTACCCGGAATCCCGCTACCTCAAGGTGATCTGGTCGCGCGCGCTTTGATTGAAATTTTCCTGCCAAAAGAGGGTTTTTCGCGCTCATTACACACATATACTTGGCACATATACTTGACTTTCAAGAGTTCGCTGCCAAATTCCCCCCATGGCCCAACTCACGATCTATCTCGATGCGGACACGCAGAAAAAAGTCGAGGCCGCCGCCCGCCGCGATTCGGTATCACTCTCCCGCTGGGCGCGCGACCACCTTGCCCGCGCCGCCGATCAGGACGATGCGTCAGCATGGAGCCACCTCTCGGCATTCACCGGCACGGTCGACAAATCGTTTGCCACTCCTAAGCGCGAACGCGGCCACCGAGCCATTCCGAATCTCGAAGACTGAGTTCGATGTACTGCCTCGACACCAACATCTGGTCCTACATTTTGCGTCAGCCAAACAAGGCACTGATCCGCAATCTCAGTTCCAAAAAAACAGCCGACCTCTGCCTTGCGGAGCTCACACGCGCGGAGTTGCTCTATGGCGCCTTGAGAAGCAGCCAGGCCACTCACCTGCGCCAACGCATCAACGATCTCCTCTCACCCTACGCCCACCTGCCCTTCGGTGGTGAGGCTGCCGAGCATTATGCCGACATCCGCACGCGCCTTGAAAAAGCCGGCAAACCGATCAGCCCCAACGATCTCATCATCGCCGCCACCGCAAGAGCCGCCGGCGCTACATTGGTGACCGCCAACCTCCGCGAATTCTCCCGCGTACCCGGCCTGAAATGCCGCGACTGGACAGCCGCCTAATTCCCCACTCAATCCCCAATCCGTATCTCGCTGGGATTCCAGCTCGGCTCGGGCATGGTCATTTTCAGCTTCTTCATCGTGTCGAGCACGATCCTTGCGACGCAAAGGTTGCGATACCACTTGCGGTCGGCCGGCACGACATGCCACGGCGCGTGATCGGTCGATGTTTCGGAAATGACATCTTCGTACGCCTTCATGAAGTGATCCCACAACGCGCGATCCGCGAGGTCATCGGGGTTGAACTTCCAATGCTTGTCAGGATTTTCCAAACGCGACTCGAGCCTGCGTTTTTGTTCCTCCTTCGAGATGTGCAGAAAAACCTTCACGATCGTCGTACCCTCTTCCGCAAGCATGCGTTCGAACTCGACAATGTGCCGCGTGCGACGCTTCCAAACCTCGTCGGGAAAAATCTTTTTCACGCGCACCGCGATCACATCTTCGTAGTGACTGCGGTTGAAGATCACCAACTCCCCACGCCGCGGCACCTTCGAGTGAATGCGCCACAAGAAATCATGCGCGAGTTCCTCTTCGGTCGGTTTCTTGAACGATCTCACATGAATGCCCTGCGGATCGATGTGCGAAAAAACATGCTTGATGCAGCCATCCTTGCCGCCGGTGTCCATCGCTTGCATGACCACCAAGATCCGATGCTTGTTCTGCGCGTAGAGCAGCTTTTGTTGCTCCTGGAGTTGCTTCTGCAATTCGCGAAACTGCGGCTCGTAGTCATCCTTGCCATTGCCGGCAAACAGCAACTTATCATCGGTCTGGATCTTGCCGAGATGAACCTTGCCCCCGGGCTTGATCCGGTAGTGTTCCAATGCTCCGGTGACTGGCATGGCCGATCCTATGCCCAGCATCCCCCGCTTTGACAAGCTCCGCCTGCAAAAGTCACACAGCGCGCGGTTTTCGTGATTGAAACGCGATCCGGCCTGCGATGTCCTCTGGCAATGGCTCGTCCAAGGAAATCCGCCACCAAGCCCGTACACCCGGAGCAACTCTCGACAGCCATCCACATCGGCGCCAGCGCGGTTTCCATGCTGGTCGCCACGGGCAACGGCGATGGCACACTCAATGCCGTCGATTTCCTCGAACAACCGGCACCGGTCGCCCGCGACATTTTCCGCCACGGCGCGATCAGCCTCGCCACCACCGAACGCGTGGTTTCAATCATCCGCGATTTCCAAAAATCCCTCGACGAGCTCGGCCTCAACTCCCACGAGATCACACGCGCCGCCGTCACCAACATTCTCAGCGAAGCCAAGAATCAGGAAACCTTCATGAACCGGATCCGCGTCGCCTGCGGTCTGCGCCTTGGCGCGATCGACGATGGCGAAATGACGCGCCTGATCTATCTGAAGACCCGCCGCCGTCTCAGTCACTTGCCCGGCATGAAAAAAGGCGCGACGCTCGTGCTCCATGTCGGCCCTGGCAACACGCGAGCACTGCTGTTTCAAAATGGTCTCATCACCCGCTACACCAGCTACCGCATGGGCACCCACCGCACGCGCGAGGCGGTCGAAGCATCACACGCCGAAGGTGGCAGCTTGCTGCGCGTAATCCGCGAACACACCTCCGGCAACATCGCACAAATCGGCTTGGATTATGCCGACATCCGCATCGATGGCATGGTCGTGATCGGCCACGAAATCCAATCGGTCGCACCGGAACTCATCAATCCCAACAACGCCTGCACGCTCAAGTCGTTGCGCCAGTTCACCAGCGACACCGCCAACATCAGCGACGCGGAAATCGTTCGCCGCTACCAACTCGATTACCAAACCGCCGAGGCACTCCTGCCCGCCCTCGAAATCAATCTCGCCATCGCCGAGGCGATGAAACTCAGCGAAGTGCGCATCCCGGAAAGCGATTACGAAAAAGGCCTGCTGCACGATCTTTTGGTTTCGGAAGATCTCGCCGATACCTTCGCCGAAGAAGTCCTGCGCTCCTCGCGCATCCTCGCCGAGCGCTATCAATCGGATCCCACCCACGGCGAACATGTCGGCAATCTCTGCAAACGCTTCTTCGACGCGCTCGCCGATCTCCACCAACTCACCGCCCACGACGCGCTTCTTTTGCAGGTCGCCGCGATCCTTCACGAGGTCGGCACCTATGTCAGCCCGCGCGCCCACCACAAGCACTCGGAGTACCTGATCCTCAATTCGGAGATCTTCGGCCTCGACCGCACCGATGTCGCCATCGTCGCACAAATCGCACGCTACCACCGCCACGCCTGCCCGAGCCTCGACCACCCGGGCTACGCCGCACTCGACACCGAGGACCGCATCCGCGTCTGCAAACTCGCCGCCCTTTTGCGCGTCGCCGACGCACTCGAACGCACCCACGCCCAACGCGTCTCTCAAATCGAAATCCACCGCGAAGAAAAACGCATTCGCATCCGCCTACCCGGCCTTGCCGATGCCGCAGTCGAACGCCTCGCGATGGCCTCCAAGGCCGACCTCTTTGAGCAAGTCTTCGGCCTCGGTGTCGTGATCGACGAGGAAATTTGAAATTCACCGCCACTTCCCGCATCCCATGCCCATCCCCTACATCAACCGCGAACTTTCCTGGGTCGAATTCAACCAACGCGTGCTCAACGAAGCGTTGCGTGAAGATCTCCCCTTGCTCGAACGCGTGAAGTTCCTCGCCATCACCGCCTCGAACCTCGACGAGTTTTTCCAAGTCCGCATCGGCGGCCTGATGGCGATGAAACGCAGCGGGATCAAAAAGCCCGACCTCTCGGGCCTCACTCCCACTGCCAACCTCAACGCACTGCGCCAAAGAATCCTGCGCATGAGCGACGAGCAATACACACTCTTCAACCAATCGCTCATCCCCGCACTGCGCAAGGCCGGCATCCTCGCGCTCAACATGAACGACCTGAACCATGAACAGGCCGCCCAGGCACTCAACGCGTTCGAAGACCAAATCTCACCACTGCTCACGCCACTCGCCGTCGACCTGAACGATCAACCACCCGCCGTGCCCGCACTGCAAATGGTCATCGCATGCCGCCTCATCGAAACGGAAAGCGAAACCACCCGCTTCGCACTCATCACAATTCCCGATTCAATCAGCCGCCTTGTTCCGATCAACGCCGGATCCAACGCCTTCGCATTCGTACTCGTCGAGGACCTCGTCGCCGCCCACGCGGAACAACTTTTCCCCGGTGAAAAAGTCGCCGCCACCACCGCGTTCCGCGTCACCCGCAATGGCGACATCGCTGTGCAAGAGGAAGACGCCACCGACCTCGCCGACGAAATGGAGGAAATCCTCAGCGCCCGCCGCTTCGCCGATACCGTGCGCCTCGAGATCCGCGCCGATGCACCGAAGGACTTGGCAAGCATGATCCAAAAAGTCACCGCCGCGAGCACCGCCGAAATCTACCGCATCGCCGGACCTCCCGGCCTCGCTTCATTCATGGATCTCGTTTTCATCGCCGACTTCGACCACCTGCGCGATGCCGACTGGCCCGGCCAAAGCTCGCCCTCGATCGTCCCCGGCTCATCGATGTTCGAAACGATCGCCTCCGGCGACCTGATGCTGTTCCACCCCTACGAATCATTCGAACCGGTGCTCCGCCTGCTCGAAGAAGCCGCGAGCGATCCTGATGTCATCGCGATCAAACAAGTGCTCTACCGCACCGCCAAAAAATCGCGCATCATCAACGCGCTGATCAAGGCGGCCGAAAACGGCAAGCATGTCACCGTACTCGTCGAGCTAAAGGCACGCTTCGACGAAGCCCGCAACCTCGACCGCGCCGACGAACTCCAACGCGCCGGCGCACAAATCGTTTACGGCGTAAAAGGCCTCAAAACCCACGCCAAAATCTGCATGATCGTGCGCCGCGAAGCCGGCCACCTCCGCCGCTATGTCCACCTCGGCACCGGCAACTACAACGAAACGACCTCACGCCTCTACACCGACATTTCCTACCTCACCTGCAAGGCGGATTACGGCAATGACGCTTCGCTGTTCTTCAACGCCGTCACAGGTCGCTCAAAATTGCTCCGCTTCCAGCGGCTCGTCCCCGCGCCCACAGCGATGAAGCCGATGCTGCTCGACCTCATTTCCGGCGAAGCCGAACGCGCCCGCCAGGGCCTCCCGGCACGCATCATGGCGAAGGTGAACTCACTCCAAGACCCCGACATCATCGCCGCCCTTTACGACGCCTCGCGCGCTGGGGTGGAAATCAAACTCAACATCCGCGGCATCTGCTGCCTCAAACCCGGCGACCCGAAACATTCGAAAAACATCGAAGTCATTTCGGTGATCGACCGCTTCCTCGAACACGCCCGCATCTTCCATTTCCTCCAAGGCGGCGATTCGGAAGTCTACATCGCCTCCGCCGATTGGATGACCCGCAACCTCGAGAAACGCGTCGAGCTGATGATCCCCATCGCCGAGCCCACCCTCAAACGCCGACTCATCCGCATCCTCGAAACCTACTTCAACGACGAGACCCAAGCCTCGCGCATCCTTCCCAACGGCAGTTCCACCCGCGTCACCAAACCCACCCG
This sequence comes from Akkermansiaceae bacterium, assembly GCA_947462835.1. Taxonomy (GTDB): domain Bacteria; phylum Verrucomicrobiota; class Verrucomicrobiia; order Verrucomicrobiales; family Akkermansiaceae; genus Luteolibacter. The sequence goes on from CANHQM010000014.1 coordinate 34,153, forward strand.
CGGCAAAGGCCTTCGCGCTCAGGAACATTTTTACCAACAAGCAAAAAAAGCCGCCAAGGCCCGCGAACACGAACGCGCCATGACCTTCGAACCCCACCGCCCGGCGGATTGAGGGTGAAGGAGAAGAGTTAGTGGTTATGGGTTATTAGTTATTGGGGAAAAGGAAGAAGAAGCGACCTCTTCACCGTGGTGGCGGATTTCATCCGCCAAACCCCTTATCAAAAACCAAAATCCGAAATCGACCTATCATTCGAATCATTTCAACCACGGATTTACTAAATTCTAAACAGAAGAAAAAAGAGAAGGGGGCTCGCGCAATGTCGCATCTTTTGCAATATTTCTTGATCTGTGCACTCGGTGCATTCCGTGGTCAAAACCTCTTCGCTTGCATTTAAATTTCCGAATTCCGGTTAAACCATTCGAATACTACATCATCGGCACCGCTCGCGTCGCCTGCAGTCACAGCTTTGTTGACTTCGACAATTGCATCGTCAACATTGTAGGTGGCATTGAATAACAACACCCCTTGTTGCGTTCAATGTGGCAACCAACTGCAAGGCCCATGAGCGCAAACACCCCCCGAATACAAATGGATGCCGGTCTCGAGATCGGCTATGGCACAGCCCTCGCAGGCGTCGGAACCAACATCCAACTGAGCTCCGGCACCCATTTCCTCGTCGCGCGAAACGGGCGAGGGAAAACCACGCTTTTGCGCACTCTCGCCGGCAGCATCAAGCCGGTTTCGGGTCATTTTGAAATGCACGGATTCGTGCAATACCTCGCCGAAAACATCCGCTTCGACCAAGAACTTCCCACCAAGAGGATCTTTCATGCGCTCCTGCCAAAAGGCAGCGTTGATGATGCATTCGCGCTGGCCGACCGCACGGAACTCGATGTCACCAAGCCCTATGGCAAGCTTTCCACCGGCAACAAACGCAAAGCGAACCTCATCGTCGCCGAATGCTCAACTCACCCGGATGGCAACATCCTCCTGCTCGACGAACCGCTCAGCGGACTCGATGTATTCGTCCGCCAAACCTTCGAAGAACTCTGGCGCAATTCGAACAAGGGCATTCTCCGATTGGTAAGCTGCCACCCGGATTATGACTCGATGGAAATGCCGAGCAGCCTGCTCATCGAAGATGGACACATCCGCCATCTCAACGAACCCGGCCAAAAGTGGAGCGACCTGAAGGGCCTCATCTAACAGAAACTGCAAAATTTGCATCCCCGTTTGACAGCGGCACATCCCGAGCTACCGATGTATTGGTGATCAAAGGTTTTTTCACCTGCGATCATCCGGATTCGGTCCTCACCGCCGACGCCCATGAACCCGCAAACACCCATCTCGCTGACGATCAGCCTCGCGCTGGCGGCAGCAGCATGCGGGAGCTCTCTAACAGAACGGCTTACGACCATTCATGAGGGATTTCTCAAAGAACGACGCATCGCGCTTGCCTCCTTGAGCGACCCCTTCGGCATCCCGCAAAAACCGCGGGAAGTGCTCGAATCACAGGATCCCTGGCTCGTTGGCTGGAAGGATTCCATCGCCGCCACAGTCTTCTGGATCGGCGAGGAACCGACCGAAAACAACCCGACTCCGAACAACCGCAGCGCATGGGATCAGAACTGGGAAAAAAATTTCGGCGGCTACGACGATCCAAACAATCGCTCGGGATACAAACCCGCAGGATTCACTCCGCGGCTCAATCAATTTTATGTCGCACTCCCGTACAACGACCTCCTGCCCGATGGATCCCATCGCCCCGAGGCCCCTGAGATGATCCCATGGTTCTGGCGGAGCTACATGGGCAAGGGCATCTCCGTCTGCAAGGGCCGCTGGATCAGCATCCGCCACGGCAACAAAACCTGCTATGCGCAGTGGGAAGATGTCGGCCCCTTCGAGGTCGACCACTGGCAGTATGTTTTCGGCAACGAAAGCCCGCGCCCCAACCGCAACGGCAATGCCGGCATCGACCTCAGCCCGGCAGTGCGCGACTACCTCGGCATCACCAGCGGCACTCCGATCTCATGGCGCTTTGTCGAAAACGAGGAAGTACCCCACGGCCCGTGGATCCATGAAAAATCAAAGCCCGCAAAAAATGAAATCACCCTCGGCGAAAATTGAATCATGAAAACAAAGTCCACCCTCATCCACACCCTCTGCGCGATCGCTCTCACCGCCGCCCACACCGCACGCGCCGAGCCCGAAATGCGCGATGCTGCCACTCACGAGCAGTTGCAAAAAAAATCACACGCCGCGGTCATTCAGGATCCGATGAAAAAACTGCCGCCCGCCAACGAGTCGGATCCCGCCAAAAATGTGCCCAAAGACCTGATCAGCCAATCGGACATTCTCAGCTTCGACGGCACATTCACACTCGTTCCAAAACGCGCGATCCTCGCCATTCCCAAAGATCTCGAAAAACGCACGCAGCTTGCGGACGCCACCAAGCTCGTCGGCTGGGCGGAATTTCACGCCAACAACCGCGGATGGATCACCATTGTCGAAGTCACGCGCGAACAAGCCGAAGGCAACTCACCGATCGATGAGGGCATTCTTAACAGCTTCAAGGAAAGCACGACCATCGTCGTGGCCACCTACCACGGCGGGCCAATTTCAATCCTTCCACCCAAAACACCACCCGCCGAAGAACCAGCCTTAAAACCTTAAAGCCACCCTTCAATCCTTTACCGCATCCCCATCCTTCGCCGCCCTCGGCTCCTTGCTCAACTCCAGCCTTAAATTGTCATTCCGATACACCAGCGAAAACCTCGCCTCCTTGCTCTGACGCAACAAATCCTCCACCTCGGTAAACACCAACAAAAGCATCATCCCCTTCACCGGCTCACGATGAAAAGAAATCTTCCTGGTCGCAAATTTGTCCACCACCGAGCGCTCCTGCTGGTTGGCGGTCAAGGCACCATGACGCGCGGTCAACTCACGCCGCATTTCCTCAAATCGGGCCTCCATCAGATCGGCCGAAGCGTCGGGGTCGAAATAATGAACCGTGAGTTCATAGAGCCGACCATTCAAAAAGCGAGCCTCCAACGCCGAGGCTTTGTGCTCGGGCAAAAATCCCTTGGACGGCTGGATCTTGAGAATCCGCAACGCAGGCTGATCCCCCGGCTGCATGATGTTGAGATCGAGCGATTGACGCGTCGCCCATGCGACCAACTTTTCCGGAGAGTCCCCCCAGTTCAATCCGAAGGGCGGATTCATCTCGGCCTGGGCCAAGCAAGTTCCGGCCGCGAGGAACATGCCAAGCACACCGCACAAAACCATTCGGGCAAGCCGCATCATGCCCATCTCCTGCGGCATTTCACGCCACGAAGCAAGCCCCGATCCGCCCGCCGCGCCTTCGCGTTGGTCGAAATCACTCTCGCACTTTCTATGCTCACCGTCATCGGGCTCTTCATGCTCAAGATCTCACTCGACATCCTCGCACCGCGCCAATGGGCCCTGCAACAAGCCCTCAGCGATGCCCACATGACCTACGAACGCGCCTATGCCGAACGCCTGCCTTTCGACAGCCTGCTCGCCAATGATTCGCCATGGCCGGCCTTTCCCAACACCGCCAGCAGCGCAGTGGAAATCGGCCGACTCCCGGGCGGCACACCCGTGACCGGCACCATCCACCGCACACGCCTGCCCGATGCGGAAAACCATCCAGTCGATGGTGGCAATGGCGATGAAACCAACAACCCCGCCGCGATGAAAGTTTGGAAAGTCCAAAGCGTGCTCACCTACCAAATCGGCGGACGCTCCTACGCCAAATCCCGGACCGTGATCCGATCCCAATGACAATCCGCAAACCAAGCATCCGAAGAGCCTTCACGCTCATCGAACTCTCCCTTGCCATCGGCATCGGCATGGCAGTCTCCGCCCTTTCACTGGCCCTCTTTCAACAACAACTCTCATTCCTCAACATCTTTCGCTCGCAGTCGTTTCTCACCGAAGAAGTCCCGGTCATCAACATGCATGTCAGCAAACTCGTCGGCAAAGCCGAGCGCTTCAGACTGCATGCCACAGTTGAAGAAGCCCTCAGCGGTCTCTCACCACGCCTCACAGCATCGCCGGTCCTGATCCTCAACTTCCGCCAACCCGACGGCTCCGTCCGCGCATCGATCCTGTCCTTCGAAAACCGCGGCACCGGCAAAGCGCTTTACCATTATGTGGTCTCCGAAGATGGCCAGCTCAATGCACCCCAATGGCATGTCACCAAAGCTCCGCGCGATGTCTCATTTGCAGTCGAACAAGGGATCCTGCGCATGACCCTTACCGGCCCGAACAACGAACGCGTCACCTACTCGGGCGCTATGACCCAATGAAAATTTCCGCCACAAAACACCATGCCGCGGGCTATGCCTCCGTGCTCATGGTGCTTTCGATGGGCACCCTGCTGCTCATGCTGGCGATCTTTTCCTACCGCAGGGCCGTGAGCGCGCACTCGACCCAATCAGCCGTGCAACTGCGCGTCGACTATCAGGAAAAGGAAGATGCGATCCTGCGCTCGATCGTCGCCATCACACCCAACCGCGCGATCCGTGCGATGCGCCACATGTCGGAATCGGAAAATGCCGCCAATGCGTCACTCACATGGGAAGGCATTTTCACCGATGCCCTCGCACTCGCAAATGCGGGCCAATCGATTTCCAGTGATGTCCTCGCCGCCATCTCCACCGGGCAAACGCAGATATCGGCAAATTCCGGTGACTCACCGCCCGGCGATCCCGACGAAATTTTCAAGTCGCCCGAAAATCCCGACGCCCATGTCGCCGCAGGCATCAACCGCAACCTCGGCCCGCGCTACCCGGTCCCACTCAATTGCAACGATTCGTCGGACACCACACGCGACTCGGTCTGGCCGATCATTTCAAACAGCAAAAAATACGGAAACCTCGCACAAGCCGGTGTCGCACTGCCAGTCGCAAACTATCAGGAATTCAACCTGATCAATTACCCGAACATCAACTTTGGCTACTCAAGACCCGGCCAACCCTTCGTCGCCAAACGCAATTGGTGGGCATTCGACATCAACCTCAGCGCACAGGACTCGGCCAAAACCCGCATCACCAATCCGAAACGCAGCATGGTGCTCTCGATTTACGAGATCCCCTCGCAACTCGCCATCTCGTCATCAGCCTTCATGAGCCTCGGCCGCAATGCGGTCGGCGCCACCTGGGGCGACATCAACATCACCGGCGGCGTATTCGCCGGCCGCGCCGTGGTCGAAGGCAACGCCAGCCTATCCGCCATCGCCACCCGCCGCGGCGCATCCATCGGCGCCCAATCAAGCGTCGGCAACATGAGCTTCGAAAGCGACCCCTTCGCACCCGGCCTTCGCGAAAGCCACTACCTCACAAGCGGCGATTTCTTCCCCGTCTCGCTCGCCTCGGAAAGCGGACGCGCCGCCTTCGTGTCCATCAACCGCGGCGCGGATTTCTTCGACCGCTTCTCACACGAACCCGAAGTCGATACGCTTTCATCAACCACATGGAACCAATACTCGGTCGGTGCGCTGCAATGTGCAATGCGGCTCGATGTCGTCGATACCGTGAGCCCCGCCGACAAAACGCCATCCGCGCTGCGATTTTCCTACTTCAAAAACGGCGAGCGCCAGGAGCTTGTCGTGCCACAAACAGCCAACTCCGAAGCGGGACTGCCACAAGGCTACATTCCCTGCGCCGGCGCAAACCAAAGCCACGACTTCGGCACTGCCGTGGTCGACGTGGCCTATGGCGGCAACGGTGTCTTCGCATTCAAAACTGCGGTCACCGGACTCGTCACCTTCAACGAAGCCACCTTCGGCCCACTGCCGGCCGAAATTCCGAAATACGGATACTTCAAACCCAGCTTCCCCTTCGAAGCCACCACCTTGCCCAATGGCAAAAATTGCATCGCCGTCTATCCGCAACGCTTCGCGAATTTTCTCACCGCCCTCAATGCCGACGGCACCCACATCAACCACTCACTCGTGGTCAATGTCGATTACACCATCGCCACCGGCAGCGCCAACCTCTCAAAACCCACCATCCCCTGCACCGACCTCGACTACGGACTTGTCCTCAAGGAATGCTCGAACATGAGTTCGTTCACCAAAGGCTTCTCTCTGGTCACCAACCTCCGGCTCTACCTCGGCGACGACTTCAACATCACACCCACCACTCCGCCCACCGGCTACAATCCATCCAGTGCCTACTACCCACCCTGCTCGATCTTTGCACCGGAAAAACGCTACGGCGTCGATGTCGAACCACTCGGCGTAAACCTCTCCGGCCAAGTCGGATCCCTCGCAAGCGAATCAGCCGCATCACCCGTGCGACCTCTCGAAAGCAAAACCATCAGCGGCGCAAGCATCGATGGCAAAAACATCAAAGCCAACCTCCGCCCGATCACCCACCCGGCCGAACTCCCACCGGTATCGATGATGAACTGGCTCATCCTCATCGAAGAAATACGGGGCGAGTGAAAAAAATTCGGCGATTATAACAACCTTTTGAAAAAAAGAAATATAAAATCACATCAGTGAAAAAATTACATTCAAACATATACATATGCTTGAATCGAAATATTCAGCTGCCCGACTCGCATCGATAATATTTTCGATTATTTTCATTTATTTGTTGAATTTATTCTTATCGAGTTGTACCTATAAATATATAACTAGTCGTAGAAGTTTTTATAACAATTTCCACGCGCTGTTCAACCCAATCACCACCCAAAACCGTGAAAACTCACCCACCCACACGGATACTCGCCACTCTATTGGCACTTTTCCCAGCCATCGCACCAGATCAGGCATCGGCACAACAAGCAGCCTCGGCATCCCGCATCCCCGCCACTCCCGACGGACTACTTAACGCCTATCCATCCGTCGTTCAGACCGGCACTAAACCGACACTCAACTGGAACATTCTCCACCCCAGCAAGGTCAGCGACCTCGTCGAAGTCGACCCCCCAGGCACGCTCATCGCCACTTCAAATGTCTATGCCTCGGTGCAAATCATTGGCTCCAAGGCCGGCACAATGACGAGCCAGTCCTGCACACCAATCAGCCTCCCCACCGATGCGCGCCTGAGCTTCAACGGCGGTGCCTATGCGCAAATCTTTTACGGCAACCAATCGAATGTTAACCCCGTTAAGCAGCTCTACATCAAGAAAATGCAACCGGGCAACACACTGGATTTCGGCGGACGCTCAGTTCAAAACAGCAACTGGACGCCTTTCTACACGAGCCGCAGTTCGAACTTCCAAGTGGTTTCCCTCACCCGCGGCCAGACACCGCCCACCGGCTTCAATCTCTCGCAATCAGCCACACTCAACAACTTCCTCAGGCCCTACCTCGACGCCTCAGGCAAGGTCAACATCGGTCCACTCAGCGTGCTGGTCCTCATGGAACTCGGCACGAACGATCACAACAGCCAAAGCTTCGACCTCCAAGATCAGGTCCTGCTGGTGACCTTCAGCAAAAAACATCCCAACAACGGCCACGGCAACAACCTCGATGGCGTCGACTCCTCCAACCCCGGCAAAGGCAAAGGCGGACCCAATGGCGCTGTCGACCCCTCGGGCGGGATCGATGACGAAGCTCGTTGAAATACCGGCATGCACACAACTGCATTAAAATGAAAAATTTCGATCCAGAAAAATCCAAGTCTACAGCCCTTATGAGATAATAATCGAATAAGGCTGCCTTGGCTGCGTCGCAAAAGACATAAGCCATGAAAACCACTCCATTCACACTTATTGCAACAGCTCTGATGAGCTTGTTTGCAACAGCACAGAATGGAACCACCTATGTCAATTTCATCAGGCAGGTGCAGTTTCCCAGTGGAGTCCAGTGGGACGCAACTGTTGCAGCATCGGGCGAACAACTTTCAAACTTGGCCATCGATCCGGGTGGCGCCCGTTTCGAACTCTGGACCGTTCAGTCCACTCCACTCGCCAGCTACATTCTCGATTCCCGTTATGTCGGCACCTACATCCCAATGGCCGAAGTCACGCTTCGCTCGGAAGATGGATCATCAACAATCCCAAGAACCCGCGCCGACCGCCCGTTTTATGTGGATGTGACAGTCGATGGACTTCACGACGGAGAGTCCGAACCGGAGGCCTCGAAAAAAGTCCGCTTCCTCCGCCATGTGCAATCCTACGGAGCGAATGGCACCGGCATCGGCATCGATCGCACCCAGGCGACACTGGTGAGCCAAAGCTTCATCAAGGACAACGGCAGTACCACACTCACCTACCTCATCAATGCCGTGCCCGGCGCCAACCGCGCCAAAGTTCGCGGCGAGGAACGCTTCTCGATCTTCTCGCTCGAAGACTACCAAGCCCCAGCCTCACAACTGGCATCACGCTTCATCCAGATCTGGCCGGTGGCCGATGGCACGATCACCGGCATCGTGAATGACCAATTCATCCGCTACAGCCTCCCGCAGCTCACGCTCACACTCAACGACCTCTACCCGAACTCAACGACTTACGCCCAAGTCTACAAAGGCAATCCAAGTCTCGGCACCAACGGCACGATCGTTCCCGGATCCGCACTCGTCATCCAAGAATCAGTCCCGCAAAACCGCGTGCTCACGCTCAAGAACTACGAGTCCGTCTTCGATTCCGACGGACGCTGGACGATGGAAATCGTCACCAAAACCCCGTTCGGAACCGACCGCCTTGCCTATGTGAGCTTCGACATTGATCGCACGATGAAGCTCAACACCAACATGAGCACCATCGAGTGAAAAAATTTCACACATACATGAATAAAATTCCCGATGCGGGTCATCAAACCCATTGAATTTATCGCCAACCATTGAACCCATAAGATCATGAGATTGTTCAAACTCACCTTCTCGACAATCTTCCAACACAAGTCCTGGGTGGTCTGCATGTTGGCGGTGGTGGCGTTGCCCTTCGTGTTGCCAGCCATCTCAAGCGCATCGGAAAAACCGGTGCTCGTCCAACCGGCCCGCATTCTCGCCGCATGGAACACACTTTGGTTCTGCACCCTGCTCTGGGGGCTCTTCACCGCCGCACGCCATGGCGAAGAAAATGCCAATTCAGGCCTCGGCGAGTACTTTCTCACCACGCGCATCTCCGCCACCCGCCAGCTTTTCGAAATCTGGCTCGCCGTCATCTGCTTTATCGCACCTTTGACCCTTGCCACCGCCGCCATCTGCCAATTCGGTGCCGCCCCCGCCCATCCCGATGAGCGCTCGATGTGGTGGATCCTCAACCTCCAGTACGCCGCCCTCTTTCTCTTGGTGGTCTCGCCGCTGCTCACACTCGCCATCGCCATCTCCTCACGCTTCGGCAGCGTATCGGGATTTGCCATCTCCCTTGGCATCGCACTCTACGGACTCTGGGGCGTCGGCTACCTCGACAACATCCTGAAGCTCGAAGAAAACCCCGTACTTCAAAGCATCTGGCTGCTCTCACCGCACTATGCCATCGCGGATCTCACCCAACGCCTGCACTTCAAACTCGGCGCACTCAGCACCGCAACATTCTGGCAAATGATCCTCTACTTCAGCGGCATCCTCGCGATTTACACCGCCATCTCCCGCGTCGTCTTCCGCTGCAAGGCCAGCACCTGATCCCCCCTTACATCACCCTTCCCCCCATGCCTCTGCTCACCCCCCATACCCATACCGCCATCCTCTTTGGATGCGGTGCAATGATGCTCTCATTTTCCGCGCATCACATGGCGCGCAATCCAGAGCTGGATACTCCGCTCAACCCGCTCGGCATCAACCGCAGCCCCTACGGCGAAGTGATCGCCATGGCGGCACAAGGCCCGATCGATACCTATTTCCACAACGGCAGCGGACACGAGCATGATCACGATCATGCACATGATCACGACCACAGCGGCCAACACGAACACGAACACAAAACCGCGCAGGCTTCCAAAAAAGGCAGCGCCGCATTGCCGGATCAACTTCGTGGATTCATCGACCGCCTCGCCGCAGCATCCACTGCACGCAACAACCCACGCCCGGTCACATCCGCCCACCAGTTCTACATGCGCCGCAAAACGGAGGACAAACTCCGCTTCGCTTACAACCTCGATCCCGCGCACTACGGCAATTACAACAGCTATCACCTCTTCCTTACCGAAAGCCAGTTTGGCACACGCCGCCTACTCACACCCACGGCCATCAAACTCGCCAAGGAAACCATCGATTACTGCCTCGCACAAAAGGACGATCCGCGCCCCGCACTTACCGCCGCCGCCGCTGCAAGCAACATCCTCGAACTCATGATCAACAATGTGCGCGGCACCACCCCGCACTTCTCAACCGATCACCTCAAGGAAGCGCTCGCCGTCCTCGACCACTGCCTCGCACGCCATCACGAACTCTCGGCCCAATGGCTGGCCACCGGCAACTGGTCGCGCCTCTCCACATTCCGCATCAAGGAAACGCAGGAGCGCCTCCACTTCATCACCAAAGTCCGCGACGCGGAGGAAAAAGCCATCCACCTGTTGGAAATGGAATCAAAGCCCTTCCAAGCGATCCAGGCCTCAACCCTGACCGCACCCGCCGAACCGCAAACAAAGCCATGATCGCCACCCTCAACACAGCTGACGAAGCACCGGTCGCATCGCACGATGTGAAACGGTTCGAAGCCGCCATGAGCGGTCGCGAGGCGCTCAACATCATCTTCACCATCTGCCAGGACCTCGGCGTTTCCGACATCCAAATGCGCTCCGGCCGCCCGGTGTACATCCACACCAACAAGGGCATGGAAAAACTCGCCCAACTCGGCAACCTCAGCCCCACCCATCTCGACGAGATCCTCAAGGAACTCATCCGCAACCGCGAGAGCTCCGATCACGGCTTCGGCATCGATCGCAGCATCGGCGAACGCATCGAGGAAAAAATCAGCCTCGCCATCAGCGAATTCGCCAAAACCCGCGTCGCCGACTTTTCCTGCGAAGGCATCCCAATGGGCGATCATGGCGAACGCTCCGGCCGCCTGCGCATCCAAGCCCACCTCAGCGCCACCGGACTCGGCATCACATGCCGCATCCTCAGCGACACCATCCCGGAACTCGAGTCACTCGGCATCGATCCCGACACCACCGCCACACTCCGCCACTGCGTCCTCAAACGCGCCGGACTCTGCCTCGTCACCGGCCCCACGGGATCTGGCAAATCGACCACCCTCGCATCACTCATCGACTGGCTCCGCAAAAACCACGGCAAACACATCGTCACGATCGAGGACCCCGTGGAGTACCGCTATCCGGACGACATGCCAGACCCACAGGACCCCGAGCATCTCATCCCCTCGCCGAGCATCGTCACGCAGCAGGAAGTTGGCCGCGATGTCCACTCCTACCGCCAAGGCCTCAAAGATGTCCTACGGAAAGCCCCGCACATCATCCTGCTTGGCGAAATCCGCGACCGCGAGGCGATGGAGACCTGCATGGAGGCAGCCCAAACCGGCCACCTCGTGCTCTCCACACTCCACACCACCGGCGCGGTCAAAACCATCGGCCGCATCCTCGAACTCTACCCCAAGGAAAACCACACCTCGGTCCTCAGCCGTCTCTCCGAAATCCTCATCTTCATCCACTCGCAAGGCCTCCTGCCCGGCCAACGCCGGCGCGTCCTCAACTACGAGTTCCTCCACAACAGCGAGGACGCGGTGGCCAGCGCGATCGCCAACTACGACGGCGGCGCACGCTCGCTCGAAGATGTCATCCGCCGCTCCGGCAATATCTCGTGGGACGCGAACCTCCTCCGACTCCTCAAACAAGGCCTCATCACCGAGGAAACTTTCATCAACGCTCAAATGAACATGAATAAAGACGATTTCTGAGTGTCTCACTCACATCAGCCAAAATGAAAAATCACTAAGCATGAATCTCCGGGGAAAAGTCGAACATGAAGCGGTCAGGTGACCGCCAAATCGAAGACCTTCCCCACCCGAAAAAAGAAAACACAAACCGAACAAAAAAATGAAAATGACACACAAAAACAAAGCAAAACGCACCAAAGGTATGACACTCCTCGAACTGACGGTTGTCATTCTTGTCCTGTTGTCCCTGATCTCGGTGCTCTTCATCGGAGCCCGCGCATGGAAGAAAGGATCCGACCGTGCGGCCTGCATCCTGAACATCCGCAACTTCCAACAAGCGGTGCGTTCCTATGCCAACATGAACGGCAAGAATCCCGGTGATACCGTACCGGCATTCAACACCACCATCGTGGGAGCCGGTCTGTTCATGGAAACCACTCCGACCTGCCCCGGCGGTGGCAGCTATACCGGGCTCACCGACACGACAGTTCCAGCTGTCGGAACCGTGGCACTCGTCTGTGATTTCGCCGACGGACCTGCCCATGCACCGGACAACACCGCCGCTTGGTAACCACCCAGGATTCCGGACCATGGAAACCGGAATCCAGTTCACGCGGCCGCCCTCCATGGGCGGCCGCCCCCTCGGGGGAAATTCCAAGCCCCCCCATCAGTCAACAATCACGCCCCACACCCTTGAGCACCTTGCTCCATCTCACGACCCTCAATCCCCTGCAACGCTACAGGCAAGCAAGGTCGGTGCTGACAAATACCACCCGCGCAAGCAATCCCGCATGGTATCAGGACGCGCTCTCACTGGATCTGCAACTGCACATCCGCCACGATGGAGAAAACATTACGGCATTCTTTCACAAGCGCTCCAACGCGGAATGGTCGAAAGGACCTGAAATCAAAGATGCCACCCTTCGCGACCCGGAAACAATCCGCAGCTTCGCCACCGATCTCATCAGCCAATCCCGCTCCATCGGTGCCAGCTCGCTCGGCGTGATCCTTTACATCGCCGACGAATTCGCGACTTCCGAACTCAAGCCGGAACTGGACAGCCCCGCTTCACTCGAAGAACTGCGGGCCACCGCTTACACCAAACCATCAGCCATCCTCGAAGACAGCTCTGCCATGACGGACGATCACTCATGGAGGGTCATCCCTTATCCCGCTCAAGGCAGCGGCGTCATCGGCACCACGGCCAGCATCAGCCGTCAATACGACGCGTTTCTCAGCACGCTTCGCGAAACGGGCGAAAATGAAAATTTCCCCGTCATCACCCACGCGCTCAGCGCGCCACTGGTGAGCCTCATGGCTCTACCCCACCTTGTCGACCTCACACCCGGCAAGCCCTTTGTCGCAGCCCTTCATTACCCATGCTTCACCGCATTGTTTTTCTTCAACGAGCATGCAGACCTCCTTCTCATGCGCTCGCTGCAACACCGGCATTCGCACCGCTCGCTCAACCTGCGCAACGCACTCTCCACCACCGATGCCTCACTGGAGTTGATCGACCCCGACATGCATGTGATCGAGCTCGACCCGAATCCCACCACCTCCATGCACGAGGAGTTGAGCAATGCATTTCCTACCAGCAAGGTTTCCACCGTCACCATCACCGGCGAAAATGACATGCCCGCATGGTGCGTCGAGCCACGCATCGCCGCCTCACAAACGCCTGGCGAACAAGGTGCAAACAGCCTCACCTTCAGCATCCTGAGCAGTGAAAAATGGGCGCTTCAGGATTTCCTGCCAACACCCGTCGAGACCGCCGAGCTGTACCCGAACCGCTCGGAAATGAAACTCATCCGCAACCTCGCCCACGCACGCCTCGGCCTCTTCGCCGCCGCCGCGCTGATCATTGTGTGGCTCTCATTCGGTATCGTCGAGATCGTGCGCCACGAAGAGTGGGCATTCGATGGCAAACAAACCAACCTCATCAAAACCCGCCTCGAAAAACTCGATGCGGAACGCAAAAAAATCGAACACTGGGACAACCTCCTCGAGGACCGCTCCAAGGCATGGGTCACGATGGAACTCCTCAGCAGCCTGTTTCCCGAACGCTGCGGTGTGATCGTAAAAGGCTTCACCCACACCATCCGCCCCGAAGTCTCATCAGCCAAGGCCCGCATAGGGCTTATCAAGGAATGGAAAATCACCGGCCTCCATCGCGATGAGGCAATCGACCGCCTTAACACGATCAACACCCAGGAAGGAATCATCAAGCACTTCACCGAGATCTCACGCGTCACCGGCAATCCGGCATTCAATCCCATCGGCGGCAACCGCAGCATCGCCGTGAATGTCCGCACCCAGGAAAACAACCGCTACAAGCCAGCGATCAACGAGGAAATCATCGACACCGACGACTCAAGCTACCCCTACGCCTTCGACCTCACGATCACCCAACGCTTCGAGGCCTCCGACCCGATCTCTATCAGCGCCAGCAAACTGCCCTGAACCATGAACCATTACAGGCAATCCATCGCCCTCTTCGGCATCGCCATTCCATCACTGGCGATCGCCCTCGTGCTGCTTGTCGTGTGGTCACTGCGCTCGCACATGGTGGAGTCCTATACAAAAAAACAATCCCTCTTCCGCACCTACCAAACCAATTACAACAAGGCCATGGAGGTGGAAACCAACATCGCCCGCCAACGCCCGCATGTGCAACGCTGGTCGCAAATCATCAGCGAAGAGGCAGCCAGCTCGGTCAACAACAACCTCCGCGCAATCGCCGAAAAAATGCCCGCCAAAGAGTTTCAGAAAACCGCCTTCGAACGCACTGCAGGCAAAGGCGGACTCGGTGCAAACGCCGCTCAAAATTCCTCACAACTCCGCATCATTTTCCGCGGCACCTATCGCACCATGCAACGCGCATTCCTCGAACTCGAATCCCGCATGCCCCAGCTCCAACTGCAAGAAATGCGCATCGAACCGAATCAAAACCCACAAAACCCCTCTCCCCTTCTCAATTTCCAAGTTACCTATACCGCATGGGAAAAGTAAGTTCCATCCTAGTGCTTGCACTCATCACAACCCTGGCAACGGCAAGGGTACCGGAAAACAACACCAACGAATCAATCACCCCCAAACCATCGCGCTACGCAGGACAAGACACCACGCCATACACATCCGCCATCAGCTCGCTGTTCTCAATCGCCAAACGCGTCACCGATCCGTTCTGCCAACCACAGGATCCAAACGCCAAACCAATCATCAGGCCCAACAGCAAAACAATCACACGCCGCACCACCACGGCCGAGCCTGCAAAACAACTCTCCAACATCGTCGGCCAAATTCCCATCACGACGATCATGCCGCGCGAAAAACGCTTCCTCGTCGGAAGCCGCAGCATCAGCGAGGGCGAAAGCCTCACCCTCAATCACCAAAACAAATTGATCCACACCAAGGTCGCGGAAGTCTCCTCCGGACGCATCGTGTTCATCAACACCGAGAACGGCGAACAAGCCGTCCGCACGCTTTCACTGCTGCCCGCGGGCATGACCCCCGGCCAAAGCCAAATCACACCCGCAGGGATGCTGCGGAATCAATTGAACGCCCCCTTGGAAATCGGATCCGCAACCGATGCCAACAAACCATGAACCCCATACCGTCATGAAAAAAACAAAGTTACTCATTCCCCTGGGCATCCTTCTCCTCACCGCTCCGTTCAAGGCGCAAACCACTGCGGATGCCGGCACCGATCCCGCACCGCTCTTAGTCGAGACCACTGCAAGCGAGCCCGATGCCGAAGCCGCTTCCAACGCACCAGCGGCGGAGGCCCCGCCCGCAGTGCCATCCGCTCCCAAGGATCTTCCGTTTCCCATCTCCGAGCCACAAACACCAAGCACCGAAACGCCGGCTGCGGAAACACCCACCGCCAGCCCGATGCAGGCATCGGATGAAGGCTACATCCTCAAAGGCGCACCACTCAACGACATCCTCCAGTTCCTCGCCAAAGCGGCCGGCCGCCAGTACTTCCACAACGCAAAACTCAACGGACCGGAGTTCCTCGTCACCGGACACCTCAACGACGGCAATGCGATGCGCCAAATGGAGGAAATTTCCTTCATGTATGGAGTCACACTCCACACCAAAGGCGACACGATCTACGCACTCACCGCCTCTCAACTCGCCCAACTCCCAAGCGCCGAATTTCACTATCAACTCCAGTACCTCCGCCCCACGGACATCAAACAAATCCAGGAGCTGATCAAACCCATGCTCAGCCCCGCCACTGGCATCATCAATTTCGAACCGAAAACCAACAGCATCGTCATCATCGACTCGGCCCACCGCATCGAACAAGCGAGACAATTCCTCCGCAGCATCGACCGCGCCAAAGGCCAAATCGTGATCGAAACAAAAATCCTGCGCATCAATAGCACCGCCGCCGAAAACATGGGCGTCAATTGGTCCTCATCACTCGGTGCGAAAGGCGTTCCGCTCTCAGTCACCCGCGACCTCGCCTCGGTCTTTGGCCTGCCCTCGTCACCCGCATCCAGCATCGTCGGCGGCGATG
The DNA here is from genome assembly GCA_947462835.1 of Akkermansiaceae bacterium. Classification (GTDB taxonomy): domain Bacteria; phylum Verrucomicrobiota; class Verrucomicrobiia; order Verrucomicrobiales; family Akkermansiaceae; genus Luteolibacter. Next base: position 50,496 of record CANHQM010000014.1, read on the forward strand.
GCACCAACCTCGTACTGAGCCCGGTCGAAGTCACCGGCGTGCTATCCGCCCTTTCGGAAGGCGGCATCGCCAGCCAAATCTCCAATCCCACGCTCATCACCGAGGACAACGAACAAGCCACGATCTCCATCATCGACCGCATCCCGATCGTGACATCCACCACCACCCCAGGCAGCGGCGGCACCCAACCAACCGTCACCGAAGAAGTCCGCTACAAAATCGACCAAGGCGACAAAAGCATCGACGCCGATCCCGAAAAACACCGTGAAATCGGCATCTCGCTCGTGGTCACACCCACCCTGCTTCCCGATGGCACCGTGCGCATGAAAATGCGCCCACGCTCCGCACAAATCACCGGTGAAGTCATCGGCGTCGGCGTCGACGGACAAGAAGGCAACCGCTACCCGCGCGTTTCGGAATCGATGATCGAGACCCTCGCCCGCGTGCCAAACGGTCACTCACTGGTCGTCGGCGGATTTTACGGCCAAACGAAAGATGAGGACAAAACTAAGGTCCCGCTCCTCGGCGACATCCCAATCGTGAATTTCTTCTTCAAAAGCAAGGAAGCGAAAAAGGAAAACACGAGCCTCGTTTTCATCGTCACGCCAAAATCCTATGACCCCAAAGACCGGCACTCAAACGCCAGCGCCAGCAACTTCGTGCGTCAATCCACCGCCCTCACCGCCGATCACGATTGGGTCGATGACAACAACCCAGGCCCCGCACACGAACCGAATGTCGTGCGCACCATTCGCGGCGCGATGCCATCGCAAGCACCCTACTATCCAACGGCCAACGAAGTCGTAAACACAAGCAAACCGAAGTCAAAACGCCCCGCTCCATTCAGTTACAAGCGCTGATCCTTCACCTGCTTTTCCCGCACAGCGATGCACTCAGGAACATCCAACAACCTCACAAAGAACGACCCGACCGTACAGGATTCGGCCGAGGAAACCGATGTGTTTGAGACATGCCTCGAGAAAACAAGCCACGCGCTCCTAGCCGTGAAAGCGGCCACCCCATCGGAAGTCGCGGAGGCCGCAGAACTCTGCCGCAAGTCAAAGTCCGATGGACGCCCCATCGACCTGCTTGAAGCCATAGCAAAAATTCAAGGACGCGAGGAACCGCAAATGAGCGATGCGGTGAACGCACTCGCCGAAAAATTATCCATCACACTTAACACAGCCCCACCGCTCATCCCCTTTGCCGCCAAGCTCATCACACCCACAGCATTCTACGAATCATTCGATCGCATCCACCGCATCGGCGGCGACCTGCTCGTGCCGGTGATCTTCGTCGAAGACACGGATGCCATCGGCGTCGCATCGATCAACCCGATTGCCGCAGAGATGCTTTCGCAAATCATTCAGGATGCCGTCTCCCGCCGTTTCGGCATCCGCCCCTTCATGACCATCCTCCGACTCGACCACGAGTCATGGTCATTCCTCACCCGCAAACACTTCGGATCATGATCGAGTTCGATGGCATGTCCTTCAATGATTTGATCAGCCGCCGCATCATGGGCGAGCTGGGACAGCACGATCCGTCCTATGCCGATCTCGCTCAGGATCAAGTCGCCAACCGCGTCACGCGCCAGAGCTTCATGGCGACCCTCGCAAAGATCAACGGCCTACCCTTCATGCCCCGCATCGCGGATTTCTGCGAACCCTCGCTTCATGCGAACTGCGATGCCACCGTCATGACCCGCGGCTACTTCGCGCCACTTTGCCTTTCAGGCACCGACAAACTCATCGTCGCCATCGCCAACCCCTGGAGCCCGCTGCCCGGCGAATACCTCGCACCCCGCTTTCCCGATCACGAAATCGTCGAGGTCGTCACGCTCGTCTCAGAAATCAACCGCGCTATCGAATCGGTCGCCACCAACTCAGGCCCATCGCGCTCCGAACTCGAATCCATCGATGTCGAAGACATGGACGACAAGATCCGCGACTTCGATGTCACCACCGAATACAGCGAGCCGATGTCGCAACTGATCGCAACGATCATGGCCGATGCGGTCAAGACCCGCGCCTCCGACATTCACTTCAAGGTGGAAAAGGAAAGTTTCTACTACTGCTACCGCGTCGATGGCGACCTCGGCCAGAAGTTTGAAATCCCAATGAAGCTCAAGGACCGGCTCGATGCCTTCTTGCTAAACCTGATGAAGCTTCCCACCGAGACGCGCAACACCGCGCCAGGCATCTCGGGCAGATTCACGATCTCCTATTTCCACAGGCCGATCGATGTGCGCTACGAACGCCACCGCACCTACCGCGGATACCATGTCACCATGCGCCTTCTCGATAAAGGCAACATCAATGTCACTCTCGGCAAAGGCACTCTCGCATTCGACGATGAAACACTCTTCGCACTTTCCAAGGTGATGAAAATTCCCGCCGGCATCATCGTAATGTCAGGCCCCACCGGGTCAGGAAAATCCACCACCCTTAACGCGATCCTGCGCGAACTCAACCGACCTGAAGTCAACATCCTCACACTCGAAAACCCGGTCGAAGACGAGGTCCCAGGCATCACGCACTGCGACCTCAAAAGCGCGAAGGAATTCAAGCCGATGATCGCATCATTCATGCGCTCCGACCCGGACATCATCCTCATGGGCGAGGTGCGCGATCTGGAATCCGCCGAGCTCGCGATCGAGGCAGCCGTAACCGGCCACAAGGTGCTCACCACCATCCACACGCCACGGGCATCGCAAATCATCGAACGCTTCGAGCAACTCGGTATCGAACGCTGGAAAATCGCCCAAACCCTCAAAGCCGCCTGCGCTCAGAGGCTCGTGAAACTGCTCTGCCCCTACTGCAAGGAACCGATCCCCGGCATCAGCGACCTCGATCGCAAAACCTTCTGCCTCGACGAAACATGGGCCGCCACCCAGCTCTTTGCCGCAAAACCCGGCGGATGCCACGAATGCCGTCACAGCGGCTACAGCGGACGCACCGCGATTCTTGAAATCATCCCCATCACGCCAAAAATTTCCGACCAACTCTCCAAGGGCCTGATGTCTCCCTACGAACTCGAAGTGAAAATCGCTGAAGAGGGCGTGCTGCCCAACCTCAGGCGCAGCGGGCTCAGGCTTCTGCGCGAGGGAAAAACCGATCTCGCCGCCGTCAGCAAAGTGATCGACATGACCTACACCGATGACTAGCACCACCACATCCCCCGCCGCAACGGAAGCACGATTCGGTTCGAAAACCGTAAGGGAAACACCGACTGCAACCTCAAAGAAAGAAGCCAAAGTTAAACCTTTCTCAAAAAAGGTGCTGGTCGATCTGTTTCGCGGCCTTGGCTCAATGCTGCGCGCGCAGATCAACACGGCGGATGCATTGAAGTATTACAGCAACGACCTTCCCGATAAGGCGCTCTCCGGCACGCTACTGCAAATCCGCGAGGACATCGCCAAAGGAATGAATGTGCACGAGGCATTCCGCCGCACCGGACGCTTCAACGACACGATCGTCGGCCTCATCCAAGCGGGCTCCGATGCAGGCCAGCTCCACCATGCGTTCAACTCGCTCGCCGCAAGACTGAAAAGCGAACTGCATTTCTCCAAACAACTCAAGAAAGCCACCGTCACGCCATGCGTGATCATCTGCGTGCTGGTCGGCGCCTTCATCACCTCGCAGGTGAAGATCGTCCCGCAGGTCGAAGAAATGCTCAGCGGCGTCGGCGCAAAACCGGATGGCATCACCGCCCTCTCATTCAAGGTCAGCCACTTCACCCAGTCAGTCTGGCCCGTGTTCGTGGCGATTCTCGTCGGCATCGCACTCGTGATCTACCGCTCGGGCCATGTGCAATCGCTCATCCTCGGTCTCGCTATGTCACGCTGGCGCCTGCTTCGCCAGCTGATCATGAGCCTGCGCCAACTCACCTTTCTTTCCACCATCAAGCTCCTGCACTCAAACGGCATCAACCTCGCAAAGTCGATCCGCGTCTCCGCCAACAGCGTGCGCAACACACCCCTCTACGATGAACTCCGCACCGCCGCAGACAAATACGAGCACTCCGGCGTGCCGCTTTCCACAGCATTTGCGAAATACACCTCGGTCGACTCGCAAGTCACACACATGCTATCGATCGGGGAAAAATCCGCCTCACTCGATAGCCAACTGGAGATGCTTTCTGAAATGTACGAGGAGGACGCGCAAAACTACATGGCCGCATTCGCTGCCACGATCAGCTTCATCGTGCTGATCATTGCCGTTTCACTCATCGCCGCGGTTTTCATCGGCACCTTCCTGCCCATCTTCATGATGGGACCAAAAATGATGCAGAGCGGCATTTGAAAAACCACCAACCATGCAACTCACACGCTTCGACCGCTGGCTTCGCGAGAGTTTCGTCAACGAAACCCACATCAGGACATTGCGCGCGCCGGACTCGATCCCGAAAGGCGTGCAATCGCTCGAACTCCCGGAAAAACCCGGCGCACGCTTCAAACACCTCTTCATCATCCGCAACCCGAAAACCGCCGATGCCTTCATCAAGAACCTCAAGGACCAGAGTTTCATGTTCTCAACGACCATCGAAGATCGCAAGGCATGGCATGTGCCGATCATCGCGCCGAAAAATCGCTCATTCACTTGGCGAATCGTCTGGCTTGCACTTGCAATTTCAGCAAGCGGCCTGATCGTTCATATGTATCGGTCCATCTCCCATAATGCCGAGTTGCTGAAAATCCTGTCCGATTCGCTGAAAACTTTTCTCTGATTCACCCAAGCCACCTCCGAACGGTGAAAACAAACCTCCGCCAAATGCATGGAAAGCAAGCTTTTACGCTGCTCGAAATGACGGTGGTGATCATGGTCCTTCTCGCGCTCATCGGCATCAGCATGTACTCGGTCGGATCAGTCACATCATGGCGCAAAGGCCGCGAGGCGTCGGACAAATTGCTCAGCGTGCAGACCGCACAAAGGCTCTACCTCTCGGATCACCCGACCGCCGATGTCAGCAGCCTCACCGCCGCCATGCTCATCCCCTACCTGCCGGATCGCGCCACTGCGATACCGACGGTGACCTCTCTCGAAGAAGCGGAACTAGCGATCAAATTGAATGTTTTCCCGCCGATCGCCGTCAATCCATCAGGGTCAGCATACGACCCCTCGGGCAACAACAAGGATTCCCTTTGGGATGTTGGAGAATGAAACAAGCACTCACAGCCGCCATCGCATTCGCATTCGCCACATCGGCCAGCATTGCGGAAATGCGCCATGTCGGCGACTTCATGCTCGTTTGCCGCTCGAAACTCACCGGCGAAAAACATCAGGCGATGCCGATCAAGCCCATGGTCTTTCATGTCTCGACCGATGGCGTCCAGGTTCATGTGAAACTCGACGACAAGGAAGAGACCAACATTTTTTATGTCTATGCCTCCGAAGGTATCGGCCGCCTCAACAAGGATAGCAATACGCTTGAAATCGTCCCGGGCGTCCAAGCCTCGAGCAACAAAGGCGGCGAGCTCCGCCACCTCCGCCTCACCACCGGAGAAATGACGATCACGACATTTCCCGCGCGATCGGATCAAGCGGTGGTGATTCACGCCATCGCCATCGACAAAAACAAACCCGTGGCACAAGCCACGAACCCATCGAATGAACCATGAACAATGACCCACTTTCCGCCGAAACGAATGTCGCAGAAAAGCCCGCATGCGCATGCAAGTCCTACCCCTTTCTCTTGCTGGCAAGCACGACCGTCGCCGCTGTTTTCTGTTTCATGTATGTCACCAAGCCGACGAACCCGCCTGCAATTCAAGCGCCCGTCCCTGCAATCGTAAGCGCACCACCAAAAAGCGAGCCAACCATCAAAGCAACTCCGCCCGAAGCAAAGCTTCTGCCCGATCCCTCAAAGCTCCCCGGCGATCAGCAGGCACCCGCCGCAGAAACTCCAAACAATGAGCTCAACCAAATCCCCAGCGAACCAAACCCCGCACAACCATGAAAACAATCCCCATCATCTGCACCCTGGCACTCACCGTGATGACCGCGTTTTTCGTGAAAGCGTGGTGGCCAATCCGCGACATGGGCTGCGACTTCAGGGCCATCCAACCCCGAACATTCGCCAGCATCGCCGTTCCGGTGCTTCCACGCATCGAAATCAAACAAACCGTACCCGCCGCCGTCGTAGCCAAACCAGAACAAGCTCCACCCGATGACGAGTCCGTCAGCATCGACAAAAAGACCCTCGACTCACTCATCGCCGAAATCCAACGCCTCGGAAAAAGTAATGAAACCCTGCGCGATCAGCTTGCCGAATTGAACCGCGACCTCATGCAGCTGGAATTCCGTGTCGATACCCACTCGGAATCATTCCGCCCGCTGCCCATCAACGAAGAGCAAATCGCCACGACTTCGGAAGAACCAATCGAAGAGGAAGCGAGCCTGCTTCCGCCTCTCGTCAACTAAAGTGCCGCCGATAAATCAGCCGTGATTCGATTTGTCGAAGGCGGCATCGAAGGCCACACCGCTGACCGGAAAATCGAGACTGCGCACAAAGGAAGCAGCTTCAGCACCGCCGTGCACACGATCCATGCGGATGTCCTCCCACTCGACCGAGAGCGGACCACCGTAGCCGATGTCATTGAGCGCAACGATGATGTCTTCAAACTCAATGTCACCGCGACCAGGTGAACGGAAGTCCCAGAAGCGGCGGGCATCACCGAAGTTGGTATGACCGCCAAAAACACCCACGGTGCCATCGCCGTGCCCCCACCACACATCCTTGATGTGCACATGATAAATGCGCTCGGCGAACTCGCGGATGAATTTCACATAATCCACCCCTTGGTAGCCGAGATGCGAGGGATCGTAGTTGAAGCCAAACCGCCTGTGATGCCCCACCGCCTCGAGCGCGCGTTTGGCCGATGCGATATCAAAGGCAATTTCGGTCGGATGCACCTCGAGCGCGAAATTCACATTCGCTTTTTCAAAGGCATCAAGGATCGGCAGCCAACGCTTGGCAAAGTCCTTGTAGCCCTTGTCGTAATATTCCTGCGAAGTCGGCGGAAACGCATAAATCGAATGCCAGATCGACGAACCAGTGAAGCCGTTGACCACTGCCGGAATGACCGCGTCATCACCCAAAGGCCTCGCATCAAAAAACGCCCGCGCCGCCTTGGCGGTCGTGATCATTTTCTTGGCCGCACGTTTGCGCACACCTTCTGCATCACCATCACCCCAAACATCCGCAGGCAAAATCGCCTTGTGCCTCAAGTCGATCGGATCACACACGGCCTGACCGACAAGGTGATTTGAAATCGCATGACAGGTCAGCCCGTGATCCGCAATCAGCTCCCACTTCTCGCGCACATACGATTTGCTCGACGCCGCCGCATCGACATCAAAGTGATCCCCCCAACAGGCCAGCTCCAAACCGTCGTAGCCCATCTCGTAGGCAAGCGCGGCAAGTTTCTCGAGCGAAAGGTCGGCCCACTGGCCGGTGAAGAGTGTGACGGGGCGTGACATGATGATTGGTGGATTGCGTGTGCAGAATCCAGACATCAGGACTACTCATCAATCCAAATTATCACGCCACACGACCGCGATCGCGGCATGAGTGAAATCTCAGGCCCTGAATTGCTCGCGCGAAAATGCGATTTTCTCCACACTCCCAAGGCCCGGATGCGACTTGTGCTGCGCGACCACCGGCTCAAGCCGCCGCAACAATCCCACGCCATTCGCCATCTGAATCGCCAGGCCCGGCCGGGCATTGACCTCGATCATCAGCGGCCCAAGGTCCTCATCGATCATGAGATCCACACCAAGATAACCCAAGCCGGTCATCTCCTGGCAGGTCACCGCAATGTCCAAAATCCTCTCCCATTCCGGCAACTGAATCCCAAGCAAGGGCACCTTCAGATCCGGATGCATGTCCGTCACTTTTCCATGATGGACCACACGGATTGTGCGACCACTCGCAAGGTCAATGCCGATACCCAATGCACCCTGATGCAAATTTGCCCGACCGTCAGACTCCTTCGTCGCCGCCCTCAGCATCGCCATCACAGGGTAGCCGTGAAGCAACACGATTCGGATATCAGGCGCCCCTTGATAGCTAATCGCCGTGAGCAAGCCCGCAGGCTTCACTCGGTATTCAACCAAGGCCACATCACGCTGGCCGCCGAGACTGTACAGCCCACCAAGAATGTTCGACGCGTGATGACGCAGCTCGGCACCGCTCAATGCCGCACCACTTGGTTTGAAATATTTACCTCCCTCGCGCCGATCAATGACCAACACGCCCCGACCACCCGATCCGCAAGCGGGCTTGATCACAAATGATTCATGATCCTTGAGCGCAGCTTCGAGCCCGGCCACATCGTGCGGCGCCCGAATCACGGCATAGGTCTTTGGCACCGATAAGCCACGCTCTTCAGCCAAGGCCTTGGTCTGCAATTTGTCATCCACCAGACGATAAAGCCGCCGCGGATTGTTCGGCAAAAGATAGCGCGCATTGCGCATGTTGATGCCGACCACTCCCTGCTCGCGCAGCTCACGCGGCGTCATCAGCCAGCGATGCCACCACGGCGCAGGAATTTCACTCATTGCCGATTGCATGGTTCGATCAGCCTCCGGCAAAAGTTCGGAATCGGAACAACTCGGAAATCCGGTAACCGGTGTAACGCCCGATCATCAAAATGCCCGCAAGCAACACGAGCAGCAACTCGGGGAAATAAAACGCCCAATGCTGAATCTGCCCCATGCGCATGAAAAGATATGCCAACACCGCCACCACCAACGAACCGCCGACCTGCACCAACGCGCTGCGCCTTCCCTCCTCCTCCCAGATCAACGACATCCGTTCGATCGTCCACGCGAGAATGATCATCGGAAATAGCGTGATCTGCACGCCACCGGTCATTCCGAGTCGATAGCTGACGACACTCATCAGCATCATCAGCAAAGTGACAATCACCACACAGGCCGCCACGCGGGGAACGACCAAGAGGTTGAGCCTCGAAAGCATGAATCGCAGCCACACGCCCACACCGATCAAAACCCCAAACATCACCAAGCCACGCCCAAGCGGAATTTGCAAAAACGCCAAGGCCAATAGCACCGGCATGAAAGTTCCCAGCGTGGCCATACCGACCAAGTTTCTCATCACCACCACCACAAACGCGCCCAAGGGAATCAGTACGATGTAGCGAAACACCGCGCGCTCGGAGAGCGGCAAGCCAAGGATCGTGGCAACCAAAAGCGGCGACTCGCGCAGGTCGGTAAGACTGGCAAGCGGGATGCGATCCTTCACGACCGTGAAAGTAACGCGCGAATTTTCACCACCATTCACATCGAGCAAAGGCCCCTCACCTCGATGCCACACAAAGACACTGCGGGCATTGGGCACCACACCCGGCTCGGCCGGATCCCGCACCTTCCATGCCGCACCATCAAAGTACTCGACCATCGGCAGCGGCGCCTGACTCCCCCGATCCTCGTTCAAGCTCACCCCATAAGCCATCCTTGCCGGCACACCCGCCATCTCAAGCAAGTCGATGCCCATCCGTATCATCGGGTTGCCCATGAACTCTTTGGCATAGTGCTTTTTCAAAAGCACAAACTCCTGCGGTTTTTGCTCGTCGTTGATCTGTTCAAACAACGCGACAAAGAGCGAATCCGGATCGGAGCTGATCGACTTGAGCCGCGCCACAATGGCACGCGCTGCCTCACCCGCAGGCCCTTGAATGATCGTCGCTCCATCGACCTCTGCCTTGCCCGGCACCGGCTCCGCGCCGCTTTCAATCGACTCGGGCAAACGCACGCGGAAATACAAGGCCTGCCCACCCTCGCGGTTTTCCGCCGACCACACCGCATCGCTCTCATCACCATCGCGCTCGATGTTGTAATGGTATCCAAGCGAGCCGGATTCCTGACCCGCATCCTTCGATGCCGCTGCCGGAGGCAGAGCCAACCTTGCTTTCACCCTCTCACCATTGGCGAGAAACGAAACCCTTGCCTCGATCTGCCAATCATAACTCTGCTCGCCCATCCAAAACGGCACACCAAGGCGCAAGGACTTGTAAGCAGCCAAACCGCCACCCAGACAGATAAGCGCCAGCACCAGCATCGGAAATTTCCACTCCGATTTCATGGGTTATTCATGGTGGTTCAGCGAAGGATGTTTTGATCAGCCAGGTGAGTGCGCGACACATCCACCCAACCAAGATCCCTGATGATGCTACGACCGATCAATACCGGCGAAAGCATGTTACCACGGTTGTTGAGGGTGAACTCACCGCGAAATTTCCTGTCACCCAAACGGAACGACAAAAGCACCACCTCGCGCGCCACTGACACGCCGCCCGGCTCCTTGATCTTCGCAACCCGCACCATTGGCGCCTCAAGTCGACCGCTGATGGTTTTATCCTTGCGGTTGTCCTTGACCAAAAAACGCACCCACTTCTTGCCGTCGCGCTCGAAGAATTCCTTTTCCTCGGCGTGAATCGAACTCGTCAACGCGCCCGAATCGAGCTTCGCCTGCAGCTTGCCGGGAAAGCCCTTGATCTCGATGTCCTCGCGCCAGCCATACACACGCACCAACTCCGGGCTCACCGGTTTTGCGACAGCCGCCTTGGCCGCATCGGCATTCTCCGCCGCCTGCGCGTCATCGGGATCGACCGCTTCATCACTGGCAGCTGGCTGCGGCGCAGGGGTCTCAATTTTTGCCGCCTGCTCTTCGGCCGCAGCCGCCTGCATGGCCGGCATCAAAGCCATCCATGCGATTGAAACAAAAACCTTAGCCATTCCGCTCATGAAAAACGACATGCGTATGCACGCCGACTATCCCCGGTAAAACGGCCGCTTGCAATGGAAAACCGAAGCCTCCAACCAAAAGCAAGATGCCCGTTTTCCATGCTTGGCAGGTTCTTCATTCCTGTAAAAATTGCAGCCATGCAGACCGCATCATACCTCAAGGATCTCTTCGGGCTTACTGGCAAAACCGCTGTGATCATCGGTGGCACGGGAGAACTTTGCGGCACCATGGCCGTCGGCCTCGCACGCGCCGGCGCGGAAGTCGTGCTCGGTGGCCGCATCCCCGAAAAAGCCGAGAAACGCCTCGACGAAATCGAATCGTTCGGCGGCGAAGGATACTTCGTCCCGGTCGATGTCACCTCGCGCGATTCGCTCCACCACCTGCTCGACACGGTCCTCGAACGCTCGGGCAAAGTTGATATCCTCATCAACGGCGCAGGCACCAATTCGCCCACTCCATTTCTCGACATTCCGGAAGACGAATACCAACGCATCATCGATACCAACCTCACCGCCATCTTCCGTGCCTGCCAAGTCTTCGGCCGATATTTCCTCGATCAAACCCAACCGGCATCAATCATCAATCTCGGCTCCATCTCCGGCCTCAACCCGCTCTCGCGCGTCTTCACCTACTCGGCCTCCAAAGCCGCCGTCCACAACCTCACCCGCAACCTCGCCCGCGAATGGGCCGACAAGGACATCCGCGTCAACACACTCGTGCCAGGGTTCTTCCCTGCCGAACAAAACCGCAAGGTGCTCGACGAATCCCGCGTCCTCGACATCCTGCGCCAAACCCCCGCCTCACGCTTCGGCAATGCCGAGGAACTAATCGGCGCCACACTCCTCCTCGCCTCATCCAAAGCCGGCTCATTCATTACGGGCACCGAAATGATCGTCGATGGCGGCTTCCACGCGATGACGATCTGATCTCTCCGATTTCAAAAACAAAAAAACGCCCGACTCCTTTTCGAAGTCGGGCGTTTGTTTTGAATGGTTCGACTTATTCGCCGAGACCGAAGCGCACGAAGCGGGTCACCGTGAAGGTGTCGCCGAGCTCCTTGCCCTTGGCTTCGAGGAATTGCGTGACGGTGACCTTGTCGTCCTTCACGAATGCCTGCTCAAGGAAGCAGCTCTCGGCATAGAACTTGCCGACCTGACCCTTGAGGATGTTCTCGATGATGTTTGCCGGCTTGCCGCTGTCGGCAAGGCGCGCGCGGAAGATTTCCTTCTCGGCCTCGACGACCGACTCAGGGATGTCGTTGCGCGACAGACCCTTGGGTGCGCAGGCGGCGATGTGCAAGGTGAGGTCCTTGACCATGTCGCGGAAGGCATCGCTCTTCGCCGACTCGGGCTTGGTGGTGCCCACTTCGATGAGCACGCCAACCTTGCCCGGAGGGTGGATGTAAAAGGAAATCACACCACCGGAAGCGGCATCAAAACGCACGTACTTGCGGAACTGGAGGTTTTCACCCACTTCCACGACCTTGGCCTTCACGGTGTCCTCGATGCTGTACTCGCCCATCGAAACCGCCAGCGCCGCAGCGTGGTCGGCCGCGTTGGCGGACTCAAGGGCATCGGCGATCTGGTTGACGAAGGCCTGGAAGTTTTCGTTCTTCGAAACGAAGTCGGTCTCGCAGTTGACCTCGAGCAAGATGCCCGAAGCACCATTCGCAGCGACGCGGGCGGTGATGATGCCCTCGTTGGCGGCGCGGTCAGCCTTGGCACCGGCCTTGGCGATGCCGCGCTCGCGGAGCAGCTTGATGGAGGCTTCAAGATCGCCGTTAGTTTCGGTGAGGACCTTCTTGCAGTCCATCATCCCGGCATTGGTCTTGTCGCGGAGTTCTTTGACAATTGCAGCAGTAATCATGTGTGAAATTTATATAAGGTTGTTGTTTCGTAAAACACCAAGGATCAACCCTTGCGGGAGGTCACCATGGCATCGACGAGATTCTGGAGAATGATGCGGATCGAACGGATCGCGTCGTCATTGCCAGGGATCGGATATTGAACGAGGGCCGGATCGGCGTTGGTGTCGACCAGCGCAACGATCGGAATCCCAAGGCGGCGGGCCTCGGCTACGGCGATGGTCTCGCGGGCGGAGTCCACGATCACCACGGCATCAGGCTTCTTGTCCATATCGCGCACGCCACGGAGGTTGCGCAGAAGCTTTTCACGCTCGCGGCCGAGAGCGGCGAGCTCCTTCTTCGACATGGCCTTGAATTCAGGCTGCTTCTCGATGTTTTCAAGATACTTGAGACGCTCCACCGATTTGCGCACGGTCGTGCTGTTGGTGAGCATGCCACCGAGCCAGCGGTGATTGACATAATATTGGCCGGTCGCCTCGGCAGCTTCGCGGATCGCGTCCTGCGCCTGGCGCTTGCAGCCAACGAAAAGGACCTTCTTGCCCTTGCCGGTGAGGTCACCGAGAAATGCCGCGGCTTTGTCGAGCTGCTGGACGGTTTTCTCGAGGTTGATGATGTAGATCCCGCCTTTGTCCTTCATGAGGAAGGGCTTCATGCGTGGGTTCCACTTTTTCGTCTGGTGTCCGTAGTGGACGCCTGCGTCCACCATGTCGTTGATGAGTTCGTTGATCATTTGATGTTTGGTTTCCCGCCTTGAATCAGGTCGGGCGATTCTCGAAGACCCGCCGCATTGGGTGTTCCCTCTGGTCTTCTTTGGTTGCTTTGCGGCGCAAAAGGGACGCGCGTGATAGGGTCAGCGCCAGCCGCTGGCAAGGAAAATCCGAGAAAATCGGCGAGATCCGCCGCCATTTCAGGCCGGCCTGAGCAGGTACCCCGCCACCCAGCCTTCCGCGCCGCTTTCGTTTCGGCACCAGTGCCAACCATGAATCTGACGCAGCGATTCCAAGGAGTCGCCACGCCGGATTTTCAAAACCGTGGGGTCAAATGCCTCGATCACCGAGAAGCGTCCATCGCCGAGCGGCTTGAGAATTTCCTCGGGAATGTAACCATCATTGCCTACAGAATCGCTGGCCCAAACCCAGCCGGGCCATGTCCGGTCGGCCGCACCGACCCGCACCTCGTCACCGGGCGCAAGGCGGATCGGTTCGCTGTCGTTGTCTTCGTAGTCGGAATTTGCGGTGTGCTTGGCCATGGCTCGTGGAGCGACCCAATCACACACCCTGCCACCTGGCCAAGACCAAATTCGCCACGCTCTCGCGTAGGTCACGAAGTGCCAATCATTTGCCACAATCGGACCTTCCCCCCGATTGACATGCACCACATCACCAACGACCCCGATCAAGAACTCGTCGAACTCGCCCAAAACGGAGACACCCGCGCCTTCGACTCACTCATCGAAAAACACCACTCACGCCTCTACGGCCTTGTCCACCACATGACCTCGCACCACGAGGACAGTCACGACATCCTACAAGAAGTCTATTCGCGCGCATTTCGCTCCATTCGCAGCTTTCGCGGCCACTCGAGCTTTCACACCTGGATCCACCAGATCGCCGTAAACCACACGCTCAATTTCCTGCGCAAACGGAAACGCCGCTCAGGCATCAGCCTTCAGGAAGTCGTTTCCAACGACGGCTGCGATCCGGCTCTCGTCGATCCCAGCCATCGCGTCAATCCGGAACGCCAAACGATCGTTCGCGAACTCCGCGCACGCCTCAACGAAGCTTTCAAAAAACTCACCGATGCCCACCGCCGCGTCGTGACGATGTTCGACCTCCAAGGCATGTCGCATGGCGAAATTGCCCGCACGCTCAACACCTCCGAAGGAACGATCCGCTCGCGCTTGCATTACGCCCACCTGCAACTGCAATCAGCCTTGCAGGACACATGGAACGAACGCTTTTGCGATTGAGAAAAATTCAACCACAATCCCAAACTCAAACACGCAATCGCAAATCCCGGGCACTCCATAGGACGCCGGATGCGGGGCGCGCACTGCCTCTCAATTTTCGTGCGCCGTCTTTGCGCCGCGGGCTGAAGCGCTCTCTCGCACCGGCGAAGGCTTCGTTGACAAATGCTTTGCTGCCAATCACTGCGCCATCGGTGAAGTAGCGCACTCGACAGCGCAGCATTGCCGCCATGCCAAGGTCGGGTAACACCGTGCCGTTTTCCTTCGCTTCCAAAGCTTCCGCCGTGTTCATCTGCGGCCTCACCACGCCTTTTTCGATAGTGGCCTTTCCATTCTTACGACCCAACGCAAGCCCCATCGCCCGCCGATAGATGCGCGAGATTTCTTTCCATCGATCCGCCTCAAAACCCGCGCCCTGATGGCTCATGCAGGCACGCACCAACCCTTCGCGAGCTTTCTTGCCATTGCCCTTTGGCCCGCCTCCCACCGCCTCGCCATAGCTGCTCCAGCGATATTCCGCCGGGTCGGATACCATGCCGGCACGCACCGGATTGAGATCAATGTACGCTGCCATCGTCCGTGCCGCGATGCCGCTTTCGACGATCACGCTTTTGTAGCGCTCTTCCCAAAGGGTGCCGCTGCGGTTGTGAGTGCGATTGAACCACCGCGTGAAGCGCTGCAGCACGGTCTTCATGAACTCACTCAAGTCGTGCATGCGGTAAGTGAAGCGGGCATGGATTTCGGTCACGAGGGCCGCGTTTCCTGCCTTGCGGGCATCGAACAATTCCTTCGCCACCGTGGCTACGAAGGCCTCGGTCTGGATTGCGGAGAGGCGCTTCAAAAGCTCG
>CANHQM010000015.1 GCA_947462835.1 Akkermansiaceae bacterium
ATCAGGTTGCGCATGCGCAGCGCCGGCTTGAGGTGCACCAGCAGCATCTGCGCCGCACTTTCCTCATTGGTTTTGTGAACCGCAAAATAAACCACCCGCGTCCCGGCCTTGCCCTTCGTGAGGTCATATTCCTTGTCGCGAGTGATCCCACCGACGGTGAAACGCTTGGCCATCAAAGGGCCATCACGCCCATCGCGGTAGATCATCGAATAAATCAAATCCTCATCCTTGCGGAACACCGTCACACGCAGCGGCTTCTGCCCCACGAAAACTTTATCAGCCACCTTCACCACCCGCATCTTGCCGTCTTGGGTGAAGGAAATGACATCATCGAGCTTCGAACATTTTTCGACAGGCTCGCCATCTTTCTTCAAACCATAGCCGGCAAAGCCATTCTTGGTATCGACATAGAGCGTCTCGGTTGCGGCCACCACCTGCATGCGGTCGACCCTTTCAAACGACGCAATCTCAGTCCTGCGCTCACGGCCCTTGCCGTATTTTTTGCCAAGATCTTCGTACCACTTGATCGTGAATTTCGTGAGGTTGCGCAGGTTCTTGTCCGTCTCGGCCATCGCCTTTTCCAAGCCCTTGATCTCCTCATCGGCCTTGAACGAATCGAACTTCGAGATCCGTTTGATTTTAATCTCGGTCAAACGCACGATGTCATCCTCGGTCACTTCGCGTTTGAGAAGTTTCTTGAACGGCTTGAGGCCGCTATCGATCGCCTTGATCACCGCTTCCCATGTCTCGCATTCCTCGATGTCGCGATAGATGCGGTTCTCGATGAAAATTTTCTCCAGCGAGCTGAAATGCCATTTTTCTCCGAGCTCACCGAGCTTGATCTCAAGCTCCAACTTGAGCAACTCGCGCGTGTTGTGGGTCGCCCGGCGCAGGATGTCGCTCACCGCCATGAACTGCGGCTTGCCATCGACAATCACGCAGGAGTTGGGCGAAATCGTGAGCTCACAGTCGCTGAACGCAAACAAGGCATCGCGCGTGGTCTCAGGATCCGCGCCGGCTGGTAAATGCACGAGGATGTCGGCATCGGCCGCGGTGTTGTCCTCGATCCTTGCGATCTTGATCTTGCCCTTGTCCGCCGCCGCGACGATCGAATCCATCAGCGCGCCAGTGGTCGTGCCAAAGGGAATTTCGGTGATCCGCAAAAGGCCTTTTTTGTCGGTGGCGATCCGCGCGCGCACACGCACCTTACCGCCACGCAATCCGTCGCGGTAATCCGAGGCGTCCATGATGCCACCCGTCGGGAAATCCGGCAGCAGGCTCACCGGCTCATTGCGCAACACAGCGATCGAAGCCTCAATGAGCTCGTTGAAATTGTGCGGCAGCACCTTGCAGGCAAGCCCGACGGCAATGCCCTCGACCCCTTGCGCGAGCAGCAGCGGAAATTTCACCGGCAGGGTGTCCGGCTCCTTGCGCCGACCATCGTAACTCGACAGCCAACGCGTGGTCTTGGGGTTGAAGACGACATCGAGCGCAAATTTCGTCAGGCGCGCCTCAATGTATCGCGGGGCCGCGGCCCCATCACCAGTGAGGGTGTTGCCCCAGTTTCCCTGAGTATCGATGAGCAAATCCTTTTGCCCCAGCTGCACGATGGCCGCACCGATCGACTGATCACCGTGCGGGTGATAATTCATCGTGTTGCCCACGATCCCGGCGACCTTGTTGTAGCGGCCATCATCGAGCTCCTCCATCGCGTGAAGGATCCGGCGCTGCACGGGCTTGAGGCCGTCATTCAAATGCGGAACCGCCCGCTCAAGAATCACATAACTGGCGTAATCAAGAAAGTAGTCGGAATACATCCCGCCGAGAGATGCATGCTGGTCCGGATCAAGGGTCATCGTGCGCAGATCCATACCGACCAAGCCGCAGGGGCGCAAGCCCGACCTCGGCACACAAAAAAACCGCGGTCAGGTTTACCCCCGCCCGCGGCTTGCGCAAGTGTCCGAAGATCACTCTGCTGGTGCCGGCAGCGGACCATCGCCGCTTGCAGGACCACCCGGAGGCCTCGGACCACCTGCGCGCTGCGGACCACCTTGCTTCAGCCTCTTCATCATCTCTGCACGATGATGCTCGCCCAATTTGACAAATTCCTCGTAGCTCAAGTTGCCGTCCTTGTCGGCGTCGAACTTTTCGAAATCCGCCTTGCGACGCTCTTCCATTTCCTTCTGACGGTTGGCCTTGATTGCCTCCCGCTCTTCGGGGCTGATCTTGCCGTCCTTGTCGGCATCAAACTTCTCGAGCATCACCTTGCGTTGCTCTTCCGTCGCTTTTTCGCGCTCGGCCTTCATCGCCTCGCGTTCTTCGGGAGACAGCTTGCCATCCTTGTCCTTGTCGAATTTCTCCAACAAGTGCGGAGGCGGACCCTGCGGACGCCCGCCCGGTGGCTTGCCCTCACCCCTCGGTTTTTCTCCGGCACCTTGCGCGCCGGCCATCAACACGGTGCCTAACAGCGCACCCATGGTCATCATCAGTTTTGTTTTCATGATTGTTCTTGTGGTTGCGGTTAAAAACGGAATTCCGATTTCAGCCTCATCAGTGAAACCCCATTACGCACAAAAGGTTGCGGCAAATTTTCAGATTGAGTTGCCACACGCGTCCCAGTCGGATTGGATGCACATAGAAATGGACGCCCCAAAGCCGCCCTCTCCCGCCTCAAAACTCATCGTCTTCGCGCGAAGAACCGCCAGCACCCTCTTTCTCTGGGTCACGGTATCGGTCATCTTCGCCAGTCGCTGGTCATGGGCCTACCTCGGCCTGATCGGCCTGCTCGTGCTGATCGGCACCATCGAGTACTTCCGCATGCTGCGCGGTGCCGGTGTGAAATGCTTCCCGCGCTTCGGCATCCTCATGGCCCTCGCGTACTGCGGCGTCCTGCACGGCTTTTTCCTCTCCGGACACAGCGCACCCTACTGGCTCGACTCGCTTGCAATCTTCATCGCAATCCTCGGATCCTTCACGCTCCAGCTGAAGTATCAGGTGCGCGGCGTGGAATCGCTGCTCGCCGTCGCCGCCAATGTCACGGGCTTTGCCTACATCGTCATCCTCTTCAATTTCACCGCGCGGG
Source organism: Akkermansiaceae bacterium (assembly GCA_947462835.1). Lineage (GTDB taxonomy): Bacteria > Verrucomicrobiota > Verrucomicrobiia > Verrucomicrobiales > Akkermansiaceae > Luteolibacter. The sequence continues at coordinate 3,083 of CANHQM010000015.1, forward strand.
TGATCTTTCTCTTCCCGACCGAAACCGCCAACCCCGGCACCATCGGCATCCACGGCTCTTTCCTTCTGCTCTGGCTCATCGCGGTGACGAAATTCACCGACATGGGCGCCTACATCACCGGCTCGATTTTCGGGCGCCACAAAATGATCTCACATGTCAGCCCCGGAAAAACCTGGGAGGGCTTCGTCGGCGCACTGATCTTTGCCCAACTCGCGGCCTTCGGACTCTATTTTGCCTTCCCGCAGGAATACTCGTTCTTCACCTCCAAGATCCACATCGCCATCCTCGGCCTCATCCTTTGCCTTCTCGCGGTGATCGGCGACCTCGCCGAAAGCGTGATCAAACGCGCGCTCGATGCGAAGGACTCGGGCCGCATGCTCCCTGGCATCGGCGGATCCCTCGACCTCATCGACAGCATCTGTTTCACCGCCCCGGCGTTGTATTTCTACATGAAATGGTTCATCCTGCGCGGCGCATGATCCCACCCCGCAAACGACGCGTCGCGCTGCTCGGTTCCACCGGCTCGATCGGCACCACGACACTGAATGTCGCTCGCGCGATGCCCGACCGCATCGAGATCGTCGCCCTCGCTGCTGGCAACAACATCGAAAAACTCGCCGCCCAAGCCCGCGAAACCGGCGTGCGCCATGTGGCCATTCACGATGCTTCCCAAGAAGCTGCCCTCCGCGCGCTTTTGCCCGATGGCGTAAAAATCCACACCGGCCCCGATGGCATTATCGAAGTGGCTACACTCGCCGAGACCGACATCGTGCTGGTTTCAATCGTCGGCACGGCCGGACTTTTCCCCGCCCTCGCCGCAATCAACGCCGGCAAGGACCTCGCCATCGCCTCGAAAGAAATCCTCGTGATGGCCGGCGAAGTGATCACCCGCGCCGCCGAGGAAAAAGGCGTGCAACTCCTTCCGGTCGATAGCGAGCACAACGCCATTTTCCAATGCCTCAACGGCCAACATGCGCGCAACGCGGAAGTTTCACGACTCATCCTCACCGCGTCCGGCGGCCCCTTCCGCCAATTGCCCGCAAACGAACTCGCCAAGGTGACTCCCGAGCAAGCGCTCTGCCACCCGACCTGGAACATGGGCCCGAAGATCACCATCGACTCAGCCACGCTCTTCAACAAGGGCCTCGAAATGATCGAAGCCCGCTGGCTGTTTGGCATCGGCATGGATCGCATCGATGTGGTCGTGCACCCGCAAAGCATCATTCACTCGATGGTCGAATTCGTCGATGGCTCGGTCCTCGCGCAACTCAGCCGCACCGACATGGGATTCCCGATCCAATACGCGCTCACCTGGCCCGATCGCATCAAGGGCACTCTCGCGCCACTCGATTTTCCCAGCCTTGCGAAACTCGAATTCGAAGCGCCGCGCACGGATGACTTCCCGGCACTCGACCTCGCCCGCAAGGCCGGTCTCACCGGCGGCACCCTGCCTGCCGTCTACAACGCTGCAAACGAAGTCGCCGTCGATGCCTTTCGCGCCGAAAAAATCCCCTTTCCCGGCATCTGGCAATGCGTCGCCAGCGTCATGCAAAACCACGAAGTCCAAGCCTCTTCATCCCTCGAGGCCGTCGTCGCCGCCGACCAATGGGCCCGTCACGCCGCGAGCAAATTCTGCGAGTGCCTCTAGTGAGGCACCCACTGTGGCGGCGGTTTTCAACCGCCAAGCCCATCTTTTCCATACGAGGCATGGCGGTTGAAAACCGCCGCCACATTATCAGCAGAACTCCGCTGATAACCAAAGTCAGAACCACCTAGCATGATTCAACTATGCGCGGGCCACACTGTTTCCTCACTTGAAAGACATCCGTCAAAATCCATATTGATTTCATGCAAACCACCCACCGAATCGACGATGAGCATTTTTTCCGCACATATGCAGCTGCGAAACCTGACTCGCGAACATGGCAGGAAATCAGCCAGATTGCTGATAATGAACAGGAGGCACATGACCTCGCCCGACACGCCTTACATTTTTCGTATTCCATCCACCCGCCGGAAACTTTTAACTCTCATCCATGAAACTCCTTCACGGCCTGATCCCTGCCCTTTCTCTGCTGCTCGTCGCGGAATCCACCGCGTCCCCCGCCGATGCCGATCGCATCAAGAAATCATGGGAATCGGCTGCGGAAAGTTGGACGCTCGTCAACCGTGCTGCCACCACGCCCGAGGCTAAGTCTGCGGCGCTCGCCTCACGGCCCGACCCACTCCGCTACGCCCGCCTAATGTGGCAAGTGATCAGCCCCTCGCTCAGCGAAGACTGGACAGTCGAGCCCGCCGCATGGCTGCTCAACCTCACCCGCTCACTCACCGTCACTAATGCCGATGGCTCAGTGACCCCCGCCTTCGCACAGGAAAGCGCCGCCATCCGCAAGGCCGTCGCCACCTATCACATGCAAAGCCCGAACCTCGCGCCGATGTGCATGGCCCTCGCTCGCAACCAAGACCCGGGCACCCTCTCGATCCTCGAAAAAATCCAAACAAATCACCCCGATCCAAAAATCCAAGGGGTCGCCGCACTCGCCGCCGCACTCGTGATCAAATCCCTCGGCGATGATGCCGAACCCATGCGCAAACGCCTCACCTACCTGCGCAAAGCCATCATCCAAAGCTCCGATGTGAAAATCGGCGAAACCGCTGTCGCCCAAATCGCCGAGGACGAACTCTACATCATCCGCAACCTCACCAAAGGCCGCATCGCCCCCAACCTTACCGGCACCGACGCCGCAGGCCGACCCCTCACGCTCGAATCGACCAAAGGCAAAGTCACCATGCTCATTTTCTGGAACAGCGAGATGCCCGAATCCGATCGCGTTCTCGAAATCACCAACAACACGCTGCGCAAATTCAAAGACCGTCCCTTCACCGTCGTCGGAGTGAACCACGACCCGCTCGCCAAGCTCCGCACACTCGAGGCCGACCAAGTCACCAACTGGAAAAATTTCTCCGATCCGGAAATGAAACTCGCCCACGAATACCGGATCAACATCCTGCCACAGGTCCTGATCCTCGATGGCGAACGCAAAATCCACTACTTCGGTGCACCAGGATCCTTCGCCGAAATCACAGCCGAAGCCCTGCTCTCCGAGGCGAAGTGATTTACATGGATAAACAAGCCCTCATTTGCGGGCTAGTATCGATAGATTTCCTGCAACTTATAACCAATAACCTTTAACTCTTAGAGCTCCTTCCCCCGCTCGATCCCGAGCCTCCGCAATTTCTGCCGCAAGGTAGCGCGGTTCATCCGCAAGGCCGCAGCCATGCGCGTTGGGCGCATTTCAAATCGCCCGAGCAAATGCTTCAAGGCCACCGCTTCAATGCCGTCCATCAAATCATCATGATTCCATGATGACTCCGGCGTCAGCGACAACTGCGCGTCGAGCCAGCGGCCGATCGCCGCTTCAAGCTCGCCTGATGCGGCATGCCCACTCGAATCCTGCAATGCCGCTGCCACATGCGGCGGTAAATGCGCGGCAAACACCGGCCCGCCGCGGCTCATCGCCAAGGCATGATCCAGCGTATGACGCAACTCACGCACATTGCCCGGCCACGAATAGGCCTGCATCGCACACAAGGCCGGCGCCGTGATCGATACTGGCGCAGCCGATTCATGCCGCAGCCCTAGCACAAATTGACTCAAGGCCGGAATGTCGCCTGATCGTTCGCACAAGGGCGGCATCGGAATCGTCAAGGCACTCAAGGCATAAAACAAATCCTCACGCATCAGCCCACGCTCAACGGCATCGCGCGGATCCATGCCACTGGTGACGATCAACCTCGCGGATGCATTCACCGCCGCATCGCCGATCATGCCGGCAAGGCATGATTGCAACTCGCCCGACAGGCCGCCGATCTCTTCCAACACGACGCTTCCATCGCGCCCAAGGATCAAAGCTTGCAGAGCATCGACGCTGCGAATGGTCGAACTCTCGACCAAGGCCAACTCCTTGCCAGACCGACCGCTATTGGCGTGAATCACCTTTGCCGCCAGTGTTTTCCCCGATCCGCTCGGGCCATGAATCATCACCGGACCCTCGCCCGCACAAGCCCTCGCCACGCCGAGAAACACATCACGCATGCAGGGTGCCGCACCGATCAAGGTCACCGCACCCTCGCCTTGCACGACATCGGCCAACACCATTCCTCGAGCGACCAAGGCAGAAAGCGATGATTCAAATCGCCTCAAATCCAATGGCTTCATGAGGTAATCCGTTGCACCCAATTTCTGCGATGCGATCGCATGATCCAATGTCGCATGCGCGGTGACGATCAATACCGGCAGATCCGATCCCTCCGCACGCAAACGCTCAAGCACTGCAAGTCCGCTCATGTCGGGCAAGCCGATGTCGAGCACCAGCGCGTCGAATCGCTCGCGCCGCAAGGCCTCAAGCCCTGCACCGCCACTTGCCACCAGCGTCGGTAAATGACCCATGCGCCGCACCGCCAAGGAAAGTGCTGCACCCAATGCATGCTCGTCTTCAATGATCAATATCGATGCCGCCGCCATGATTCAAATTTCCTTTACCCAATGAATTTTCACCACCGCACCACTGCGATTGATGAGCTCGATGCGCCAACCGTGCGCTTCGATAATTTCCTTCGACACCGCCAAACCAAGGCCCATTCCACCCTCGCGCTCGGAATAAAAAGGCTCACCAAAACGCGCGAGCACCGCCGCACTAAAGCCGGGCCCATCGTCAGCAATCTCAAGCCCCGCGGCATCCACCCGCATCCGCACCTCGCCACCATGCGGCATGCTCTGAACGGCATTGATCAACAAATTCTGCATAACTTGAAGCATACGCGCACGATCACCGGTTAACGAAATACCAGCCGCAGAAAAATCCACCTCGCGCAGCGCGACCTTCGCATGCGTCGCTTGCGGGCCAACGATGAGCGCAGCCTCACGCAACAATGCCACCACATCAAATTCGCTCTTCGCCATCGCCTCGGGCCTCGCATAGCGCATCCATTGCGACACCAAGCCCTCGATCCTCGCAGCCTCGCTCGCAATCAAATTTCCCGAGACCCGCACCTCATCGGCCGACGCACCATCGAGCAACTCAGCATGCAAACGGATCGCCGACACGGGATTGCGAACCTCATGCGCCAGACTCGTCGCCATGCGCCCGAGCAAAGCCATGCGCTCGGCAAATTTTCGACGCTCACGCTCATTGCGCAACGACTCATGCGTATCGACCATCGCCCGCGCCAACTGCCCGATCTCATCCGGCCGCCCGACCGGCAATCCATCAAGCGGCACATCTCCACCGACACGGGACACCGACGCCGCCAATTTTTCCAAGGGCCTTGTCACCCTTCGACCAATCCACCACGCAAACGCCAGACCAAATCCCCAAAACAACCCCAACACCACCCAGGCATCCGCACGCCGCCAAACCTGACGCTGCACCGATCCACCACCCATGCGCTCAAACCAAACCTGCCCGCCACCACGCAACGGAAACCCAACCCGCAATTCCTCATCGCGCCAACGCGCCTTGCCATCAGCAAGCTCATCGCCCGCCAGCTCAGCCACTTTAGAAAAGCGCACCCTCGCGCCCATGATCTGACCCAACTGCGCCGCCATCCGATCGCTCTGCGGCAGTGGGGTCTGATCCAAAAAATTCGCGTTGGCCCGACCCAAGGCCTCAAACGCCACCGCCTCCTCGACCTGGGTCATGCGATGAAAAACCGCCACCAGCACCATCGACCCCAGCAAGAAAAACACCCCCATTCCGGCTGCGAACCAGAAGACGAGCGACTTGCCGCGAACGACAGATGGCTGATTTTTATCCATTCTTCGAAGCAGCGAAAAAATGCCAAAATCCCAGCGATTGGTCGAGAAATCAATTTCCAATGGGCATTTTACAGCCGGATTTGAGGAGCATTGGTCAAAATTTATCCACCATGAAATCTTGTCGAAATCAAGCACGACAACATATTTCCCCGCACGCCATCGGCGACCTTTTCATGAAATCACCCATCACCCCACTCATCCTCCTCAGCGCCGCCCCCGCCCTCGCCCAAAACCTACTCGACCCGCTGGTCGTTTCTGCCACCCGCACAAACCGCAGCGCGAGCGACACAGCCTACTCGACGGCGACCATCGACGCCGATTTTATCCGCAAAACCAGCCGCCGCACCTTACCAGAAGCACTCCAATACACCCCCGGCGTGCTCGTTCAAAAAACCGCTCACGGTCACGGTTCGCCGATCATCCGCGGTTTCACCGGCCGCCAAAACCTCCTCCTCGTCGACGGCGTTCGACTCAACAACTCCTCATGGCGCAGCGGCGCAGTCCAATACTGGAACACCGTCGACGCGCTTTCTCTCGATCGCCTCGAGCTGATCAAAAACCAAGGCTCCGTACTCTACGGATCCGACGCGATCGGCGGCACACTCAACGCCTTCACGAAATCATCCGATTTCAAAAACCGCACCGAAGGCGAATTTTACCAAGCCGGATCCGCCAGCTACGAGTTCCGCGCCAATGGCCAAGGCAGCCACATCGGGCGACTTGAAACAGAAACCGGCATCGGTGGAAAATTTGGCGTCATGCTCGGGCTCTCCGCGAAAGACTTTGGCGACATCGAAGACTCATCGGTCGGACGCATGCGCGGCACCGGCTACCCGGAACAGGACCTCGATCTGCGTGCGGATTGGGCAGTCACCCCTGACTCGACACTCACTTTCTATCACAGCCAAGTGAACCAGGATGACATCTCGCGTTGGCACCGTACCCGCAACAACCCCGGCTGGACCCACGGCAACCATGTCACCACCAAAGGCGAGTGGACCAGCAACACCTACGATCAGGAAAGAAGTCTCAGCTACCTGCGATACGCAGGTGAAAACGCAGACAACAGCGCCGCCATTCAACGCTGGAATGCCACACTCTCCTACCAGACCTCTGCCGACTCGGAGTTTCAAAATCGCAACCCCAAGGAAGACTCACTGCGCGAATCCAACATCGACCTCGATACCACCGGCATCGACCTGATGCTCGAATCAAAAATCGGCCCCGGCAATCTGATCTATGGATTGGACTACTACCACGACTCGATCGATTCGTCCGGAAGCAAGAACAACCAGGCCGGCACCAAGTACTCCGAGCTTTTGCCCATCGGCGATGACTCAAATTACGACCTACTCGGCATCTACAGCCAGTACGAATGGCAAGCCACCGAGCCTCTCGAGATCACCGGCGGACTTCGCTACACCTATGCCGATGCCTCGTTCGGACGCTATTACGACAACAAAGGCGTTCAGCAACCCAGCGCGTCCGCCGATTGGGACTCGCTCGTCGGCTCACTGCGCGCGCTCTACAAAATCGACGATCAATGGAGTGTTTACGCAGGAGCATCCGAGGCATTTCGTGCGCCCAACCTCAACGATCTGACCGGCAACATCGTCTCAAATTCCGGCTCTGCAGCCGCAGGCTCGACCTCACTCGAACCAGAGGAATTCCTCACCTGGGAAATTGGCACCCACCACCACACCGATACCACCTCGCTCGATGTTTCACTCTTCCATACCGAGGTCGACCAGATGATTACTCCGGTGCCGATCACCAAACCGGATGACAAAAACACCGTCAATGAGAACGCCGCCGATGGCTACATTCACGGCGTCGAAGTCGAAGGCGCATGGCGCTTCCACCCGCAATGGACCCTCAGCGGCTTCACTTCATGGCAAGAGGGTGAAGTCGAAGCTCCATCTTACATCGATGGACCCTTGGTCGAAAAATACATGAAATACCTTCTGCCGCTCACCGGCTCGATCGCACTGCGTTGGACACACCCGGATTCGAAATACTGGGTCGAAGGCCGCATCTTCGGCGCTGATACCGAGGATCGCACCAGCGATGCTGACCAAGCAGCTGACAAAGAACGCATCCCCACCAACGGCACACCCGGCTATGTCGTCGCATCACTCTATGCCGGATGGAAGGTCAACGAACACCTCGACCTCAGCTGCGGCGCGGAGAACCTCACCGACGAAGACTATCGCATCCACGGCTCCGGCCAAAACGAACCGGGCCTCACTGGCGTCTTCCGCGCGAAGGTGAGTTGGTAATTCACCCTCACAAAAAAAAGCGGCTGCAGGGTATCCCCCGCAGCCGCTTTTGTTTTAAGTTTGATTAACCCGCAAAGTTTGCGGCGACGACATCCCAGTTCACCACATTCCAGAAGGCACCGATGTAATCCGGCCTGCGGTTTTGATAGTGGAGGTAGTAGGCGTGCTCCCAAACATCGAGACCGAGGAGCGGCTCACCGGAGCATCCGGCAACCGACTCACCCATCAGCGGGCAATCCTGATTCGGGGTCGAGCAAACGGCGAGCGAGCCGTCGGATTTTTTCACGAGCCATGCCCAGCCGGATCCGAAGCGCGTGGCACCGGCCTTCGCGAAGGCTTCCTTGAACGCATCGAAGGATCCGAATGCCTTGTCGATCGCGGCAGCGAGATCACCCGAAGGTGCCTTGGCACCACCCGGCGCGATGACCTTCCAGAAAAAGCTGTGATTCCAATGACCGCCGCCATTGTTGCGCACGACCATGCGGATGTCTTCCGGCACGGATGCGAGATCACCGATGAGCTTGCAGATCCACTTGTCTTCAAGTTCCGGCTTGCCGGCGATGGCGTTGTTCAAATTGGTGATGTAGGCCTGATGATGCTTGCTGTGGTGAATCTCCATCGTGCGGGCATCGATGTGAGGTTCGAGGGCGTCATAGGCGTATCCGAGTTCGGGCAGTGTGTGTGGCATGATGAATGATCGGTTTTCGTTGCTTTGTACGGGGAAACGGTTAGCTAGAAATGGTCCCCGGACGCCCCCTACGAAACCGAGCCTGCCCCCGCCCGCAAGCGAAATCCGCCATCATGCCACCCGAAATCGCCAACTACCTGCCTCACGCCGTCCTCGCGATCGCGGGATGCCTGCTCGGCTGGCTCATCTCCCACCTCTTGGCATCACGCCAAATTACCGCCACCAACGAGCGACTCAGCGCCGAGCAACGCCGCGCCAGCGAACTGGATTCACGCCTCGCCCAATGCATCGCCGAGGCCAACTCGCACGAAAAACAAGCGCAGGATTTCCGCAACGAACTTTCAAAAATCCAAGCCCAACTCGATGCGGAAATCAAAGCCGCCCACGAAAAGCAGGCCCTGCTCGAGCGCTCGGAAGCAAAACTCTCCGACACTTTCAAGGCGCTCTCGGCCGATGCCCTCAAGACAAGCTCCGAACAATTTCTCCAACTCGCCAAAGCCTCCCTCGCATCTCAAAGCGAAGAAGCCCGCGGCGAACTCGAAAAACGCAAGGTCGCCATCGAGGGCTTGGTCAAGCCAGTCACCGACACCCTCGGGAAATTCGAATCACGCATCGGCGAAATCGAAAAAGCCCGCGAAGGCGCCTACTCGGACCTGCTCGCACAAATCCGCCACCTCAACGACGGTAACCAAAAGCTCCAAAGCGAAACCTCCTCGCTCGTCAAAGCGCTGCGCCAACCCGCCGGCCGCGGTCAATGGGGCGAAATCCAACTCCGCCGCGTGGTCGAACTCGCCGGCATGCAGGAACATTGCGATTTCGAAACCCAACACACGACTACCACCGACGAAGGAAAAAAACTCCGACCCGACCTCATCGTCCACCTGCCAGGCGGCAAGACGATCGTGGTCGATTCGAAAACCCCGATGGAGGCCTACCTCGATGCGATCCAAGCGGCGGACGACACGGCGCGCGATGAAGCCCTACGCCGCCACTCGGCCCAAGTGCGCGTGCACATCCAGCAACTCGCTTCGAAAAACTACACCAATCAGTTCGCTCACGCGCCGGAGTTCACCGTGCTCTTCCTCCCCAGCGAATCCTTCTTCTCGGCTGCACTCCAAAACGACCCCGGCCTCATCGAACACGGCGTGGAAAAAAGCGTGATCCTCGCCACGCCCACCACGCTCATCGCCCTGCTCCGCGCTGTCGCCTACGGCTGGCGCCAAGAAGCACTCGCCGAAAACGCGCGCGAAATTTCCAAACTCGGACGCACCCTTCACGAACGCCTGGGCAAGCTCGCCGAGCATTTCGTGAAACTCGGACGCTCGCTCGGACATGCGGTGGAAAATTACAACTCCGCCGTGCGCTCGCTCGAATCACGCGTGCTGGTCACCGCCCGGAAATTTGAAGAACTCCAAGCCGTCGCACCCGATGCCACCATCGCCAGCCCCGAACTGATCGATCATCAGCCACACGCGACCATTGCATCACCGAACGACGCGACAAAATCTCCCGAACCCACCGATGATTTCTCCTTCGTCCCGGAGCCATCACCCAACCCGAAAAACGCAGCCTCCGACCTTCGCTCGGCGCTCTAACAGCACGCTACCCGATGCTCCCCTCGCTCACCGGCCTCTCGCACGAAGAACTGACCTCATGGCTCAAAGAGCAAGGTGAGCCGGCATTTCGTGCAAACCAGATCCTCGATTGGATGTGGAAAAAGAAGGCTGATTCGATCGACGCGATGAGCAACCTGCCCGCAACCCTGCGCGCGAAACTCACGAGTTCATTCCGGCTCGCATCGCTCACTCACACGCACACCCAAGGCTCGGCCGACACCACCCGCAAGTTTCTCTTCAAGCTCCACGACGGACGCTATGTCGAAAGTGTATTGATCCCCGCCAACCCCGCGCTCTACGGCGGCACCTCCGATCGACGCACGCTCTGTGTTTCATCGCAAGTCGGCTGCGCCTACGGCTGCAAGTTCTGCGCCTCGGGACTCGCCGGATTCACGCGCAACCTCGATGCCTCGGAGATCGCCGGACAAGTCCTCGCTGCCGAACAACTTTCCAACGAACGCGTCGACAACATCGTGTTCATGGGCATGGGCGAACCACTCGCCAACATCAACAACCTGCTTGCAGCGATCAACCTGATCACCAACGAAAAAACCCTCCACCTCGGCGCGCGCCACCTGACGATTTCCACCTCCGGCCTCGTCCCGCAAATCCGCCAACTCGCCGAACACCCGCAGCAAATCCGTCTCGCAATTTCCCTCCACGGCGCCACCGACGAAATCCGCCAGCAAATCATGCCGGTGAACCGCAAATGGCCGCTCGCCGAACTCTTCGACGCGCTCGATTATTGGAACTCACGCAAAAACCAAAAACTCACGCTCGAATACATCCTCATCGAGAACATCAACGACTCACTCGAGCAAGCCACCATCCTCGCCCGCGTCGCGCGCCGCCTCCACGCGAAGGTCAACCTGATCCCCTACAACACGGTCGAAGGCCTCGAGTGGAAACGCCCCAACGACAAACAATGCCGCGCATTTCGCGACATCGTCAAAAACGCCGGTGTCCAAGCCACCCTGCGACTTGAAAAAGGCCACGACATCGACGCGGCCTGCGGCCAGCTACGACTCAAGCAGGAAACCGCCGAAGGCATCATCCGCTAAGGCCAAACGCCTCGCGGCGAAACTTAGGATTTCCTCTCGTTCGCTGGAAATCGGCCCTTGCCCGGCGCACTCATCCACGCCCAAGCCGACCTCACCATGTCACGCACATCCTTGCGCAATGCCACCCAGCCAAGAAGCTCTTTGGCCAGCGATGGATCGGCGACCAATGAGTCGGGATCACCCTCACGACGCGGACCATACTTCACCGGCACTTGTTTTCCGGTGACCTCTTCGACGGCCGAAATGATTTCCTTCACGGAAACTCCCACGCCGGTTCCAAGGTTGCAACGCACCGAAGCACCGCCAGCCGCCAAGTGATCAAGCGCCCGCGCATGCGCGTCGGCCAAATCCTCAACATGGATGTAATCGCGGATGCAGGTGCCGTCGGGCGTGTTGTAATCGGTGCCAAAAACTTCGATGTGATCAATCTCACCGGTCACCGCCATCATCACCCGTGGGATCAAATGGGTCTCAGGATTGTGATCCTCGCCAATGAGCCCGTCGGGCGAACATCCGCTCGCATTGAAGTAACGAAGGCACGCACTGCGCAGACCCCAGGCATGATCGCAGTCGGCAAGGACCCACTCGACCATCAGCTTGCTGCGGCCGTAGGGGTTGATCGGATTCTGCGCGTTGCTCTCGGTGATCGGAAGTTTGTCGGGCACGCCGTATGTCGCGCAGGTCGAAGAAAAGACAAAGACCTTGCAATCAAACTCCTGCATCACCTGCAGAAGTTTCACCGGTTCGGCGGTGTTGTTTTGATAATACTTGAGTGGATTGGTCACCGACTCGCCGACATAGGCGAATGCCGCAAAGTGCACCACCGCACCAAAACGATGCTTGGCGAAAAGCCCGCGCACGAGCTCCTGATCGCCGACATCGCCCACCACCAACTCGACGCCATCGTCGACGATGGCCTTTTCGTGACCAAAGACCAAATTGTCCAAGACCACCACCCGCCTCCCTTGGCCGGCAAGAAGCCTGACGGTGTGGGAACCGATGTAGCCGGCTCCACCGGTCACAAGAATGGGCGCTGCGTGATCACTCATAGGTGCGGACAGAAACGGCCAAAATCGCCCAACTGTCAATCACGCTCGTACCACCACCCAAACCCGAAGATTCCCAAAATATTTCTCGAATGAGCCACGGGATCCTGTAGTCTCATACACATGATCAAAAACCTCCGTTTTTGCGGTATTGCTGCTGTCGTAATCACCGCCACTGCGCTCACTTCCTGCTACTACGACCCCTACTACACATCGGTGGGTGCGACATATGGAAGCAGCTCCAGCTATTATGGCGGAGGCAGCCGCTACTCGAGCTCGGTCTACATCAGCACCGGCAATCCCGAGTGGGGCTACGACCCCTACACCTACAGCTATTACAATTACCGCCGCCGCTGCTACTACGATCCTTACCTGAACGGATTCTACCCCGTCGGCTACCGCCCACCAGTATTTGCCGGCTGTGTCCATCCCCATGGCTGGCGCCCAGGTGCAAGCTATTGCCCACCGCCACGCAGGGTCAGCAACATCACGATTGTAAACTACCGCAGCCGCGAATCCGCCTATCGTCGCGGCGGGTACATTCAGGAAGGCTATCGCGGTCAATATGCCACCCAACAAAGCCGCCCTCAAACCAAACCATCGTTCTTCCAACGCCCGGAGCAAGAAGTGCGCCCGCAACAAAATTACACCCGACCCGCACCCGGATTTCAGCAGCAGCAACAATCACGCCCCTCGCGCGAATCATGGCGTGAGCAACAACAGTCAAGACCCTCGGCATTCAACACACAGGTCATCAACACACCGCAACCACAAGCCCAGACGCGCCCGAGCTTTGGTTCAACACGCCCGGCATTCGATGGCGGCCAACAAGCAACCCAAGCCGCAAGACCCAACTTCGGAGGCGAACGCCCGAGCTCAGTTGGCAATCGCATGGGCCGCCAAGACCGAATCGCCGAAGGCGTCCGCGAAAGCAGGCAACCTCGCACTGAGCGCACCGAACGCAAACCACGGGGAGAACAAGAGGCTGAACAAGCCCAGCCCTAGCAAATCAGAATCCGCAAGCCTTCACGCTAAGTGACACCTCGAATCCGTCTCCGGATCTATCGAATGGAGCATTAAAGAGCCTCCGATCTCCTGCGGCGACCTTCAAAAAGGACGGTTTCCCTGTAACCCGCAGCCTTGGCCATCGCGACGGCTTTGTGGAAATCGCGCGCCACTTCATTCGGCGCGTGGGCATCGGATGAAATCACCAAAGGCACTCCCGCGGAACAGGCGAGCTCGAGAAATCCAGCTGCCGGATAGGCCTCTGCACATGGCTTGTGCCAACCCGCGGTATTGAGCTCGATCACGCAGCCCGCCGCCGCGATCGCATCAATCGCCGGTTCGTAAAATCTTGCGAGATCACCCGCCGGCACATGGGCAAATTTTTTCACCAAATCCGGATGCGCGAGAATGTCAAACAGACCGCTCGATGCCATCCGCGCATAGGTCTGCCAGTAGTGCGTCCAAACCGCCTCGACATCGCTCTCGGCCCAACGGCCAAGCCACTTGGGGTTATCGAAATCCCACTCGCCAAGGTAATGCACCGAGCCAATGAGATAGTCCCAGCGGCACTCGCTTTCGAGCTCGCCGACCCATTCATCGCAGCCTTCGAGCCAATCGCATTCCAGGCCGATGCGCACCGGCAATTTTCCCGCCGCCCGCATCCGTGCTCGCTCGACCCATGCGAAGTATTCCGGCAACTCGTCACGACGCATCCGCCAATCATCAAAAGGCTCGGGAACCTGCGGCGCGTGATCAGATATGCCATACTCGCTCAAGCCCGCCGCCAACGCGGCATCGACATATTCCTCCGGCGATCCCGTGGCGTGACGACACATCGGCGTGTGCGTATGGTAGTCGGCTGGCATGCGATTGAGGATGAATCCGGTTGAATGATCCGCCCAAGCCATACTAGACTCGCGCCACGGTGCAAGCACCGGCGCATTTCATGAGCTCCTCTCCCGACACGACACCCGCCACCAACCCGGTGATCCAACACCTGCTCTCACAACTGCGCAGCCACCCCAAACGCGTGGTCTTCACCGAAGGCGAGGACATCCGCGTGATCCGCGCCGCCGCCCGTCTCGTCCGCGAAGAAGTGGTCGCACCGATCCTGCTCGGCAACCGCGAGCGCATCCGCGCCCTTGCCGAGCAACACGGCGTGCCGCTCACCTTCATCCACATCATCGATCCACCCCAGGCGACCGACTTCAAACTTTTCTGCCAGCGGGTCGAAAACATGGCCCGCTACCGCAGCAAAAGCATCGGCCAAGCGGAAGAACTCGTCGCCAAGCCCCACTACTTCGGCGCGCTCATGGTCCAGTACGGCCAGGCCGATGCGATCGTCGGCGGAAATCAAGCACTGCCCGCAGCCTACTTCCGCGCACTGCTCCACACGATCAAGCCGCTGCCACATGTGCCGAAAATTTTCGGCGTCTCGATCATCACCGGCAGCCACCTCCAACACCTCGGCGAATCGGGCATCATCTTTATGGCCGACAGCGCGCTCAACCCGAACCCCGATGTCGCCGAGCTCTCCGCCATCGCCATCGAGACCGGCAAGCTCGCCCACCATTTCCTCGGCCGCAAAATCCGCGTCGCGATGCTCAGCCACTCGACCAAAGGCAGCGCCTCCACCGCCGATGCGAAACGCATGGCCGCCGCCGCCTCACTCGCCCAAGCCGAAGCCCACCGCCAATTTCTAGAAATCGATATCGAAGGCGAACTCCAGGCCGATGTCGCACTCGACCCCGCCGCGGCCGAAATCAAAATTCCCGCCGCCGAGTCCCGCCGCAGCGCCGATGTGCTGGTCTTCCCCAACCTCGACGCCGCCCATATCTCGCTCAAGCTGCTGCAGCATGTCGCCGGCGCCAGAAACTACGGCCAACTCATCCTCGGCCTCGCCCGACCCGCCGCCCAGGTCCCCCGCACCGTCGACGAGGAAACGATCTTCGGCACCACAGCCGCCATCGCCGTCGAGGCCATCAAGTACCACCAGCTCTATCCCGACGGGGATCTTTGAGGGGAGGATTGTGGATTGAAGATTGAAGAAGCCTCTTCTTCACCGCACTAGGAACACTCAAGGCAGGGACCGTTCTCCGCAACGGTCCGCTTAGCTTCGGCTCATCAGTGCTTCGGCTCACGGACCTTTGGGGACAAAGGTCCCTGCCAACGAAGAAGCAGCTTGTTCTTTCAGCTTTTCAGCTTTTCAGACTTTCAGTATTTACTCCCCCGCCTGTTCCGCGGCGAGAAACGACTTCCGGCACAGCTCGGCATATTTGCCACCCTTGGCGAGCAGCGTCTCATGCGTGCCCTGCTCGATGACCTCACCCGCTTCGAGCACATAGATGTGGTCGGCATTGCGGATGGTCGACAGGCGATGGGCGATCACAAACGCCGTGCGATTCGCCATGAGGTGGTCGAGCGCGTCCTGAATCAGCCGCTCGGTCTCGGAATCGACCGATGCCGTGGCCTCATCGAGTAAAAGGATCGGCGCATCCTTCAACAAGGCCCGCGCGATCGAAAGTCGTTGCTTTTCACCGCCCGAAAGTTTCACCCCGCGCTCGCCGACATGGGTGTCGAGCTGTCGTGGCAAGGTACTCACAAACCCCTCGGCATGCGCCGCTTTCAAGGCCGCCCACATTTCACTTTCCGAGGCATTTCTTTTAGCCAACAAAAGATTCTCCCTCACCGTGCCATTGAACAGAAACGGCTCTTGCGTGACATAGGCCATGCGCCCGCGCAAGGAGGCCTTCGACAGCTCGCCAATCGACATGCCATCAATCGTGATCCGGCCGGAGTCGATTTCATAAAACCTCGCCAATAGCGACAGCACGGTCGACTTGCCAGCACCGGTCGATCCCACCAGCGCGATCGTGCGCCCGGGCTCGGCCTCCAGCGTCACGCCGCGCAGGGTCGGCTGATCCTGATACGAAAACGAAACATTTTCGAAACGCACATGGCCCTTGATTTCCGCCGGCAATTCCTTTCCGCCCACCGCATGCGGCTCATCTTCGGAATCGAGAATCTCAAACACGCGGTCCGCCGCCGCACGCCCCGAAAGCAGCATCTGGTTGAGCGAGTTGAGGCGGTCGATCGGCTCGTAAAACAACGCGAGAAACAGCAGGAATTTCGTAAAGTCGCCAATCGACAGTTCGCCTTTCATCACCGCCGCACCACCAAAGCCCAGCACCAGCACATAGCCTACCATCCTCAAAAACGACATGCCCGGCGAGTAGAGCGCCCACCACTTCATCATTCGCAGCGTCGTGACCCGCAGTTGGTCGGAAAACTGATTGAACCTTTCATGCTCCGCACCCTCCGCAGCGTAGGCCTTGATCTGTCGCACGCCCGAGATGTTGTCGTGCAGCAAGGCATTGAGATCCGATGCGGCATCTCGCTGATTGCGATAACGATCCCTCCCCTTTGTCGAATAAATCCACGCGCCCACCGCCAACAACGGCACTGGCAAAGTCGCCCATGCCGCAACCGCCGGGTTGAGAATGAACAGAAAAATCCCGATGCCCAAAACCTGCAGCGCCGCGACCAAACCCTGTTCGATACCATCGATGAGCACGCGCTCCATGTTGGTCACATCCTCGACCACCCGCGTCATGATGTCGCCCGTGCGTTTTCCATCAAACCAAACGAGCGGCAATTTCTGGATCTTGTTGTAAAGGTCCGAGCGGATGTCGAAAATGACCTTTTGTTCAAAGGTGTTGTTCACGAAAATCCGCAACGCGTTCAATCCGTCCTTAAGCAAAAACCCCGCCAGCGCCACCAGCGTCCAAAACAAAAACTCATGATGCCTCGACGGGTCCGGAATCACCTTGTCGATCACATGACCAGTGGCATTCGGGAACACAAATACCGCCAAGGTCATGCCCACGGCACAAAATAACTGCACCAAAGCCATCACCGGATAGCGCCGGAGATAGGAAAAAACCCGCAGGATCGATTTCATGCCGCGCGAGCGATGCCCGCCGCAGAGGCATTTGTAAAGCACCGCGCGCGGGAACTTCGGGAACCCTAAATTTTGCATTGCAGCCACGCCATGCCTTGCCTAGTTTGTTCGCCACAGCGTTTTTTTCGAACCCACCCCGAATCCCTTTCAACTCCATGGCCAAAATCCTCGGCATCATCACGGCAGTCGTGCTCGCTCTCGCCGCACTCGTCGCTTCCAAAAACAAGTCCGCCTACGAAACGGAAATCGCCAATGTGGCGAGCGAAAAGGACACCCTCGGCAAGGAACAAACCCGCCTCAAGACGGCCCAATCAACCTACAAGAAAACCACCCCGCTCGCCGAAGCCGAAGCGGAAATCGCCGAACTCGAAAAAAGCGTCGAATCCCAAACGAAACGCAACGAGGAACTCAAGCAGGACTTCGACGCAAAAACTGCCAAGGTCGCCGAAAATAAAAAACAGCTCGACGAGATCCGCGAAAAGACCAGCAAAGTCGGCGACATCAGCGCCCTCGCCACGAAAATGCGCGCCGCCAAAGCCGAAATGGAGGAGCTTTCCCAATCGGTCACCAGCGTCGAAGCCAAACTCGCCAACCTCACCGCACAAAACAAACAGTGCGAAAACCAAACGGACGCCCTCAAACAGAAGTTCGAAGTCATGCGCAGCGGACAATCCCTGCCCAGCCTCAACACCCGCATCCGCTCGATCTACCCAAGCTGGGGCTTCGTCACACTCGCCACCGGCAGCTCCGGCGGCGTGGTCGCTAACTCAACACTCGATGTCGTCCGCGGCGACAACACGGTCGCCAAACTGCTCGTGACCTCCGTCGAGTCCGGCACTGCCGCCGCCAGCATCATCCCCGACTCAATGGCCTACGACACCACCCTCATGGTAGGCGACCGCGTGATCGCCACGGCACAAAAAGCCACCGCCCCACGCAACTGATCGTCTAAGTCGCAAATCCAATTTTCTCATCACCCATGAAAATCATCCTCTACATCGTCGCCATCCTCGCAGCCGGCGGCGCGGCGTTTTTCTCAATCAACCACTCGGGAAAATTCAAGAAGGTCCAGCAAGCCCGCCTTGAAACCATCACCGAACGCAAACAAATCGCCAGCGAGGCCGACACCATCGAGAAACAACTCAAGGATCTGAAAAGCGCACTGGTCGCCGCCGGAACCAAAAAAGAGGAGGTCATCCAAAAACTCGATGCCATCAAGGCCGCCGGCGCAACTGTCGAACGCGACGTTGGCGGACTCGAAGCAACCCTGCAAACCCAGGACGACGATTTCGCCGAACTCAACAAGGCTAAGGAAGAACTCAGCCGAATTATGAGCGGACTAGGCGATGATGTGACCATCGAAACGCTCGGCGACAAAATCAAAGAGTTTGGCGAAAGCAAAAAAGCCCAGGAAACCAAACTTGAAGAACTCGAAACCCTCACTACCGCCGCCGAAAAACTCCTCGCCACCAATCGCGCAGAACTCGACCGCCAAATGAAGCGCGATATCGAAAGAACCTCGCGCCAAGGCCGCGGCGCCATGGAGTCGGTCGTCAGCGCGGTCAACCAAGACTGGGGCTTCCTCGTCATCGCCGCCGGATCCAACTCAGGCTTCACCCCGCAAACACCGCTCATCGTCGAGCGCGATGGCAAAGCCATCGGCCGCGTCCGACCCTCATCGGTCGAGCCGACCCAGACGATCGCCGAGATCGACCTCAACACGCTCGCCACCGGCGTGCGCCTACAACCCGGCGACCGCGTGATCACCGCTAAGCCGTCCTCAAACTGATTTACTCACTCGGCCGCTGTCAGGAATCCGATCCCTCCCCACACCGCCATGAAACTCCTCTCCCTCGTCACCGCGCTTTTCACCCTCTGCTCCTGCGCCGAAACGCCGGAAAAAAAACCGGTCGGTCCCACGTCGGAAACGAGCAAGATCCCTTGGAACACCCAAGTCCCGGGTCAAGGCATGGGCCAGTTCGGCATGATGCCGCAAAACCAGCATCGTAGGTAAGCGATACGCCCCTGCGGTTGCGAAAATTTTCGGCAACTCGCAGCCTTCAGTCGCGGTGATACGGCGACCCACTCCTCAGCGTCTCAACGCGGTAAAGTTGCTCGAGCAACACCACCAAGGCCAACTCGTGCTGCATCGTCAGCGGCGAAAGTGAAAGCACCATCCCGCACGCATCGCGCAACTCCGCACTGTGACCATCGGATCCGCCGATCAGAAATGACAACGACTTGATGTCACCGCGCAGCGCCAAGGCATCAAGCCGACCGGCAAACTCACGCGTCCCGAGCAGCTCACCCCGCTCATCAAGCGCAATCCGATACGAGCCGCGCGAGCGTTCCAACAATCGCCCGGACACTTCCTCGCGAGTGCCGGATTTCACCACCTCCATGCCATAAGCCCCGTATCGACCGAGCCGCTTGAGGTATTCATCCACCCCAAGCCGGGCATAAGCGAGCGCCGGACGCCCGGCGGCAATGATTTGAACTTTCATGACGGCCATCGGAGCTTGCCGGATCATGCGGCGAGAGCCAACATCAATCGTCCATGAAACGCATCAGCACCCTTGCACTCGTCGCCCTGAGCGCATGCTCGCCATCGATCGGACCCGTCGTTCCGGAAACTCCGGTCGAACGCAAAATGATCGGACTCCTCCAAAAGTTCGACCGCTGGGACGATAACGGCAATGGCTACCTCGACCGCAAGGAACTCGCCGAAGGCCTCGCAGGCAGCGGACATTCACCCGATGCGGTCATGGAATTTTACGACACCAACCGCGACGGTAAAATTTCACTCAAAGAGGCGCAAAGCGCGTACAGCCGCGCGCCGGAAGCCGATGCACGCATCAAAGCCCGAGCCGCAGGCAAGCAATGAGCGACACCTACGAATCATCGAGGTTGCTCGACGAATACCTGCTCTTTCACTACGCCTCCGCCGACGAAGTGTTGCCACCGGATGTCGCGTGGCCCGCAGCGATGCGCGACGCACTCGGGTTCACCCGCCGCACCGTGTCGCATTTTTCAAAAAGCACGGCCGCCAGCGCACTCGACATCGGCTGCGCGGTCGGCGGCTCGACCTTTGAAATGTCGCGCTTCTGCGAAAGCGTCATCGGCATCGATTTTTCACACTCGTTCATCAATGCCGCCGAAACACTTCTCCTCGGAGAAAGCATCCCCTACCGGCGTCTTGAAGAAGCACAGCTCACCACAAAACTCGTCGCCCAAAGACCACAAGACATCGACGCCAGCCGCATCCGCTTCCACCACGGCGATGCAATGAATCTCCCCACATCGCTCGGCAGCTTCGATCGCGTGCACGCCGCCAACCTCGTCTGCCGCCTGCCCGAACCACTGCGATTTCTCAAACGCCTGCCCTCACTGGTCAATCCCGGCGGCGATCTCGTACTCGCCACACCCTGCACCTGGCTCGCAGAATTCACCCCGCCACAAAACTGGCCGACCGGCTCAACATTCGATTGGCTGCACAAATTGCTCAGCCCCGACTTCGAGCTTCAGCACCAATGCGACGAACCATTCCTGATCCGCGAAACCGCCCGCAAATTCCAGTGGTCGCGCTCACTCGTCACCACCTGGCGCAGGAAATAAAGCGACTTCTTCATAGGCAGGGACCTTTCTCCGCAAAGGTCCGCCCCGCTAGGGTGACACAGCATCGCGGCGCCGTAATTTCCGCCGCAGGCGCCAAAGCGGGCAAGATGCCCGCGCTACCTTGAAGTAGCCACTTCTACATTTCCGCTTTCTGCGTTTCTCAAGGAACCAACAACACCTTGCCATTGCGATCCGCATCTTTGAGCCGCAGCAATGCCGTCGGCCATTCCTCAAGCGAAAAAACCGAATCCACTTTCTGCACCAAGCGTCCGGCATTCACCAGCTCCGCCAACTTTTCATAAGTCGCCCGCACCTCTTCGAATGGCGCCTGCTCCAACCACTTGGTGACCCACAATCCGCGCAACCTGATGTCGCGAAAAATCAACAACCCGTTTGGTAGCGTAAGCGGCTTGCGCGACATCGCACCATAAGTGATGTGCGTACCTCCCTCTTCGAGCAGCTTCATCAAACGCAGCGCGCTTTCGCCGCCCACCGCATTGAATGCCAAACGCGCGGTCGCACCACCGAGGTGCTCAAGAGCCTCCGCCACCGCGGCATCTCCATCGGGCAACACCACATCACCACCCAGTTCGCGAAGTTCATCCACCAAGTCAGCTCGCCGCACCAAAGAAACGGTGTGCACGCCGCACTCACGCGCCAACTGGATCACGCAGCGACCGACCGCAGAATTTCCCGCATTCTGCACCACCCAATCACCGGGCTTCAACGCGGCAAAGCCATGCAGCAACCTCCACGCGGTTGCCGGATTCACTTTCATCATCGCCGCCTGATGCATGTCGATGCCGTCGGGCAAAGCAAACAGCACATCTTCGGGCACAATAACATGACTCGCCCATGTCGACGCACGCCGCAAAAACATCACGCGCTGTCCCGCTTCAAAACGCCCTGACCCGCCCGACACCACCACCCCGCAGCCCTCGATCCCCGGTACCGCCGGCAACTCGGCCTTCACGCCGTAAGTGCCCTCGATCAAATTCAGATCCGCCGGATTGATCGGTGCCGCTTCGATGCGCACCAGCACCTCACCCGCCGCAGGTTCTCGCGGTTCAAATTCCTCCACGCCGAGCACCTCTTCCGGTTTTCCACAATTCGCGAAAAACAGACGCCTTGCACGCAGATCATTTCCGTCATGTTTCACGCCAGCCATGATGAGTCATCCGAAATTTCAAGCCAAGCCCCAAGGCCATCAACCCGCTGCCAACAAGTCATCCAAAGCGCTCTCGAAGTCCGCATGGCGAAAACGAAATCCAAGCGACTCCAACACCGCAGGCCGAACCTTTTGACTCGCCAGCAACACACCACCAAATCCGCCCAGCACCAACTTCAACGCAAAGGCCGGCACCGGCAACACTGCCGGACGCCGCAAGCGCTTCGCAAACTTTCGCGTGAAGTCCGCATTGCGCTCGCCCATCGGTGCCACCGCATTGACCGCGCCAGACATCCGCTCATCCGCCACCGCCTCAACAATCGCGCGGCGCAAATCATGAACATGAATCCACGGCATCCACTGCCGGCCATGACCAAGCTTGCCACCAAGACCAGTCTTCATCACGCGCACCAATTTCTCAAACGCCGATCCACCACGGCCCATCACCACGCCGATGCGCAAGCACACAACCCGCACGCCCAAGGCCTCAGCCTCCATCGCCGCCTCCTCCCACTCGCGGCAAAGATCCACCAAATACCCCTTCCCCATCGCCGATCGCTCATCGAGTTCTTCCTCACCACGATCCCCATAAATCCCCACCGCCGAGGCATTCACCAACACCTTCGGCCGTTGGTCCGCCGGCAAATTTCGCATGAGCTCCACCACCCGCCGCGTCACACCAATCCGGCTTTCATGAAATTTTTTCCGATTCGCCGCCGACCATCGCCGATCGATCGACTCACCCGCCAAATTTACCACCGCTTGGCACCCTGCAAAATCCATCGCCGCCACCGATTGCCACCGCTCCACGCCCGCCACCTCGCCTCCGCCTGACCGACTCAGGCCTAGCACGCCAAACCCACGCTCGCGGAGCAGCTTGGGCAACCCACGGCCCACAAAACCATTCACCCCGATCACCGCCACAACCGACTCGTTTGACATCAAAAAAAACATGCCCGAAATCCCGCCTCGGTAAACCGCAAACTCCGCTCGCGCCCGCTTTCCACTTTACTTCACCCGCCGGGGGATTTGTGATCCTCCCAATGTTGAAATTCGGCGCATGGCTGGCATTCCCGCTCCTGCTGATTCCTGCGCCCGGCCAGGATATGTTGGACCCAAGCCTTCTGCCCGACCTGATGGTTTCCACACCAGTCGACACGATCACGCCGGTGCCCTCACCCGTGTTCCCACCACTTCCCAACACCGGCGGACCCGTCCCCAAGGAGCTCGATATCGAAAACCTCGGCGGCACGATCAGCGGCAATGTCCGCGAACAAATCATTCTCGGCGGACCCGTCAAAATCAACGGCGACAACGGCCTCGAAGTTTTCGCCGACACCGCAGTGATCGATCTCGTCGCCAAGTCAGTGACCCTCACCGGAAATGTCGCTGCCTACGAAGCCAACAGCCTCCGACGCGGCCACCGCGCAGTTTATTACTACGAGAAAAAATTTCTCGATTCATCCGACATGCGCGCGTCGATGGATCCGGTCATCCTCGAAGCGGGGAAATTCACGCTCGAGGAAATCAATGGCGAAAAAGTCTATGTCGGCACCGACGGCGGCATGACGACACACGATTACGAAAAACCGAATTTCTGGCTCCGCGCAAAGAAGACCCGCGTCTACCCGAACAAAAAAATCGTCTTCAACAACCTCAAGGTCTACGCCGGCGATGTCCCCGTTTTCTGGCTGCCTTATTTGAGCCAACCGCTCCACGAGGAACTCGGCTACCACTTCCTGCCCGGCACCCGCTCAAACTGGGGCCCCTTCCTCCTCAACTCCTACGGCATCATGCTCGGCGGCAACACCGACCCGGTCACCGGCAAGTCCAATGACGGCTGGCTGCTCTCGCGCTGGCGCTTCGACCTCTACAGCGAACGCGGCATCGGCACCGGACTCGACCTCATCGACAAAAAACCTGATGCCAGCGGCGACCTCGCCAACCTCAGCCTCTACTACCTCAACGACATCGCACCGGAAACCACCCGCAACGGTTTCCCCCGCGAAACAATCGATCCGGAACGCTACCGCGTTAATTTGAAGCATCGCAAATTTTTCGGAAATGACGCCGACACGAAATGGCGCGCCGATACCCAACTGAGTTGGCTTAGCGACCAATACTACCTCGGAGACTTCAGCCGCGATACCTACTCGACCGACCCCTACCCGGACAACACCTTCGGCATTTTCCGCCAGGATGATTCATCGCTGCTGTCATTCCTCACCCGCTTCCGCATCAACGATTTCTACCGCGCCGACACGCGCCTGCCGGAAATCACCTTCGACCAAGCACGCGGACCACGCTTCGGGCTCCCCCTCCTTCACGAAGGCACGACATCGCTCGGCATCATCGCCGAAAAAGCACCCGACACCACCCTCAACGCAGTCATCGACCCACTGGTGAATCTCACCTCCGATGACGCTGCCGCCAACAGGTACCTGAATCAACTCGGCGCATACGAGCGTCGCCTTGCCGAAAGTATGATCGCCCTCCCGCTCGGCGATCCGCGACGCGAGGACATCCGCACCCAGCTTCTCGACTCCGGCTACGCCCGCTTCCACACCTATCAGGAATTTTCCCTCCCGCGCACCTACGGCGATTTCTTCAGCGTCACACCCCAAGCTGGCGTCGGATACTCGGCTTACGAAATCACAGAAGGCGATGCCGACAATCTCGACCGCGCAACCATCCATGCCGGAGTCGAATCCGCATTCAAAATTTCCAAAGACTACGGCAATGTCGGCGGCCGCGACTGGGGGCTCAACGGTCTCCTCCACATCGTCCAACCCTACAGCAACATTTCGGTCCTTCGCACCAACGACTACGAAATCGGCGACCCGTCGGTCGACCACCTCAGCCCCACCACCCGCCCACAACCACTCGACCCGCTGCGTTTCACCGCCATCGACGAACTCCAAAGCTGGGAAATCGCCAGACTCGGCGTGCGCAACCGACTCCTCACGCGGCGCGACAACCAAAGCATGGAGTGGCTCTTCCTCGACACCTACATCGATGCCTTCCTCAACGAACCAGAAGGCGAACGCAACCTCTCCAACCTCTACAACGACCTGCGCTGGCAGCCACTCCCATGGCTCGGCACCAGCATCGAAACCCAAATCCCCATCGGCACCTCAGGCCCCGGCTTCACCAGCATCAACAGCTCGATCAATTACCAACCAGTCAACTGGTTCGAATGCTCGCTCGGTTTCGTGCGCCTCGATCAACACCCCTACCTCACCGACACCAACCGCGTCACATTCCGCACCTACACCAGCCTCTCGGAAAACTGGGGCCTCGGCACCCAGCACACGACCGAGCTCGATGACAATGTGCTCGAGCTCCAGCAATACACGATCCATCACGACCTCGGCAACTGGGTCTTTACCCTCGGCCTCAACACCCGCGACAATCGCTTTGAAAAAGAATACGGCGCGATCCTGCTTTTCACCCTCAAGGATTTACCAATGATCTCCCTGCCGCTCACCATTGATGCCGGCTACTAACCCCTCTCCCATATGAACACCACCTCCCTCCTCACCGCACTGCAATGGCGCTACGCCACCAAGCAATTCGATGCCACCCGCAAAATCGATGCAGAAACATGGAACGCAATCGAGGAATCTCTCATCCTCACACCCTCGTCGTTCGGGCTCCAGCCATGGAAATTTATCGTCGTCGGCGATCCCGCCATCCGCAGCGAACTTCGCGCGGCATCGTGGAACCAACCCCAAGTCACCGATGCCTCACACCTCGTCGTGCTCACCACCCGCACCGACCTCACCCAAAGCGACATCGACGCATGGATCAACCGCATGGCCGAAGTCCAAGGTTGCCCGACGGAAAATTTCGCACCGCTCGCGGGCATGATCTCCGGCTTCAGCTCATCGATGTCGGCCGATGCACGCCGCGCATGGAACTCACGCCAAGTCTACATCGCTCTCGGTCAACTCATGACCACCGCCGCCATGCTCAACATCGATACCTGCCCACTCGAAGGCATCGACCCCGCCGCCTACGATCGCTCGCTCGGCCTTGAAAATTCCGGCTATGCCACCGTCGTGGCCTGTGCGCTCGGCTTCCGCGATCCGGCGGACAAATACGCCGCCGCCCCCAAGGCCCGCTTCGATCGCTCACGCGTGATCGAGCACGTCGGCAAGGCCTGAGCCATCAGCCCTCAGGGCTTTTTCGGCGGATCGATGCCCAAAACTTTCCACACATCGGGAAGCAAAGCGTTGAGCATCGCATAGGAAACTTCGCGATCGCGATTCGTCCCGCGCAATCCGACATGGATCGCTGGGACTTTCCCCATCGGCGTGTCCATGTCACCTTGCTTTACATAAAGCCTAGCGAGGATTTCATCCACCACCTGCTCGTCGTCAGACATGTCCCACTTGCTTTTCAAATCCAACTCCCTAGTGATGCGAATCAAATTCTTCCGGTCGGACAACTTGGCATCGAGCGAGTGAACAATGCGCTGAGTCTCGGCATACGGCGCCTCGGGCTTAACCGGAATCGGCAACCACACCGGATGCGGGCGGCCCTGCTTGTAAAGATGGTAGGCGGTCGGCAACCCAATGCCAAAAAGCAGCAAAAACACCACACCACCAATCAAAAGCCATCGTTGCATCAACGATGGATAGCACCCAAGATACCCCGTATCCAAGTAGGAATTTCATGGAATATCCAGCCACCACCGCCACCGTTGAAACCTTGCCCAACGGGCTCACCCTCATTCTCCAGCCGGAATCGGCAAATCCGGTCATCAGCACCCAAATCTGGGTCGAGACCGGCAGCATGCACGAAGACCAACACCTCGGCTCCGGTATCTCGCACTTCCTCGAACACATGGTCTTCAAGGGCACCCGCGACTTCGACGCCGGCGAACTCGCCGCGACCGTCCAGTCAGCCGGCGGGCATTGGAATGCCTACACGAGTTTCGATCGCACGGTGTACTACATCGATGGCCCCTCGGACTCGCTCGCGATGTTTCTCAAATGCCTCACCGGCCTAGTCTTCTTTCCCATCCTGCCGGAGTCGGAATTCGAAAAAGAAAAAGACATCATCCGTCGGGAAATCGACATGGGCCTCGACGATCCCGACAACGCCGCCTCACGCCTCCTGTTTTCCACCGCCTTCCAACGCGACCCGCGCCGCCACCCGGTCATCGGCCACCGCCACCTCTTCGATCAAATCCAATACCGCGACCTCACCACCTACCACCGCACACGCTACACCACCGATCGCTGCTTCATGGTGATCTCCGGCGACTTCGATCCGCAACAAGCCCGCCAGTCACTCATCGATCTCACCCGCGAATGCCAACCCGGCTGCGGCAAGGAACCCTTGCTCGCCGCCGACCCACCCCAAGTCGCACCCCGCTTCGCACGCGACACCTTCGCAGTCCCCGCAAGCAAGATCACTCTGGCATGGAAAATTCCATCCATCGATCACCCGGATGCACTCGCGCTCGATGTCCTCGCCACACTCCTCGGCCGCGGACGCTCGGCACGCCTCTACCGTCGAATCCGCGAGGAAAAAGGCCTAGCGTTGGAAATTTCCTCCTTCTCTTGGTCATCACCCGCTCGCGAAGGACTCTTCGCGATCAATGCCGAAGCGGAACCATCACTCTGCAGCGAGCTCATCGATGCAATCATGCTCGAACTCGCCGACATCCAAAGCTCCGACCTCAGCGACGAAATCGAAAAAGCCAAACGCCAAATCATCACCAGTCAGTTCCGCTCACTCACCACCGCATCAGGCCGCGCCGCCGACCTCGCCAGCAATTGGCTCGAAGCACGCGACCTCGATTTCACACGCCGCCAGATCAATGCGATCAAGCTCATCACCGAAGCCGACATCCGCCGCGCTGCCACTCGCCTCACCCGCGAGCGACTCATCCACACGGTGATCGATCCACTCGACACCCCCGCGACATCGCAAGCCGCAAGCACCCGCCGCGAGAAAGCCGAAGCCACCGTCCACACGCTGCCAAACGGACTCCGCATCGCGTTGCTGCCCGACCACCGCGTGCCGCTCATCCACATCCAGGCCGCCGTCCGCGCAGGCCTCCCGTCGGAAACATCCGCCACCAACGGCATCAACCAATTACTCGCGTCGACTCTCCCGAAAGGCACGACCACACGCAGCGCCGCAGCCATCGCCGTTTCACTCGAGTCACTCGGCGCATCCGTCTCTGCACACGCCGGCAACAACGCACTCATGATCCAAGCCGGCGGACTCGCCAACGACGCGGCGGAAATCATCGACCTCTTTGCCGATGTGATGCTCAACCCCTCACTCAACGATGAGGCGATCGCTCCGGAAAAGGCCAGCCAACTCGCCGCACTCGAAGAAGCACAACAAGACCCGCTGCATGTCGGATTTCGCGCCCTTCGCGCCGCGGCATTCAGCAGCACCAGTTATGGCCTCGAACCGCTCGGTTCACACGAAAGCCTCGCGGCATTGAGCCGCAACTCACTGACCAAGCACCACGCGCGCCACTTCAATGCCACCAACACAACCATCGCAATCACCGGCGCTTTTGATTCGGCACAGATGCTCGAATTAATCACCGAAAAATTCTCTGCCCTGCCCGTTGGCGAAATTTGGACCCCACCCGACACCATCGCCGCACAAGGTGCCGACCTGATCCATCACCTGCCGAAAAAACAGGCAGTCATCACCATCGGCTACCACGGCGCTTCTGCCATTTCGCCCGAGCGACGCACGCTCGCCATGATCCACGAATACGCCTCCGACATGGCTGGCCCGCTCTTCACCCACATTCGCGAAAACCTCGGCCTCGCCTATCAGGTCGGCGCTAGCCAATTCCACGGCTACGACAGCGGCCTCTTCATGTTCTATGTCGCAACCTCGCCGGAACAGGCCGCCCTCGCACGCATCGAGCTGCTCAAAGAAATCGAAAAAATTGCACACAAAGGCATCCCCGATGTCGCTTTCGAACGAGTGCGATCCACCCTCATCAGCAGCCTCGCGATCCAACAACAATCCCTCGCACGCACCTCACAAAACGCCGCACTCAACCTGCTCTTCGGCCTGCCCATCGATGAAGACCAACGCACAATCGATGCTTACCGCCAGATGACCCCAAAAATGATTGCCGATACCGCCGGCCAAATTTTCTCCCAAGCAGCCACCATCGCCACCGTCATGCCGGCACATACCGAAGCCTGAAACCATCTCGCCCAATTTCATGAATCCCACTGAGACAAAACAAACGACCGAGATCGAAGTCGAGGTGGTGAATGTTTCCAACGCTCCCCTGCGCGAAGAAAAAACCCGCGGCACCCCACATGTCCAAGGTCCATGGTGGTCCAACCTCGGCCAAAAATTCAACGCCCGCTCGCCCATCCAACGCATCCTCATCGCGCTGGCTCTCATCCTCGGCATGGGATTCGTGCTCGCCGCCGCATTGATCTTAGCCGCCATCGCGCTCATCGCCTTCATCCTCCGCCGCATCAAACGCCTGCTCGCACCCTGATTTTTCAAACCCGGCAGGGACCTTTTTGCGAAAGGTCCGTTCCTTGTTCTTGGCAGGGATCTTTCTCCGAAAGATCCGCTCTAATTTCTTAAAACCCGAGAAGCCAAAAAGTCGAAGAAAACGCGGCTTCTTCAACCTCTTCCAACTGAACACTGCCAACTTGAACCTTGAAACTCCCCCTGAAAATCAATCCCCGCATTGACACCCCCACGCCCGCTCGACCACCCTTTGCCCATGTCACGCTTTGCCAATAAAATCGCAGTGGTCACCGGCGCAGGCCGCGGAATCGGTCAGGAAATCGCCCGCAAACTCGCCTCCGAGGGCGCCAAGGTCGCCGTCGTGAGTCGCAGCGCATCGAGCTGCGGTAAAGCTGCCGAAGAAATCAACAAGGAGTTTCCCGGATCCGCCACAGCCTACGATGTCGATGTGGCCGACCACCAAGCCGTGCAGGACCTCGCCGCCCGCATCACCAACGAAATCGGCGCACCCAACATCCTCATCAACAACGCCGGCGTCACCCGCGACACGCTCCTCATGCGCATGAAGGAAGAAGACTGGGACACGGTCATCGACACCAACCTCAAAGGCGCCTTCAACACGGTGAAAGGTTTCATGCGCACTCTCATGAAAGCCGAAGACCCGCGCATCATCAACATCGCCTCGGTCATCGGACTCATCGGTAATGCCGGTCAAGCGAACTACTCAGCCAGCAAGGCCGGCCTCATCGGTTTCACCAAAGCCGTCGCCCGCGAACTCGCCGGACGCTCGGTCACCTGCAACGCGGTCGCCCCAGGATTCATCACCACCGACATGACCGATGAACTCTCCGACGCCGTCAAGGAAGCAGTCCTCGCAAAAATCCCGCTCGGCACTTTCGGTCAAACCACCGACATTGCCGAACTCGTCGCCTACCTCGCCAGCCCTGCCGCACGCTACATCACCGGCCAGGTGATCGCCGTCGATGGTGGCATGACGATGTGATAGTTTCATCCGCAAGACACCATGCACCTGCTCGTCATGCGCCACGGCAAGGCGGAGGATTCCCACCCACAGGGTGACGCCGCACGACGCCTCGTCGAAACCGGCCGCGAGCAAGCCCGCCGCGCCGCGCGTGTGCTCGCCCACGCCCAGCAACTTCCAGACATCGTTCTCACCAGCCCCTACGAACGCGCGCTCCGCACCGCCGAAGAATTCTGCACCACCGCCGGCATCGCCGCACCCATCATTCAAGACTGGCTCGCCTGCGGCATGCACCCGCAAACCGCCATGCGCGAACTCAGCGCCTTCTCCGAGTTCCGCCACATCGCCATCGTCGGCCACGAACCCGATCTCTCCTGCCTCATTTCCCACATCATCGAAGCCCCCTACGGCTCGGTCCTCATGAAAAAAGGCGCCTTCGCCGCCATCGAATGCTCACCCCCGGCCCGCGGCGGCATCTTGCTTTACCTCGTGCCCCCAAAACTCACCGATCAAATCTAAGGCTGTTTGGAGGCTACCAAAGTAGCGGCACATCGTAAGCTTGGAAATCTTCATCACGGGTCACAATCGTAAGCCCTTCAACCCGCGCTTGGGCGATGATCAATCGATCAAACGGATCACTATGATGCCGCGGCAACGCAATCACATTCTCATAATGCTCCACTGCAGGAGGCAAAAACACAAAACCGTTCGCTTCCAACACACCGGGAAAAATTGCCCTGTAATCCGTCTGAAGCTTGAGCTTGCCGATGCTTACCTTGATCGCTGTTTCCCAGGCTGATGCATGACTCACAAAAAGTTCATTCGAAGCATCCTCCATTGCAGCCCTCGCTTTGGGACTTAATATGGGACTCCCTTCGCAAAACCACAGCAGCGCGTGAGTGTCGATTAGCAACCTCATGCCATGTAGTCCTTGAAGTCATCAAGTGGCTCATCGAAATCCGGAGACAACGAAATTTTCCCGCGCAAACAGCCGAAGCCTTTCAAATTCACCATCGATTCCGCAACCCCATGTTCCACTGACGCACCGACAGGCTCCAATTCCGCCCTTACCCGGATGGATTGGTGCTGCCACGCCTTGGGCAGGGGTAGGTGCAAAGTGCCGTCAGCATCAGGCTCAATGATCGTTGAAATTAAATTCATGGTGCAAACCATACGGAATTTTACGGTATTGTAAACTACTCAAGCTCTTTTCTCCTTTCCAAGACCCCAGACAAAGCATCCCACCGCTTGGAAAATCACACAAATCGCGAATCCGTTCGGCTCAGCTCCCCCACCCCCAGCGGTTTTGATTGCATGCAAGCCCCCCTCTCGAGAGGATCAACGCGACCGCCGCCAGATCGGGTACACTCATGAAAGTCATTGCCGTCGCAAATCAAAAGGGAGGAGTTGGCAAAACCACCACCGCCCTCAACCTCTCAGCCGCATTGGCGCTTCGCGGGCAACGCGTGCTGCTCGTCGATCTCGACCCGCAAGCGAACTGCACCAGCGGCCTCGGCATCGACGCCCCCGAAGGCAGCAGCCTCTACCCGGTCCTGCTCGGCAAGGCCGGCGTCCGCGATCAAATCATGCCAAGCGGACGCGAAAACCTTTCGATCATCCCCTCGGAAATGGACCTCGCTGGCGTCGAAATCGAACTCGCCCGCAGCGACGACCACCTCACCCGCCTCCGCCAACTCCTCCAAGGCCTCAAGCCAAACGACCTCTTCGAGTTCTGCATCCTCGACACACCACCTTCGCTCGGCGTGCTCATGACATCCGCCCTCGCCGCTGCCGATGAAATCCTCATCCCACTCCAATGCGAGTGGTTCGGCCTCGAAGGCCTCGCCAAAATCGTTCATGTGATCGATCAAATCCGCGAGTCCGATGCCAACCCGCAACTCCGTCTCGAAGGTATCGTGATGACGATGTTCGACGGCCGCACGCTCCTCTCGCGCCAAGTGGTCGAAGAAGTTTCCAACTACTTCCCCGAGCAAATCTATCGCACGATGATCCCACGCTCGATCCGCATCGGCGAGGCACCCAGCCACGGCAAATCAATCTTCGAGCACGACCCCAGCGGACCCGGCGCCCAAGCCTACGGCAAACTCGCCGATGAATTTCTCACCCGCCACGCAGTTTGCGGTCCCCTGCTGGCGAAATCGGCACTCCCTTGAACTAGCCACCTCTTGATGTGACTGGGACTTGCAGTCCCAGTCCGTCCTTGGAACATTCTCTTCCAAGTTTTGAGAAGCCGAAACGTAAGCGACTTCTCCTCTTGCGTCTTGTTTCTTCAAGTCTTCCGTCTTCTTCCGGTAGGGCGACGCGGCCCTGCAGCACCGAAACTATCGCCGCAGGCGCCAAGCGGGCAAGATGCCCGCGCTCCCTTGAATAAGCCGCTTCTTCTTCGACCTTTCTGCTTTCTGCTTTCTGCTTTTCTTCACTCCCCCTCACCAAGCCTCATCGCCACGGCCGTCGTAGGGCAACCATAGCAAGGCGACCTTGCCAACCTTCACATCGGTCTTGGTCGGTTTGATGGATTCAGTTTCCAATACCAATGCAGCCGGATCATAGGAGCCCGAAATTTTCGAAATCTCTTCTTCCATTTCCGCCTGCAGCGTTTGCAACTCACCGGCGATGCCCGCCACCTTGGCATCGGCATTCGCAACATCCTGATGCTGTTTGTACGCACTGCTAGCTTTGCCGATCGCCGTGCTCCCGCGCGTGAGAGAACCCAGCCCGGCCTTTCGTCCGAGCAAGCCACCCAACAAGCCGCCGAGCATCGACACGCCAGCCTGCATCTTCGCCGCATTGGCCTCGGCCTTTTCCTTCGCCAATTGCACTTCCGCACTGCGCATTCTGGTTTCCAAGGCCGCAATTTTTTTCGTCGCCGCCGCACGCACTTTCTCCACCGCCGCATCGCGCGCCTCACGTGCCTGATGCCCAATCCGCACCCGGAAATCCGCCTCGCTCTCACCAAGCTTCGACCATGCCTTGAGCGCCGCGCAGCTGAACACATCCGCCCGCTCATTGCGATACATCCACTCGGCAAAGTCCTTTTCGACCTGCTTGTAGTTCGCCGCATTCATCGCATAGCCCGGTAACTCATCAAATCCCGCACCCGCCGCCGGATCTGGCGAAAGCACCGACAGCGCGACATCGACATTCGTCTCCCAATCAATGCCCTGCGCCCCGATCGGATTCACCAGGTTGATCGCGCGGCTTCCATCCACACCGGTCTTGGCCGAGGAGAAATGCACCGTGCCCTGACGCAACAAATGCGGACGATACACGACATCCTCACCACCACCCGCCGCCGGCACAAACAGCTCATTCACGCCCGCACCCACCACCGGGCGCTGACCCTTGCCCGTCGCAACTGCCGCAGCAGACTGCGCCATCGCCATCGGATTCGGCGCAAGCTCAGCCACCGCCGCAGCGCTTTCCACAACAAACGCTGCACGCTTCGGATCCATGAGTGTCTTGATCTGACCCCGCGTCAGCGGACCTGTCAGATAACTCATTACCCATCGGACATGAAAAATCATCGGACCGCTTTCATGCACATTGTTCATCAGGAAAATCCGATTGCCCAAGCCCGAGATGAATCGCTCCATTGAGGCGCGATCAAATTTCGCGTTCTGCGATCCCGCCGCACCTTCAAGCCCGTCGAGCACACGCATCTTGTCGCGCTCGGTTTGCAAACGCCCCAAAAACCAAGTGCCAATGTTTGAAAGTGCCTTGTAATCGAGATCCACCGGATTCTGTGTCGCCAACAAACATCCCAAACCAAAAGCGCGCCCTTGCTTGAGCAGCGTCATCATCGGCCGCTTCGAAGGCGGATTCGCACTCGGTGGCAGATAACCGAAAATTTCATCCATGTAGAGCAAGGCACGCAGCGAAGTCGTGCCATTCTGCGCGCGCATCCAACCCAACATCTGGTTCATCAGCAGGCTCACGAAAAACATCCGCTCGGCATCACCAAGGTGGGCGATCGAAAAAATCGAAATCCGCGGCTTGCCCGCCGGCGTGTGCAGCATGCTCGCAATGTCAAGCGGCGGACCTTCCAGCCATGTCGCAAAGCCTGGCGAGGCAAGCAGGTTGTTGAATTTCAAAGCCAGCGCCTGACGCGACTTCTCCGGAAAGAACGACTCAATGTCGATGATGCCAACCTTGTCGAACGCCGGCTTCTGAATGTGCCGCACCAAGGACTCGAGCGTGATGTCCTGCCCTCCCGCCCAGGCCTTTTGAAAAATGGTCGAAAGCAAAACCGCTTCAGGGCTTTTGATCGGATCCGCTGTCACACCCACCAAGGAAAGCAGCGACGAGACGGTGCTCTCCACACGCTCACCAAACAACTCGCCATCATCGACAATCTCAAACGGCGGCGCCTCAAGCGATGCAAGAATCGACACCGGGATCCCTGCCTTGCTGCCGGGCGTGAACACATTCACATCCACCTTCTCACGAAACCTCGCGATCCGCCCTTCATCCTGACCCCAATCAGCCAAGCCCTTCTTCCACATCGCCGCGGTTTTCTCCGCATGTTCGTCGGGCGAAATGCCTTTTTTCGCGGCATCGTCCTCGTTGATCCATGGCCGAAAACTCGCCGCATCCAGCGATGGAAATGCCAAAAGCAAATTGGAAATATCGCCCTTCGGATCAATCACGATCGCCGGGATGCCATCCATCGCAGCCTCTTCGAGCAAAGCAAGGCAAAGGCCGGTCTTGCCCGATCCGGTCATGCCCAGCACCACCCCGTGGGTCACCAGATCCTTCGAATCATAGAGCACCAAACCATCCTCGACCTTCTTCGCCTCGAGATCGTATTCGCGCCCCAAATAAAATTGACCAAGCTTTTCGTATTCGTCGGGTGAGATGCTCATTTCACTGACATCCTGCGAAGCCACGGAAAAAACTCCAGCCAGAACATAAGGAAACTTGAGTGGGCTCTTAACTCGAATTCTTCAATCGGAGCCGCACACCGCAATTTACTGAGACTGGCAAAAAATAGCCCGCAGACGACTTTCGATTTTTAATCACAAGCCCAGTCAAACCCGAAGTCGAAGATCCCGGGCACTCCATAGGACGCCGGATGCGGGGCGCGCACT
Organism: Akkermansiaceae bacterium; assembly: GCA_947462835.1. Classification (GTDB taxonomy): domain Bacteria; phylum Verrucomicrobiota; class Verrucomicrobiia; order Verrucomicrobiales; family Akkermansiaceae; genus Luteolibacter. The sequence goes on from CANHQM010000015.1 coordinate 38,912, forward strand.
GCCTCTCAATTTTCGGGCACCGTCTTTGCGCCGCGGACTAAAGCGTTCCCTCGCGCCGGCGAAGGCTTCGTTGACAAATGCCTTGCTGCCAATCACTGCGCCATCGGTGAAATATCGCACGCGGCATCGTAGCATACCTGCCATGCCAAGATCGGGCAACACGGTGCCGTTTTCCTTCGCTTCCAAAGCTTCCGCAGTGTTGAGCTGCGGCCGAATCACGCCTTTTTCCACGGCCGCTTTCCCATTCTTGCGGCCCAAGGCAAGCCCCATCGCCCGCCGATAGATGCGCGAAATTTCTTTCCATCGATCCGCCTCGAAGCCGGCTCCCTGATGACTCATGCAGGCTCGAACAAGCCCCTCGCGCGCCTTTTTGCCATTGCCCTTCGGCCCGCCTCCCACCGCTTCGCCATAGCTGCTCCAGCGATATTCGGCTGGGTCGGACACCATCCCCGCGCGAACGGGATTGAGATCGATGTATGCCGCCATCGTGCGCGCCGCGATGCCGCTTTCGACGATCACGCTCTTATAGCGCTCTTCCCATAGGGTGCCACTGCGGTTATGGGTGCGGTTGAACCACCGCGTGAAGCGCTGCAGCACGGTCTTCATGAACTCGCTCAAGTCGTGCATGCGATAGGTGAAGCGGGCGTGGATTTCCGCGACAAGGGCCGCGTTTCCTGCCTTGCGGGCATCGGACAATTCCTTCGCCACCACGGCCACGAAGGCCTCGGTCTGGATCGCCGAGAGGCGTTTCAACAGCTCGGCGTCCGAGATTCCTTCGGCGGGCATTGGTGGCACTTCAAGCAGGAGGTGGATGTGATTGGACATCAGGCAGTAAGACAAAATCCGGCAGCCCGAGAAATTTTCCTGCATGCGCATAAAGGCCCGGAACTTCTCACGCTCGGTTTCCTCAAAGACAAATCGCCGGTCCACCACGCGGCTGATGCAATGGTACATCGCCGGCTTTTCCGCCGAATCCTTCCACGGCGCCAACCATCGCTTGCTGCTCATGCCCCACCAATAACCACGGCGATCCCAGACGGCAAGGAGAATCTCTACAATTTGTCTGGGAAATTGTAGAAATCAAGACGACGACGCATCTGGCTACTAGCCGCAGATTTGAGCAAATGCTGATCCTCTCACTAAGCCACTCGGCAAGGCCCCCTCAGTCGCTCCCCACATCTTCCACATTCTCGTCCATCACCTCTTCGTCCTCTTCCACCGGCAAGGCAGGCATCGCAGCGCCATCACCGGAACCGGAAAAATCAGCATTCGTCGGCGGCATGGCATCGCCACCCTCCACCACGCCATCGACCGGCAGTGCCCGAATCACACCGCGCTCCTCAGGTGAGCCCTCAACACCCTCTTCCATGTCCTCGCTTTCCTCGTCGCTCTCGACATCATCCATCTGCGCGACCGCGGCCTGCTCGACCGCCTCGCCGGTCTCTTCATTCACCACCACCAAGGCCTTCTTCGGCGGGGCGATGATCTCCTTGATGTCGCCTTTGATGCCTTGGAAAAATTTCTGCACCATCGGAGCCGCCATGCGACCACCCGACACGCCCTCACCCGGCCTCCCCTCGTAGAGTACTGCAAACGCATATCGCGGATTCGCCCGCGGCATGAATCCGGCAAACCACGCAAGCCGCTGATTCTTCGACTTTGGCCCCCACTGCGCTGTACCGGTCTTGCCACACAACTCGGCATATCCCAGCCCCGCGCTGCGACCCGTGCCACCGCCGGAATGAATCACATCCGACATCCCCTGATGCACCACCTGCACTGCCTTTTCACTCAAGCCCAAGGTGTTCTTGCGCTCCGGCACCGGCGCTTGCACGACCCGCCCACGCGTGTCCTGCACCTGCGAAATCAATCGCATCTTCGGCAAAGCCCCACCATTCGCGATGCCCGCCATCGCCTGCGCGACCTGAAGCGGCGATGCCAGCAAGCTCCCCTGCCCGATCGAAAGGTTGGCAGTGTCGCCATCAAGGATCCGCCGCTTTTCATGCTTCAACATCCACTCGTCATTCGGCACCAAGCCCGGCGTCTCACCCACCAATGGCAAGCCGGTCTTCTCACCAAATCCCAACCTCCGCGCCAAGCTCAAGAACGAGGTAGGCCCGATGTCGATGCCAACTTGATAGAACCAGGTGTTGCACGACCTTGCGATCGCACGCTTCACATTGATGCTACCCTCGGGCCCACGACTCCAGTTCTTGAAAACCGTGCGACCAATACTGATCGCTGCCGGGCAATAAAGCGTCGAGTTCTCCGTCACCACACCGTTGTTGAGAGCGACCAAGGCTACAATCGGTTTGAAAGCAGAGGCTGGCGGATAAGCCGATTGAAATGCCCTTCCAAACAAGGGCTGCGAAGGATCTTCCTGCAATTGCTTGAATGCCTCCGTGCTGATCCCCGGAATGAAACTGTTCAAATCAAAAGTCGGACGCGACGCCATCACCAGCACTTCGCCGGTCACGACATCGAGCACCACGAAAGCACCGCGACGGCAGCCACCGCGCAAAATCTTTTCCGCGAGCCGTTGCCACTTGAGGTCGATCGTCGTCACCAGCGTGCCACCCGGCCGCGGACGCTTGACCTGCTCCTCCAACAACTTGTTGCCGTTCTCGTCGAACAACAGCTTCTTCATGCCCGCGTCGCCGGTGAGCTGCGCATTGTAAATTTTTTCCAAACCCGAGCGACCTTCCGATTCCTCCCACAGCGGCTCATTGAAATTGATCGGCCCCGTCGGTAACTTGCCCACGCTGCCGGCATATCCGATCACATGCGCGGCCAACTCACCCTCGGGGTAATACCTGCGGTACAATGGATTGAGAATCACTCCGCTCGGCAGCTTGCCCTCCAGCGCCAAGGCCTCCTTCTCGGCAATCTGCCCGCTCACCAACAATGGCAACCAACGCCGGTGAAGATAATGATCGTAAATTTCATCATCAGTCTTGGCCTCAAGATCCTTGCGAGTTTCCGCCAAGGCATTCAATCGCGTCCGCGCCCAGTCGACCACAAACGCGCGATCCGCTTTTTCAAACTGACGAAATTGCAGCGCAATCTGGTAGGCCACGACATTCTGCGCCAGCGGCTCGCCATTGCGATCGACGATCATGCCACGCGGCGCGGGAATCTTGAGCGTGATCGCCCGCGCATCCTTGCGCGTCATGATCGCAGCATCGGAAGGCCCCTTCGGCACCGCCCCAATCTCCGCCGCAGCGCTGGTTTCCGTTTCGGCATGTGCCGCCGAAACAAGCCACAGGCAAGTCAGCAGCCATCCTTTCAAAATCAATGCACGAGCCATATGTTCCGGGCGAAATTAACCCCAGCATCCCCCAACCTGCAATGTCCAATCCCGCCACTCATTTCTCATCCCCCGATGGCCCAGCCTTGCCGTGTGCCATACCCCGTGCATGATTCCTCCAATGACCGATTGGAATTTCATGACCCTCCTGATCGTGACGACACTCTTTCTCCTCTGGAAACTGGAGTTCGTCGCGACCCTGCTCAACCTCAAATCCTTTCCGGAAAAAGTGCCGCAGGAACTCACCGGCGTGATGGATGAATCAAAGCTCGAGCTCGGCCGCGACTACCAACGCGTGAACGCGAAACACGATCTCCTCCAGTCGGCTGTTTCGCTCACCGCCTTACTCGTCTTCTGGTTCGCCGGTGGTTTTGGCTGGCTCGACACATTTGCGCGCTCACTCACGAGCTCGGAACTCAGCGCGGGCCTGATCTTTCTCTCTGTATTTTTCCTCGGCCAATCGCTGCTCTCGCTGCCCTTCTCAATCTACGAAACCTTCGTGATCGAAAACCGCTTCGGCTTCAATCGCTCTACGCCCGCAACTTTCTTTGCCGATCACCTCAAGGGCCTTGTCCTCGCCGCTCTCATCGGTCTGCCGCTCGCCGCCGCCGTGCTGTGGATCTTCAACCGCGTGCCCAACGCATGGCTTTGGGCATGGATCCTTCTCACTCTCGCGCAGCTCATCCTCACTTGGCTCGCACCCACCTACATCATGCCGCTCTTCAACAAGTTCACCCCCATGCCCGAGGGCGAACTGAAATCGGAAATCGAATCGCTCGGCAACCGCTGCGGATTTCCTGTGAAGGATGTCTTCGTTATGGACGGCTCGAAGCGCTCGACCAAGGCCAACGCGTTCTTCACCGGCTTTGGGAAAAATCGCAAGATCGCCCTCTTCGACACGCTCATCGAAAAAAGCACCACGCCCGAACTCATCGCCGTGCTCGCCCACGAAATCGGCCATTTTCGCCGCGGCCACATCAAGCAACGCCTCACCGCCGGCATCATCCAGACCGCCGCCATTTTTTTCCTGATCGGCCTCGCCACCAACCCACAAGGCCACTTCGCCCGACTCCTCTTCGATGCCTTCGGCGTCACCACGATCTCCCCCCATGTCGGCCTCTTGCTTTTCTCGATCCTCTTTGAACCCGCCGGAAAAATCCTCTCGGTCATCCTCAACGCCTGGTCGCGCCGCCACGAATTCGAAGCAGACGACTTCGCCAAACAACAGACCGGCGACGCGACTCCCCTCGCCACCGCCCTCACCAAAATGACCGCCGACCACCTCTCCCACCCCTCACCCCACCCCCTCCGAGTCTGGCTCGACTACTCCCACCCACCCCTCCTCCAACGCCTAAAAGCCCTCGCTTAGAAAACTCCAAGGCAGGGACCTCTAAGGCAGGGACCTTTCTCCGAAAGGTCCGCCGCAAATGAAAAAGCAAAAGAGATCGTAGATTGTGGATTGCGGATCGAAGATGATGCCGCTTCTTCATCTTCTCTCCCTCTCCTCTTGAAACTTAAAACTAAAAACTTGAATCTTAATCATGTTCTCCCCTGACCGCTACGACGGACGCATGCCCTACCGCCGCTGCGGTGATTCCGGCCTGCTCTTGCCCGCCATCTCCCTCGGCTTCTGGCACAACTTCGGCCACATCGACAACCAGGACGAGGCCCGCCTGATGATGCGCCGTGCCTTCGACCGCGGCATCACCCACTTCGACCTCGCCAACAACTACGGCCCACCACCCGGCAGCGCTGAAGAAAATGTCGGCCGCATCCTCTCACACGATTTCGTGGCACACCGCGACGAACTCGTCATCTCCACCAAGGCCGGCCACGACATGTGGCACGGACCCTACGGCAGCCACGGCTCACGCAAACACCTGCTCGCCTCGCTCGACCACTCGCTCAAGCGCCTGCGACTCAACCATGTCGATATTTTCTACTCCCACTGCCCCGATCCACACACGCGGCTCGAGGAAACGATGTCCGCCCTCGCCACAGCCGTCTCGAACGGCAAGGCAACCTATGTCGGGCTCTCAAAATACCCGCTCAAGACCCTCAAAAAAGCAGTCAAAATCCTCAAGGAAATGGGCGTCCGCTGCCTGATCTATCAGCCACCCTACTCGATCCTCAATCGCGGGGTGGAATCCGCCGGCATTCTCGATTGGCTCCACGACGAAGGCATCGGCTGCATCGCCTTCAGCCCGCTCGCCCAAGGCATGCTCACCCCGAAATACCTCAACGGCATTCCCGCCGATTCCCGCGCCGCACGCCCCGAAGGTTTCCTCCAGTCCGATCAGGTCCACCACCACCTCGATCAAATCCAAGCCCTCGGCCAACTCGCCGTGCAACACCACACCGAGCTCCACCACCTCGCCATCCAGTGGACCCTCCAGCACCCTGCCGTCACCTCCGCCCTCGTCGGCGCCCGCAATGTCGCCCAGCTCGATCAAATCATCGATTCGTTGAAGGCCCCCACACCCACACAAGAACTCCTCCAAGCCATCAACGAAGTCTGCCCGATGTAGGGGGGGAGTTAGAGGTTATTTTTTGGGGGGGAGAAGCCACTTCTTTATGTGGCTGGGACTTGCAGTTAGATGGCAGCAGCGCCTCCAAAAAACCCCAAAGTCGCTGTTTGCATCGACGCCAAATTTTTCCAACACTCCGCACATGCTCAAAGGTATCCACCCCGCCATCAGCCCCGAACTCCTCAAGGTCCTCGCCGAAATGGGCCATGGTGATGAAATCATCCTCGCCGATGCCCACTTCCCCGCCCACAGCGTCAACTCACGCGTGATCCGTGCCGATGGCCTCGGCGTTGGCACCCTGCTCGATGGCATCCTGCCCTTATTCGAACTCGATAGCTACGCCGATCCACTCGTGATGATGCAAGCCGTCGGCGGCGACCAACTCGACCCCGCCGTCGAAGCTCAGTACATGAGCGTGGTCAAACGCCATGTGCCCAATGCCAAGTCCCCCACCCGCATCGACCGCTTCGCATTCTACGACCGCGCAAAAGCCGCCTTCGCCGTTGTCATGACCGGCGAAACCGCCAAATACGGCAACCTCCTCCTCAAAAAAGGCGTCACGCCAGTGGGCTGATTTCGCAGCGCTTCATCGTTGCAGAGTCAGCATCTTTCAGTTCTCGCAGGAATTCGCTTTCTGCTTTCTGTTTCTGCTTTCTGCTTTTCTTCCCCCCTCACCTCTGCATCACCGTCACCTTGATGATCTTGCCAGTGAAGCTGCTGGGCGGGCCAGGTTGATAATCAGGCGATACATTGGTTTCCGAATCGATACCGACATCGGCACCCTCATCGGCAGAAAAAATAAAAGGTTGGGTCTTCGGAATCTGGGCTTCCGCGACTTTCTTGCCGTTCACACTGAGGATGGATTTGCCGCCCGTACCGGGTTTGTCGGCATCGGGGATGAATTCATATCCGATCGTGTGCTTGCCGGCAGCTAATGCGACATCGCCACCGATGTTGGTGCGCTCGAGCGCGAAGAAGTTGTACTCGTGGCGCGGCTTGCCATCCTTGAAGTAAAGCGTCCAGCCGCCAAAATAGCCGGCTTGGGCAATGATGACACCGGAGGTCTTGTCGTCATTCAATTCAAGCTCGGCCTCGACCGTGTGATGACGGCCTTTCACATTGATGAAGGCATTCTCCATCATCCCGGTCATCCCCGGATAAACCGTGAGCGACTTGCGTCCACCAAGCAAATCTGGACGCCCAGCGATCTCGGGGTCGAAGCGCTCAGAACGCCGGTCATCAATGGGAAAGACATTGTTGCGAATAGCCTCCTTTTCAAAGACGGCCTGGAGTTCCTTGAGCTTGCCTGGATTCTGATCCGCGAGGTTCTCCGCCTGACTGAAGTCCTCGTCCACATGGTAAAGTTCCCAGACATCGTCCTTGAGCGGCGGATTTTGCATCAGCAACCAAGGGATCGAATGCCGCGTCGCCGCTACCCAGCCGTCATGGTAGATCGCTCGATTGCCAAACATCTCGAAATACTGGGTCTTGCGACGACCTTCGGCCTTCGCGTCGGCAGTGGAGTAAAGCATCGACACACCATCCATCGGACGCTGCGCGATCCCATCCACCGACTTCGGCTGCGGAAGCTTCACCGCCTCGAGCACAGTGGGAGCGACATCAACAACATGGTGAAACTGGCTGCGCACACTGCCGTTGCCATCGACACCCTTCGGCCAATGCATCACCATGCCGTTACGCGTGCCACCAAAGTGCGATGCAACTTGCTTGGTCCACTGAAACGGTGTGTTGGTAGCCCACGCCCAACCGATCGCGTAGTGCGGGAAAGTGGTCGGGCCACCCCATTCATCAATGTGCTCCATCATCTGCTCGGCTTTGCCAGGAATGCCGTTGAGCGCCATCATCTCGTTGTAGGTGCCCTCGGGACCACCCTCAGCCGATGCGCCGTTGTCGCCAACAATGTAAAAAAGCAGCGTGTTATCCAAGGCGCCGATCTTTTCAAGCTGAGCGACAAGCCGCCCCACTTCGTGGTCCGTGTGCTCTGCAAACCCTGCAAAAGTCTCCATCTGCTTTTCAAAAAGTCGCTTCTGCTGCGCACTCATATCGGCCCACGCGGGAATCTCCTTCGGCCGCGGCGTGAGCTTTGTCTCCTGCGGAATCACACCAAGTTCCTTCTGACGCGCAAAAATCTCCTCGCGCAACTCATCCCAGCCTGCAGCAAACCTGCCTTTGTATTTTGCCGGCCACTCCTTGGGAACATGATGCGGCGCATGCGTCGCACCCGGTGCGAAATACATGTAAAACGGCTTGTCCGGCGTCAGCGATTTCTGCGCGCTCACCCATTGGATGGCCTTGTCGGTCATGTCGCTTGTGAAATGGTAACCGGGCGTCGCCGTTGGCTCCACACGCGTCACACCATCAAAGATCGCTGGAGCCCATTGATTGGTCTCACCACCGATGAAACCATAAAACTTGTCAAATCCCGAACCCGTCGGCCAACGATCATACGGACCCGAAACCGAAACCTCCCACGGCGGGGTCTCATGGTATTTGCCAAACGCGGCAGTGCTGAAACCATTGTGACGCAAGATCGAGGCAAGCGTCGTGATGGTTCGCGGCCTGATGCCGGTGTTGCCGGGAAAAGCAGTCGCCAGCTCCATGATGGCACCCGCATTGTTGGCATGATGATTGTGCCCAGTGAGCAAGGACACACGCGTCGGCGAACACAATGCAGTCGTATGAAAGCGGTTGTACTTGAGTCCCTGCGACGCAAGTTTTTCCAAGGTCGGCATCTGGATCGGACCACCAAAAGCACTGCTCGCACCAAAGCCGATATCATCAATCAACACAATGACCACATTCGGCGCGCCTGCCGGAGCTTTCACTTCGAAACGCGGTGGCGCCTTGGCCTCGCGGGCATCCATGGTCTCGATCGGATCATGCGCCGGATCGGGAATCGGAAGCACTGACCGCTCAATCCCGCCAAGCTGCTCCGCACCGACAAGCGGCAACGCAGAAAGGATCATACCAAAAACAAGCGCCGACGGAGAAAACCATCCGCGCCACAAAACCGTGAAAGACCCTGCACAATAAATATTCTTTTTCATGATATATGGATACACAACTTCATTCACTTTGGCAAAACCGCATAAAAGTCAAAATCGCGTCGACCATCATGAAATCTCTCACTCCATGCCATCCACGCACACACCTTCAAATACTCATGCCACGCAATGATGTGTATTTATCGCAGTTGTATCACCCCAACACAGACCGTCCACATCGAGCAATGGGACCTCGCTGCGCCACAACCATCGCCGCAGTCACCAAAGCGGGCAAGATGCCCGCACTCCCGTTTGAAGAAGCGCCTGTTCAATAACCAAGCATTCAACAACGGACCTTTGGGACAAAGGTCCCTGCCTGAAGAGGCCGCTTTCTACTTTCATCTCCTCTTCCTCCCCGTCCATCCAAACGCCAGCAGCGCACCGAGCGCCACTGCCCAATCGCCGATCAACGCATAGAGCGAAAACGACGCGCTCTTCGGCACTGCCACATCGACCCGCAGCGACCCGCGCGTGAAGTGACTGCCCTTCGCATCAACCAGGACCTGCGCTTTACCGGTCGTATCGACCGCCGCGCTCACGCCGCTGTTGGCACAGCGAATCATCGGCCGCCGCAACTCGATCGCGCGAAACTTGGCATTGGCAAAGTGCTGCGCCGCCGCCGGTGATTCCTTGAACCAACCATCGTTGGTGACATTCACAATCACCTGCGGACCCGGCCTCACAAATTTCCGGGTCAGGCGCGGCACGGTATCCTCAAAACAAACGGATGGCATCGCACCAATCACCTCGCCCGCAAGATTCGGCACCGGCAAGGGCTCAAACGAATCCCCCGGCGTGAAGGATCCACCATACTCCACACCCGCCTGCTGCGCGTAAATTTTCTTCAACCATGGAATGCTCTCCACGAACGGAATCGTCTCACCAAAAATCACCAGATGCTTCTTGCGGTAAGTTTGCAATTCATCCTTCGGCGACATCACGGCAATGGAATTCCACGCGCGACCTCTCGGCTTCATGACCAACTGACCATCCTCGATCGTCTCTGCCTCAAGCTCGTTGGTGCCATGGATCAAGTGAAACGATCCCGCCTTGCGCACTTGCGAAATGGTCTCGATGTTTTCCTGCCACATCCCCCAATCGCCGTCATTCGTGCGCAGGATCCTGCCGGTCAACGCCGACTCCGGCCACACAACCCAATCAGGCCAATTCGCACCACTCGGGTCAGCGGCCTTGATCGACTCGAGCGCCTTTAGCGTTTCCTCCTCATAGGCCATGTGCACCGCAAGCGGCTCCCACAAAACCCGCGCGGCATCCTGCGGAATGTTGATCTGTACCAACAGGGCCTTGAGCGAAATGCACTCGCGGTTTTTTTCGATGCGAATCCGCAAAACCCCATACACCGCGCACACACCAATCGCCAACAACGCGACCGCGATCGGGCGAAGATCGGCGACCCGCCACACCCCGCGATTCGATACCATCCGCGACATGCTTTGCACCAACACGGACTGCACAAAAACGATCAATACCGATAGACCACTCACCCCAAAAAGATCAGTTGCCTGCGCCATGACCGGCGTTTCATGAAATGCCACCCCAAGACCATTCCAACCAAAGCCGGTAAACACCCACCCGCGCAGCAACTCCAATCCCGCCCACACCGCACCATGCACCAAGGCCAGCGACAAACATCCGAGACGTGATTTCGACGGGTTTCCCCAAGTCGCGCAAAACCAACCGAAAATTGCCGGGTACACCGCAAGGTAAATCGCCAACACCACCGCGCCCAAGGGCGACACGACCGACAACCACGAAAACTGAATTCCAAAAGCCACCACTCCCGCCAGCCAGCCAAGGCCAAATCCTTTCCACCCGGCACGCCGACCCTCAAGCGACCACATCACCGCCAGCATCGGAACTAACGACACCCACACGAGCCATGTTTGATCAAACGGCACAAACACCGCGGCGGTCATCAGCCCGCTCGCGACGACCGCCATTGCTTTGATCCATCCAATGCGCCCTGCCATGCCGCAAGCATCCACAGGATCCCCCGCGCGGTCCATCGCGAAACATCCACGTGGATTGGGACTTGGAAGAAACCCCATCCCAGACTTTGCTGTTCCCGTGGAAACGATCCGGATCCGCGGCGCCCGACAACACAACCTGAGGAACATCGATGTCGATATTCCCAAGGGCAAACTCGTCGTGATCACCGGCCCCAGCGGATCAGGCAAATCCTCGCTCGCCTTCCACACGCTCTACGCAGAAGGACAGCGCCGCTATGTGGAGTCGCTCTCGGCCTACGCACGCCAGTTTCTTGACCAGTTGGAAAAGCCTGATGTCGATTCGATCGAAGGTCTCAGTCCCTCGATCGCGATCGAACAGCGCGGCGGCGGACTCAACCCGCGCTCGACCCTCGCCACCACCACCGAGATCCACGATTACCTCCGCATCCTCTGGGCCGCCGCCGGCATCCCGCACGACCCGCAATCCGGCATCGCCCTCCAACGCATGGGCCCCGCCGACATCGTGCATGCACTCACCGCACTCCCGCAAGGCAGCAAGGTCACGCTGCTTTCCCCAGTGCCAAAAGCAGAACTCGCCGATCCCGCGCGCCTGCTCGCCGACCTTCAACGCCAGGGGTTCATCCGCGTGCGCATCGATGGCGAAATGTTCGAAATCGAAAATGCCAAGTGGCCGCAAGGACCCTTCACATTGGAAATTGTCGTCGACCGCTTTGTGATCCGACCCGACTCGGAATCGCGCATCGCCGACTCGGTCGAAACCGCCCTCCGACTCTGCGGCGCGGAAACGATTGCCTCGTATCAAACACCCGATGCCGAAACATGGCGTGACCTCTCGTTCCAAACATCCTACCGCAACCCGCACACCGGCGAACTAATCGGCGAAATCACACCAAAACATTTTTCATTCAACTCCCACCTCGGCGCATGCACCATCTGCGAAGGCCTCGGCACTGAACGCTACTGCGATTCGCAATTGCTCATTCACGATCCAAACTTACCGATCCTCAAAGGCGGCATCCGCGGGTGGTGGAAGGAAAAATCAGCCCGCGAAAGCCAATTCCAACGCGAAACGAAAATCATCCTGCGCGGATGCTCGCTGCCCGACGATGCGAGCTTTTCCCAACTCAACAATCCCGCAAAACGCCTGCTGTTTGACGGCGGAAAAATCGACACCGGCTGGACAGTCGGGCCCGATAAAAAACCGCAAAAAATCGACACCGAAGGCCTCGCCAACGAAGCGATGCGCCACCTCAACGAAGCGAAATCCGAGATCACTCGACGCAGCCTCTCACGCCTCATCGCCCACCGACCCTGCAGCAGCTGCCATGGCCGCCGACTCCAAGCGCAGTGGCTCGCGGTGAAGGTCTGCGGCACGAATCAACAATGGCTCGGCATCACGGATTTCTGCGAACTTACCGTGACCGAAGCGATCCGCTGGCTCGATGGCTTCAGCACCGATCCCGCCAAGGCCGATGTTTGTCAGCGCCTCGTCGCCGATGTCAAAAAGCGCCTCCACTTCCTTGAAGAAGTCGGCCTCGGCTACCTCACGCTCGATCGCGCCAGCGGCTCACTCTCCGGCGGTGAAGCCCAACGCATCCGCCTCGCTACCCAACTCGGCGCCGGACTCTCCGGCGTACTCTATGTGCTCGACGAACCCAGCATCGGCCTCCACGCCAGTGACACCCGCCGACTCATCACCGCCCTCCAGCGCCTGCGCGACTCGGGAAATACGGTAGTCATCGTAGAACACGACGAGGAAATCATCCGCGCAGCCGATCACCTCATTGACATGGGACCCGGCGCCGGATCTGCTGGCGGGTTGATCCTCGCGTCAGGAAATCCGCTTGAAATCTCATCCGCGACCGGTGAATGGCTGCGATCGAAAGGGAAAACACAATCTTTCGGCAAAACCAAAAAATCCGCAATTTCAACTACGGCAAACATCGTAGAATTGAAAATTCGAAACGCCCGCGAGCACAACCTTCAAAACCTCGATGTCTGCATCCCGCTCGGCAAGCTAGTCTGCCTCTGCGGTCCAAGCGGCAGCGGCAAGTCCACCCTCGCCGATGACATCCTGCGCCGCGCAATGGCTCGCCATTTCCATCACGCCGGCGAAACACCCGGCGCCCACGATGGCATTGACGGACTCGAACACCTCGGCAAATTCATCGTCGCCGACCAATCACCTATCGGCCGCAGCCCACGCTCGAACCCCGCGACCTTCACCGGCGCGTTCGACCTGATCCGCGAGCTCTTTGCGAAACTCCCGCTCGCCCGCCAACACGGGTTCACAGCCTCACGCTTCAGCTTCAACGCCGCGGGCGGACGCTGCGAACGCTGCCAAGGCAACGGACGACTCAAAATCGAAATGCATTTCCTGCCCGATGCATGGGTCACCTGCCCGGCATGCGATGGCAGGCGCTTCAACCGCGAAACCCTCGCCATCACCTACAAGGGCAAGTCGATCGCCGATGTGCTCGACCTGCAAGTCTCAGAAGCGCTCGCATTTTTCCAACCGATCCCAAAGCTGCGTCACATCCTCGCAACCCTTGATCAACTCGGCCTCGGCTACCTGCCGCTCGGCCAAGCGGCCAACACACTCTCCGGCGGCGAAGCGCAGCGCCTCAAACTCGCCCTCGAACTCGCCAAGCCCCCCGCCACCCACACGCTCTACCTCTTCGACGAACCCACCACCGGACTCCACTTCGGCGATGTCCAACTTCTCATCAAGGCCTTCCTCCAACTCCGCGACGCAGGCCACAGCGTGCTGGTCGTCGAACACCACCTCGATGTGATCGCCGCCGCCGATTGGATCATCGACCTCGGCCCCGGTGGCGGATCCCACGGCGGTCAACTCGTCGCCCAAGGCACACCGAACGATATCCAAAAAATCCCGAACTCCCCAACCGGCCAAGCGCTTGCCTGCGCCAATAAACCATAATTTTTAACTCTTAACTTTTAACCCCCACCCCAACATCCGCTATTGCGACAAGCCAAGCGCTGCACCACCCTACAGCGCCGCCGCGAACCACCGCCATGTTTTCACCCGAATCGATCCTCGCCGACTTCCCGATCCTCGACCAGTCGATCCATGGCCGTCGGTTGATCTATCTCGACAACGCGGCGACCAACCAAAAACCGCAGTGCGTTCTCGACACCTCGCGACGCTACTACGAATCGATCAACTCAAACATCCACCGCGGCACCCACCAACTCGCCCGCGCCTCGACCGAAGCATTTGAAAATGCCCGCAACACAGTCGCGAAGTACCTCAATGCCGCATCAAGCGACGAAGTGATCTTCACCTCCGGCACCACCGGCGGAATCAACCTCGCCGCCAACATCCTCTCACTCTCCGGCCGCATCAAAGCCAACGACGAGGTCCTGATCTCCACTCTCGAGCACCACTCCAACATCGTGCCATGGCAAATGCTCTGCCAACGCACCGGTGCCACACTCAAAATCATCCCCTGCGACGACAACGGCACACTCGACCTCGATGCCTTCCATGAGGCACTCAAAGGACCAGTCAAAATCCTCGCCCTCACCGCGATTTCCAACGCCTTTGGCACGGTCAACCCAATCGCCGAAATGACCCGCGCCGCGAAAGCCGCCGGCGGGATCGTGCTCATCGATGCGGCGCAATCGATCGCCCACCTGCCAACTGATGTCCAATCGATCGGCGCCGATTTCCTCGCGTTCTCCGGCCACAAAATTTACGCACCCACCGGCATCGGCATCCTCTGGGGGCGCAAAAACTTGCTCGAAGCACTCCCACCCTGGCAGGGCGGCGGCGAAATGATCAAGGAAGTGACCTTCGATCACACAACCTACAACGATCCGCCCTTCAAATACGAAGCCGGCACCCCCAACATCGAAGGCGCCATCGCACTCGCGGCGGCGATTGATTATGTGATCCGCATCGGGCTCGATAAAATTCACGATCACGAAGCCTCACTCATCCGCCACGCGGCCGATGCGATTTTCCACATCCCCGGCATCCGCCTCTACGGTCCCACCGATCGCTCCGGCTCACTCTCCTTCAACATCGAAGGCCTCCACCACTACGACATCGGCACCCTACTCGATCAAATGGGCATCGCCGTCCGCACCGGCCACCACTGCTGCCAGCCGCTCATGAAACGCTTCGGCATCACCGGCACCATCCGCGCCTCCTTCGCCCTCTACAACACCCAAGAAGAAATCAACACCTTCGCCCAATCCCTCGAAAAAGCCGTTGGGATGCTTAAGTGAAGATACGGGAGATTGTAAATTGAGAGATTGTGTCAAATCGCTCTTCTCAACTTCGGAGTTCGGATTGAATCACACCCGGGCCTGTTTCCGGTAGGCGGCGGGACTCGCGAGCATCCGGCGGGTGAACATCTTCGAGAAGTGATACCGGTCGGAGAAACCAAGTTGCGTCGCGATCTGGTCAATACTGTCAGAGCCGAACGCCAACAGCATCGTGGCGTTGGCGATGCGGCGTTCGAGGATGTACTGCGCGGGCGTCTGGCCTAGGTGTTGGCGAAAGAGACGCACAAAGTGATCTTCGCTAAAGTGACAGAGCCGTGCCAGTTGCGCATTATTCATCAATGTGCCGAGGTTCCCTTCGATGTACTCCTGCGCAGCGGCGACCGGGTGAAGTGCGGCCGGCAAGGCGTCGAACCGAAGTTGTGCGAGCGCCGCGTAGACCAACGCCTTCGCCTGGAGGATTGTGGTCGGTGTGTTTTCCACGAGTCGCTCGGCGCTCGGCGCTTGCGATCAGATGCCGGTCGTGAGGGAGGGTGAGCGGTTTCTGAAATAAACGTTGGATGGTGACGCCGGTCACACCGATGATGTCGAAGTGGATGTGGAGGTTGCCAACCGTGCGGGTGTTGCGGTAGGAGAACCGGACCCAAGCAGGCACGAGGTGAATGCGTCCGGCGGACAGAGGATACCTCGAACCATCATCTAGCACGAGTTCCGCACCGTCCGTGTCGTTGAGGTAGAGGCGCCAGTAGCCGCTGCATACGTCGCGGGCGTTCCATTTGCGATCAATCGTGCATCGCCTGGCGATGAAGACTTTCGCAAAGAGTTGATCGGCGATGACATTCGGCGGCATGTCGGTATTTGATACAAAGGGAGCGCTCCCATGCATAGACAAAAAACAGGCCGTCATGGATAGTGCGCGAACCATGACAACAAACACAACCAAGCTGGCATCTATGGAATTCGGCGGCAGCCTGACCGCGGAGCAGATCGAGTTCTACAACTCACAGGGTTACTGCATCCTCGAGAACCTGCTGACGAACAAGGACCTCGAGGCGTGCCGTGAAGCGATGACCCAGAAGGTGGATCAAATCGCAGCCGACTTACTCGCCAACGGCAAAGTCTTGGACGTGCTGGCCGACCGGCCGTTCAAGTACCGCCTGGCCGAGCTCTTTGCCGGATTGAGTGACGCGGACTTCCTGAAATACGGACGCGGTTGGCGGGATCGGATCGACGGCTATTTCGTGCTGATGAGCAACCCGAAGATTCTCGATGCAGTGCAGTCTTTGATCGGGCCAGAAATCTTCTCGAACCCCGTCTACAACGTCCGCCCCAAAGTTCCGAAGGTCGCGGCGGGTGCCGTGCCATGGCATCAGGACAAGTCCTACTGGCCTGACGCGAACTCGAACCCGGTCATCACCATCTGGATTCCACTCGTGGACGCCACGGAGGAGAATGGATGCATTCATCTGATTCCCGGCACCCAGCGGCAGAGGGTCGTCGAACATGAGGTGGAGACGTATTCCGGAACCGGTTTCCTCGCGTTGCCGGAGACGGTGACCAAAGGCAGGAACGTGCTGCAGCTCCCCATGACAGCCGGCAGCGCATTGCTTTTCAACGACCGCCTGCTCCACATGTCCACGCCGAATAATTCCGACCACGTCCGCTGGAGCGTGGATCTCCGCTATCAGCCGATCGACCAGGACCCGATGCCGCAACATGGCATCGGCTTCCTCGCGCGCAGCGCCGAACATCCCGAGCGCGTGGCGACACTCCAGGATTGGAGGGAGGAGCGCATGGAACACGGCGGCGAAACATTCGCGAAACCGCAGTAGCAGCGGCGAATGCCGGCTTTCGGATCTCCGGCCATCGTCGGGCATCCGAGAGAGGTCTTGCAATGATTCAACCCGAACTCCGAAGCTTCGGAGTTCGGGTTCAAGCCTCCGCGGGATCCAACCTGCTTTGAGTGCCCGACCCCGCCGCGGAATCCTTTGATGACTGATCGCACTTTCAACCGCGCGGATCAATCCCGGCGGCATTCCACATCGGGCCGAGGTCGATCACGGTGCCGGTGTCCGCAGCTAGGTCGATGCCGAAAGCCGTGATCGCAGAGCGGAGTCCCTCGCCGACCGAGGCCAACGGTTCGCTCCCCTCGAGCAGGCAGGCCGCAAGATGTTCTGCCATTACATAAAGGGACAGTCCTTTTATACGAATTTCCCTTGCCATCTGGCCTTGGCTGATAATAATCACCTCCATGCGACAGGCACGCTGGCTGGCGGAGTGGCGTAATTTGGAGTCCAAACCGGTCTTCTACCACTGCATTTCACGCATCGTCGACCGGCGCTTCGTCCTCGGGGCCCAGGAAAAGGAGAAATTCCGCGCGCTGATGCGCATGTACGAGAAATTTTCCGGCTGCCGGGTCACCTCTTACTGCCTGATGGACAACCACTTCCATCTCCTGCTCGAGGTCCCGCCGATGCCGAAA
>CANHQM010000016.1 GCA_947462835.1 Akkermansiaceae bacterium
ATCTCGTTGCGCTCGACTTTCTTGCCGCCGAACTCGCCGTAAAAGGCATGCAAGTTGAGGCGATGTTTGCCGGGGATCAATGAGAGCGCCTTATCGAGGTCGGCGCGCAATTCATCGGGCGTGCGAGCTCGGCCGGGGTAGTTGCCAGTCACGGCGATGCCGCCGCTGAGGCCTTCGCCGGATTGTTCAAATCCGCCGACATCGTCTCCCTGCCAGCAGTGCATGGAAATTTGGATGCGTGAAAGGGCCCTCATGGCCACCTTGGTATCGACGCCAAGATCGGCAAAACGGGCTTGGGCAACTGCGTAAGATTTCGCGATGGATTTGGATGATTTCGGCATGCAGGTTTCGGTGTTGGGATATGCCAATTAAAAACTGGGACATGACATAAAAACCTTCACAGAATCGCCAATTTTTAGCACAATATTGCCAATGAAAAACATGTTGAAAATACGCGATTGGTTTCATGCCGACGGCTTTCCGATCAGCGTGCAGCGCAGGGAACCTCAAAAGCCTTTTGGCAGACACTCCCATGAGTTTGCAGAAATCGTGATCGTCCGAAGTGGCAAAGGAATGCACAGGACCGAGCAGGATACGTGGGAGTTGGCGCGGGGCGACGCATTCGTCATCTCCGGAAAAACGCAGCACGAATATCTGAACGTGAAGGACCTGAGGCTCATCAACATTCTCTACCAACCCGATAGGATTGATATGAGATTGCATGATTTAAACTCCATAGCAGGATATCACGCCCTTTTCAAACTTGAGCCGGCACAAAAAAAGCGCCGATCGCCGGGCAACACACGCATGCGGCTAGAGGGCAGGGATCTGGCGAAGGCATGCACGATGGTCGAACAACTTGAGTCGGAACTTGATGACCGAAAACCAGGATTTGGCTTCATGGCCACCGCTTTGTTCATGAGCATCATCGGCTTTCTTTCGCGCTGTTATGGCAACAGCCCGGCGATCGACGACCGGGCGCTTTTGCGGATTGGCGAGGCGATGTCCCGCTTGGAAAGCAAATTCGAGGAGGAACTAAATCTAGACAATTTGGCCGAGATCGCCCACATGTCAAAAAGGAGCTTCATGAGAGCGTTTCATTCCGCCACGGGAACCTCGCCGCATGCTTGGATGATCAGCCAGCGGATTCAGCGCGCAAGCCTCCTGTTGCGGCAAAGCGAGACTCGAATCACCGAGGTCGCCTATGACTGCGGTTTTAGTGACAGCAATTATTTTTCACGACAGTTCAAAAAATTCACGGGCCTCTCACCGCGCGCGTACAGGGACGCAAATTCCCCGCGTCATTAAGCCCAAGCGAGCTCGCATCGCGCGAGTCGAATTGCGACTCCACTTCAACGGCTTCCAGCAATCAAACACCCACGCGAAAAAACTCTGCTTGTCCATGCATGGCATCCCTATCCTGATACTTGTCACCAAGACAAAGGCCCGCTCGCGTCATTTTGGTATGTTTACTAGCTGCAAATCGCTATTCATGAAATTTCAAGCCAGCCCGACATCCGTCTTTTGCCAAAATTCATTCCATGCTCCACCGCGAATGAAACAGGCCGGGAACCGCTATGGCAAGCGCATGGCCAAAATAATGAGGGTGTCGATCCTTGCATCGATGTGCACAACGCCGCCCGTCGCCGCCAAGCAGGGCGCCGATATCAGCCGCGCAGAGGGCATCACGGAATGGCGCGATGCCTCGGATCCGTCGCGTGCGACGGAGGCATTCGGAAAGGACATGCGCGTCAATGGTTGGATGTTTTTTGGCTCGAGCCAATTGACGGATGGATTTGGTGACACCTCGCACCGGTCAGAAAATTTGCCAACCTATGTCGCGCAAATGGCCGTGACACCAGGAGCACGCGTTTCACGCTTCGCCGGATATGCCACAGTTCCAGTCTCGCAAGACAAAGAGTCTCTCGCAGGATCACTAACCCTTGAGGGCGCCTCCGATCAGGCCGAGCTCCTCACGATCCGCATGGGCGCCGATGCGCCGCCGACACTCAAGCTTGCAGTGCTGACCGACAACCTTGGCGGACCAGACTATGCACCGCGCGGAATCAGCCTCGCGATCGATGGCGAGCCAGGACCTATGGCCACGGTCACACCCAATGGAACACCCGACTGGTTGATCTGGAATCTGCCCAGCTTGAAGGAGGGATCGGAAATTTCGCTGCGGGTGGAGGCTCACAAGGGCGTGGCGGCCATTGGCGGTTTGCTCTTTCTTTCCTCTACTCCGGATGTGGCTCACAAACCTGTCGCGCAAGGACCTCTGCCTGTCATCGATCGCAAAATCGGCGAGTTCTCACGCGAAGGCGAATACCTCAAAGACTACTATGTCTTCAAGGAAGGTGATACCTTCCATTTGTTTTATAATGTGGGAATTGCCGGAGAATCGCAGCAGTGGTTCGAAGCGGGAAACGAGAAGGCCTTTGGCCACTCAACATCGAAAGACTTCAAAACATGGCAACACCATCCGCGCGTGCTCAACGCGGTGCCGGGATCGTGGGAGGGAATGGTGGTGTCTGCGCCATCCATCATCAAACACGATGGCACCTACTATATGTTTTACACGGGTTTCGACGACCGGGTGCCAGGAAAGCAAACGATCGGTCTCGCCACGAGCAAGGACCTTTTTCATTGGGAACGGCATCCGCGCAATCCGATCTATGAAGCCCCGCCGTGGGCCGATCGCCGTGCCGATGGTTACATCGACTGCCGCGATTCACATGTCATCAAATACGGTGACGAGTTCCTGCTCTTCACCATGGTCTCGACCTCAAAAAGCGCTGGCAAAGGCGCCATCGCGCTGGCGGTGTCGAAAAATCTCATCGACTGGGAGGATCTCGGCCCCGCAGTGGAAACTTTCAAAGAACCGGAAAGCCCGCGCGTTTTTCAACACGGCGAATATTTCTACATGTTTGTCAGCAGCGCTTATGGCAAACAATTGCTCAGAACGAGCAACCCCAAAAAGGGGCCTTGGAACCCGATTCCGTTTCGTTGGCCAGCACCCGGACTCTGGTCCGGATGGGAAGTGGTCGAGGATGGAAACCGCACGATCTTTTCCGCATTCGAGTGGAAAAGTTTTGGAAATCATATCCGTTTTTGGGATGTCAGTTGGAATGACGGAATACCCCATGTGGTTTACTGAAGTTCCATTTTTTTCGCAGTTTCGCGCTCAAACTCAAATCACTTAAAAGATGAAATCACATCACATGAAAACATATCAATTTTTCACACTGATTGCCGCGACGAGCTTGCTGGTCGCCTGCAAAAAATCCACCCCACCGACAACCGAACAAACGACCATCGAAACCAAAGCCACAACGACATTCGGAGCGGACCTTGAGTTTCTCAAACAACATACGGAGATTCATGTCCTGCAAGACGCCACAAGCGGCGCTCGGGTAGCCGTGGCACCCGCTTGGCAAGGACGGGTGATGACTTCCAGCATCGGCGGCGACACGGGAGAGAGCCTCGGCTGGATTCATCGTGAAAATGTGAAAACCGGCATCCTGCCACAGGAACAACGCACCGGCCTCGCACGCCACATTCATATCTTCGGCGGCGAGGAACGATTCTGGCTCGGCCCGGAAGGAGGACAATACGCGTTGTTTTTCCCACCCGCCGTTCCCTACACCTTTGAAAACTGGATCACGCCCGCGCTGATCGATACCGAGCCCTTCGAAGTCGTAGCCAGCGACGCCAAACGCATCGAGTTCAAAAAGGACGCTTCACTGGTCAACCGCGCCGGCACAAATTTGCAAATGGGCATCCGCCGCACGGTGGAGTTGCTCGACCCCGCCTCGGTCTCCACAGCGCTCAAAACTTCCATTCCGAATGGAGTGAAATTGGTGGCCTACCGCAGCACCAACCAAGTGACCAACCGCGGCGATGCGGCTTGGACCAAGGAAGATGGACTTGTTTCCATTTGGCTGCTTGGCATGTTCAAACACGGACCCGAGGTCACCATGGTCATCCCAGTCAAGGATGGCCCCGGAAACGCGGTGAACTCGGATTACTTTGGCCCGCTTGAAAGCGACCGCCTGATCGCCACGGACAAGGCGGTTTTTTACAAGGGTGATGGCGAATATCGTTCCAAAATCGGCGTGCCGCCGGGTCGCACCAATGGCATCGCCGGAAGTTATGATGCGGCTCGCGGCACGCTGACGCTTGTTCGCTGCGATGTGCCGCACAATGCGGCAGAGCTGCCCTATGTGCGCTCACAATGGGCAGACCACACCGATCCCTACGCCGGTGATCTGATCAATGCCTACAACGATGGCCCCGCCACACCGGGTGAGCCGCCGCTCGGACCTTTCTATGAGCTTGAAACCTCCTCACCGGCGCTTCCGCTTGAGCCGAGCCAGACACTCACGCATGTGCAAGACACCATCCACCTCCAAGGCGATGCCGCTTCGCTCGATCCGATCGCACGCGCCGTGCTGGGCGTCTCGCTGGAGGAAATAAGCAGCGCATTTGGCAAACGATAAAAATGGTTTCCCAAGCATCTCGCCACATGCCGCTGGTGAAAAAATCTCACGCATCCTGCAGCCATGTCTTTGGCCGGTACCACAAGGCATACGGCACAAACGCGAGCGAGGTGAAAAGCATCAGGCCCGCGAAAAACCAAAAGTAGGTCGCTCCACGCAACCTCGTTTGACCACCGCAAAACGCGCTGCGCGACATCCCGCCGGGCGCGTTCTGCGCGGCCGCTTCGCCGATGCCGCTTTCACGCTTGTGCCGCTCGAGCCATGTCTCGGCCGGACGCAAGCGATCCGTCCATGAGGCCTTTTTTTTCTGCGGTTTTTCCGGCAATTCGATCATCAAGCCCGCATCCCACTTGGTGCCGCTCTTGCGGTCCGGCCCATCGCTGATCACCCGCAGCCGCGAGGCATTGAGCAACTCGACGCGCAGCGGATTGCCCCACGGATCGCGCAGGCCCGACACGCATTCGTTGAGCACGCGCTCAGTCGGAAAACTTCCGCCTCTCGCGATCACCAATTCGCCAATCCGATCTGCGGCCTGATGATAAATTTCCTCACCAGGAATCTTCAGCGATGCGACCGCGCCATCGACCAACTCAACGCCGATGTCATCCGTCGTGCCTATCACGCCGTCATGACCCGCCACCGTGATGATGCCCGAGCTTTTTGTTTCGCTTTCAGCGGCATGATGTTTCTCAAATTGCTCAAGCGCCGCCTCAGGGATCTGGATGAAGTGGTTCACGCCCGCGACGAAGAAATTTCCCATCGCCACCGCGCCCAAATAAAAGCACATCACCAGCGACTTCATCGTTCGCGGCGCCTGGGTGTACGCAAATTCCAAGGCCACGATCGATACCATCACCTCGGCCGCAGTCAGCAAGGCAAAGGCAAGGATCTGCCACGAAATGTTGGGCCGACCGCCGGCATCGATCCATTGCTGGATCTCCGCCACCAAAACGAATGATGCGGTCATGATGAAAAGGCCAATCCCGATCTTGCGCAGCGGCGTGAGCGACCACACGCGATCCATCCATGGATAAAGCCCATGCGAAAAAATCGGAATGAACAGCAACACAAACACCGAGTTGAGCGCCTGCACCTGCGAGGGCAACCACTCGAATCCGAGGAACTGACGATCCATGTCCTGCGATTGGAAAATCCAGGTCGAGCCGGTTTGGTCGAACAAGGCCCAGAACATCGCCACAAAGACATACAAAGGTAGCAGCTTAAGCATCACGCGAATGCCACCACCCTTGAACACCTCACGCACAAACCCCATGCCCGCCGCCGGCACATGCACGAAGCGTTTGCGACCCGCCCAAAACACCCATGTCGCCAAGGCCATCAAGACCCCCGGCACGCCAAAGGCCCAATGCGGACCATACCACTCG
Organism: Akkermansiaceae bacterium; assembly: GCA_947462835.1. Taxonomy (GTDB): domain Bacteria; phylum Verrucomicrobiota; class Verrucomicrobiia; order Verrucomicrobiales; family Akkermansiaceae; genus Luteolibacter. The sequence goes on from CANHQM010000016.1 coordinate 5,885, forward strand.
AGCAACCACGGCGTCAGCAACATCGACACGAAGGCACCGATGTTGATCGAAAAATAAAACCAGTTGAAAACCCTCGGCAGCAGATGCGCGTTGCTCGCACCAAACTGATCGCCGACATGCGCCGACACACAGGGCTTGATCCCACCCGACCCCAACGCAATCAGCCCCAATCCAAGCATCAGCCAAACATACGAATCACCCGTCAGCCCCATCGCCGCCAGCGCGGCATGACCCGCACAATACACCAGCGACAGCACCATGATCGTGCGGTACTTGCCGACCACCGCATCGGCGATCAAGGCCCCAAGCAAGGGCGTCAGATACACCGCACCATTGAAGAGATGCACCTTCTCGGTCGCCTCAACCTCACTGATCCGCGCCCCTCCGGCACCGCCCATGTGATGAAGGTACTGCACCATGAAAACCGCCAGCACCGCCTTCATTCCATAAAACGAAAACCTCTCGGCCGCCTCATTCCCAATGATGTGCCCCACTCCCGGCGGCATGCCCTCAATCTCACCCGGCGATTTGCGATAACTCATGCCAGCATCCTCAACACCCCGTGAAATGATTCCAAGCCTTCTCTGCGGGTGCGCAGAAGGAAGAGTTATTTGTTATTGGTGAAAAGTTATTGGGAAAGAGGAAGAATCCGCCGCTTCCGATCTAGCATCTTCCGTCTTCAAGTCTTCTGTCTTGCGTCTTCTCCACACTTGCCACTTGAAACTTGAACCTCTAATCATTCTCCCATGACTCCCCAAACCCTCCAGCAATGGGCCGAGGAAGAAATCGAAGGCCTACTCATGGCTTTGCCCGATGATGTCCGCGACGCTGCCACTTCATTGCCTGTTTCGATGGAGGAAAAACCCGGCTATGGTCCCTTCGATCATGAACTCGTGGGCGACGAACTAGGGCTTTTTGAAGGTCCGCCGGTCTACGAGGAAGCCGATCCCTCCGACCTTCCGCGCATCCGCCTCTTTCTCGCCAACATTTGGGAATGGGCCGATCGCGATGAACAGGACTTTCGCGATGAAGTCGGCACGACTTTTCTTCACGAACTCGGCCACTACCTCGGCTGGGACGAAGACGAAGTCGCCGAGCGCGGGCTCGAGTGAGTCCTTTTATCGACCCACGATCCGGATCGCCTCGGGGTACAAACGGTGCTCGAGCACCTGGATCCGCGCGTGCAGCGACTCGGCGCTGTCTCCCGGCAGCACCGGCACCCGCTCCTGCAAAATGATCGGGCCGGTATCCATGCCCTCATCCACAAAATGCACGGTGCATCCGGTTTCGCTCACGCCCGCATCGAGCGCTTGCTTCCATGATTCAAGCCCGGGAAAGGCCGGCAACAGCGATGGGTGAATGTTGAGAATTTTTTGCGGAAAAGCATCGAGCAAAGGCCGCTTCACCAAACGCAAAAATCCCGCAAGGCATACCAGCTCGACGCCCGCCGCCTTGAGCCTCTCGGCCGTTTCATGCTGCGCCTCATCGGGAAATCGCGTGGCATAACCACGGCAATCAATCACCCCAGTCTCAATCCCCCGCTGCTTGGCTCTCTCCAGAATGAAAGCATCCGGTTTGTCCGAAAGCGCCAACGCGATCCGCGCATCAAGCTCCCCCGCATCGATCGCATCAAGGATCGCCTGCATGTTCGAACCCGACCCGGAACCAAGTACACCCAACACCATGCCCATGGTGTAAATCGGATCACCCGACACGCAAAGCGTTTTTGATCATGTAAAATTTGATCTCCAATTCACGGCATCGCCCATGACCTGAGGTGAGGCTATAAACTAAGGTAGCGAAAGTTGGCAGGAATGGGCGGCAAAGCCGGCGCCGAAGGCGGTGAGCCACAGTGATTCGTTTTGGGGAGAGGTTTGCATTCTTTCTTCCAGCGCAAAGAGGACCGAGGGGCTGGACATGTTGCCGTGGCGGCGCAGGACTTCGCGGGTTTCGGTAAGCTGAAAGGGTGGCAGCGCGGATTCGATTGCTTCGATCACATCGCGGCCACCGGAGTGGGCGATGATTTGGTCAGGCTTTTTTTCGAGTCTTGAGTAAAGCGTGGAGACCGCTTTGGCAGCGAGCTCGGGCACGCTGCGGTGAAGTTGGTTTTTGAGTTTGCCGGCGGAGTTTACGAAGCGGATTTTTTCGCGCTCGACAGGGACATGATGGGTGTCGAATCCATGGAAACTACGGCAATCATCGTAGTTGGGATCGCCGGTGAGAATGGTAGCTGCGGCACCATCGCCGAAGAGGCAGAGCGAAATGAGCACGCCGGGTTCGTCGTTGATGTAAAAGGCGGCGGAGGAGACTTCCACGGCGACGACTGCGACGGTGTGTGACGGGTTTGCGGCGAGGTATCCGTGGGCGGCGCGCAAAGTCGGGATGGCGGCACCGCAGCCGAGGCCGATGAGATCGCAGAGATAGGCGTCGGGGCGCAGGCCGAGGGATTCCGCGATGTGGCTGGAAGGGCCGGGGCAGAGGTAGCCGGTGCAGGTGCAAACAAAGAGGGCGTCGATTTTTTCCGCGTGAAGGTCGGCCTTGGCAAGGGCCTTGGTGAGGGCTTCGGTGGCAAGAATGGGAGTGTGGGCTTCGAAGGATCGGTTGAGCTCCTCCGCGCCTTGGTCAAACACGGAGCCGAGATCGGCGGTGGTGAATTGGCGGGTGGCGATGCCTGAACTGCTATTGGTGAGAATTTTTTCCAACAAGGAAATCGAGCGGGGCTTGAGTGTGCTGAAGTCCGGATGGGATTGGAGGGCCCGCCAGGTATCCGCTTGGGTGAAGCTGTGTGGCGGGGTGGCGGTGGCGAGTGAGCGGAGATACATTTTATCGAATGAGGCTGAGGATGGGCTTGAGCGGGGCGTGTTTGAGGAGAGGGCGTGCGAGCGTGTGGAAAAGAAGCGGGTGGATGAGCTTTGCGGACTTGAGTCGTTTTTCAAACCGTGTGCGCAGTTGCTTTGCGATCTGTGCGCATGCCTCGTCCCATGTCATTTCTCCGTTTGCGTAGGCGACGAGATGAGGGAGTGCGGTCTCGGCGGATTGGAAGGCCATGGTCATGCCATTGCCGGTGAAGGGCGGGATGATCGCGTGTGAGTCGCCGAGCGAGAGCATTCCGGGGCTTGTTGCTTGAAGGCCGAGCGCAAAGCCTGCGACGGCGGTGAACGATCCCTCACGCCACTCCGCAGTGGAGATGCGTCGAGCGAGTTCGGTGTTGCCGTTTTTTGATAAGTAGGCGGGCAGCAGTTCTTCGTGCCGTGCATCGATGTCGCGGCGCATGCGGAACAGGCCGCAGACATTGAACCAGTCGTCCTCGACCGGTGTGACGCCGAGGTATCCCAGTGGGCCGCTGTGCATTTCGAGCTGTGCCTTGGGATTGATGCCGCGGACATGCGCCTTGAGGCCGATCCATTTGCCCTTCGCGGGTTTGCGCCCTGCGGTCCAAACTTCGCCGGGTGCCTTGGGGATCATTTGGCGTCGCGATTTCGTTTGTAAATTTACGCCGAGCGCGGTGGCGGATTTCTGGAGTCGATCGTCCAGCAGGTGTCGGGAGATCGCCAGTGCAGGTTCGGGCAGAAGGTTGTCGCGCAGGTGATCGTTTCCAGAAAACCATGCAACGCTGCGGTGGTGTTTTGCGTCCATCAAGGCATCGGCGATCCCGAGCGTCTCCAATGTTTCGCGCGAAACACCGGAGATGAATTCGCCGCAGACGCGGTGGCGCGGGTAGGTGCCCGCCTCATGGAGCGTGACATCCACGCCGTGTTTCCGCAGGGCGATGGCAAGGGAAAGACCGGTGAGGCCGCCTCCGTTGATGGTAATCGTTTCGCTCAAACGCGTGACGCTAACACACGAATCGCTCCCCGCCAGTCCGTCATTTCGCGAAATTTAAAACCCTCCTCCTCGAGTTTCAGGGTTTTGGCAAGTTCACCGGGCGCGAAGCCTGCTTCGATGCTGACTTGCATGTCATGGCGGGTGATCGGATGTACGAATGACGAGGCGAGTTTTCCCAAGAGCATTGGCAGTCGTGCTCGGAGAGGCTCGTTGATGATGACCGTTTGAAAATTGCGGATCCATCCGCCAAGGGTTTCGAGTTGGGTATCGGTGAAGTGATGCAGGAATAGGTTGGCGATCAGGGTGCCGCCATGGCTTGGCGGTTCTTGTGAAAAAAGATCGCCTTCGATCCATTTCACCGAATGAGGGAGATGCGCTGGGCGTGGCGCAAGGTCGTACGCGGTGATTTCGGCGTCCGGTCGTTGTTCAGAGAGTTTGGAAATGAGCTGACCATCGCCGGCGCCGATCTCTGTGATGTGGTTGGCGCGTTTGGGTATCACCGAGGTGATCCAACTTTCGTTGCCCATGAAGCGGTTGATGCGGCGGAGGTCGCTGCGGGAGCGCATGGCACCTAGGTCGTCATGTGGCAGATGGTCGAGCAGTTCCGGTGTGAGCTTGCGCACGATCGGAATCTAGCCGCCATAGGCAGCGAAAGAAAGCGCTGAGATGTTGGGAATCATGCCTGGTTGTGAGGTCCGCCAGCGCTGCGTGACAGTCAAATCACACACCGCCAATTGCAGCGCGCCGAAACTGAAAACTTGAAACTTGAAACTCCCCTCTTATCAAAGAACCCATGCACGACGCCCGCATCGACGCACTCGCCCGCCAACTCGTCCGCTATTCGACCGCGCTCAAGAAAGGCGACAAGGTCCTCATCGACCTCCACGATGTGCCCGATTCGATCGGCCTTGCCCTGATCCGTGAGACCCGTGCCCGCGGTGCCACGCCGATCCTGCGCGTCCACCACGGCCGCCTTTCACGCGAAATGCTGATGGGTGCCGACGACACGCAGTACGGCATCATTTCCAAGCACCTGCTGGCGGAAATGAAAGACATGGATGCTTACATCGCGCTGCGCGGTGGGCACAACATCGCGGAAAATTCCGATGTCCCGCCCGACCGCATGCGTTTGGCCATGAAGCACATGCGCCCGGTGCTCGACCATCGCGTCAAGAAGACCAAGTGGTGTGTGCTGCGCTGGCCCTCAGCATCGATGGCGCAACAAGCCGGCATGAGCACCGAAGCCTTCGAGGATTTTTACTTCAAGACCTGCCTGCTCGATTACAAGGCGCTGCTGCCATCGATGAACGCGCTCAAGAAACTCATGGATCGCACCGACAAGGTCGAAATCAAAGGCCCCGGCACCGACCTGCGTTTCTCGATCAAAGGCATCAACTCGATCGTCTGCGGCGGCAACTACAACATTCCCGATGGCGAGGTCTTCACCGCACCGGTGCGCGACTCGGTCGAGGGCTTCATCAGCTACAACGCGCCAACGATCTATCAAGGCATCCCCTTCGACGCGATCCGCCTCGAGTTCTCGAAAGGAAAAATCATCAAGGCCGAGGCCGGCGCAAAAACCAAGGCGCTCAACCGCATCCTCGATAGCGACGATGGCGCCCGCTACATCGGCGAGTTTGCGCTCGGCTTCCACCCGATGATCCGCGAACCGATGCGCGACATCCTCTTCGACGAGAAAATCGCCGGCTCCTTCCATTTCACACCCGGCCAAGCCTACGAAGACGCCGACAACGGCAACCGCTCGCAAGTGCACTGGGACATGGTCAACATCCAGCGCAAGGACTACGGCGGCGGCGAAATTTATTTCGACGGCAAGCTGATCCGCAAAAATGGCGTCTTTCTCGCCAAGGCGCTCGCGAAGCTGAACCCGTAAGCCTGGCCTATCGCCTCCGGGGCTTTACTTCACCTGCGGTCTCGCCCAAGCTCCGCGGCCTTCACCCGCACCTTTCGCGCACCCCCATGACCGCCGCCGAGATCCGCAATTCATTCCTCGATTTCTTCCGCGAGAAACAACACAGCATCGTGCCCTCGGCATCACTGCTGCCGCAATCGCCCGGACTTCTTTTCACCAACGCAGGCATGAACCCCTTCGTGCCCTATTTCCTCGGCGTCGAAAAAGCCCCCTACGATCCGCCACGCGCGGCCGACACACAGAAGTGCATCCGCGCCGGCGGCAAACACAACGACCTCGAGGATGTCGGCTACGACACCTACCACCACACCTTTTTCGAGATGCTCGGAAACTGGTCGTTTGGAAACTATTTCAAAACCGAAGCGATCCAATGGGCATGGGAGCTCGTCGTCGAACGCTGGGGCCTTCCGGCCAACCGCCTCTACGCATCGGTCTACGCACCGAAGCCCGGCGACCCCGGCGAGTTCGACCAAGAAGCATGGGATGTCTGGGCCGCGCTCTTTCGCTCGAAGGGAGTCGATCCTACGATACACATCGTAAATGGTAACGTGAAGGACAACTTCTGGATGATGGGCGAGACCGGCCCCTGCGGTCCATGCTCGGAGCTGCATGTCGACCTCACTCCCAACGGCGACTCGCAAGGCAAGCTCGTCAACAACGACTCCGACCTCTGCATCGAGATTTGGAACCTCGTCTTCATTCAATACAACGCCGAGGCCGATGGCACATTCCGCGAGCTGCCCGCGAAGCATGTCGACACCGGTATGGGCTTTGAGCGCGCGTGCTCGATCATCCAAAATACGAAGGGATTCACCGATTTCTCGAAAAAACCCTCGAACTACGCCACCGATGTTTTCACCCCGATCTTCCGTAAGCTCGAAGAACTCAGCGGCAAGAGCTATGTGAACATTTACCCCGAGCTCGGCGCCGACCGCTCGGCATTCAACGAGGAAATGAAAACCGCGATCGCCTTCCGCGTGATCGCCGACCACCTCCGCACACTCAGTTTCTCGATCGCCGATGGCATCATGCCTGGAAACAACGGCAGAAACTATGTCCTTCGTAGAATCCTGCGCCGCGCCGTGAGATACGGCCGCCAACTCGGATTCTCGGGCGACAAGCCATTCTTCGGCGCCCTCGTCGAAACTCTCGTCGCCCAAATGGGCAGCGTTTTCCCAGAACTCAAAACCCGCGAATCCGTCATCCGCCAAACCCTCGAGCAGGAAGAAGCCAGCTTCAATCAAACGCTCGACCGCGGATTGAAACGCTTCGAAGAAGCGATGGGGGACGTGAAAAACGATTCGCTCTCCGGAGACATCGCATTCGAACTCTACGACACCTTCGGATTCCCAATCGACCTCACCGAATTGCTCTGCGCTGAGCGCGGGCTCAAGGTCGACATGCCACGCTTCGAGGCACTGATGGAGCAACAACAGGAACGCTCGCGCGCTGCGAAAAAATCCACCGTCGTGCGCGCACTCGAGATCTCGACCGATGCGGTCACTGAATTCACCGGCTTCGATGCGGATGAATGCGAAGCGAGCGTCCTCGAAGTCCACCCGCAGGACGATTCGCTTTTCGTCATCACCGACAAGACCCCCTTCTACGCCGAGATGGGCGGACAAAGCGGCGACACCGGCACCGTGGCGGCGGTTTCCAACCGCCAAGCCCCGATACCCGTCACCGGGGTCCAACAAATCGGCAAGGCCCGCGCGATCATCGTCACCTCATCGAGCGAAATCAAAGTCGGCGACAAAGTGATTCTCAAGGTCGAGGCCTCGCGGCGCCGCCCGATCGAAGCCCATCACACTGCGACCCACCTGCTGCACTGGGCGCTCCACGAAGTCGTCTCGAAGGATGCCGCGCAGCAAGGCTCTTCCGTCGATGAGAACCGCTTGCGCTTCGACTTCAACAGCGCCGCTGTCACGCCCGCGCAACTCGCGGCGATGGAGGAAAAGGTCAACGCCGCCATCAAGGCCAACGATTCGGTTTCCTGGACCGAAGTGAAACATGCCGACATCAAGGGCCGCGCCGACATCATGCAGTTCTTTGGCGACAAGTACGGCGATGTCGTCCGCGTCGTGCAGATCGGCGGCAAGGCGCACGAGCTCAACGGTTACTCGCAGGAACTCTGCGGCGGCACGCATGTCCACCACACCGGCGACATCGGCCTTTTCAAAATCAAATCTGAAGGCGCCATCGCGTCTGGCGTTCGCCGCATCGAGGCGGTTTGCGGCGATGCCGCATGGGCGCACCTGAACGAATCAGTCGAGAAATGGGATCAGGAACTCAAGGCCGCCCGCGCAAAGCTTGACGCCGCCAATGAGAAACTCGCCACGCTTGGCGAAGCCGCGGTGACCGTGAACGACTTCCCGCACATCATGGCCGCGATGCTCGCCGAACGCGCCGACATCGCACAGATCAACGCCACCTTCGCCCACGGTCAACGCACGCTCGAGGAAACCCAGCAAGCCGCGATCGAAGCGGAAAAGCGCATCAAAAAAATCCAATCGTCGCAGGCGGCCCGACTCGCCGACGAAGCACTCGCCGAACTCATCGCCAAAGGCGAGCCGATCATCGTTTCCTTTGAGTCCGATGCCTCCTTGCTTCAGGAACTTCAAAACGGCCTCAAGAAAAAGAATTTCTCCAAAGCCGCATTGCTCGTCGTCGATGATGGCGAAAAGCTCCACCTTGCCACCCACTGCGGTGCCGACGCGATTGCCGCAGGTCTCAAAGCCGGCGACCTGCTCCGCGACCTAGCCGCCATCGCCGGAGGTAAAGGCGGCGGCAAGCCAGATCAAGCACGCGGCGCCGCACCACATCGCGAGAAGCTGGCAGAAATCAAAGCCAAGGCGGTCGAACTTTTACAGGCCTGATCACCGAATCACTCGCCTGGAAAAGCGAATTCACCACCCGGTAGCGGCGCTTCTTGTTCGCGATAAAAAACGCGATCCATCCGGTCGAGGTAATCGGAGATCGGATCATTGCGGCGATGTGGGCGATCCTTCAAACGATCTTTCAATTGAAGGTAATCATCAAAGGCACCACTCGTCTGCCTCGCGCGGGTGATCTCAAACCAATCGAGATAATCGCGCCCGCGGTCGACCCGCTCGATCATCGTCTTGCGGGTTTCGGCAAGCGATGCGAGACGCGCCGCAACATTGTCCGTCTGATTTTTTGAAATCGCATCGAGCACCTGCTGGTACTCCTGCAGCAAGGGCCGATAGGACGGGAAACAACGATAGCTCAATCTCACCAAGGCCTCGGCTGCAGGTCGCACAGCCACCACGCGCTCGCCTTCATCAAGATCGGCAAGCTCGGGCCACGCATCGATTGGCTTCTGCTGCACAATGCCTTCGGCATCACGGAAGTTGAGACGCAACACCTCCGCAAGACTGACTTCGGTCTGGCGAATCGTCAGCACATCGGTGAGTTGGTTGAGCCCACCCTTGTTGGCCATTTGCAGCGCCCACCATTTTGCAAGACTGGTGCTCGAGAGGTTGAGCTCCGGGAAATGCTTGCGCAGCAGGACCGGCATCTCGCCTTCGTAGGCGCCGACTTCATTGAGAAATGCGCGAAAACCCTCGCGCCCCTGCGGTTGCTCGAGCAAGGCCATCACCAAAGCACCCGACGAAACACGGAACGCCGCACGCATCGCCGTATCCATCTCGTCAAAGGCACGCTCACCGACCGCAAACATTTCCTCAATTTTGAACAAGCCTCCCTGCTTGAAGAGAGCCTCGTACAAACGGCGGTCGCTTAGGTTGAGACTCCACGCGGTGGCCTCACGCAAACCATCGGCAAGCCACGGCGGCACGAAAAAAGGATGATCCAAAGCATCGCCGCTGCGATCACGCAAAGCACGCTCGTAAAGCATCGCCGCCGTCACCGCACGCTTGAAGCGCTCCTGATCAATGCCGCGGCTCAGGTGCACATCGATCTGCAACTGCGGCACTCCTTCGAGGATCCACAAACGCATGCTCACCGTGCGCGGCGGCAAGGGATCACCCGACTTGCCACTCAAGACCACCTTCACCGGAATTTTCCACGAATCTTCCTCAGTGGTGAGCTTCAGCAATTCGTCCTTCGATTCCTCCGCCAACAAGGTCACCGACCCGCGCACCAAGCTATCGCCGCCCGACACACGAAACTGCTTGCTGCGGCTCACCACTTGGTCCGGCCCGACAGGCGCGTCGGCCGGCGCTTCGACGACCTGCGCCACCGGCGGCGCTTCCTCTGCGCGAAGCGGTGCTATTAGGCCGCACAACATCCACAACGCCACCAGCAGCCTTTTCTCAAAGGCGCGCGTGGGCTCTGGCATTTGCGCGGCAGGCATGCAGCCCATTGATTAGCACGCGTGGGAACGCATGCAAGGACTTCGGCCCAAAAGAACATGGCACCATGCATGCCTCGCGAAATCATCCGGCATGCGCTGGCACCGCCGTCTGATCGAGCAATGCCCGCACTTCCTCATCTTCCACTTGCGGGAAACGTTCGTACCAATGACCCACCGCACCGAACACCTCGGGCTTCATTAAGGCCACCAAGCGGTCGACCATCGGCTCGATTTCCATGCAGGTATCAGCCGCAGCCACCGGCACCGCCACGACGATGCGCGCCGCACCTTGCTGACGCAATGCCTGCACCGCCGCACGCATGGTCGATCCCGTCGCAATGCCATCATCGATCAGCAAAACCGTGCGACCTTTCACTGCCGGCGCACCGGCACGCCCCCGATACGCCAACTCGCGACGACGCAGTTCCTCAAGCTCGGTATCGACCTCCTTCTCAAGCGCCTTTTCGGAAATGTGCAGGTTACGGATCACATCATCATTGAGCACCCGCACTCCACCACTCGCGATCGCACCCATCGCCAGCTCTTCCCAACCGGGCACGCCAAGTTTGCGCACGACCATCACATCGAGCGGCGCGTGAATTTTTTTCGCCACTTCGCACGCGACCGGCACACCGCCACGCGGCAAACCAAGCACGATGACTTTTTTGTCATCCGCGTACTCCGCCAGCTCATCAGCGAGCAAACGGCCTGCTTCAAAGCGATCCTTGTAAGCCGATCCCCTCACGACCCACCCCTTTCCCTGATGCCGCCCGACAAATGTTTTTCAAACCACCGGGAGCTCAGGTTTGCAACCTGTTCGAGTTTTCCCGGCTCACTGAAAAGATGCGTCGCACCCGGCACAATGCGCAGCTCGGTCTCGCAAACCATCTGCGCCCGCGCGTCTTCGTTGAGACGCAGCACCAACTCGTCGAGACTTCCAACAATCAACAGCGTCGGACAGCGGACCTGCTCAAGCAACCCGCTCGCCAGATCCGGTCGACCACCGCGCGAGACGACTGCCGAAACTTGATCGCCCAAATGCGCCGCCGCCACCAATGCTGCCGCGGCACCGGTGCTGGAGCCAAAAAGCCCAATGTTCATTTCCTTCCATTCCGCTTGCGAAACAAGCCAATGCCCCACGCCCTCAAGCCGTGTCGCAAGCATGTGAATATCAAAACGCAATGCGCCCGTGGATTCATCCAAGCGCTCTTCTTCGGGCGTGAGCAAATCAAACAGCAGCGTGCCCATGCCCTTGTCGCGAATGGTCTTCGCCACCTGACGATTGCGCGGGCTCTTGCGGCTGCTGCCACTGCCGTGCGCGAAGATGACAATCCCCTCGGCCCTCGCTGGCACGACAAGATCACCGTCGAGCACCACACCATCCACGGCGATTGCGACTTCCTCGTCGTACGCCTCCATCACATTTTTCATCATCGTGCTTTTCATGACTTTTCCTCCCTTGCGATTCGAATCCCACCTTGCTCGCTCCATTCCTCGCCGCCCTCAAAGCGCATCATCGCCTCGTCAAACAAGCGATGATCCAACTCGCGCGCGATCAAGTCCTCTTCCTCCGGATCAGGCGCGGCACCAATCGCCGCCGAGGCATCACCGCGCACGCTGCCGGGCGCTTTCATCGCCACGCGTTGCGCCTTGCCCTCACGCCTTTCACGCCGCTCTTTGGCTTCGCGCGTGTAACGCGTCCACGGCACCGCCCGCAAGCGCTGCGCCGGTATCGCACGCCCCGTGTCTTCACAAACGCCGTAGCGACCATCGATGATCCGCTGGATCGCGGCATCGATTTCATAAAGCGCATCATGCTCGTGAGCCAACATGCCCAAGGCAAGGTTGTGGTCGTACTCATCGCTCGCGCTGTCGGCAGGATCCATGCTGTGCGGCTCGATCGGCAACACGACCTCTGACGATTGGTTGCGACCCTCGCTCAGAAGAATCTCACGCAACGACTGCAACTGCCTGTAATGCCAATACCAGCGACCCGGCACATGCAGCGCCGCAGGATCCGATACTATCGTTTTTGATTTCGTTTTCATTTGGAATTTTTCCCGGAGCAAGCACGCGCGGCAGGACAAACCAAATCCCCGCCGCAATCATCCGCACCCACCCGGAACACTGACCGATAATCGACATGAGCCCGCGCCGCCATCCGCCGCGTCATCAATCATCCATGCGCACGCCGCGAGAAAACCCATCCGCAAAATCCCCCATCGCCCGTGATCGCGTGATCACATCCACGCCGACATTCGCGCATCCTCACGCCCAGCTACGACAATCCCGCTACGAACAATCATGCGGACCACCCATTCAAATCAATCGCTCTCGAACTATCATGAACCGCGGGCCGGAAGCGGACCGATAGTCAGAAACGGAAGGCCACTCCTCCAATGCCGGCATGAAGGAGCGACCGAACAAACAACACGAACAGCCGGCAAACCAAAACATACGATTATGAGCATACTGACCAAATGGAACCCACTGGGAAAATCCGAACAATTCGACATCTTTCGCCCCTCGCTGCGCTGGGACCCAGTGCGCGAGATGGAAGATCTCATGCGCGGCATGCAACGCGCATTCACAAGCTGGCCGGCCCGCACCGATGAATCCATGACGCTTGCCGAATGGGCGCCATCAGTCGACATCGGCGAAACCGACAAGGAATATGTCGTCAAAGCCGAGCTACCCGAAGTCCGCAAGGAAGACATCCGCGTCAATGTCGACGAAGGCACCCTTTCGATCAGCGGTGAACGCAAGGCGGAAAAGGAAGACAAGGGCGTGCGCTATCACCGACTCGAAAGGTCATACGGCCGCTTCGAGAGATCGTTCTCGCTGCCGGATGAGGCCGATACTTCGAAGATCACCTCCGAGTACAAGGAAGGCATTCTCACCGTGCATTTGCCGAAAAACCCGCAGGCAAAGCATGCCCCGCATGCAATCCCAGTGAGCTGAAAAATTTCCGTGAACTGATACGGAACCGTGTGCCCGTTCCGCCATAACCGGGCGCGCGCGAAACTGAAGGGCGGCCGCTGGAACGGGATCTGGCGACCGCCCTTCACATTTTTTTCGGCCCTTCTGAGGGCTAGCGCAATCTCAAGCCCCGGCGTTCATGCGCGCGGCGAGCAGGCTATCGACATGCTTGGCGAGCATGTCGGCCTCGAGGTTCACGCGTTGGCCGACCATGGCCGCATGAAGGTTGGTGTGATCCCAGGTGTGCGGCGTGATCCAAAATGTCGCGAGGTTCCCATTCAACGACGCGATGGTGAGCGAAATTCCATCGACCGCGAGTGAACCTTTATCAATGCACAAACGCGCGATCGAATCGGGCAATTCGACATCGACCACATGGTCCTGCCCGCGCGCCTCGATGCCACAAATTTTTCCGATCGCATCGACATGCCCTTGCACGAAGTGCCCGCCAAAGCGATCGCCGGCCTTCATCGCGCGTTCAAGATTCACCACCATGCCGACTGCCAGCGCACCGAGCGAGGTGACATCGAGCGTCTGCGCAAGCAGGTCGAAAGCAATGTGATCGCCATCGATTGCCGCCACCGTGAGGCAGCAGCCATTCACCGCGACCGAGTCGCCGAGCGCCAACTCGGACGCAAAGGGAATCGCGAGAGCGAGCCGGGACTGACCCTTGCCCGCATCCAGCGACACCACCGTGCCAAGCGCTTCAACAAGTCCGGTAAACATCGATATCAAGGGTTGGGAACGACCTGCTCAATCGCGGGCGGAGCATCAACCGGATGCTCCTTGGCGCTGCCGTTTGGCAGAAACACAAAGCAGAGATACATGATGACCGTAGGAACCAAGGCGCCAAGGAAAAGGCCCAGCGGCGAAACACCGCCGCGGAAATATTTGCTCAGGATGCTTTGCCCCGCAGGGTTCGGTGCATTTGCAATGACCGTGAGCCCGCCACCGGTCACCGCACCAGCGACCACCGCGTGTTTCGCAGCAGTGGAAATCCCCTCGACCTGCGCCGCGAGGTAAGTGATCGCCGCGTTGTCATTGAAGGCAGTCAAAATCGTCGCGCCAAGCATGAGCGCCTGATCATCGAGCGCCTTGATCACCGGCTCAATCCACCAGCCTTGGCAACCACCATGGATGACGAGTCCCGCAAGAAAGAATCCGACAAGCATCGGGCTGCGCAGCGTGATGGGATTTTGGTGGTGGCCCGTCGCCATAGTGAAGGCGAGGAAGAACAGAAATCCGCCGATGAAGAGCACCGGGAAATGCGCCGTGTAAACCGTCCACCCAAGAAATGCGAGGTGCACCAGCGTCACCCACGCGGGAATCGGATGATCCCTCTCCGCCCATGGCGCGGCATGAAGCACACCATCCTCAACGCCATCGGCACGGTCCGAGAGTTTGAAGAGGTCCTTGCGAAAAAATGCGAAATAAAGCACCGAGGAAATCACAATGCCGATCAGCGCTTTCCAACCGAAGTGTTCCACCATGAACAGCGTGTCCCATCCCCATTTGCCTGCCACCATCAATACCGGCGGTGCGGCGAAATTCGTGAGAGTGCCACCCACCGAGATGTTTACAAACAGCAAGCCCAGCGTGCCGTACGCGAGCTTCGGCGATGGGTTGAGGTGGTAGAATTTTTTGCCAAGCAACAAGGCACCGATCGTCATCGCTGCCGGCTCGGTGATGAAGGAACCAAGCACCGGCGCGATGACCAACACGCTCATCCACCAAGCCGTGGGAGTACCGCCGCCGAGCGCCGCAGCCTTGGCCATCATCGCCTCGGCAAAGCGCAACACCGGCCGGCTCGCGGCGATGGCCATGATCACGACGACAAAAAGCGGCTCGGTGTAAACCCGGTCCTCCGCCGCATAGAGCACGAAGTCGTTCCACGAATGGAAATATACCGCGACACCGGCAAGCACGAGGACCCAGATACCAAAGACCGCCTCGACCTCGCCTAGGAAATGCAGAACTGTCGCCTTGAAGGAAACCTCGGCCACGCCATCAGGATGCAACTCGTCGCGCACGCCGCGCAAACGAAGTTGCTCCTCGTGCTTGTGCTCGTAGTGATGGGCCAGGCGGTTGATCGGACCCGCGGCGAAGGTATGCAAAATCGCCAGGAGGAAAACGATCGTCGCCGCCACATTGAAAGGATCGGCCGCCGCACGCGCCTTGATCGTTTGCATCACGCCACCACTGCTGGGCGCGTATGTTTCCAAGGGCTTGGGAAATGACGCGAACTGGACCTCACCGCCGGCGAGATTCGGATAGGCCGGCTCATGACCAGCAGCAGCAAAGACGCTGGAAGATATCAGAATCCAAACGAAGCTCAGCAAGGGCAGTGTTCTCATGGCGAATGTGGCGTCATTAAAAGCGATCAATGCCCATCCGCAAGAGGCAACTTGATAGATAGCATCGCCGAAGAGTGAATTACCGACTGGATCAAGTGCCCGATCCCGATGCAGCATCCGCGCATGTCCGCCGCAGCCGAAGGATTCCGCATGCCCGCCGAGTGGTCCGCCCAAGAGGCGGTATGGCTCTCATGGCCGGTGGATGATCCACGCCACTGGGGCGGATCAAAGCGCGATTCGATCCACGCAAAATTCGCTGAGATCGCCGCCGCCATTTCGCGTCATGAAATTGTGCGCATCAACGCACCCGTCGAAAACCACGCATCGATCATCGCTGCATGCGGCCGCGCGAAAGCCGTGCCGGAACGCGTGGAGTTGTTCGATCACCCTCACAACGATGTGTGGTGCCGCGACCATGGGCCGATTTTTGTGAAACATCACGCGAGCGGCGAAGTCGCGGTGACCGATTGGGAATTCAACGCCTGGGGCGGCAAGTTCCCACCATGGGATCTCGACAATGCCATCCCCTCGCGCATCGCCACCTCGCTCGGCATGCGCCGCTTCAAGGGCGGCATGATCCTTGAAGGCGGCGCCATCGAAGTGAATGGCCGTGGCCAATTGCTCACGACCGAAGCAGTCCTGCTAAATCCCAACCGCAACCCGCAACTCGACCGCGCAACGATCGAACAAAAACTCCGCGATGGCCTCGGCGTCACCGACATCCTCTGGCTCAAGCAAGGCATCGTCGGCGACGACACCGATGGCCACATCGACGACCTTGCACGCTTCATCGACGAGACCACCATCCTTGCCTGTGTCGAGAGCTCCTCGCAATCGGCCAACCGCGCGGTGCTTGATGACAATCTCGCACGACTGCGATCATTTCACGGATCCGATGCGCGCCCCTTTGATGTCATCGAAATCCCATTGCCTGAAGCCTGCGAAATCCCCGGCTGGCGACTGCCGGTCTTGCCGGCATCCTATGTGAATTTCCTCATCGTGAATGGCGGCGTGCTGGTGCCGACATTCCGGCAGCACAAAAACGACGACCGCGCGCTCGGCATGATTCGTGAGCTTTTCCCCGGCCGCGAGGTCACGGGCATCGACTGCCTCGAACTCGTCGAGGAAGGCGGCACGCTCCACTGCATCTCGCAGCAACAACCAGCGAAAAGGCCGAGCGAATGATCATTCGTCGCTGACTGGTGCCACAGGCTCCTTTGACTGCTGCCGATCCGCGATCTCCTTGAGCGCAGCATCGATGTCCGCAGTGGCATTCGATTCCGAAATTTTTTTCGCAGGGTCCGCACCTTGGTCGATCCACCAGCGCAGTACGCGCAACTCGGCGGCCGTCACCTGCGACTTGCCGTCGGGCGGCATGTGCATGTCATCATCGAGCGGCAATTCAATCAGTTTGATGATGTAACTCTCCGCCGCATTGCCGGGCTTGAGGCCCGCACCTTCCAAACCACCTTTGACAAGCAACTCATAGGTATCCATGCGGTAGTAGCCCTTACTTTTTTCAGCGTTGTGACAAGACACACAGCGCCGTTCTAAAATCGGCGCGATGATCTTCGTGTAAACCACCGGATCGACAGGTGCCACCACTTCCGGCACCGATGGTTTTATCTCATCGCCCAGCATGCCACGCAGCCATGCCGGCGCGTACTGCGTGAGGTAGTCGCGACCATGGGTCATCGATGCGCCATCATGACCCGCAAAAGTCATGATGCCAAAAGTTGCGCAAAGCATCAGCCGGCACCACACGGGATTTGCCCCCATCGCATCGGCCCACAACCTCGCGAGCCATGTCGCGATCGTCGCCACTGCAAAGGCCATGCCCGCCCACAGGTGACGCTCGGCAAGCTCGTTGCCGGCGTAGTCATCGCCACTTCCATGATACAAAAGAAATCCTGCCAAGGCGGCGACCACCGCGCTGATCATGCCAAGCGCCAATGCAAACCGCGATGGCCGCGCATCCGCACGCCGCATCACCATCGCCGCCAGTTCCTGCAACAAAATCAGGACAAAAACCCCGATCGGAATGTGCAACACCAGCATGTGGAAACGACCGAGAAACAGCACGATGTCCGGCCACTTTTTGCCCGGCTCGCCGGCGACCAGTGGCAGCGCGATCAATGCCAACGCTACCACTGTCGCACAGACGGTCACAAGCATCAGCATCTTGCGGGTAAGGGCGGGCGATGGTTTCTCGGACATGATTTTATTTCTAACTGCCCGGAGCTTCGGCGCATTTCGCGTCGCGGGAAAGCTGGAATTTCAACCCTGCCCATCCTAACAAGCTCCTTGCTTCGGTCATCGTTCGCCGCCAAGCTCCGGCAACCTTTAACGCCATGGACCCCGCCATCCTCAAAACATTGCACATCGCCGCAGCCTTCGGCCTCTTTGCTTCGCTCGGCTCCACACTGCTTGCCGGCTCACGCCAAAAGGCGGCCTCGATCCTTCACGGCGTGTCGCTCGTGCTGATCCTGCTGGTCGGCTTCGCCATGCTCAAGAAACCGCCGATGGACCAACATTGGTGGATGGTCAAAATCGGCCTCTGGCTCCTGCTCGGCGTCGCCCCGCTCTTTGCCCGGCGCAAAATCCTTCCCGCACCCGCCGTGCTGGTGATCAGCATCGCCGCCGCTGCGGCATCGGCATGGCTCGGCCTCGCCAAGCCATTCTGAAAAATTTCCCCAACTCGCGAGATCAGATTTTTTCCACCTCCACATGCACTTCCATGCGGCAGTGGCCGTGACCGTGGTAGCTTCCGACCACCGGCGCAACATCATCATAGTCCCTGCCAACAGCGACTTTGACATAGCGTTCGTCCGCAAGCGTGTTGTTGGTGGGATCAAAACCGATCCACCCCGCAGCAGGCAAATAGACCTCGCACCACGCGTGTGAGGCCTGCGCCCCGACCAAGGTGTCGCGCGGTCCATTGTACAAATATCCCGAGGCATAACGCGCCGCCACACCGACCGCGCGGCACATCGCCAACATCACATGCGTGAAGTCCTGGCAAACGCCGCACCGCATTTGAAATGATTCCTCCACCTGCGTGCTCACACCGGTGGCGCCCGGCTCGTAGCGAAACTCGCTGTGGATCCACTCCATCAATGCGCAGGCCCGCTGGTAGACCGAATCGAAGCCGCCCGCGACATCGACCGATTGACGCCAGATCTCCGGCGTCCGGTTCACCCGCCGACTCTCTTGCACATAGGGCCAAATCCGCTCGCGAATCGATGAATCGCGATACGCCTCACGCGTCGCTTCGCGGCTTTCATCGGATATATCCAAAGGCAAGTTGTGCACGCGGATGCGGCTCTCGATTTCCAAGCGCGAGTGCGCGTCGGGCAATTCGAAGTGATGCGTCACATTCTGAAACAAATCCGTGAAGCGTCGCAATCGCGTCGCCGGCAACACACGGATCAATGCCGAGATGGTTTTCTGATAGGGAAATGTCCGCGGCTCAAGGTGCAGCGTGTTGACGCTTTGAGTCACCGGCAGACCGTAATGAAAAGTCGTCCGGTGAAGCACGGCGAGCCTCACCCCCGCCACCGACGGTTCTGACCCGGACAAACCACTCACTGCTGCTGTTGTTGTTGCATTTGCCATGCCGCCAAGGCCGATGACGACCTTGGCTCGCGCACCGCGTTAGTCTGGATGCGATCGGGCATCAAGACATAACTCTCGAAGATCGCCTCACCGATCGCGTTGAAGCGTTCCTGCAACGCATCAAGGTATCCATGAAGTCCGGCACCGAAGGCCTCGTCGACCGAGCCATAAGCAAGGTCGGCAAGCAACCTTCCCGTTTCGCGCTCGGCCTTGTTGGAAAATGTCCCGCGCGGCGTGCCCGAGATCCGGTGCAGGCTCACATCAACCCGCTCGACACAATAATGCACCGAGCGCGGAAACTGCGGGGAAAAAAGCAGGAAATCGACCACGGCCTTGGCGCTGATCTGCCTTTGCACCGCGCGAAAAGCCCCCAAGGCACTGCAAGACCGCAGGATCGCCGACCAATGCAAATGATCGGAAGAGGCATCGGCGACCTCGTCTTCATCGCTCGGCAAGTAACTTGCCACATCGAGGAAACGCGTCGTCTTGTCGGCGCGTTCAAGGTACCTGCCGAGGTCCATGAAATCCCAATCCTCGTCGCGCGCGGTGGTCGATGCCGCAATGCCTAGAAAGGTCACCGCGCTGCGCCGGATCCGCTCGTAATAGCGCGGCGGATCCGATGCCACCAAGCGGCCTGCTTCATCCGAGCGGCTGAAAAGATAGAGCGCATTGAGCTCTTCCCACAACTCGTCGGAAAGTTGATCGCGCACGGTCCGTGCGTTTTCCCGCGCCAAGGCGATGCACGATGTGATGCTGTTCGGATTTCGCGGATCATCGGTGAGGTAGCGGATCACCTCGCTGCTTCCCACCTGATCGTAAATCGAATGAAAGGCTTCTTCATCGCCGGTGCTAGAAATGATCGGCTGCCAAAACCCTCGCAAACGCTCGCTGTCGAGGCTCTCCGAATCGAGCAGCAACTGCTGGTTCACATCGATCAGTCGCGCGAGGTTGTCGGCCCGCTCGACATAGCGGACCATCCAGTAAAGCGTGTTGGCGACTCTCGATAACATGGCTGTTTTTTCAGTGGCGCAGCACCCAAGTATCCTTGCTGCCGCCGCCTTGGGATGAATTGACAATGAGCGAGTCCTTGGTGAGCGCGACACGCGTCAGCCCGCCCGGCACGATCTTCACATCCTTGCCGTAAATGATGTACGGCCGCAAATCGATGTGGCGGCCTTCGATCGCACCATCGCACCAAGTCGGCGAGCGTGAGAGCGACACCACCGGCTGCGCGATGTAGTTGCGTGGATCGGCGATGATCCTTTCGCGAAACTCCGCGATCTGCTGCTTGCTCGCCGTGGGTCCCATGAGCATGCCATAGCCGCCGGATTCGTTGGCCGCCTTGACCACCAACTCGGGCAAGTGGCCGAGGATGAATTTCAAATCACTCTCCTCCGAAGCCAGATAGGTCGGCACATTCGGCAAGATCGGTTTTTGGCCGAGGTAATACTCGATGATGCGCGGCACAAAATAATAGATCACCTTGTCATCGGCCACTCCGGTGCCGACGGCATTTGCCAGCGCGACATTTCCTGCGCGATAGGCATTCATCAATCCCGGCACCCCGAGCACCGAATCTTTTCGAAAAACCACCGGATCGATGAAGTCGTCATCAATGCGCCGGTAAATCACATCCACCCGCCGCAAGCCGCGCGTGGTGCGCATGTAAACAAATTGGTCCATCACCACGAGGTCGCCCCCTTCGACGATGTCGATGCCCATTTCCCGAGCGAGATAACAATGCTCGAAATAAGCGCTATTGTGGCAGCCGGGCGTGAGCAGCACGCACACCGGATTGTCGTCACGGCGCGGTGAAATGTGATGCAGCATATCGAGCAGGTCGCTCGGGTAGGAATCCACCGGCCTCACGCCCATCGCATCGAATATCCCCGGAAATGCGCGCTTCAAGGCATTGCGGTTTTCCAAAAGATACGAAGCACCCGAAGGACAGCGGCCATTGTCCTCGAGCACATAATACTGACCATCGGCCCCGCGGATCAGATCGCTGCCGCAAATGTGAATGTAGATGTCCGCCGGCACATCGACACCGCGAAACTCGGGCCGGTAGTGCTTGGCCTGCTCGATGTAGAAGCGCGGGATGACGCCATCCTTGAGGATGCGCTGGTCGTGATAAATGTCGTGGAGAAATAGGTTGAGCGCCACGATCCGCTGCGTGAGGCCTGCCTCGAGCTGCTCCCACTCGCCCGCCGGCATGACCCGAGGGATTGGATCGAAAGGAAAAATCCGCTCGGTGCCGCGATCGTCGTGGTAAACATTGAAGGTGATCCCCTGACGCAGGAAATACAGCTCGGAGCTGGCCTTGCGGGCGAGAAAGTCCCTCGGATCGATTTCACGGAAGCGGTCTTGCAATGGGCCGCAGTGGGACC
The DNA here is from genome assembly GCA_947462835.1 of Akkermansiaceae bacterium. GTDB lineage: Bacteria > Verrucomicrobiota > Verrucomicrobiia > Verrucomicrobiales > Akkermansiaceae > Luteolibacter. Next base: position 27,314 of record CANHQM010000016.1, read on the forward strand.
GCACGCCACCATCGGAGGCGAACATTTCATCGTAAAAGATCCCGGGATCGTAGCCCTCGAACAAATTCATGGGTTGTGTTTGCCTAGGAATTAGCACGAGGCGGGCCAAGTTTGCCGAATTGCAAAAAGTTCCCCAGCCCCGCCCCTATTCCGCTTGCCCGTCGTCCGCCACTTGGCTAGGTGAAGCCCGCGAGCGGCGCCCGCCAGGGCCCTCCCGCAAATCACCCAATCCCCAACCGCCATGCCCATCGCCCGCGCCCTTCTCTCCGTTTCCGACAAGACCGGCCTCGCCGACTTTGCCCGCGAGCTCCATCAGTTCGGCGTCGAGCTCCTCTCGACCGGCGGCACCTCCAAGGCCCTGCGCGACGCGGGTCTGCCAGTGATCGATGTTTCCGAATTTACCGGCGCGCCCGAACTCTTCGACGGTCGCGTGAAAACCCTCCACCCGAAAGTCCACGGCGGTCTCCTCCACCGTCGTGACGACAAGGACCACCTCGAGCAGGCAAAAATCCACGACATCCCGCCCATTGACCTGGTCGTGGTGAACCTCTACCCCTTCGAACAAACCGTCGCGAATCCGGATGTGAGCATGGAAGACGCGATCGAGAACATCGACATCGGCGGACCCTCGATGCTGCGCAGCGCTGCCAAAAACCACTCGCATGTCACGGTCGTCGTCGACCCCGCCGATTACTCGCGCGTGATCGAAGAAATGAAAGCGCACCACGGGGACACAACCAAGGGTCTTCGCGAACAACTCGCCGTGAAGGTCTTTCTGCGCACCTCGCAGTACGATGCGGCGATCACCAATTTCCTCGGCCAATCGCGCCGCGGCACCGGCTGCAATTTCACTCTCAGCCTGCCGCTCGAACAGGAACTTCGCTACGGCGACAACCCGCACCAGGCGTGCTCGCTCTATGGGAATTTCAACAAGTTCTTCACCCAACTTCAGGGCAAGGAGCTTTCCTACACTAACATCCTCGACATCGAAGCCGCGGCCGACCTGATCCTCGACTTCGTGCGCCCGACCGTCGCAATCCTCAAGCACACCAACCCCTGCGGCGTCGGCCAGGACGATGAGGACCTGCGCGTCGCGTGGCAGAAAGCATTCGAAACCGACCGTCAGGCACCCTTCGGCGGCGTGATCGTCTGCAACCGCCCGCTCAACCTCGAGCTCGCCCGCGTCATTTCGGAAATTTTCACCGATGTGATCATCGCGCCGGAGTTCGATGCCGACGCCCGCGCGCTGCTCCAAAAGAAAAAGAACCTGCGCCTCATGAAAATGAACGACGGGTATCTCGTCGAAAAAAAATCTCCAGTCATCCGCTCGTGCCCCGGCGGCATCATGGTCATGGACCGCGATCACACCGCGCTCGGTCTCGACAACCTCGAATCGAAGGTCGTCACGAAACGCCCGCCGACGGAAGATGAAATGCGCGCGATGCGCTTCGGATGGCGCATCGTGAAACATGTGAAGTCCAACGCGATTGTTTACGCGAGCAACGACCGCACGCTCGGCATCGGTGCCGGTCAAATGAGCCGCGTCGATTCCTCACGCATCGCGATTTGGAAAGCGAAGGAAGCCGGACTCGACCTCAAAGGCAGCGTTGTTGCCTCGGACGCGATGTTCCCCTTCGCCGACGGCTTGCAATCGGCGATCGACGCCGGTGCCACCGCCTGTATCCAGCCGGGTGGTTCCGTGCGCGACGAGGAAGTGATCGCCGCCGCCGACGCAGCCGGCATGGCCATGGTCTTCACCGGCCACCGCCACTTCAGGCATTGATGCCAGCCATCAGCGGAACCTGACCCCCGCCTTTTCGCTCAGCGCGTTGAGTACGCGCTGATGAGCGGCATCGACCTCCTCGGCCTTGAGCGTGCGATCACTGGCGCGATAGTGGAAACGATAGGCCAATGACTTGCGATCCGCCGCGAGCTTGGCACTGCTCGGATCGCTGAATACATCGAAGCATTCGAAATCAACGAGCAAGGTCTCGGCGCACTTGGTGATGATACCCTCGATCTCGGAGTTTGGTAAAGTGCTGGCGACTTCCATCGCCGCGTCGCGCGACGAGCCGGGAAATTGCGGCAGCTCGGCGACATGCTCGATGCCCTTGAGCAAATTGCGGACCTTGCCGAGATCAAGCTCCGCCACAAACACCGGCGTGTTGAAATCCAGTTCACGCTCGCGCGATGGCAACAGCCTCGCGAAGACCCCAATCGACTGATCACCAGCGCGGATGTCGCAAGCGATTGCAAAACCGTCGCGATCTTTTGGCGAAAAACGGATGCTCGCTCCAGGGATCAACGCGGCGACGAGGCCTTTGAGATCGAAGGGGTCGGCAATGTGCTCGGCCTGATCCCAACCGACCGGGCGCGTCGGGCCGGAGAGCAGGATGCCGAGGGTTTCGCTTTCCTGATCCTTCGATTTGCCACCGCCCGCATTGCGAAACACGCGACCCATTTCAAAGAGTCGCAGCGATTTCGCCTGCTGTCGCACATTGCGCACGGCGGAGGCGACAAGCCCGGGGATCATGCTCGGACGCATCACCGCGTGATCTTCACTGAGCGGCAGTTTCACGCGGATCGTGTCGCCATCCTGTAGCGGGCGCAGCGGCAGGGCATCGGCGACTTGCGCGTCGGAGATGAGCTTGATCGTTTGGCATTCGTAAAGCCCGAGCGCAGCAAGTCGGCGGCGCAAAACCATGTCGGCATCGTAAGCGGCATCGGTCGCGCTGGCGGGAACAAAAGTGCCGAGCATCCGCGAAGGGACATTGGCGAGACCATGCACGCGCGCGATTTCCTCGACGAGGTCGATGTGACGCTGGAGGTCGGCGCGGAAGGACGGGATGTCCCAAGCACCGTCGGAGCGCTTGGAAAGACCGAGGCGAGTGAGGATTTGCTCTGCATCGGCGAGAGCGATTGAGCCACCCATGAGTTGGTCGAGCTTCGCGGCATCGAGCGCGACCGGCTTGGTAATCACCGGAGCCTCGCCCGCAAGCTGGATCGCGGCATCGGCGGATCCGCCGGCGGTCTCGAGAATCAACTTCACGGCCAACGCCGCAGCGGGGATCACGCCCTGCGGATCCACACCGCGCTCGAAGCGGTAAGAGGAATCGGATGAAAGCGCGGTGCGGCGCGAAGTGCGGCGAATGCCTTGCGAGGTGAAATAGGCCGACTCAAGTACGATGTCCGTCGTAGTTGCCGTGACCCCGCTCGAAAGCCCTCCCATCACACCAGCAAGCGCGAGAGCCGCACCCGTGGTGTCGGAAATGACGAGATCATCGGCAAGCAGCGAGTGCTCGGATTCGTCGAGCGCGGTGAACGACTCGCCAGCGCGCGCATGGCGCACGACCAAGCCGCCGCCGATCTTTGCCGCATCGAACGCATGAAGCGGCTGACCCAACTCATGCAGCAAGAAATTCGTGACATCGACGATGTTGTTGATCGGCCGCAGCCCGATGGATTCGAGGCGTTCTTTGAGCCATGCGGGACTTTCCTTGACCGTTACGCCGGCGATGCGAATGGCGCTGTAGAGCGGGCAGGCATCGGGCGCGTCGATTTGAATCGTTGAAGAAGAAACGGGCGGACCGCCCGTTCCCCCCTTGTGGAGAGGCTTCAACGGAATTTTGAGCAAGGTCGCAAGCTCGCGGGCCATGCCGCGGTGGCTCAGCAAATCCGGCCGGTTGGGCGTGACCTCAAGCTCGAGCAGCACATCCGAATCAAAGAGCTGTTTGACCGGTCGGCCGATTTCCGCATCGGCGGGAAGGATCAACAAGCCATCCTCGCCCGCAGGCAGACCGATCTCCGAAGCGGCACAAAGCATGCCCTTCGACTCGACCTTGCGCATGACGGTTTCATTGATCGTAAATCCACCCGGCAACTCGGCGCCGGGCAAGGCACATGGGACTTTGTCGCCGACCTTGTAATTTTGCGCGCCGCAAACGATCTGGCGCAGCGCGCCTTCACCGGCATCCACCTGCGTGACCTTGAGTCGATCGGCATTCGGGTGCTGCACCGCTTCCTTGATCTGCGCGACGACAATTTTTTCCGAGCTCACCCCCTTAGGGACAATTCCTTCCACCTCAACTCCGGCGAAGGTGAGAAGATCATCAATCTCCTTGATCGACTTGCCTGCGAGATCAAGGTGAGTGGAGAGCCAGTTGAGTGAAATGTTCATGAGGAGAGTGAAGGAAGAGTGATAGGAACCGCCAAGGCGCCAAGCACGCCAAGGAAGAGGGTGAATAAGATGAAGTGAAGAAATCGAATAAACATTCTTGGCGAACTTAGCGTCTTGGCGGTTCAAAAAATCAGAACTGTTTCAAAAAGCGGATATCATTTTCGATCAGTAGCCGGATGTCGCGGATGCCCCAGCGGATCATGGCGAGGCGGTCGAGGCCCATGCCGAAGGCGAAGCCGGTGGTGGTCTCGGGATCGAAGGCCTGATCCTTGCGCGACTTGTTGATCGCTTCAAAAACTGCGGGGTCGACCATGCCGCAGCCGGCGACTTCGATCCAACGCGGCTCCTGGCCTTTGACGGTGAGTTTCACATCGATTTCAAAACTCGGTTCGGTGAATGGGAAAAAGTGCGGGCGGAAGCGCACCTCGGTGTTTGATCCGAAAAGCTCCTGCAGGAAAAATTCCAGCGTGCCCTTGAGGTCGGGCAGCGAAACATCACTCGCGACATAGAGGCCTTCGAGTTGGTTGAAGACCGAGAGGTGAGTCGCGTCGATTTCGTCGCGGCGGTAGGCCGAGCCGGGCGCGATGATGCGAATGGGTGGCTTTGCCGATTCCATCGTGCGGACCTGCACACTTGAGGTGTGGGTGCGCAGAAGTTTGCCCGAGTCGAAATAGAAGGTATCCTTCTCATTGCGCGCCGGGTGATCGGCAGGCGTGTTGAGCGCGTCGAAACAATGGAACTCATCCTCGATCTCCGGACCATCGGCGAGAGCGAAGCCCATGCGGCGCAGGATGGCGATGGCCTCATCGCGGATCAGCGTGAGCGGGTGTAGCCCGCCAATCGCCAACTCGCGGGCGGGAAGCGTCGTGTCGATGCCGGCAAGCGCGGCGCGGTCGGCGATTTCCTGCAAGGCCGATTGTTTGGCTTCGAGCGCGGCGGCGATGCTTGCGCGTGCGGCGTTGAGCAACTGGCCGACGGCACCTTTTTCCTCCTTGGGCACATCCTTCATTCCGGCGGCGGCCAGCGTGAGCGATCCTTTTTTGCCAAGCACGGCGACGCGGGCGTCCTCAAGTGCGCGCTCGTCGGTGGCGGCGGAAATTCGTGCAAGGGCTTCGGCCTCGATGGCTGGGATTTGGTCCTTCATGTGCGGGCCGCATGGCATAGCCTGCTTCGCGCCCCGGGTCAAAGCCAAGCTGTCGCCTGCCCGCTAACAGGCCGCCTTATGCCGAGGGACCCCTCCGCATCGGGGTCCGGGCTTGCATGGATCTGGAGCTGGTTTAGAACCACGGGACAAATTGTGAAAGGTTACTTCATCCGCCGCCTGCTGCTGATCCCGCCCACGCTGTTCGGCATCACGCTGCTCGTGTTCGGGATCACGCGATTTGTGCCGGGCGGGCCGATGGACCGGATGCTGCAAGAGGCATCGCGCGGGGCGGATCAGGGGGGCAAGCGCTCGTCATCGACCCAGGCGCAGGGCGGGCTGAGCGAGGAACAACTTGAGGAGCTGGAGGAACAATTTGGCCTCAACGAAAACATGTGGGTCGCCTACGGCCAGTGGTTGGGAGTGGTGGCTCGCGAAACGCGAATTTCAAAAAGCGAATTTGCCGCCAAGGGCGATGAGTCGATTGGTGGCTTGGCCGATCCGGAAAATGTCACCGAAGTCGTGCTGCGTAGCGATGGTCGCGCGGTGCGGGTTGTGAAGGCAAACAACTCGATCACCTCAGCGGTCTTTGTTGATTCGGGCAAAGACATCGCGGCCGAAGGATGGAGGGCGAGAATCGAAACGAAGGAGGATCGCCAGAAACGCTTCAAGCGCCGCAACCCGGGCATGGAATCTATGCCGGATTACGCACCACGCGCGGTGCTGCATCAAAAACATTTCTCGGGAATGCTCCAGGGCGACCTCGGCCGCTCGACGGTCTACAATGATCCAGTGCACGAGATGATTTTCTCGCGCATGCCGGTGGCCGCATACTTTGGCCTGCTCACCGCCATCATCACTTATGCCGTGAGTCTGCCACTCGGCGTGCTCAAGGCACTCAAGCACCGCACCTTCATCGACTCGGCGTCATCGGTGCTCATCTTCATCGGCTATTCGATCCCGGGCTTTGGGCTGGGCGCCATCCTGCTGGTGTACCTCGGCGCGCGCATGAATTGGTTTCCGCTCTTCGGCATCGTGAGCCCCGACTTCGACCAAATGGGGCCCATCGAAAAAATCAAGGACCTCGCCCACCACACCGCCCTTCCCCTGCTTTGCTACCTCACCGGCGCCTTCGCGGTGCTGACGATGATGACCAAGAACAGCCTGATGGACAATCTGGCGGCTGATTATGTCCGCACTGCGGTGGCCAAGGGCGCAAGTTTTCGCCGCGCGGTTTTCGGTCATGCCTTTCGCAATTCGATGATCCCGGTCGCGACCAGCCTTGGCGACTTGGTCACGATTTTCATCGGTGGCTCGATGCTGGTGGAAACGGTTTTCGACATCCAGGGCTTCGGCCTACTGCAGTACCAATCGGTGATCGAACGCGATGTGCCGGTGATCATGGGCACGCTGACGATCGCGGCTTTGCTGATGTTGATTGGAAACCTTCTCTCGGATTTCATCGTGGCGATGGTCGACCCGAGGATTCAATTCAAGTGATGATGCGTAAGATCGGAGTCATATGCATGCTTTTGGGTTCGCTCGCGGTGCTGGGCGAACTTTGCGACATCGCGTTTCCGACCGCGCGCTGGTTTTTTGAATCGAGCCGCGAAGTGCCGTGGTTGCATGCCAATTTGGCGGGCGGAAAATCATTTCCATGGTTTGGATGGGCGAGCGCGGCATTGCTGGTGCTTGGCGGCTTGATGCTGGTGGTGCACTCGATCGTGAACAGCACGCCCGACCCAGTGATGCAACGCCGCATCAGCCGCTTTCGCGCGATTCGCCGCGGGCATGTTTCACTCATCATCCTGCTCGGCCTTGCCGGTGTGGCAGCGCTGGATCAAGTGGTCGTCGGCAAACGCGCGCTGGCGGTGAAGCACGAAGGCAAATGGCTGTTTCCCGCCTTCATGACGCGCGACCTGAAGAACAAGGACTTCGGCATCGGCGGTGAATCCGATGAGGCGCCAGTGGACTACCGGAAACTTCGCGCGGCAGGAAACGAATCGGTGATCATGCCACTCGTCCCCTTCGATCCGACCGGCGACACGCTGCCACCCCGTTCGCGTGCGCTCGTCGATCGCGAAGGCGTACTTTATGAAGTCGGCACAAACAAACCTTACTGGGGCCTTGCCGCACGCTATCACGATTCCGAAGACGGAAAAATCCATACGCGCTTCACGCTGCGCCAAGGGCGGCTTTCGGGTCCGGTTGACGGCTGGAGCGTTGACGGCTTGCCGGTCTACAGCGCCAACTATCGCGATGGCGAATTGATCAAAGAAAATTTCACCGGCAGCGGCACGAAGGATGAATTTCTCAATGCGGGAAATGCCGAACTGCGGGCGTTGAAGTATCACCCCGCGCCACCGCTGCCCGAGGAAGGCAACTGGCTGGGCACGACATCTCAAGGCTATGATGTTGTTGCCTACCTCTTTGGCGGCTTGCAGGTGAACTTCAAGGCAGCCCTGATTTTCCTGCCGGTGGTTTTCCTCATCGGCATTCCGATCGGGCTGATGATGGGTTTCTTCGGCGGTTGGTTCGACCTTGCGATGCAGCGCCTCATCGAGGTGTTTTCCAACATTCCGTTTCTTTTCGTCGTGATCATTTTTGCGAGCATGGTGCCCGATCGCTTCAAAGGCCTACCGGTGATCCTGACGATTCTTGCGGCCTTCGGTTGGATGGGCATTTCCTTCCTGATGCGCACGGCGGCATATCGCGACAAAGAACGCGACTACATCGCGGCGGCGCGGGTGCTCGGCGCGGGTGCGCCGCGGATTTTGTTTCGCCACCTCTTGCCCAACACCGTCTCGATCCTCGTGACGCTGGTACCCTTCACGGTCTCCGGCTTGGTTTCATCGCTCACTTCACTTGACTACCTCGGCTTCGGCCTACCGCCCGAACACGCGACATGGGGCCGCTTGCTCAACGACGGACTTTCCAACCTCTCGGCGCCATGGCTGGTGACCTCGACCTTCACCGCGCTGGTCGGCCTGCTCGTGCTGATCACCTTCATCGGCGAAGCAGTCCGCGAGGCTTTCGATCCGAAAAAATTCACCACTTACCGCTGATGCGATTCCGTTTCAAAATTTTCCAAACGCTATTGGCGACACTGCTGGTGTTCGCACAATCAGGCTGCCGAAAGGAATCGGCCGCAGTCGGTCGCGGACTTGGCTTTGATGAGTTTTTGCCACGCTACAACCAGTACATTGCCACATGGGTCAAAGCGGAATTGAAATCAACACAAAGCGAACTCGCCAAGGTCGAAAACGAAATCGCCCAAGCGGATGCTGCGCAAGCAACTTCATTGCAAGCCCGCGCCGAGGCGCTGCGACTCGATGTCGAAAAATTCAACTTCAGGCTCGGCCTCGGAAATTACCTGAAAATCGGCTCGGCCGACCAAGTGCCAAATGACCTCGTTTGGAAAAACGGCATGGATCAACCCGAAATCGGCGATCCTGCGGCATTGAAGGGCGGTGTCTTTCGTCGATTCATTCCAAGCTTCCCGCCCACCATCAGGCCCTTCGGCGAAAACTCGAACAACTCGTTTCGCGGCGACGCCTATGACTACATCGACCTTCCGTTGGTCGGCCTTCACCCAGAGACGATGAAGGAAATTCCGGGCCTGGCAAAGGAATGGGCCGAGTCGGCCGACGGACGCACGGTTTACTTCCGGATTGATCCCGAAGCACGCTACTCCGACGGCGTTCCGGTGCGTGCGCGGGATTTTTTGATCGCCGTTTATCTGCGTGTTTCGGATGACATCGTGAATCCCTACTACAAGCAGTTTTACCGCGAAAACATCGCACAGATCGCAATTTACGATGACGCCACGGTCTCAGTTTCACTGCCAGAAACGAAAGTATACACGGCAGCGCTTGCCGGCGCGATCACGCCCTCGGCACCGCATTTCTATTCGGAATATGGGCCCGATTACAACCAACGCTACCAATGGCGATTCCCGCCGACCACCGGCGCGTACGAGATCCGGCCCGACGACGTCGTCAAAGGAGTGTCGATCACCCAAAATCGCGTGAAGGATTGGTGGGCGCGCGACCGGAAGTACTATAAACATCGTTTTAATCCCGACAAAGTCGTGCACACGGTCGTGCGCGACGAAGCCAAGGCCTTTGAGCTGTTTCGTGCGGGCGAACTCGACACCTTCGAGCTCACTCGGCCCGAGCTTTGGTACGAAAAGTCGGAAATCGAGCCAGTGCACAAGGGTTACATCGAGCGGGTGACCTACTACAACCGCTACCCGAAGATCCCCCGAGGGCTATATCTCAATGTCGCCAAACCTCCACTCGACAATCTCGATGTGCGGATCGGCATTCAGCACGCGGTGAATTGGCAAAAGGTGATCGATGTGATGTTCCGCGGCGATTGCCAACGCCTCAACGCGTTCAACGAAGGCTTTGGGCTCTTCAGCGATCCGTCGATCCGCTCGCGACCGTACTCGATCGAGCTCGCACGCGCGGCGTTCCGCAAGGCAGGCTACACGATCGAGGGCAGGGACGGCATCTTGTCGAAACCCGACGGCACGCGGCTTTCAGTTTCGGTCAGCTATCCGGTGATGCCGATCTTCGACCGCATGTTTGCCATTCTTAGCGAGGAGGCCAAGGTCTGCGGTTTCGAGCTTCGCCTCGACGGACTTGAAGCGACGGTGTCCTACAAGAAGATGATGCAAAAGCAGCATCAGATCACGCTCGCCAGTTGGATGAGCACGCCACCGATTCCCGACTTCCACCAGTTCCTTCACTCGTCGAACGCGATCGACGACAATGGCGGGCTCAAGCCGCAGACCAACAACATCTTTTCATGGCACCGTGCCGACACCGACGAGCTGAGCGAAAAGGTGCGCACCGCGCGCAATGCCGAGGAACTTCGAGACGCAGCGTGGAAGCTGCAACGCATCATGCACGATGAAGCGATCTTCGTACCCGGCTACACCGTCGACTACATGCGCATCGGATCATGGCGCTGGGTGAAATGGCCCGATTGCCCGGAAACCCGCTTCAGCCCGCCGGTGGTCTACGATCCACACGAGGTGTTCGTGTTCTGGATCGATGAAAAGGCGCGCGAGGAGACCCAACACGCACGGCGAAATGATGAAGCGTTTCCCGAATCCACCCGCGTGGTCGATGACTACAGGATGACCGCACCCGCGGAAGGAGGTGGGCAATGAGTGATTCAAAACAAGCGCTGCTCGTCGTCGACAAGCTCATCACCTCGTTCGATACCGAGCGCGGATTTCTGCGCGCGGTCGACCAAGTTTCATTTTCAGTCCCCGCCGGTGGCACGGTGGGCATCGTCGGCGAATCGGGCTGCGGCAAAAGCGTGACCGCGATGTCGATCGTACGACTGCTGCCACAGCCTGCGGGAAAAATCATTGGCGGGCATGTGTGGTTCAAGGGCGAGGACCTGCTTCGCGCCGACGATGAACGCATGCAAAACATCCGCGGCGGCGAGATCGGCGTGATTTTTCAGGAACCGATGTCGGCATTGAACCCGCTGCACCGCATCGGCCGCCAGGTCGCGGAGGTGTTTTTGCTGCACCGCAACATTTCCAAAAACGACGCATGGGAGCAGGCGCTCGAAATGCTCAAGCTGGTCGGCATTCCGGCGCCGGAAAAACGCATGATGGAATACCCGCACCAACTTTCCGGCGGCATGCGCCAACGGGTGGTGATCGCCCTCGCACTCGCATGCCGACCCTCACTGGTGATCGCCGACGAACCCACCACCGCACTCGATGTGACCGTCCAGGCACAGATCCTCGACCTCATGGCGCGCCTCCGCGCGGAGATGAACATGTCGATGATGCTGATCACCCACGACCTCGGAGTGATCGCCGAAAACTGTAATGAGGTGGTCGTGATGTACGCCGGCCGCGTGGTGGAGAAAGGCCCGGTTTCGGAAATTTTTTCCAAACCCTTGCATGCCTACACGCGCGGGCTCCTACGTTCAATGCCGACACTCGATTCTAAACCCAAATCGCTGCTGCCCGTGATCCCAGGCATGGTGGCATCGCTCGGCGAACATGTGCACGGCTGCCGCTTCTGCCAACGCATGGGCGTTCCTAGCTCCGAACTTCGCGAAAGACCCGCACTCATCGAAATCACACCAAGCCACTGGGTGGAAAATTGCCCGAGATGCCTAGGCGAACATTCAACATCGAACATCCAACATCGAACATTGAAATGAAGAGTGACCTGCCGCGAGCTTACGACTTGGATGAGCGTCTTCTGAACTATGGGGCGAGTATTATTAACCTCACTCGCGTCATGACTTCGGACTACGCCGGGCGCCATGTCGGAAATCAATTGCTGCGGGCGGGAACAGCTCCGCTATCCCATCACGGCGAAGCACAAGCAGCAGAGTCACCTGCAGACTTCATCCACAAGATGAGAATGGCATTGAAAGAACTTCGCGAATCCGAGCGATGGCTCAAGCTCATTCAAAAAACCAATCTTCTCACGCGCCAGGACGCACTCCCCCATCTTCTCGACGAAACCGACCAACTCATACGCATCTTTGTCACGAGCATTGCCACTGCAGAAGCGCGCAAGAAATAGCCCCACCCCTTCGATATTCAATGTTGGATGTTCGATGTTCGATGTTCAAAACCCATGCATAATCTCCTAACAGTCTCAAACCTCAGCATGCACTTTGCGGTGCGTGGCGGCGTCATTCCGCGTCAGGTCGGTGCGGTAAAGGCGGTCGATGGGGTTTCGCTGCACATTGGTCCGGGCGAGACACTTGGGCTTGTGGGTGAGTCGGGCTGTGGCAAATCGACACTGGGCAAAGCGGTCGTGCGTTTGCTCAAGCCGACATCCGGTAGCATCAACTTCAACGGTACGGACATCACCAAAATGAGTCAGCGCGCATTGCGTCCCTTGCGGCGTGATTTCCAAATGATTTTTCAGGATCCCGTCGAATCACTCGACCCGCGGATGAGCGTGCGTTCGATCATTGAAGAGCCGCTGTTGATCCATAAAATTGGCTCACGCTCCGACAGGGCCCGCATGGTCAACGAATTGCTCGACCGTGTCGGCCTCCCCTCTTCGGCGGCCGAGCGCTATTCGTTCGAGTTTTCCGGCGGACAACGCCAGCGCATCGGCATCGCCCGCGCGCTTGCCTTGAAACCAAAACTCATCGTCTGCGACGAACCGGTCTCGGCGCTCGATGTTTCGATCCAATCGCAAATTTTGAACCTGCTCGTCGAGCTCCAGCGCGAGCTCGGGCTTTCATATCTCTTCATTGCCCACGACCTCTCGGTGGTGAAGCATGTGAGCGACCGCGTGGCGGTGATGTATCTCGGAAAAATCGTCGAGCTCGCGCCATCCGAAAACATTTATCGCGATCCGCGACACGACTACACGAAGGCACTGCTTTCGGCGATTCCATCGACGGATCCCAACGCATCGCGCGAACGCATCTTGCTCGAAGGTGAAATCCCCTCACCGATCGATCCGCCGCGCGGCAGCGCTTTTGGCCATCGCATCAAACATCCGCGTTACGATGAAACGATCGGCATGGAATTGCCGCTGCGCGAAATCACGCCGGGCCACTGGGTGGCGGCCGACCCCTGCTGCGTCAGCGCCGACGATTGGAAAAAACTCTCCGCGCAAAAGTGATCGGCAAACACGCCGCTCATCATCGCTCACAAGCCGCGCGCAATTTTTCGCACCAAGGCCGGGCCTTGATAAATCAGCGAGGTGTAGATCTGCACGAGCGAGGCGCCGGCCGCAATTTTTTCACGGGCATCCTCCAGCGATGAAATTCCGCCGACGCCGATGATCGGAATGCGCGCGCCGAGATGGCTTGAAAATTGGCGCAGCACCTCGGTGCTCTTGGCCTGCACCGGCCTACCTGAAAGCCCGCCCGCTTCTTCGGCGTAGCGATGCCCGCGCACCGCATCGCGATCGAGCGTGGTGTTGGTGGCAATGAGGCCATCGAGCCCGCCATCAAGAAACACCCGCGAGAGATCGCGAATGTGGGCTTCGTCGAGATCGGGCGCGACCTTGAAAAGGAGCGGCACATTTTTGCCATGCTCGGCACTGAGTTTTTGCTGCTCTTTTTTCAGCGTCTCCAACAAACGCGCGCTGGCTTCGGCGCCCTGCAAATCACGAAGGCCCGGCGTGTTGGGCGATGAAAGATTGACCGCGATGTAGTCGGCCACGCCATAGGCCTTGCGCAAGCAGGCGAGATAATCATCCGCCGCATTTTCATTTGGCGTGTCTTTGTTCTTTCCGATGTTGAATCCGATGATACCGCGAAACGATTTGCTGCGCCGCACATTTTCAACACCGGCATCGATGCCCGGATTGTTGAAACCCATGCGATTGATGATCGCTTCGTGCGGCACAAGGCGAAACAAACGCGGCTTCGGATTGCCCGCTTGCGGGCGCGGCGTGATGGTGCCGATTTCGACAAAGCCGAAGCCCAAGCGCCCAAGCGCATCGATGGTGTTGCCTTCCTTGTCGAGGCCAGCTGCAAGACCAATGCGGTTGGGAAATTTCAAACCCATCACCTCGATCGGTGAAATCAACTCGTCCTCGGGAAAAGCCAAACGCAGCAATCCACTGCGTTCCGCAAATCTCAACGAGGCCATGCCAAGGTGATGCGCCACCTCGGCATCGAGCTTGAAAATCAACGGCCGCAACAGGGGGTAAAGGGCATCGGTCACGCCCGCGAGCCTGCTCACGCAGTCACACTTTTGTCGAACCCGATCAAACAGCAAAACCGGCGCTCAAAACCCCGCCAATCGACCCATTTCGCGGGGCCTTGGGGAAAGATTCAACGATTTCCGCGTCAATTTGTCTCAATTGGTGGACAGGCTGTCCAAATCTGGCGAGGCCGAACGAGGCAATTTTTAACAACACACTCATTATCAACGATTTATGAAATCAAAATCAAAGGCATGGGGATTGCTGGATTCCCCATTGAGAGGTCCGCGGGCCCCCATAATTCCCCGAAATTGTATTTACAAATGCTATTCAATGCATTTATATGCAATTAAAGGGAATAAAAGTCCCCTTGGCTTCGTTTAACCAGTAACCCCCACACGCATATGGCATACGAATCAGAAGGCAGTTTGAAACTCTATCTCCGTGAGATTTCCAGAACGCCGTTGCTCACGGCCGAGGAAGAGGTGGAGCTCGCAGAGCGCATCAAGCAAGGCGACCCGGAGGCGCGATCGCACATGATCCGGGCCAACCTGCGCCTGGTCGTGAAAATCGCCCAGGACTATGCCAACTACGGCATGCCGGTCACCGACCTGATCTCGGAGGGCAACATCGGCCTGATGAAGGCCGTCGAGCGCTTCGATCCGGAAAAGGGTGGCAAGCTCTCGACCTACGCCGCGTGGTGGATCAAACAATCGATCAAGCGCGCGCTTGCCAATCAGTCGAAAACCATCCGCCTGCCCGTCCACATGGTCGACAAGATCGCCAAGATGCGCCGCATCGCCGCGATCCTCACTGAGGCACTCGGCCGCGAACCAACCGACGAGGAATTGGCCGATGAAATCGGCGTGCCTCGCCGCAAACTTGCAATGCTGCGCCAGGCCTCGCACCGCCCGACCTCGCTCGACGCACCGATCAACGAAGGCGAGGCTACGGAATACAGCGAGGTCATCAGCGACGATCGCGCGGTCAACCCGCTCGATATGCTCGCCGACAAGAATTTGCACGGCGAACTCGATGGCCTGCTCTCGGTGCTCGACGAGCGCGAGCGCAAGATCATCGACGAACGCTTCGGTCTCAGCGGCCGCAGGGCACTGACACTGGAGGAGGTCGGACGCGAGTTCGGCGTCACCCGCGAGCGCATCCGCCAACTTCAAAATTCGGCGCTCACCAAGATGCGCCGCGCCCTGCGCAAAAAGGAAAAGCCGACGCCCAAGCCGCTTGCACCCGGCTTGGCCGGCACCTGACAGATTTGTTTCATGTGTTTTGGTTGATAGGTGTTCGGCCGCGGTGGATCATATCTGCCGCGGCCTTTCCTTTTGATACATTCCGCATGCAGGCAAATTTTGGAGTGTCCATTTCTGAGTTTTTCCATCATGCTCTCCGCGCAACCACCGTATCACAAACATGCCCCGAGTGACCATCACCGTGCCGGGAGGATTCCCGCAACCCTACCGTTTTGGCCTTGATTCCACTTCCGTGGCAATCGGGCGCCTGCCGGAAAGTGACATTGCGATCGATTCGGCTTCGGTCTCCTCGCGGCATGCGCAAATGATTCGGATCAAAGGCGGCTATGAGCTGCACGATCTCGGATCGACCAATGGCATCAAGCTCGATGGTCGCCGAGTCGCGACCGTCTCACTGCGCGATGGCATGAGCGTCGAGCTGGGAGAGGTGACATTTGAATTTTTGTTGGCCCCTGAAGAACGCGCGATGCTCGACATGGAGGCCTCGGTCGGACTCAAGCCGGAGCCTGCGGAAAAATATGTTTCTCCAGCGCCGCAGCAAACTCCCAATCCACCTCGCGTGCCCGCCGCCCCCCCGCGTGTGCCTGCCGCAAGACCGGCGCCGGCACCCGTGCAAGCCTCAAGCGGCGGTGGCAGCGGATTGCTTCTTTTGGTGCTGGCTCTGCTGGCATTTTGCGCGGGCATGGCATTTCGATTTTACAATGATACCGGGCGCTCGTGGCTCGATGCGGTCCGAAGCAAACACGCCGTACAGGACACCTCGTCGATGCCGGGAAAATAAATCCTGCCAAAGCGCATTTCCACGCCGCGATGTTGGGTTTGGGGTTGAGTTGCCGCCTGCTTCGACTAGCCTGCGCGCGTATGTTTCTCCCGAAATGGTCACTCGTTACGGTCGCTGCCCTCGCGACATGCATGCAAGTTCGCGCGCAGGATGAGGCGGCAATGCAGGAAAGCATCATGGTGATGGAGGCGTATTCCGGCAAAGTGCTCGTCGCCTCCAATGCCGCTGCCAAACGGCCGATCGCCAGCCTCACCAAAATCGCAAGCGGCGCGGTCGCCGTCGATTGGGCCACTGCCACCGGAACGGATATCTCGACGGCGCGAATCAGCGTACCCCAGACCGTCACCCTCGTCGGCGGACCCAACCCGATGAACCTCCAACCCGGCGACCAAATGACCGTGCGCGATGCCCTCTATGCGGCGCTGCTCGCATCCGACAACCTCGCGGCACTCAGCGTGGCCGACCATGTCGGACGCGAATTGATTTCACGCCGCGGCAAAAGCGGCGATCCGGTTGGCGAGTTTGTCGGCGAAATGAATCGGCTCGCGAAGTCCTTGGGCATGACGCAAACCCGCTTTGCCAATCCCCATGGCTTGGAGCGCCCCGGTGCCAAGGCCTTTTCCACCGCTGCCGATGTCGCACGGCTCTCGGTCTATGCGATGCGTCGCAACGCCTTCACTTTCATCGTGCGACAAAAGGAAAGGCAAATCACCGTCCATGGCGCGTCCGGCCCGCGCAACTACACGATCCGCAATTCCAACGAACTCGCAGGTGAGACAGGAATACTTGGCGTGAAAACAGGCACAACATCTGCTGCCGGTCCCTGCGTATCGGTATGCATGGAACGCGATCCATTGGTTCGGACCAAAGCGGACGGCTCGAAAGGCGCAACGCCACGACGCCTCATCGTGGTCGTGCTGAACAATCCCAACCGTTTCTCACGCGCACGCTCGCTCATCCAGCAAGGTTGGGCGGTCTACGATCCATGGCTTTCCGCCGGCGCGCCGGTGAAAGACAAGCGCCGGGAAATCATCAGCGTGCCGGATCCAAGCTGATGCCGCGAGCGATGCACTCGCCGCACAGGATCAGTTCCGAATCCTCACAATATCAAAGATCATGAAAATCGGAATTCTCAACAGCGGCGGCGATTGCCCCGGACTCAATGCGGTGATCCACGGCGTCGTCGGTGCGGCCGATCAACTCGGCTGGGAAATCATCGGATTTCGCGACGGTTTCGAAGGTCTGATGCCACCGGGTGATTACTGCGTGCTCAAACCGGAGAACACGATCGACATTCTCAAGCTCGGCGGAACCATTCTCGGAAGCTCCAACAAAGGGCATTTTGCCGCAAAAATCGGCAACGGCGACATCGCCGAAGTGCCGGCGGAAATCGTCGCCAAAGCCAAACGCACGATGGACCAACTTGGCATCAACGCACTGGTGGTCGTCGGCGGCGATGGCTCGCTCACCACCGGCTTGCAACTTTACCGCGAAGGCTGGCCCATCGTCGGCGTACCCAAGACCATCGACAATGATCTCGGCGCCACCGCCATGACTTTCGGTTTCAACAGCGCTGTGGAAACCGTCGTCGACAGCCTCGACCGCTTGCATACCACCGCCGCAAGCCACAAGCGCGTGATGGTGCTCGAGGTGATGGGACGGCATGCCGGATGGATCGCGCTTTGGGGCGGCATCGCCGGTGGCGCAAATGTGATCCTCTTGCCGGAGATTCCTTTCGACCTCGATAAAATTTCGGAGTTCATCAAGCAACGCGACGCGCAGGGCCAGCACAGCACCTTGGTCGTCGTGGCCGAAGGCGCAAACATGCCAAACGGAGGCGGAGTCGTCACACTCGATGCGAATTGCGGCGGCGAGGTCCGCCTCGGCGGCATCGGCGAACAAGTCGCCAAAAGTTTGCAAAAACTCACCGGCAAAGAAACCCGCGCCTGCACACTCGGTCACCTCCAACGCGGCGGCGCACCCACCTCACTCGACCGCATCCTCGGCGTGCGCTTCGGCGTGATGGCCGTAAAGCTCGCCGAGCAAGGTCAGTTCGGACGCATGGTGAGCTATCAATCCTATCATGTCGGATCCGTGCCCATCGAAGAAGCCGTGCACCAACTCCGCCTCGTCGAACCCGAAGGCGAACTCGTCCAAGCGGCCCAGGCCATCGGCATCTGCTTCGGCAACTGAAGCAAAGGCTTCAGTCACATAGGCCTTTGAGATAATCCAAGCTGCGCTTGATGCACTCGAACGGATCGCTGGGACAGGTATCCTGCTCGACGATGAACCATTTGCAGCCTGCGGCCTCGGCGGCAGTGATGATTTGCGGGATGTTCATATTTCCATGGCCGACCTCCGCGAAGATGCGTTCGCCCGTGGCCGTGACGGTGTAGTCTTTCACATGCAGCAGCGGCAGGCGTCCTGCGAGGCGGCGGCATGCTTCGGCAGGATCACCACCACCTGCCTGGACCCAATGGATGTCGAGTTCGGCTTGAAGATGCTCCGGCGAAGTGCGGGCGAAAATATCATCCAGCACCGTGCGGCCATCGCGTTGAAAATACTCGAGGGCGTGGTTGTGATAACACAGCGTCATGCCCGCACGGCGCAGCACAGCACCTGCGGCATCGAGGCCGGTAATCATCTTCTCCACCTGAGCGACATCCGACATTTCGACACCGGCGGGATAGGCATAAACCGCATGAGTGATGCCAAACTCACCCAAGCGATCCACCACCTGCTGCGGTTGATTCAAAATCATTTCTGTCGACTCGTGGCTGGAGCAAATATTCATGCCTTCATTGCGCACGATCTTTGCCGCTTCGGCGGGAGGCAGACCTGCCGTTCCCGCAAGCTCGACGGCATGATAGCCGATCTCGTGCACACGCTTTATCGTTGCCACGAAGTCGTCAGGGGTTTCGGTGAAGTCTCTCAGCGTGTAGAGCTGAACGGCGATCTGTTCGATTTTCATATTGGGTCAATCAGCGGTATTTGGCCTGAAGCGTGCGACCTTGTTTGGCACTCTGCACGGCGAGGTCGATGATGTGAATGGGACGGCGCGACCACTCGGGTGTGATCACGAGCTTGGTTCCCTTGGTGAGGTGGTCGGCGATGTTTCCGTAAAACTTTTCCCAAGCGTTTGGATAATGAGCGCCATGCTCGAGGGAATAATTCTGCCCATCACGCTTGTGAATCGTATATCCGCTCCAATCCAAGACATAACTTCCCTCCGTGCCTGTGATTTCAAGAAAGCCAGGCTTAACGTTTGAGTCGATCGAGGTGATATTGAGGGTCAGCCACGATCCATTGCGGAACCGCACCACAGCCTCGGCCTCGTCTTCGTTTGTGTCTTTTTTCCATTTGGTCTTGGGAGCCCAATATCCGGTCTTGGAAAAACCGGCGACTTCCGTGATGTCGGAGTCGATCAATTGCAGGCCGTATTCCAGAAGATGAACGCCCCAATCGTAAAGGATGCCGCCAGAAATGGTCCGACTGGTGCGCCACCAATCGCCAGGCAGGGAGCGGGCCCCCATGCGAGCTTCCACTCGATAAATGTCCCCGATGACCTTCTTTTCCTTGATCTGCTCCACAGCGCGCAGGATCCATCCGTCCCAGTGGCGGTTGTGGTAGGTCGAGAGTACAACGCCGGATTTCTTAGCGGCGGCGATCATCGCATCGCACTCGGCGGTGGTGATGGCCAGTGGCTTCTCGCAAACCACATGGCGACCAGCCTTGAGACATTGCAGCGCGAGCTTCGCGTGCGAGTTGTGCGGCGTGATGATCGTGACGAGGTTGACATCCGACTTGCGGAGCATTTCGGCGACCGTCGAGTAAGTCTGAATCCCCGGAAAATCGGCCTCGGCAACTTTCAAGCGCTCGGCATCGACCTCGCAGACGGCCACCGGTGTCATGCCGGCCTGTTCCATTTCCTTGAGATGGCCGCGCCCCATGTTGAAGGCCCCGCCATAGCCGATGACTCCGACGCGGATGTCTGATGCGTTTTTGTATTTTTTCATGATGTTGTGTTTGTTGAAAATCAAAGTGCATTCCCTGCCCAGAGGATGCCGTTCAGGGACATTTGGAAAACGGCAGGATAGGTATCGAACTCAGCGGGATCATGCCCGAGTGCCGAATAGAAAACGCGACCCTTGCCCCAGTGTTTTGTCCACACGACAGGCATCGTGCAGGTGCGTTCCTCGAAGGTGTAATCCGCCTCTGCAAGGACTCGGACGCCGGGATCCATGAGCATGTAGTATTGCTCGGACTTGTAGGAAAATTCCGTCGGCAGCTCTTGCATGGTCGAATCCCCGGGGCTTGTGACCCGGACTGTGTAATCGCCCACATGGGGATGGCCGACAAAATGACCACCGACCATCCATTCATAATCGAGATCACCCCGGAAGGCATCTCCCATCCCTCCATGAACCCCCGCAAGCCCGACTCCCACACGCACAGCGTCACGCAGGCCAGAACTTTCCTCAGGAGAAAGTTTGCCGCAGGTCCAGCAGGGAGAAATGACATCGAAGGTCTTGAGCCACTCCGTATCGGCAAGCCGCTCCAGAGCGGTGATCGTCTCTGTCTTCCAGCCACGATCGATCAGCGCGGTGTTAAATTTATGGACGATCTGTTCAGGCTTGTGACCATCCCAGCCGCCTTGAATAAACAGGATCTTTGGCGTTTTCATTTTTGTGAAAACACCTATGACATGTTCCAGCCTCTTCCACCATGGATATTCATTTCAAAAACCTGTCTTTTCCGGTCAACTTCTGGAACGCTCATGAAGATTCGCTGCGCTCCCTGCTTCCGCTGAATCAAATTGGCTTCATCGCCCACAAGACCGGTTGGGTACGCAACCAGTTCGACAGCGCGAATTTTTCATTGATCCTCAACGGCGGTGGCGAGTTCCATAAAAATGGTAAGGCTTGGAAAGTTGAGACTCCCTGTGTGATCACGCAGTGGGATGGCTATCTTGAGTACGGCCCTTCAGAACCCCATGAATACTGGACCGAGCTGTACCTCGTCTACCCCAAGGAGCTGATGCCAACATTTGTGCAATGCGGATTTGTCGAGGAATCGCGACCGGTGTGGCCCATCTCAAATCCCTCTGCGCTTAGGCCGCTTCTTGAAGAATTGTCGCGGAGTCTTGCCACCAGGGAAAAACCCGCGCGCATCGACCGCATCGCCGAACGAATCATTCTCGAGACCCTTGTACCTCCGCATGTCCCACCCTCTTCTCAAATTTCCAAGGCATTGGAAGCGATTCGGAAAAACTGGCAAGCGCCGCCGGATCTGGAGTCTCTCGCCGGCAAATGCAAAATGTCGGTTTCGACCTTTCAACGCCGCTGGAATGAAGCCATGGGAATCACCCCGGCTCGCTACGCGCTGGGATTGAGACTTCAGGAAGCGTGCCTGCTTTTGATCGAAACCAGCGACTCGATTTCCGAGGTCGCCAATGCCTGCGGCTTCGATGACGAGTTTTATTTCTCGCGATGTTTCCGCCGGCAATTCGGCATACCGCCGCGCAGCTACCGCAAGGACCACCTCATCCGCAGCGGGCTAGATCAATGAGTCGGGCCGGAGCGGGCTCGTTTTTTCTAGGCGCCAACGAGACAACGCGACCCATGAGGACTGCTCATTGGAGCAAGGGCTTGAAGGCATCCGTCGAAACATCCAAGGATCATTGAAATGCAGGACGAACTATTCGCACATCCGACACCGGGCTTTGCCGCCACGCGCAAGGACGCGCTCCAGCAACTCGATGCCTTCATCCCGTTTGCCGGACGCTACGCACGCGACCGCAACCATGTGCTTCCGGGCCACACCAATGTGTCGAAACTTTCCCCAGCGATTCGTCATCGCCTCATCCTCGAGTCGGAATGCGCGGCAGCTCCTCTCCGCCGTTATGCCGCATCGACCGTCGAGAAGTTCATCCAAGAAGTCTATTGGCGCCGTTATTGGAAAAACTGGCTCTCATTGCGTCCGCAGGTGTGGACCGATTACCTCGATGAACTTGCCGTGCTTCAAAACGACCCAAGCATGGAAGCCACACGCGCACGCGCCGCACGCTGCGAAGCTGGTCAAAGCCCTATCGCAATCATGAACCACTTTTCTCGCGAGCTGATCGCGACCGGCTACCTTCACAATCACGCCCGCATGTGGTTTGCCGGATGGTGGATTCACATCGAAAGACTTCCCTGGCAACTTGGAGCCGACTTTTTTCTTCGCCACCTCCTCGATGGAGATCCGGCATCCAACACGCTCTCATGGCGCTGGGTCGCCGGACTTCAGACTCCGGGAAAAACCTATCTGCCCCGCCGCAGCAATTTGGAAAAATACCTGCCAGGCGAAGTACTTGAGGCAAACCATGAAGGCCTTGAGCAACTCGAACATCCCCAGGTATTGATCCTCCCCACCGAAGCGCGATCGGCGATCACCCGCCCTTCACTTCCACCCACGCCATCGCTTCACGATGGCTGCATCGGCATCTGGATTCATGAGGAAGATCTCCTGGTCGAGCAAAGCCCGCTCGCATCGCTTCATCCGAAGGCCATCCTCGCCACCCGCGACACCGCCACATGGACTCGCCTTCGTTATCCGGAAATCAGAACCACCTGGCTGCTAAGTGCGGTCGATGATGCAGCGAAGCGCGCAAGCAATGCCTTCGGTATCGAAGTCGAAGTCTCCAGCGATTCATCCCTCATTAAAGCGCTCTTTCATTGGGCGAGCGAGCATCAACTCCAACAAATCGCCGCGATGCGACCCGAGATCGGACCACTCCACGATCAACTCGACCACCTCCATGCCGCTCTATCAAATGCCGGCATCGAACTCATCTTCTTCGACCGCCCAGAAGACCTCGCTCTCCGTCCCCTCGCCACCGGAGGTTTCTTCAGCTTCTGGGAAAAGATGCAGAAACCGCTGGAGGGATGATCCATAGGCACGCTCACGCCCTCGCAGCATGAGCATGAAGACCAAGCTCAGGCCTTAGCGCTTTGGCTTTGCGCTTGGGTCAGTGCCTTGATGCAGAAATTCGCCGGGCGTTAGGCCGGTTTGTTTTATGAAAACCCGGTAAAAGTAAGCGAGATCGTTGAATCCAGACTCGTGGCAGGCGTAAAGAATGTGACCGGTTTCGCAATCCTATAAAGGGAAAGTCCTTTTCTATGAGGATGGGATCTATTGTTTTTAATTAGGATTAAGACAAAAGATTTGCGGATGCCATGATCCGACTCCACCGAAACAGAAGCGTCATGCTGCAGACGGCAACTCGGGAACGAAGACATAGTCCGGATTCTCACCCTGTTTCTTGTGAATGGAAATGATCTCGCGCCAGGTGGCCCAGAGACCGTGTGGAGCAGGTGGCAGGTCGTGCTCGATCGCTTTGCGGAGCGCCGGGAGATTGTAAAAAGGCACAGCCGGGAACATGTGGTGCTCCACATGATACTGCATGTTCCAATAGAGAAACCCGATGAAGCGGTTGCAGGTGAAGGTGCGGCAGCAGAGCCTGAAATCCGGCACATCGGGCATCATGCCAAAATGCTGGGGCACCCCGCAGAGCATCGACAGACAACTACAGTAGAAAGGAAAGGTGACCAGCAGGGTCAGTATCCATTGCCCGGTGGCGATGAAGATGGAGGTCAGAGCCAGATGGCCGATCAAAACAACTCGGGCCCAGTTGCGGTGGCGGCGGCGAAGTTCTGCGTTCTCCTCGGGAAGGATCTTTTGCATCCACTCCTCACCGCCGGCGTAGATGCCTTGGCCGAGATTGCCGGTCGCGTATCGAAACCATCTTTTCAACATAGCCCATATACCTACAGGATGCGGGAAGGGCACAAGTTGCCAGAACCAGAACTTCACAGCATCCAAGTCGAATTTCTGCGGAAGGATCACCTCACCGTCATGGTCGTGATGCACGGTGGCTTGATGATGCTTCACATGGCTCACACGGAAGCTGATCGGGTCGGTCCATGTCAGGAACGAAAACACATCCATGAAAAGATCATTCAGCCACTGTCTGCGAAATGGCGTCTTGTGCACCAACTCGTGCACCGCCACGAGACTCATGAACGGGGCAAAGGTGCCGTGAAGAAAAACAAACAATACAAGCAACGGAACCATCCATGCCCAATTTGCCTGCGTGATGCTTCCGCAAGCAAGATAGGCCGCCGTGCCCGTGCAGGCATAGAGCCCCAACTGGAGGAGTGCTTGACGGAGCGCCTTTCCGTCATGGCGCTTCATCAGCTCGCTCATAACTGCTTTATCCACTTTCGTGCGGTACCAGTTGATTTTGATTTGTTCGTTCATGGCAGATCAAAATAAAACATTTCTGCCTCAACGAGTCCATACCTCCACTGATCTATTTCATATCTATATTGCCTTTTCTGGATCTTTGACAAACCTTGACCGTATGGCACCTCGCTCCTCGAAACCGGTCAGCGCCATTCCAAAAACCGTAGACGCCCACCACGCGAAATCACGCGGGAGCGATCTCCACATGTTTGGACGCTCCGTCTACCTGCCAGGCGGGTGGCATAGGGCACGCCGAGAGAATGTGTATTTTCTTATCACGATACTGGAAGGCAGCGTCGAGATCGAATGCGATGGACGCCGGAGGCAGCTGAAATCTGGCGAAGGAGTCATCCTGCCTCCCCGTGGAATGGAATTTTTCCGTTTCGATCCGGATGTGAAAAGCGTCCACCACTGGTGCATGATTGCGCCGGGGCTCACAAGCAGGCACGAACGCGAACTCATGCGCCTGGCCGGACACACTTCGCCCGTTCCGGCATCCGTCAACATCCTCATCGAGGAAGGACTCTCCATCCCTGTGAATGCAGGCCCGCACTTGAACCTCGCGATGCAGGCCCTAGCAAAAGCATGTCTCCTTCGCTTTGCGGCACACGCCTCAGATAACATTCCAACAAAGCAGGCCCGCCACCAGGCCGTGCAGCGGGCGCTCGAAGCGGTCTCCATGAATCCCGCAAAATTCCGCAGCGCTGAGGACCTTGCCCGCCACTGCGGAATTTCCTACTCGCGCCTTCGAAAACTTTTTCAGGACGATCAAGGCGAAAGCCCCTCGGACATGATCTGGCGCTTGAAGATCGATCAAGCCATTCAATTGATCCGCGCCACCGGCCTGACCTTGGCCGAAGTCGCCGAGCAGTGCGGCTTCTCCAACGCCTTCCATCTCTCAAGGTGCGTCAAAGATCGCACAGGGATTGCGCCGCGCGAACTTCGCAAGACCGAGCGGGTTGCTACCCAGTAATGAAACTCAACCACTTATCACAAAGGGAATCTATGTAATCTATGAAGGGACAGTCCTTTTATAAGAATTTCCCTTGCCATCTGGCTTTGGCTGGCTATTCTCCCCTCCATGCGACAGGCACGCTGGCTGGCGGAGTGGCGGAATTCGGAGTCCAAACCGGTCTTCTACCACTGCATTTCACGCATCGTCGACCGGCGCTTTGTCCTCGGGGCCCAGGAAAAGGAGAAATTCCGCGCGCTGATGCGCATGTACGAGAA
>CANHQM010000017.1 GCA_947462835.1 Akkermansiaceae bacterium
CGGGCTATGGGACTTGCGCTGGGGCGCAAGAATGGAAAGGCGACCGTGGAAAAAGGCGTCTCGCGGCCGCAGATGAACACTGCGGAAGCCTTGGAAGCGCAGGAAAACGGCACCGTATTGCCCGACCTCGACATGGCAACAATGCTGCGCTGCCGCGTGCGATATTTCACCGATGGCGCGGTGATTGGCAGCAAGGCATTTGTCAACGAAGTCTTCGTCGGCGCGAGGGAACACTTCAGTGCGCGGCGCAAAGACGGCGCACGGAAATTGAGAGGCGGCGCGCGGCCCGCAGCTGACTTGCTATGGAGCGCACGCGACTTGCGATTGCGCGTTTGATGCGCAGCGGGTTGAAAAGAAATGACATCGGGTCATTTCCCCCATTCGACCACCTCGACGGGGGCTTCGGGCAGGGCGTTGAGGAAAGATTTTCCGTAGCGCTTGGTGAGGATGCGGTTGTCGAGGATGCAAACGAGGCCTTCGTCGCGGGCCGTGCGGATCAGGCGGCCGACGCCTTGGCGGAGTTTGAGAATCGCTTCAGGGACGGAGTATTCGTTGAAGGGGTTGCCGCCTTCGGCTTCGATCGCTTCGAGCCTTGAGGCAGTGAGCGGGTGATCGGGCACGGCGAAGGGCAGGCGGGTGACGATCACATTCGAGAGCGCCTCGCCGGGCACATCGACGCCGGTCCAGAAGCTGTCGGTGCCAAAGAGCACGCTGTGGATGTCGCGACGAAATTCCTCAACCATTTTGTGGCGCGGCATCCCCTCGCCTTGCATCAGCAAGCGCCAACCTTTTTTCCGCAAAAATCCCTCAAGGCGCGTCGCCGCATCGCGCATCGTGCGGTAGCTGGTGAACAGCACGAAGGCCCGCCCCTCACTCGCGGTCAACGACTCGCAGATCCCGCGCGCGAGCATTTCGTCGTAGCGCGGCGTGCCCGGATCGGGGATCGATTTGAAAATTTTCACCCGCATCTGGCGCTCGTAATCGAAGGGGCTGCCGATGCACAGGGCGCGAGCTTTTTCGGCGCCGACGCGGCCGCGAAAGTACCCGAGTTGCGGATCGCCCACGCCCAGCGTCGCGCTGGTGAGCACCACGCTTTTGCCCTCACCAAAAAGCAGCGGGCGCAGCTGATCGGCCACATTCACCGGTGCGGCCTGCAGAGTGTACTGCGTTTCGTCGCGACCACTGCGCTCGACCCAGTAGACGCTTTCCTCCGACGACTGATCGAGAAACTCCGCCACCGCGCCATGGACTTCGCGCAGGCGGCGCGAGGCGTCTTGCAGTTCGGCGCGCGAGTTTTCCGATTCGACATCGGCCGCGAGCGCATCGATTTCCTGCCACAACTCACGCAACGGAGCGGCGATCGTGTTGTTGACGAGCTCCGGTTGGCGCACGCGGCATTCCTTGGCGTATTGGCCGAAGTTGGCGGCCTCGCCGACCTGATCGAAAAAAAGATCCGATGCGAGCAAGGCCTGCTCGGCCGCCTGCATCGCCGTAGCCTTGCGATACGACTTCAGCAGGCCCTTGCGCGTTCGCGGGTGGTAAAGCCTTTGCAACTCGAAGCGCAGCGACGATTGCGAAACGCGCAGGCCAAGCTGCACCGCCGCCACTTGCTCGATCGTGTGAGCCTCGTCGAGAATCGCGAAATCATTCGGGAAAATAAAGCCGCCGGGTTTTTTCTCCGCCTCATCACCCTCACCGAGCTCGGTTTCGAGCAACGCAAAAAACAGCGTGTGATTCACCACGATCAGGCGCGCATCGGCCGCCGCCTTGCGAGCTTCTTGAAAAAAACAATTTCCGCGCGGCCCACAATGCCGCGTCGTGCAAATGTGCGCCTCGCTGCAAACTTGCAACCACACGCGGATCTGCGGTTGGAAGTCGAGATCGCTCAGCGTGCCGTCGCGGGTTTTTTCCGCCCATTTGCGGATCGCCTCGAGCTCTTCATTTTCCGAGCCAGTGAAAAGGTCGCCCGATTGCTCGAGCGCGCGGCGCAGGCGTGCCGGGCAAAGGTAATTTTGCCGCCCCTTGAGCAGCACGGCCGGCAGCTCGTCGCCGATCATCTTGCGCACGATCGGGATGTCCTTGCGCACGAGTTGTTCCTGCAAATTGATCGTGTGGGTGGAAATAACCCCCTTGCGGCCGGTCTCGAGCGCAAACTTTGCAGCAGGCAAAAGGTAGGCGAGTGACTTTCCGACGCCGGTGCCCGCCTCGGCCACCAGCGGACGCGAGCCAGCGAGGGCCTCGGCCACCGCCACGGCCAGTGCTTGCTGCTGCGGGCGAAATTCGAAATCCCGCGATTTTGCCAACTGCCCCTTCGGCGAAAATGCATCATGCACCGCGT
This sequence comes from Akkermansiaceae bacterium, assembly GCA_947462835.1. Lineage (GTDB taxonomy): Bacteria > Verrucomicrobiota > Verrucomicrobiia > Verrucomicrobiales > Akkermansiaceae > Luteolibacter. Next base: position 2,339 of record CANHQM010000017.1, read on the forward strand.
CGCAAAAACCCGGTGTCGCTTGGCCGTCCGAAAGCGCAATCATCCGCGCCCATCGGATCCGGCAACTTGCCCGCTGACAAGCCGCATGTTCCAATCCCGACAACGCGCTCGACAGCGGTGGCCCGCCGCGGCCATCGTGGGCGCCGATCAAGCCCATGAGCCAACTCTTCACCCGATCCGCCCGCCTCATGGTGATTCCGGCGCTGACCCTTCTCGGCGCGCTGCTCTGTGCGTGGTTGCTGCCGGGTGAAACTCGCGTGGTGAAGGAACACCTCGCCGGATTTCCCGATGCCGATGCCGCCACCCACTGGCTGCGCCCGGTGGTGCTTGCCGCGCTGTGTTTTTTGCCGGCCATCGGCGCATGTTTTTACGCGCTCGGTGGGGAACTCGACCGCTACATCGCGCGGAGCTTTCTCAGCATTTTCTGCATCTGCCTCGGATCGCTTTTGATGATCTGGCTGCTCATCGACCTCAGCGACAAGGTCGGCGATCTTCAAGGCGCGGAAAACATGCTCGCTTCGCTGATCGATGTTTACAGCACTCGCGCGCCCGCCGTGCTGCTTTTGCTTTTGCCCTACGGCCTCCTGCTTTCGCTGCTCTACTGCCTCAGCCAGTTGTCGGCTTCGCGCGAGATCATCGCGATGATCCAATCCGGCCGCGGCATTGTGCGCATCACGCTGCCACTCGTGATCGCCGGCATCATCTGCACGATTTTTGGCATGGGCCTCAACTACCAATGGGCGCCGGTCGCCGAAGGCCGGCAGGACGAAGTGATGGCCAACGCGAAAGGCGAAGTCGCGCAGGAAGCTACGCGCGTGCTGTTCAACAACGCACCAAAAAGACGGCTGTGGATGATCGGTGCCTTTCCGCACGATTATCAAAAAGGCGCGCCGCTCAAGTTTGTTGAGATCACCACCAGCAATGCACAAAATCAAATCGAGACGCGATTTAGCGCCGACAGCGCAAGTTGGGATCCGGCGACACGGCGATGGACATTTGAAAATGCGACTGTCGCCGTGCATCAAGATGGCGCGCCGCCCGATTTCCAAAAATCCGATGGCCCGCTCGTGATTGATTCGTTTGAAGAAACGCCGATGCAATTGATCAAGCCCGGTTTGAGTGCCGAGCACCTTGGCATCCCCGATCTCAGCAGCTGGCTCAAGGCTCGCGCGGCAGGACTCAACTTCGCCGATCCCGCACCCTACCGCACCGAATGGCATTACCGCTGGGCGATGCCTTTCACCTGCCTCGTGAGCGTGATGCTTGCCGTTCCGCTGGCGGTAAACTTTTCGCGTCGCGGACCTGCGGGAAGCATTGCGTTGGCAGTGGGCTTCTCGGCGATCATGCTTCTGATCAGCACGATCGTGCTCGCCTTCGGTCACGCCGGCGACATGCCTCCTGTGGTAGCCGCATGGCTGCCGAACCTCGCATTTTTTGCATTCGGAGTTTACCTTTTCAAACAACGCATCCACGGCCGACCGCTTTTCAAACGCTCGCGCAAAGCGCAAAGCGCATGAGTGTTCGGTAATTAATTTATTTCACTCATCACCCATCACTTCACCAAATCATGGCCCTTGCTGAATCCTGGCATGTTCGCTCCCGCTCGCGCGAGTGCGCGGCGACCCAACAACCTTTTGCCGATGGCGACACCATCATCACCGCGCTGTTTCCCGATCCCGAATCAAGCGGCTACCTGAGGCGCGATTATTCTCCCGAAGGTTGGGAATCGCTGCCCGCCGATGCGGAAACGCCCTTCTCGTTTTGGAAGTCCCGCTACGCCGCGCCAGGCGGCGAGCAAACGGTCAACCCGATGGAAAAACTCAGCGCCGAAGAAATCCTGCGACGCTTGGTTGATGAGGACAAGGAGCACACCGAAAACACGCGCTACATTCTTGCGGTGATGCTCGAGCGCCAAAAACTTTTGCGCGAAACCGACAACCAGCGCACGCCCAATGGCATTCTGCGAGTCTACGAACATCGCAAGACCGGCGAGGTCTATCTCATCCGCGATCCGGACATCCCGCTTGCCGAAGTCGAGGCGGTGCAAAACGAAGTGGTCGTGTTGCTCGAAAACAATGGCGAGCTACCCGAGCCGGTGATGCCCGAAGTGGAACCTGCCGCAACGGATGAACCGCAAGCCGAAGTGGTTGGCGATGAAAGCGAAGAGGCTTCCGAAGAGGCGAAAGCCTAATCATTGCCGAGGCGCTCGACGAATTCATCGAGCAATGCCTTGAGTCGTGGTTCGCGCGCGATCGGCGTGAGCTTGTCAAAGCCGATCCAGATCGCGGTCGCGCCGCCGGGGCCGAGGCGCAGCGTCCATGCGTCGCATTCCGAGCCGGTGGCGCCGGTGAAAGTGCGGGCACCATCGCTGCGCTTCAACACACTCGCCGCATCGCGCGCTGCCTCGGGACTCAGCGCCTGCACAAGCGAAGGCTTGGCGGTGTAAATGAGTTCGCCTTTGGCATCGCAGATCTCGCGAATGAGAAACGGCTTCGGCCGCTTGCCCTTGTTGCCGAGCGTTGCGAGCCCGACCGCCATCTCCATCGGCGTGGCGGCTACTGAACCACGGAACAAGTCTTCTGTTTGAAGAAATGGTCCGTCAAAACCACAGCGGCGCGCAAGGCGTTCGACTTCCGCGGCACCGATTTGACGACCGGTCTGCACCGGTTTTCCTGGTAGCACGAGACCACCGCGCTCGGATGCCGCCGCCGCGACAAATGGCTCGAAGGCAGAGCCAAGATCACGACTCGAACGCGTACGATCGAATCGCGAGTGCTGGAAATTTCTGCCGCCAATCAATGCCAACACCGCACCGCTGCCTGTCTCGGTGGTGACGGCCGCATATTGCACATAAGCCGGATCACTGCCCGCTTGGTGTTGTGATGGCAATGGATGCGGCCACGATTTTTCGCGCTCGAGTTGCTCGACCGCATGATTCAATTCCGTTTCGAGTCGCTCCTGCCATGTCGCGTCGAGTGTGGTCTTCACACGCAAGCCGCCTGCGGCGATCTCGGCATCGCCGAGGATGCGATCGAGCTCGCGCCGCACCGCCTGCAATGCGTACGAAGTTTGCGTGTCGCTGCGATCATCTTTCGTAAGCCCAATCGGTTCGGCGGCCACCGCGTCGCGGCGTTTCTGATCAATGAGCCCCATCGCGACCATGCGGTTGAGGGTTTGATCGCGTTGCTCGAGCGCCGCATTGAGATTGCGAAACGGTGAAAAAATGTGCGGCCCGCGAATGATGCCGACGACCAAGGCACATTGGCCGTCATTCAACTCGCGCACGGGTTTTCCAAAATAAGTTTGCGCCGCCTGGCTAATCCCATCGGCACCGGCACCGAAGTAAATGCGGTTCAGGTAATGCGTGAGAATCTCGTCCTTCGTGTAGCGCGCCTCGATGCGCAGGGTCAGCGCGATTTCAAGAAACTTGCGATGCAGTGACTTCTGCCGCATTTGGAACACATTGCGCGCAAGCTGCATGCTCAAGGTAGAGGCCCCTTGCGTGAAGTCGCGGTCCTTGAGGTTGCGCAGCGTCGCACGCATCAATCCGCGCACATCGACACCATGGTGCTCGAAGAAGCGCGCATCCTCGCGCGCCCTCAAGGCATCGACCAAAAATTCCGGCAGAGCTGCCCGCGTGGCCAGCCTGCCGCCGCCACCCGGCACGGCAATTTCCCGACCCTTGCGATCGATAAAAACCGTGCCATGCGGCAATCGCGCGACCTCTTCGAGATCGAAGCGCATCGCGATGACGAAGTAAGTGAAAACCAATCCCGACAAAGCCACGAGCGCCGCTACCGAAAGCCAAAACGCGATGCAAAGCGGGCCATGCGACCACTCGGGAAGCCTTCGCCTCCACGATGCCGTCGCTTGCAATGGTCGCCAGGTGGACAAGTGATGATTTTCTCTGCTTGGGTTGATTCAAATCACGGCTCCTCCACCGGCAACGCACGCAGCGGCGCTTCATCTTCTTCGATAATCTCCGCACGCATCGGCGACTCATCGACGATTTTTGCGCGCAGCGGCACCGCATCGCCATTGGCGGCATCGACCTCCTCGACCGCCATCGCGCGTGCCGGGTGGATCGGGCAAAAATCATTTTCCTCAGGCACCGATTCAGCAGGCAGCAATTCGCTCATCGCGGTGTCCGCAGCCTTGCATCCGCTGGTCGCACGCTTGCCGGAGAGCCTGCAAAGCCCGACTTCGACGAGACCCGATTTGTTGTGCAAGTCGACGGCTTTGTAGCCAAAGCCATCGGCTGCCTTCATGATCTCGGCCCACACCGGCAGCGAAAGCACCGAACCGAATCCACCTTCAAAGGTTTTTTTCGGCGTGTCGAAGCCGACCCACACCGCGCATGTGAGCGCCGAGGAATAGCCGGCAAACCATGCATCCTTGAAGTCGTTGGTTGTTCCGGTTTTGCCGCCGCTGGGTTTGGCGAAGCCCAAACTTTTCACCGAAGCAGCCGTGCCATAGCTGGTGACCTCTTTGAGAATTCGCGACACGGCGAGTGCCGAATCAGCGGATGCCGATTGATACGAAAGTGGCAGCGTCGAGTAGAGCACATTGCCTTCGCGATCCTTGATTTCGGCGATCAGGTACGGGCGATACCGCATGCCTTCGTTCGGAAAAATCGTGTAAGCCGTCGCCACTTCCCACGGCGAGGCTTCCCATGATCCAAGAAACGAAGCGGGCCTTTCCGGCATCGGCGTCGAGAAGCCCGCCATGCCGGCGACTTCTTTGACCTTGCGCAGTCCTGCATGATTGCCGACGCGCACCGACATCGTGTTGCGCGAGCGGATGAGCCCGTAAGAAACCGGCTGCATGCCGCCGAAAGTGCCGTCGGAGTTGTCGGGGCGCCAGGTGCCGCCGCCCCTGATTTCGCCTGCTTGGATCGGTCCATCGCTGATCGAGGTATCGGGATCGAGGCCTTTGTCGAAGGCGGCCAAATACACGAACGGCTTGAAGATCGATCCGAGCTGACGCTTTGCGTCCTTGGCGCGGTTGAAGCGCGATTCAGAGGCATCGCGACCGCCAATCACGGCCAAGATTGCACCGCTGCGGTTCTCGACCACCACCGCGGCTCCTTGCAGGTAGGTCGGCTCCTTGCGTTTTTCCTCCGGCAGCTTGCGCCAAGCATCGCGCGTCGGATGACGGTATCCGCGAATTTTCTCCACCGCATGTAGTTTGCGCTCGAGCGCTTCCTCGCCGACTTTCTGGATGCGCGAATCGATGGTGGTGATGATTTCCAATCCGCCCAACTCGATGTTCTGTTTTTCCAAAATCAGCTCGAGGTCGTTGCGGATCGCATCCATCGCATGCGATTCGCGGGATTCACGCCGCCACTTCGGCCGCACCTCAATCGGCTCGAGCTTCGCCGCATCCGCCTGCTCGCGAGTGATGGCTTCAGCAACGACCATGCGCTCCAGCGTCGTGTTGCGCTCGCGCGTCGCCGCCTCGATCGAACGAAACGGATTGAACGAATCCGGCCCGCGCACGATGCCTGCTAGCAAGGCCGACTGCGAAAGCGTGAGCTCCGACGGATGCTTCTCGAAGTAGATCCGCGAGGCCTCGCCGATGCCTTTGATCTGCCGGCCCCAGTTGATCTGGTTGATGTAGGCTTCGAGCAGTTCATCTTTCGTGTAGGCCGCCTCGAGGCGAAACGCGAGGGCCATCTCGAGCAGCTTGCGGTCGATCTGACGAACCGTGTCGCCGCGTTTTTCGCCGCTCTTGAGTTGGTAAATGTCGGATGCGAATTGCTGCGTGATCGTCGAGGCCCCTTCGCGTTTGCCCTGCAGGTTCTTGAGAGCGGCGCGCACGATGCCGATCGGATCGATACCGCCGTGTTGGTAAAACCGCTCGTCTTCGCGCGCGAGAATCGCCTTGCGGAAAAATTCCGACACCTGCGTGAGCGGCACGATCGATCGCTTCTCGCCGTGGATGCGGCCGATCTCGACGCCCATGCGGTCGCGGATGATCGACCTTTGCGGCATCGCATGGATTTTTGCCAAATCGTAATGCTGCGACCGAAACCCATAAAGCACCGCAAGGATCAACGCCAGGTACAACCCCGCCACCAAGGGGTAGCCGATCAGGCGGGTGAGCACCTTGGCCAGCAGACCGAGCGAGCGGGTGAAAAAACCGAAGAGATAAAACGGCCACAAAAGCAGGAGCATTCCACATCCCCTCCGTCGGGCGACGGGGGCCGCGGGCTCATCCCTGCCCCGCCGGTGGTTTTCCTGCTTTTTTGCCATCGATGCGCTGAGATTAAACGAAGCGGCGCCAGCATTCCATCACGGAAATCGATTGCGGCTTGAAATGATTTCGGAACAAGCGAGCAATCGTGCGACGCTTCAGATACCGTGACCATGGGATCAATCCAATGCCTTGCCATCGTGGGCTGCCTTGCGGCGGCCTTCAGCACGCTTCGTGCAAGCGAACCGGATCTGGCGGCGCTCGAGGCAAAGGTCAAGTCCGTCGCGCAGCAGACCTTGCCGGCCACGGTCGCGCTGCTCTCGGAGGACACGAATTCCTCCGGCTCGGGCGTATTGGTTTCGGCCGATGGGCTCATCCTCACCGCCGCGCATGTCGTCCAAGGCGCCAAAGAAATGTTTGTGGTTTTCCCCGATGGCGAACAAGTCACTGGCAAGGTGCTCGGCGCAAATTACTCGAAGGACATCGCGATGGTGAAGGCCATGGGCAAGGGGCCATTTCCATTTGTGAAACTCGGCGAGTCCAAGCCTTTGCGAGCCGGTGACTGGTTGGTTGCGCTTGGTCACTCGACCGGTTTTGATGCCACGCGCACGCCGCCGGTGAGATTCGGTCGCGTGATCTCAGAAGGCCCCGGCAATTTCCTCACCACCGATTGCACCCTCATCGGCGGCGACTCGGGCGGACCTTTGTTTGATCTCGATGGCAAACTTGTCGGCATTCATTCGTCGATCGGGAAAGATCGTGAAAACAACAATCATGCCGGCATCGACGGCTTCAAGGACGATTGGAAATCATTGCTCGATGGCAAATCATGGGGCGCACTTACGCTCAATCCATTTGCCAATCCGGAAATGCCGGTGCTCGGCATCACCATGGGCATGCGGCCGGAGCAAAATGGCGTGATGGTCGATGGCGTGATCGATGGTTCGCCCGCCGCAATGGCAGGCTTGAAGGTTGGCGACATGATTGTGGCGCTCGATGGCAGCGCCATAAATGACGGCGGCGAGTTACTGCAAATGTTGGCCAAACGCGAAGCGGGCGACAGCGTGAAGCTCGATGTTTTGCGCGATGATAAAACATTCAGCAGGACCGTGAAGCTGATGCGTCGCAACGAAATTTTCGAATCCCCTTGAAGCACTTCATTTCCATGAATCGCCCGCTCGCCAAGTTTGTTTTGATCTGCGCGTTGCCAAACCTCGCTACAGCGCAGGATGAAATCCCGCTGCTGCGCCCGGAAGAGCGCGCCGTGGTGGACGCGCAATCGGAGGCACTCAACGCAACCCTCAAAACGAAACTCGCCTCAGCCGCTCAATCGACCGTGCGCGTGTGGTTGGGCAAAAAGCGGCTCGCCTACGGTACGGTCATTGGCGATGGCCGGCAGGTGCTCACCAAGTGGAGCGAGGTCGCGAATGCGGCATCCTCGCTCGTTGTCGATGGGCCGAACCGCGAAGCCCATGATGCAAAATTAATCGGCGTTTATGAAGAGGAAGATCTAGCGATCCTCGAAATCAATGGCGAGGCACTCAGGCCCATCGCATGGTCAAATGACAAGCCCGCGCTCGGCGCCTTCCTTGTCGCTCCGCAACCTGATGGCAGGTCGGCCGCATTCGGCGTCGTCAGCGTGCTCGAACGAAATTTGCGCGAAACGGACTTGGCATTTCTCGGCATCGGTAGCGACCTGGAACACAAAGGCCCGGGGGTAAGGGTCAGCGAGGTTCAGCCCAACACCGGCGCCGCGGCAGCGGGTCTCAAGGAAGGCGACATTGTGCTGATGGTCAAAGAGCGGCCGATCTCGGGCTTGATGGAATTGAAAAGCGCGCTCACCGGCACCAAACCGGGCGAGACCGTGCCACTGCGAGTGCGCACGAGGGGTGATGAAAAAACCATCAGCGTCACCCTCAGCAAACGCCCGGAGCTTCCGAAAATTTACAATCCGCGCCTCGAACAAATGGAACGCATGGGCGGCAAAATCAGCCGCATTCGCGATTCATTCACCCAAGTGCTGCAGTCGGACATGCGTCCTTCGCCGGATCAGATCGGCGGACCTGTCGTCGATCTTGAGGGCCGCGTGATCGGTATCACGGTGGCTCGCGCGGATCGCACGCGATCTTTCATCATGCCCTCGGCGGCGATCGTGAAAATGCTCGCCAACACACCGAAGGACCCATCGATCGCCAAAGTCCGCGAGCCGGAAAAACAAGTGATCGCGCGCGCACCAAAGTCCGATGCGCCACAACTCCCCAAAGCCCCCAGCCCGCAACGCATGCGCGAACATCTTTCGGAAATGGAGCGCTTGATGGAATTCATGCGCGAGGAGATGCGCTCGCTTAAGTCGGAGCGCTAAACGCTGCGTCGCTCACTGATCAATGCCCACGCGGATCCGTGCCGGCACATCCTTGATCGGAATGCCGGCTTTGGTCAGTGCTTCCCAGATTTCCAGCAAGCGATCGAGCGGGAGTTTCTTGTCAGCCTCAAGCTCGAGTTTTCGTCCGGGATTTTGTTTCTGGTAAGCGGCAAGATACGAATCGAGCAGCCCCGGCGGCACCTTGAGCGAATCGAGCGTGATCGTTCCCGCGGCATCGACGGCGATCACTGAGCGCGACTCGACGACTTTTTCCGAAGGGATCTCGCGCACGGTCGGCAACTCAATGCGCAGAATGTCGCGCGGTTTTTTGAAGTTGGTCGAAACGATGAAAAAGATCAGCAAAATGAAAAGGATGTCGATCATCGGAACGATCGGCACCTCGGCGCGTTTGCGTTGTGTGCGGGGAAATCGCATGGGGTCAGCCGTTGATTGAATCGCCGCGGCAGGCTTCGCCAAGGTCGGCGAGCAGGGACTCGAGCTTCACAGTGAGCAGTTCGATGCGACGCATGAAATAACCGTGCGCGATCACGCAGGGCACGGCGATCGCGAGACCGAAGATCGTGGTGTTGAGCGCTTCGGCGATGCCGCGTGCGATGGCAAGGTGGTCGGCCGCATCGCTGAGGCCTTGAAAGATCGTTACAAGACCCGAAGCCGTGCCCAATAGGCCAAGCAAGGGCGCAACGGTGATGACGATGTCGAGCACGCCAATTCCCGCATGCAGTCGGGCGCCCTCCACCCGCGCAGCGGATTCGACAGCGGTGGCGATGTCACTTTGTGGCTTGCCACGATGCTTGATGGCGCTCGCCGCCAGACGCGCAAGGGCGCTGCCGCCTTTTTCCACTTCCTTCACCAAACTCACCTCACGACCGCTGTGCGCAAGATCGGCAAAAGTGGCCACTTGTTTTTCAAGCTCGGCGGGCATGACGCGCGCCGGTGAAAGCGAGAGGAACTTGTAAACAATCGCCGCCACACCCACCACCGAAGTGACGCCGAGCGGAATCATGAAGATGCCGCCCTTGTGAAGAAAATCCCACGCGGCTTGCACGATGCCGGAGCTGTGGCCGGCGCTGGTTTGCATCAAGGTCTCAAGCATGGTTCGTATCGGTTTTCAGAAATTTTTCAGAAATAAAATCGGAACATCAGCTCCAAGGGTTCGTCGTCGTATTCCTTGCGCAGAGCCTTGGGCATCGGCGGGATTCCAGCGTTGCGAATCGCGTTCAAGGTGAATCCCTTTTGAACCTCACCGGTCTCCATGTCACCCACGAATTGCACGGAGCGCACCTTGCCGCTGGTTTCGACAAAAAACCTCACGGTCAAAAATCCCGGCGTGATGAAATCCCGATGCCGCACGCAATTGCGCTGCCACTCGATCTCGACCGCGCGGCTGATCGTGGCCTGATAGCGGCCGAGCGGCGTATCGGCGACATCAAGCGAGCTTGGCCCGCTGCGCGAAATCGAACCGACCATCGCGGTCTTGCGCTGATTGCCTCGAAACTCTTTGTCCTTTTTCGGCTCGGGTTTAGGCCCTTCCTTTGGCGGGGAAATTTCCTTGGGTTTTTCCTCGGCGACCGGCTCGGGCTTCGGCGCTTCGGGCGGTGCTTCTTGTGGCCGGGCATCGGGCGCGATGGGTTTTTTCAGCTCTTCGGTAGAAACGCCGACATCCACCGGATTCGGGCCCTGCACGAGACCGCTGCGTTGCGGCGCGGATTTGGCGGGTGGGCTCGATGAATTTTTTTCGCTCTCAGATGCGCTTGGCTTGGCGGTGGACTTGGATGCCTCTTGCGACTCTCGAGCCTTGTTTGGTTGGGTCAATTCACCATCCTGATACTTGCTTTGCGTGGTCTCGATGTCGTTTGCGTCACGCGGCGTGACCCCCTTCTGCGATGGCTGGGCTGGGGCTGAAGGGGTCGGGGCGCGATCGCTGGCCGCGCGCGTCGATCTTTCACCGATGAACGGAGCATTCTTCATCGGCTCACTGGCCTGCTGCTCGTCAGAGGTCCGCGCAAACCGTGGTTTTGCCGGTGCTTTTTTGGTCTCGGGCACCACCACGCTGGCCGCGATTTCGGGCACAATCGTCAACACCGGCTCAGCCATCACCGGCCGCATCGCCTCGTTTCGCCGACTCAACAAATGCGACTCCAACAAGCCAAGCCCCAAGACCAGCAAAAGCCCGAGGTTGATCAACACAGACAGCACAAACGCAGTCAGCCAGAGGCGCACTTCGCCTTTGCCCGCACAACTCAGCCATCCATTCATCGTCAACGAGCCCAAATTGCCTGCAAACTGGCTCATGCGCAATGCGGCAAATGGCCGTGTGGTGCGTGCCATTTTTGCCCAAGGTCTTCAATTTCCCGCCGCCTCTTGCCAGGGATGTTTTTCGGTTCGCTTGATAGTTTCGACTGTCACACCAACGCGATTTTGTTGTAGCGGTTTCGACAGAAAATGCGAATTTCGCGACCTTATGATTCGCAAATATTTTGTCATGTCGATCGCGGCAGCCCTGTTGCCATCTTTCGCACCTTGGGCGTCCGGCATGGAAATGCCGAACAAGCAGGTCGACAAGCGAGCCGTCAAAATTCTGATGGTGCTGACATCGCACAGTCGCCTCGGAGACACCGGAAAAGCGACTGGATTTTGGCTCGAGGAATTTGCTGCTCCCTATTATGTTTTCAAGGATGCAGGCGCGGCGATCACCTTGGCGTCGCCAAAAGGCGGGCAGCCTCCTCAGGATCCAAAAAGTGATGAACCGGGCTCACAAACCGAGGCCACGCTGCGATTTAAAAATGACAAGGAAGGGCAGGCTGCTTTGGCAAATACGGTCAAGCTTTCCGCCATCTCAGCCGATGATTACGATGCGGTTTTCTATCCAGGAGGTCACGGGCCTTTGTGGGATTTGACGGAGGACCGCGACTCCATCGCGCTGATCGAAAAAATGCATGCGGCAGGGAAACCGGTATCGGCCGTGTGTCATGCGCCCTGCGTCTTTCGACACACCAAGGCCGCCGATGGGACACCGCTGGTGAGCGGGAAGGCCGTCACCGGCTTTTCAAATACCGAAGAAGAAGCGGTCGGCCTGACAAAAGTCGTGCCGTTTCTCCTCGAGGATGTCTTGAAACAAAACGGCGGCAAATACTCCAAGGCGGCAGATTTCAAACCGCATGTGGTAAGCGATGGCAATTTGATCACCGGGCAAAACCCACCGTCTTCCGAAGGCACGGCAAAGGCCGTTCTGCGGCACCTGGGCGCTCTGGGAAATTAATCCGATTCTGATATGGCAAAGGGCAGATCTTTTACACGCATAATGTGACCGACGCTTTATCAGGGAGCAATCGCCATTAACGCAAGTGATCTACAATAACCCCTCTTCAGGCGCTGGTTAGCGCACTTCGCTCGGCATCGCCAAGCGGCTGAGGTCGGCCTTCATGATCGACGCGCACGGTCGTCATGCTGCCATGCGCGGCGCATTCGCCGGCTTCGTTTTGCAGCTCAAATTTCCATGTCACCGAGCTGTTGCCGATTTGGGCGATGGCGAGTTGCACTTCGACGCGGTCGCCGAATTGCAGGGGCTTGGCAAAATCGCAATTCACATTCACCCGTGGCCAGCCGCCGAGTGCGCGATCAAAGACCAGCACGCCACGCGATTTGAGAAAGGCATGCTCGGCCTCCTCGACATAGCGCAGGATGTTCGGGAAATGCACCCACCCGCCGGCATCGGTGTCGGCAAATGCGACCTCGCGATGATGGCGGTAAAGGGGCGCGTCCATGATCATTCGAATCGGCTTACCAGCACCGAGGCATTGTGGCCTCCAAAGCCGAAGCTGTTGCTCAGCGCAACTTTGACATCCGCCTCGCGCGCGACATTCGGCACGCAGTCGAGGTCACACTCGGGGTCCTGATCCTCGAGGTTGATCGTTGGCGGCACGATGCTGTCCTTGATGGCCATGATGCTTGCAATCAACTCGATGCCGCCCGCAGCTCCAAGCATGTGACCGGTCATCGACTTCGTCGAACTGACCATGAGGCCCTTCTTCGCGTGATCGCCGAAGGCGAGCTTGATCGCTTTGGTTTCGGCAATGTCGCCAAGGCCGGTGGATGTCGCGTGGGCATTGAGGTAGTTGACCTCGTTGGCATTTTTCTTGCCGTGGTTGAGGGCCATCTGGATCGCGTAGGCCGGACCACTGCCATCGGGTGATGGCGCGCTGAGGTGGTAGGCATCGGCACTGACGCCATAGCCGATGAGCTCGGCATAAATTTTTGCACCGCGTTTTTTCGCGTGCTCAAGTTCTTCGAGCATCACGACTCCGGCGCCTTCGCCCATCACAAAGCCATCGCGGTTTTTGTCGAATGGACGCGATGCGCGTTCGGGTTCGTCATTACGCGTGCTGAGGGCCTTCATGTTGCCAAAGCCGCAGAGGCCCATCGGCAGGATCGTCGCCTCGGCGCCGCCGCAGAGGAATCCATCGGCATCGCCAAATTTGATGATGCGCCATGCCTCGCCGATGTTGTGGTTCGAGGTCGCGCATGCGGTGACGATCACCATGTTCGGGCCCTTGAGGCCGTACTCCATCGAGATGATGCCGCTGGCGATGTTGGAAATCATCATCGGAATCGTGAACGGCGAAACCCGTTTCGGCCCGCGCGTCATGTAAGTCGTGTGCTCGTTTTCAAGCGTCGCCAAGCCGCCGATGCCGCTGCCGACCATGACGCCGAAGCGGCGGGCGTCGATCGTCGAAACATCGAGGCCGGAATCGGTCATCGCCATCTTCGAGGCAGCGACGGCAAATTGCACATAGCGATCCGCGCGGCGCGAGTCCTTGGGCACATTGAAATAACCATCGGGCTCGAAATTTTTGACCTCGCCCGCGATTTTGCAATCAAAGGGCTCGGGGTCGAGCTGAGTGATCCTCGCAATGCCGCTGCGGCCCGCCTTCATGCCCTCCCAGGTGGAGGAGAGGTCGTTGCCTAGGGGTGAGAGGCAGCCAATGCCGGTGATGACGACGCGTCTTTCGTTCATGGTTTCGGCGGCGAATCTGCCCGCTCTGGCGGGACCGCGCAAGCAATCATCACGCCTGCCATCACTTCCTTTCGTTTCGCGCCCCGCAGCGGGGGCACTCGACCAAACCGCGTTCATCGGCCTCGAAGGCGTGAAGGCACAGGCGGCAAATGACCCGACGGGAAAGGGCGCGGGTCTCGGCCCGCACACGGGATGTCCGCGAAATGATGGTCGCCACGAGGACGAAAATCATCGGGACGCACACCGCCAAAACAGCGAGCTCAGTGAGGGTCAGGCGCATGGGGGGCTTGGTTGATGATTCCAAGGTCGATGGCAAACCAGCGAGCGGCGGCATTGGGGCTGGGTTGGAATTCCAGCTGTCGCAGCCATTCGCCGAGGGCGCTCGTGGCGGGTGATTCGCCGCCGCTCAGCGCGATGCAATCCAGCACGCGGCCGTTCGCATCGACATGGATCATGAAGCGCCACGAGTCGCGCAGCGACTTGCCCTTAATTTCAACGGAAAACTCCGGCAATGCGCGTGGCATTTCCTCGGCGCTGATGCCGGAGATCGGTGTGAGCATCGGCTGCGGGCGTGATTCCGATTTCACCGGAGTTTCGATCGCGGGAAGCGGGCGGCGCGGAAACACCGCCTCGCCGGCGGGCGCGAGGCTTGGGGTTGCGATCGTGCTTGTTTCGCGCAGCGACCGCAGCGTTGGCACATAGGGTGGCGGCGAAAACCGAATCGCATCGAGCGCCGCCTGCTGGAGCTTCACCACCGCCTCATCGCCGGCGGGATCGAAGCGCAGCGGAAAAGGACCTTCCTCACGCGCCCTGCGTTTCAACTCGATGCCGATAGCGTCGCTGCCAGCAATAATGAGTGCGGCATGATCATCACGCGTGGGAGCATAGGATCCGAGATCGACGCGCAACGAATGAAGCATGAAGGCGAATGCCGCGCTCGTTATCAGGAAGGCCGCCAGCATCGGCAGGCGCGAATCGCTTTTGCGCGACCACGCAAACAGGCGTTCGGCGTTATTGATGCGCCTTTCGTCTGAAACAACGCGCGTGGTCATTTTGAAATTTCCTTTTGCGACTCCGCGTCGCCACCATTCGATCCGGTGAGCGCAAGTCGGAAGCCCTTGCCAAGGATCAGCTCAGCGACTTCACGCTCGGCGCCAACCTGCGCGTCGGCATCGCATTGCAGCAGCACGATCGTGCGTGATGCGGCACCTTGTTCGCGCAGGCTTTCAAGGCGCGACTCGAGCGTCGCCATGTCGACCAACTCGCGGCCGAGGTAAATGCGCGCGCCGCTTTCCGCCGTCACGAGCGTGACAACCAGCGTCTCACGAAAACGCTCGAGCTGGAACCGCGAGGGCGGCGGATCAACCGTCACGCCTGCTTGGCTTGTGAGCGAGGCACCGGCGAAATGAAACATCCAGAGCAGGGCAAAAAGATTCACCACCGGCAGCGCGTGCAGCAGCGCCGGTCGCTCGGGCAGCGACATTTCAAGTTTCAATGGCTTGCTCCTCCCGGGGGTTTTGGCGACTGCCGTCCCGCGCTGACCTCACCGCGGAATGACGCGAATTCATTCTCTTCGCGCGCGTCGCAAATCATGTGCACCATTTCGATGCCCGCGCGTTCGAGGCTGTGCACGAGGCGTTTTGCACGACCAAGGAAATACAGGTAAAACACATACATCGGCACGGCGACGACGAGGCCCAGCGCCGAGGTGATCAACGCGACCATGATGCCGGCATTCAGTTCCGCCGGGCCGCTGGCCGCGCCTTGCGCGCCGACTTGTTGGAAGGCCTCGAACATCCCGAGAAAGGTTCCGAGAATTCCGATCAGTGGCGAGAGCAGCGCAACGCCAAGAATGACCCTGATGTTTTTTTCGATGCGCGGCACTTCGAGTTGGCCCGCCTCGCGGGTCACATCGCGCAGGTCGGCACGCGAGAGGTAATAGCGAAGCAACGAGGCATGAGCGACGCGGGCGACCGGGCCCGGCGCGCGTGCTGCTTCGTGCAAGGCCTCGGCGAAAGCTCGGCGGCGCACATGTTGCGCAAGCCCAACAAGCAGGTCGCTCACATTGATCCGCGCACGGTAAAAGAAGAAGGCCCGCTCGATGACGCAGATCGATCCGACAAAGGCCATTGCCAGCAGCACCCACACGAGTGGGCCGCCGCGCTCGATCAATCCCGCAGGTTCCAGCATTGCCACGATCATCGGCCCCAAGCCTAAAGCACCGCCCAAGCGGCTGGCCAGCACCAAAAGCCGCGTGACGCGCGCAGCGGCGCTCAGCCCTTGAACGCAAAGGCTGGCACGCCCTTCACCCCGAGCCCGCGGATCACAAACAGGCGGCCGGCATGCTCTTCCTTGGCGGTCTTGTGGACACCCGTGGTGACAAAAAGATCTGCAAGGTCCTCGCCGCCAAACGCGCAGGCGGTGGTCTCAAGGCAGGGCAAAGCAATGCGATGAATTTCCTGACCCTTTGCCGGATCAAAACACGAAACGCATCCGCCATGGCAAAACGCGATCCACAAATTTCCATCGGCATCGATCGTCATGCCGTCGGGCGAGGCGTCGATGTGCGAGGTCGAAATGACCGAACGCGGATTTTTCAAATTTCCGTCTTCGTAATCGAATGCCAGCACCTCCTTGCGCTGCGTGTCGATGTAATAGGCCAATTTCCCGTCGAGCGACCATGCGATGCCGTTGGAATTGGTCACCGGCGCAAAGGCTTCGTGGACGCTGAGATCGGGATCGAGCCGGTAGAGCTTTGCGTCGCCAGTGATTTTTGCGAGGCTGATCGATCCCGCGAAGAACCTGCCATCGGGCGAGCACTTGCCGTCGTTGAAGCGGTTGTCGGGCTTGTCCGCCTCTGGGTCGGCGATCGGTGTGAGCGCGCCCGTTTCCTCATCGAGAAATGAAAACCCATGGTCGCCGGCGATCACCAATCCGCCACCGGCGCGAGGAACCACCGTGCCGACGCGTTCGCCAACCGGCCATGATTTTTCGCTGCCATCCTCCGGGTTGTAGCAGTGGACCATGCGGCCTTCGATGTCGACATAGTACAAATGTGTTCCAAACCAGATCGGGCCTTCACCCCACTGGCTGCGAATGTGTCCCACAGGTTCAACGCGGATCATGCGTCGAGAATAAGCCGCAGCCCGCTCCTCAACAACGGAAAACAAATGGGTCTAGCGTCCGCTTGCAATGCACACATTTCAGTCCCATCTTGGTCTACATGCCTGTGGAAATCAGCGCGATCGGGAATTGTCTCGGCCATGCGGGCCGGCGGCTCGGCGCGTGCGTGATCGATCTGCTTTATCCGCCCGATTGCGCTCTGTGCGGTGCGGGGCTGCAAGGCCATCATTCGCTGTGCGAACCATGCGCCGGTGACCTCCCGCGCATCGTCGAACCATTTTGCCAAACCTGCGGCATGGCGTATGAGGGGGTCATCGATCATGCCTTCGAGTGCTCGAACTGCAGCGGGCTTTCCTTCGCGTTCGAATTTGCGCGGCCGGCCATGCACAAGGACACGCGCGCGCTCGATCTCATCCATCAACTCAAATACCAACGCTCGCTGCACTTGGCGCACGAGCTGGGCAAGCTTGCGGCGGAGTCATTTCAAAAGGACCCGCGGCTCGCCACCGCCCTTGCGGAAAAGTGGCCCTTAATCCCCGTGCCGCTGCATCGAAGCAGGCTCATTCATCGCCACTTCAACCAAGCCGAGGAAATCGCTCTCGGCATCAGCCATCAAACCGGTCTGCCTGTCATTTCAGCCCTGCGACGCACGCGCGACACCGGCACGCAGACCCGCCTGAGCCGCAAGCAACGCATGAAAAACCTGCAAGGCTCATTCGAAATTTCCAAAGCAGGGGAAAATCTGATCGGCAAAAACCCGCATGGTGTGGTGCTGATCGATGATGTGCTGACCACCGGCTCGACCGTCAACGAATGCGCCAAAACCTTGCGCCGCGAGGGCATTCGCAAAGTGGTGGTGGTCACTGTGATGCGGGGTTAATCGCGCTCGGCGCTTGCGTCCGGTCGCTTGATCGCGAAGTGGCAAAACACGACCGTCACGGCGAGCGCTCCCAACGGCAGAAGTCCCGTGCGAAGATCACCCATGCCAAGCCATAGTTCATTGGGTTTTTTCGCAGCGACGAAATGATGCGTCATGGTGAAAAACTTGAGCACGATGATCCATCCAATGTGAAGGCCGATCGGCAGCCACAAAGCGCCGCTGCGCAGCCGAGCCCATGCGAGCGCAAGACCCACCGCCAGCATTGGGATGAATTCGGTGAGGATAAAAATCCCGCAGGTGAAATGAGCAAGGATGCCGCCAAGCAATGAGAATCCCGCTAGCCAATGCGTGGGATCAAGCACGCGCCACCCCAGCGGCGGCTCGACAAAATGCAGCACCGCAAACAACAGCGAAGCGCCGATGCATGCAGTAAGCGGCCGCGCATAGCGAAGCCACAATCCCAACAGCAACCCACGGAAGAGCCACTCCTCAACCAAGGACACGCCCACGGCGGGAACCAGCACCTGCGACAGCACGCGGCCGAGGAACACAGATTTCTTGTTCGGCGCAAAATACCCCATCGACTCTAGCAACGAGGCAAATCCCCACAGCACGCCAATCGCGATGAGGCATCCGGCCAAAGTCTGGATCAACGCGGTTTTCCACGGCAGCTTTTGCCACAGGCGCTTGGTACCTTCCGCGCGAAGAAAACGCAGCCTGCGCAGCAAAAATGGCAGCAACACCAAGGCCGCCAACAGCAGCGAGCGATTGAAATAACGCCCGAATCCGGCACGGCGGCATGAGCCGCCAACGGATTCGATCAGGCGCGGGAAATCACCTACCGCAGTGAACTCGGCAAATGCTTTTCCCGCTTGATAAAGCCACGGTGCGATGGCCGCGCCCAACACAAATGAGCTGATGACCCAAATGACCGCAGCTCCAATCTCGGATCGCACGAACCGTCTCACGGGAGCGGATTAAATACAATCCGCCCCGTTTGTCGAGTGCCGCACGAACGAACTTCTAACGAACTTCATCGTCCGATCCGAGCGCGATGTTCACCTGGAACCAGAGCGATTGCTCATCGTCCTCGCCGGCGACCGAATCAAAGTTGTACTGCGTCCGCAATCCGACGCGGCGCGCATCATCAAGCCACCAAGTGAGCGATGGCGAAACGCGGAACCTCTCGGCTTGGCCGAAGTCATCCACGCCGCCAATCCACGCCACGCGCAGACCGCTGTCGAAGTGCTGGCACCAGGTCATGATCGCATGGGTGTGGATGCCATCCTCGTCGTAGTTTCCGACCTTGATTTCAACGTCGCCATTCTCATCATGCTCGCTGAAGGCATCGACATCGCGCCACAGGTATTCGGTGCGCCAGCGAAATGCGCGTCCGCCCTTTTCCAAGCCATTTTCACGCCATTGGTATTCGACATCGATGCCGAACACATTCGTGTCGCGACCAAATCCATTCGTTCCGCCGGCCCATGAAGTGCCTGCTGTGACGCTGTGGAAATCATTGATCCGGTTTCTTGCCATCAAACGCGCGGTGACGACATCGTCGGCCACAAACGCACCATCGGCCTCGTGCGGGATTTCTTCGCCTTCGTGTTCGTGCTCTTCCTCATGATCGTGCGCCGGTGCGTTGCCATATCCGAGCGAAGCGACCGACACCCACTCGGGGTCGAGCCCGAGCGGCAGCGTCCATGAGAGCTCCGCGCCTTCGAGCAGAAGCCCATCCTCACCGAGCATGCGGGTGTTGGCGAGTTCGGCATCGACAAAGTCCCATGCATGGATGTGCTTGTCGTTGAGCGCGCCGAAATGCGATAGGTATCGGCCGCCCTTGATTTCAAATCCGCCGGGGATGTTGGTGATTTTTCCAAATGCTTCCTCCAGCTCGCCGTCCCAATCGCCGGTGGCGTCCTGATAGAAAAGATAGTTCGAAAAAGCTTCAAAATATTTCGTGCGCACCGAAAGGCCCGGCTCGAGCGCTTGCACGGAAAACGGATCGCGCTTCGGGTCATGACCGCCGGATGCAAGCTCTTCGGTATCGCCGGTGCTGAAGCCGCCCACGCCATGGAAATGCAAGCTGGGGAACAGCAGGTTGCCGATGTTCCAATCGTTGAATTTCTCCCAGTCGTCGGCAGGTGCTGCCTGGGTGGTTTGCGAGTTGGCGAGGAGCAGCGCCGAAAGCGCCAGCATTCGTGTTGGTTTGGTTGTCATGATTTCGTGGTTTGGTTGGGTGATCACTGGGCCGCGCGCGAATGTCGTGATTTCGCGATGAGTCCGTATTTCGGGCTGAAGAGAAATGCGGCGAGAAACAAAAGTCCGAGTACCAGCACGATGGCCGGGCCTTGCTCGATGTTGATCCACCAACCGATCAGCACCGCCAACGCGGATGCGATGCCGCCAAGCACCGCGCCACCCCAGAACAAGGCATTGGTGGAATCAGTGAGCAAATAAACCGTCGCGGCTGGCGTAACGAGTAAGCCGATCGCCAGCATGCAGCCGACGGCTTGCAGCGAGGAAATCAATACGACGATCAGCACCGCCATCAGCAAGTAATTCAATGCCCGCACCGGCACGCCGAGTGTGGCAGCGACCTCGGCGTCAAAGAGCGTCATCAAGAGCGGACGATGCAATGCAGTGAGCGTTCCCAGCGCGGTGATCGAAATCCAAAAGTTCGTCCACAGGTCACCATCGCGCAGGCCCATGATGTTGCCAAAGAGCCAGTCCTCCATTTCCTGGGTCACGCCGATCCTGCGCAGCAAGATGATGCCGCCGCTGAAGGCCGCAGTGTAAAGAATCGCGAGCGCGGAATCCTGATCAAGTCGCGAGCCGCGCGACACGGCAAGCGAACCGAGGCCGATCAACAACGCGGCAAACAAACTGCCGAGAAACGCGCTCCAATCGTGCAGGCCAACCACTGCAATGGCCACCGCGATGCCCGGCAGCAACGCATGTGAAAGCGAGCCAACCTTGAGCGCCGATTTGCGCAGCACGACAAACGCGCTGGCATAGCCGTTGGTGAAACCAATGAGCAAAGCCGCCAACACCGCGCGTTGATTGAAGGGGTGTTGGAAAGGTTCAAGCAGCCAGTCGATCATGCGCGCTCCTTTCCACCGGCAACAACTGCCGCAAAGGTTTTTTCAATTTGCTCGCCCGTGAAAACCTCCGCCACCGAACCGAACGCGAGCGGCTTGCGATTGAGCAAAAGCACTTCGTCATAAATGTCGCGCACGGTGTCGAGATCATGATGCGAGGCAATCACGAGGCGGCCTTCCTCGGTGAGTTTGCGCAAGGTCTTGGCCAAGGCGTTTTTCGAAGTGCGGTCGAGACCGGTGAAGGGCTCATCGAGCAAAAGCACATGCGCTTCCTGCGCCAGCGCGCGCGCGAGGAACACGCGTTGTTGCTGACCACCGCTCAAGGCGCTGATCTGACGATCGGCGAGGTCGGCGAGATCCATCCATTCGATCGCGCGCTGGATCGCGTTTTCATCATCGACGGAAAACGGGCGCCACCAACCGGACTGCGGGTAGCGACCCATGCGCACCACGCCGCGCACGGTGATCGGGAAATGCCAGTCGACATTTTCGCGCTGCGGAAGGTAGGCGATTTCGCGGCTCCACTTTGCGACCTTGGTGCCACGCCACAAAATACGACCGCCGGAAACAGGCAGCAATCCGGCGATCGCCTTGAGCAAAGTGCTTTTGCCCGCACCATTCGGGCCGATCAATGCCACGCAAGAGCCGCAGGAGGTCGACATGTTCACGCCACTCAAGGCCTCGACCTCGCGGTAACGCACCTGCAAGCCCTCCACCCTCAGCTCGTGATGGTGACCGCAATGATCGCAGGATTCGTGGGTCGGATGAGTCATCGTTTCATTTCAATGCGCATGCCATTCATAGCGCAGGGTTTCCTCAACGTGACCACTGCCGATCGCATAAGCGGTTTGCTCTTCGTGCGCGTCGGGCATCACGGTGAGAAATGCCGCGCTTTCATTTTCGCCATCGGCAAATTCCACGCGCAGGCCGAGCTCGAGCTCATGGCCGCTCAACTTGATCCCTACATCGTGCTCTGTTTCGCCAGGCACCGCATCGGCGAGATCCCACAGCACCGCGCCACTCGCGTCGCTGATCACCACGCGCTTGGCCGCATCCAACAAACGCAAACGCAAAACTGCCGGCAAAGTTTCATCGTCGGTCACCACCGGCGCTTGTGTCGCAGCAGGCGCTTGCGCCTTCGTCGCCGAGGTGAGCCGCTGCAAAGGAATCGCGATCACACCGATGCCCGCCAACACGAATGCCGTGCCAGCCAACGGTGTGTGCAACCATCGAAATGCACCTTTCATCGCGCGACAAGCCCCTCGGTGATGACTCTGACATTGTGTCGGATCATGCCTTCAAAACCCGCATCGGCTCCATGCCCGTTGCCATCGGCGATCAGAGGTTTCGCCACTCGCGTGCCGGTCGCCGCAGCGATCGCATTAAGCGTCTTGCCACTCGCGCCGATCTCAGGAAACACCGCACGCACGCCGGCTTTTTTCACCGACTCGATCGTCTGAGCCTGCTGCTTGGGCGTGGTGTTCTGCTCCTTGTTGAGCCCCGCCACCGCGATGACTTCAAAACCAAACTCCTTGGCAAAATATCCAAAGGCATTATGCGCGGTCACCAATTTGCGCTGATCCTTCGGCACCTTGGCCAACTCGTGGCGCGCCCAGTTTTTCAAATCCTCGAGCTTGCGACCATAGGCCTGCGCGTTGGCCAGATACTGATCCTTGCCCGCCGGATCTTTCGCCGCAAATTCCTGCGCCACGACCCGCGCCGCACGCCGCATGTGATCCACCCCATGCCACCAATGCGGGTCAATCGAACCCGCCGCGTGATTCGGGCAGCAGGTATAAACCGCGTCCTTGCCCACCGCCAACGACGGAATCGTGCGGCCGACTTCCACGATCGTCACTCCGCCGAGCGCCGATTTCAGCCGATCCAAATAAGACTCCAAATGCTTGCCGCCCGCCAGGACCAGCGACGATTCGCGCATGGTTTTCAAATCCGCCGGACGCGGCTCAAAGCGGTGCGGATTCCCACCCTCGCCGACGAGATCATACACCTCCACCCGCTCGCCGCCGACCTGACGCGCCAAATCCGCCATCAGCGGATGCAGGGCCGAGACCCGCAAGGCCGCCGCCATGCCCGCCGGTGACGCCATCAGCGCCAGGGCCATCCATGCGATCCAATGTTTCATGCGGGAAACTTGATGCACCTTTTGGCTTTTTGCAAGCAAATTGCATCTAGGGGGCTTGTGGCGCCCCAAATCCCTCGGGTCCACCCTCCAAAAAGTACACATCCCGGTTCGTCCGCGAACCCGGCGTGTGGACATCAAGCATCACCAACTCCTCCTCCGCCGTCACAAATCCATGCGTGGTGCCCGGCGGCAATCGCAAAAAATCCCCCGCACGCAGCGGTTGCTCCTCGCCATCGAGCAAGGCAACTCCACTGCCGCTGATGACATAATAAAGCTCCTCTGCCACCAAATGATAACTCACCTGCGTGCGCTGATGCGGCGCTATGCGGATCCGATACGCCGTCGCCGCTCCTTCATCGCTCTCGGCAATCAGCGTCTCGATGTCGTAAGGCCCAAGCTTCACCCTCGGCCCACCCGCCTCACCCACATGCAACACCCGCAGCTCCGAACTCATGCCCTAACATGACACAGCATGTGGGGAATGAAAAGACATGGAAAAAGAAATGCCGCGGCACCAGGCAGGGACACCTTTCCAAGGCATCCGCAGTGAAGATGATGACGATTCAATGGCTTTTTCATTCGCACGCGGATCTTTGGGACAAAGGTCCCTGCCTTAAAGAAGTGGCTTCTTTCTCTTCCGCAATGTCGAATTCCCAATCTCCAATGTCTTTTCACAACCCTCTTCGCGGAATGAAAATTTCGGATAAGTTTCCTCTCTCTCGTCTGCATCCTTGCCACCTGTTTTCCGAATCTCCAAACTCCCGGGCATGTCAGAATCCGCAAACACTCCGATGATGGCCCAGTACATGGCCATGCGGAAGTCGCTGCCGGCGGATGTGATTCTTTTCTACCGTCTCGGGGATTTCTACGAAATGTTCTTCGAGGATGCGAAGAGTGCAGCGCCGATATTGAATGTCGCGCTCACCAAACGCGGCGGCACTCCCATGTGCGGCGTGCCTTATCATGCCGCTCAAGCCTACATCGCGCGCCTGCTCAAGGCCGGCAAGCGCGTGGCGATCGCCGAACAAACATCCAATCCGAAGCCGGGCAAACTCGTCGAACGCGAAATCGCACGCATCCTCTCACCGGGATCGATCGACGACCTCACCTTGCTCGATGACGAACGCCCAAACTATCTCGCGGCAGTTTTCAGTCATGGGAAATCATGCGGCTTGGCATTGATCGATCACACAACCGGTGAATTCACGCTCTGTGAATTTACCGAAATCAACCAGCTCACCGACGAACTCGCGCGTGTTTCACCTTCCGAGTTGCTGGTCCCCGATCATCAGACTTCGCAGTTCGGCAGCTTGCCGAATGCGATTGCCTACGATGGCTACACCTTCCTTGCCGAGCATGCCTCGCGCATGCTCAAGGAGCACTTCGCCGTGCATTCTCTTGATGGATTCGGCTGCGCCGAAATGCCTGCGGCCGCCGGTGCCGCGGGCGCGACGCTGCATTACTTGATCCATCAGCTACGCCGACCCTGCGAACATCTGCGCCACCCGCGCGTGCGCGAAAACTCCGCGCATGTGCTCATCGATGCCGCCTCGCAACGCAATCTCGACCTCGTCGACTCGCGCTCGGGCCGCCAACACACGCTGCTTGGCGTGCTCGATCGCACCGCCACTCCCATGGGTGCCCGCCTGTTGCGCGATTGGATCCTGCATCCACTGCGCGACCTCGCGACGCTCACCGCACGACAGGACATGATCGCCGCATTTTTGGAAGAGCCCTTTCTGCTCGCGAAATGCCGCGACTCGCTCAAGGGCATTCGCGACATCGAGCGCACGACCTCACGGCTCTCACAAGGCTCAGGCAACGCGCGCGACCTGCAATCACTCGGCATCTCGCTCACGCATGTCCCGGCGCTGAAAGAAGATCTCGTTTCGCTGTGCGGATCCGATCTCGCTCTTGCTGCGCAGCTCCACGATTTTTCCGATCTCACCACGCTGCTCGCATCCGCCCTCGCCGATGAGCCACCTGCCAATTTGCGCGATGGCGGCATCATCCGCGACGGATGGTCGCCGGAGCTCGACGAACTCCGCAACGCTTCGCGCGGCGGCAAGGACTGGATCGCACGCCTGCAGGAAGACGAACGCAAACGCACCGGCATCGATTCGCTCAAGATCAAGTTCAACAATGTCTTTGGCTACTTCATCGAAATCACCACCAGCCACCTCGCCAAGGTGCCGGATGATTACACGCGCAAGCAAACGATGGCGAATGCCGAGCGCTACATCACCCCCGCGCTCAAGGAGATGGAAAACAAAGTGCTCGGCGCCGAAGAACGATCCAAACAACTCGAAGCCGAGCTCTTCGCGCAACTGCGCTCGCAGGTGGTGACGCATCTCCCGCGCATCCAAGAAACCGCCGCCGCGGTCGCGGAAATCGATGTGCTCTGCGCACTCGCCGAAGTCGCACAAGTCCACCGTCACTGCCGCCCGCAGCTTGATGCTTCCAATGCGCTCTCGATCACCAATGGCCGCCACCCGGTACTCGAACAAACGCTCACCGACGCGAAGTTTGTGCCAAACGACACCGAGCTCGACCCGGAAAGCTCGCGCCTGCAAATCCTCACTGGCCCGAACATGGCGGGTAAATCGACTTACATTCGCCAGGTCGCGCTCATCGCCGTGATGGCACAAATCGGTGCCTTTGTGCCGGCCGATGCAACTACGATGGGCCTAGTAGATCGGATCTTCTGCCGCGTCGGCGCGTCCGATGACCTGTCGCGTGGTCAATCGACATTCATGGTCGAGATGAGCGAAACAGCGCTGATTTTGAATCATGCCACCGACCGCTCGCTGGTGATCCTCGACGAGATCGGCCGCGGCACGGCGACCTTCGATGGGCTCTCAATCGCATGGGCGGTCGCCGAGCATCTGCATGATGCCATTGGCTGCCGCACGCTGTTTGCAACGCACTACCACGAGCTCACCGACCTAGCCAACACCAAGGCCGCCGTGGCGAACTGCAATGTCGCGGTGCGCGAGTGGAACGAAGAAATCATTTTCCTGCACAAAATCCTACCCGGTGCCGCCGACAAATCCTACGGCATCCAAGTCGCACGCCTCGCCGGCTTGCCCAAGCCGGTGGTCGAACGCGCGAAGTCGATCCTCTCACACCTCGAGCTCAACTCGACCAAACCCGAGGCGAAAAAAGCCGGGCCCAAGGCCAAAAACACCGCGCAGGAAACTCTGCCACAAGCCAACCCGCCGCAGCTCGATTTGTTCGGCGGATTTTAAGGAGTGCGGGATTGATTCTGTTCGCTTGCCCCAGTGCTCATGACCCCAAATCCGAAAGCCTGCTCAACGAAAGCCATGTGCGCTTATTCGCTCGGCGAGTGCGCGAACTCGCTTGTGATGAACGGCATCTTCAATTTCTCGATGCTGTTTTACACCAAAGCACTCGGCCTGAATCCAAAGTGGACAGGACTGATCATATCGCTAGCCGTGTTTGTCGAGGCCGTCACCGAACCCATTATGGGCCATATAAGCGACAATACCCGAAGCTCCTGGGGGCGCCGGCACCCTTATATGCTCGCAGGCGGACTGCTGATGGCGTTTTGTTCCTATCTTTTTTGGACGGTCCCGGCATTTTGCCGTGGCAGCCAAATGACGATCTTTTTTTACCTCGTTTTTGTGAACCTGCTGGTCCGTACGAGCCTGACGATGTTTTTTATCCCCTACTTAGCTCTCGGCTTTGAGATGTGCGGGGACTATCACGGCCGTTCACGTCTTCAAGGCATCCGCCAGATATTCAACATGGCCGCCAATTTCGCAGGCCCAGCGATGGCATGGGTTTTCTTCTTCGGTGGAAAAGACAACCTCCAAGCCACCACCATGGAAGCGAATTACAGACACATGGGCGGCACTTTCGCCATTGCCACTGCTGTTTTCGCGATCCTCGTGGTTATCTTAACCTTCCACTGGCGTGAGGATACCCGCAATTCCCCCCAGAGCCCACGAAATGCTTGGTTGCGTGAGTTCCTGATTGAAATGAAAGAAATTCTCAATGACCCGAATCCTCGCTGGGTGTTTGCATTCATCTTCATCCTCACGGCAGGAATGGTTCTAGTCGGGTCGCTTCAAATGTTTATTTACGATGATTTTATGAGATTCTCCTCTTGGCAAAAATCCATCGCCCACGGCAGCACGATGATCGGCATGGCGCTCGGCGCTCTGCTTTCGATAAGACTGACCCCATCTTTTGACAAAAAGGGGGCGGTCATCATCGGCGGGAGTGTCAGCATCGCGGGCAACATGATACTCGCTGCGCTTTTCCTAACAGGATTTATGGAGCCAGGCGCCTCCTTAAACTTAGGGGGGAGCAATGTGCCGATAGCTTTGATTCTCTTCGTCGTGTTTCACTCCAGCTACTGGCTTGGATGCGGCATCATGCTGCCTGTTTCGACGGCGATGCTGGCGGATGCCAGCGATGCGCATCGCCTGCAAACGGGAAAGGCCAAATGTGGCGGATATTCATCCGTATACAGTTTGACAATGCGATTGGCAATGTCTTTTGGCGTGATCCTCTCAGGATGGTGCCTGAGCTGCATTGGCTACAAGGCGCCTATGGATGCCCGAGCCGCGACCCAGACTCATCAGGTACTATGGAGCCTGGGCTTTGTCGCCTTTTTCATCAGCGCCATCATATGCCTCGTCTCGTTGCTTGCCATCCGTTTCTATCCAATTGCCCGATGGCCTAAGGCCCAAGGATGAGGTGAGTGCAGCCTGACAAGGATCTGATAGAGATCTCCCACCGGTCCGCCCATGCTGCAACCAACAGATGTCATCGGCCACAATCCCAGATCTGGATTCAGTTTGCCGCGGAAAGACCTAACCTATAGGCCTCGAGCTTGGCCCGCAGCGAATCGAGCATGGTGGAATGGGCGGGGTCGGCGATGAGATCCGTTGTTTCGCCGGGATCCTTCTGAAGATCGAACAATTGCTCCACCACGGGCTTTTGGCTGGGATAGCGGATATATTTCCAGCGGGCCGACCGGATGCCTTCGCTCGGCTCGATCCGCCCTTCCGCCGTCCATGTGAACTCGTGATAGAAGTCCTCACGCCACGGCAGGCTGCCGCCACCCACCAGCGGCGCGAAGTTCCTGCCTTGCATGGTAGCCGGGACGGGGAAACCAGACCACGCCAGAATGGTAGGAGCAAGATCGACATTCAAAACCATCTCTGTGCGTGTCAGGCCGCGCCGGTCGGCCGGCACGCGCGGATCAAAAACGACCAAGGGCACCCTGATGGATTCCTCGTATGGCAACCATTTGCCCCAGAAACCGTGGTCCCCGTGAAAATGTCCGTTGTCGGATGTGAAGACGATGATGGTGTTAGAGTCCAGTCCCTGCTCCACAAGAATCCGGCGAAGTTCCCCCACGGTGGTATCGATGGTGGAGACCAGCCGGTAGTTTTTGCGCAGCTCATCGGCCAAGGTGGCGGGATTGCTGACCTGCGAAAAGCCGGTGTCACCCCCCATTGACGCACGCAGGAAAGCAGGCTGCCGCATGGCATCGGCCATTGTCGCCGTGGCTGGAATGGGCATGGCGATGGAGGCATAAAGCCCAGCGACATCTTTGGGGCAGTCCGACCAAGGGTCTTTGGGCCCACGAAACGCGATGGCCAGAAAAAACGGCTTCGCTTTGTCACGCCCCGCGAGAAACTGCCTCATCTTGATCGGAACAATGTCACGGTCAAAGTGGATGGGATGATTCATGCCCGCGGAACCAGTGCGCGGCATCGATCCATCCGGAGGGCAGGTGCATTTGATTTCCGATTTGGACTGGCGTCCGTCGTTGGTCACCAGCTGGCAATCCGCCTCATGCCAATAGTTGCCGTGAAAGCGGTCTCCGGCCCAGTAATCAAACAGGTTCATGCCCATGTGGAACCCGTCCTCGCCTACACCCACATCCCATTTGCCGATATAGCCGGTGTCATAGCCTCCCGCGCGCAAAACGGCCGGATAGATCGCGCTCACTTCCTTCGGCGTCACCATTTTTGCTAGATCCTTCGTTCCGCGCGAACAGGGATAGGCGCCAGCCAGGATGGCGGCCCGGCTCACGCTGCACACGGAAGCGGTGACAAACGCATTGCGAAACAAGGTCCCTTGGGCTGCAAGATGGTCGATGTTCGGGGTTTGGATCACGGGGTTTCCCATGCACCCGAGCGTGTCCCAACGCTGGTCGTCAGTTAGCAGAAACAGGATGTTGGGCTTGGCGCGGACCGCGTCCGCCGTGCAAACGTCCCATGGCAGAGCCAACAGGAACGCGGGAAGGACGGAGACGACCAGTAGGTTCATGACTGGACGGCTTTCACGCGGATGAAGAGCACGGTATTGGCCAGCAACGCGTTCGGCACACCGACGGTGATTTCCTCAACGGGGGCACCATTGTTAAATGTGGCAGAAGCCGTCCGGGAAGACTTCCAGCGTGCCGCTGTCGCTACTCGCTCCCTGGCCGACGAAGAAGGTTCCCGGATGGTTCGGCGACGGGTCGCTGCTGAGTTCCGCCGTGCGGTTCTGGCTGATGAAGGTGGACTGGGCAAGGGTCGGGACGAGTCCGTTGTTCCAGTTGCCACCGTCGGCATAGTTGTTGTCGGTTTCAGCGGTGAAGACATTGTTCGGATTTCGGGTTTAGTCGTCTTTGACGCTGCCCGAAGCGTGAGATTTCGGAAAATCCTACCTCAAACCACAAAACTAACAAAAACCAAAAACATCGAAAGATCGCTCAGCTTGTTGCCTTGAACACTTTTACAGAAAAAGATTTGCGCAGCCCCCAACGCAATCAATCATGGCATGGCTATAATGCCTCTCAATGACCGCCAGACGATCCTTTGATATAGGTGCCAATTCCGATAATGATTGTAGAAGCAAGCAATGTTAAAATTCCCAGGCAAATCAATCGATGAGCATTCTTGCTTGAGCCTTTCCATTCGTTGAAAATCCAGCCCCACATCGTGCTGAAGATGATAATGCTGGCCATGTGCAAGGTCCACGAAGCGAAGCCGAATTTGCCCATCTGTGTTTCGCCCATGGTGTAGAAAAAGAATTGAAAATACCAAGTGGTACCGGCCAAAGCGGAGAACAGATAGTTTCCGAGCATCGGAATTTTCAAATCACCATGCACAGGAGACGGGAGCACGGAGGATGATCCGCCTCCGTGCTCGCTGCCCGAAGCGGTCAACCCTGCGTGTTCGACACGGGCACGTGAGGATAAATACTGATAGCCCGTACGATTCTTGAGGTTTAGTCCGACACACCACACAAAGTTGGTAGTAAAGCCTCCAAACATGACAACAATCAGCTTTGGAAGTCCGCTCCAAATCTCAGAGGTTCCGGCAGCGATCGAGGCCTCCCCGATGGGGTTTCCAGCGGTTAAACCGAAACTGAAACAAGCGCTCATGATTCCTGAGAAGGTCGCTACAAGTATGCCTTTTCTAAAACTAAACTCAGCAATGGCCCGCCTCTTTTCCTCGGCCGACATTTCCTTTTCCTTAGTCGCACCCGCAAGAGCCGCGATAAAAATTCCCAACAAGCAGACCGCTACACCCAGCAATGTAACCAATCCAGCTTTGCTGGATGCGATCTCGATAATAGTTTCCGGCACTGGGATGCTTGGGACGAACAATTTGAAAATTGGAGGAAGCAATGTGCCGAATGCTGCACAGTACCCAAGAGCCACTCCCATGCCGAGCGACATTCCAAGGTAGCGCATCGCCAAGCCGAAAGTCAAACCGCCCGTGCCCCAGAGCACGCCAAACAAAAAAGTCCAAACAAGGGTGGATAATGACTGGCTGCAGAGAACTCCGAAGATGTCTTTGGTCAAAACCGCCGCAAACAGCAGTGGGCATATGAGCCATGAGAAAAATCCTCCAACAAGCCAATAGGTTTCCCAAGACCATTTACGAACCCCCTTGTAAGGCACGTAAAAACTCCCGGACGCCAAGCCGCCCAACCAGTGAAACACAACGCCAAGTAATGCAGATCCCATACGTGTTTTTTATTATTATTTCTTATGAGTCGTATTCGCTCGATTGCATTCCACGCAAAGTCAGCCAAGCAACAGCATGCATCTTGCGCAGATCAAAATTCGTCACGTTTTTTAAGCTTTTGGCAAATTCAAGGCATTTCCGAAAAATTGACTCTGCTTCGAAAAATTCATCAATCCAATTTCATCTAAGGCTTAATCCCGCTCCAGAAAACCTTGTTGGTATCACTTGGGATCGTGGATGATTTGCGAAATTCCGTGTGACCATCAACAAACGCCACAATACACCCCCGGTTGGGGTTGCCAGGTTTGTTGATAAGATTCGGCGGATGCACCATTTCCGGAAACCAATTGTGGGCTGTGCCAGGGGTTGTGCCAACGGTTGTCACATAATAATTCCCGTTGATTCTGCACCCGTCCATGACGAGGGCGGTTTCCGCCGGATACTGAATGCGCATCAAACGCGAGGCGGATTCTTGGCCTGCAGGTTTAAACCAACCGCCTGCCTGCATGTTCATTGCGTATGTATTCCAGTTGCCGTCCAAAGGCCTTGCAACGCGAACTGCAGCCGGACAGTAGAGACAGTTCTTTCCCTGATTGTTGACGAACGCGCGCTGGGAATCCGGCTGTTTCGGGTAAAGATACTCGCCGTCCAGCAGCGCCGCAATCCAGTTGCTTGGCGGTGGGTTAGCAAAGCCGTTGGAAACAGGATAGATACCTCCGTTCTCGGAGGCGTAGCTGTTGAGAGCGATGGCTAGACTACGCAGGTTGCTCGCACACACGTTTTCGTTGGCGGAGGCCATCATCTTACTCGAAACCGTCAGCGTTATCACCGCCAGTACCGCCACAATGGCGACGACCACCAACAGTTCTACAAGCGTCAAGCCTTTGTGGAATTTAGGATTGTTTTGCATGCGGGCTGTTGCCTAGTGGATAATTAGTCCTGTCGCGGAATCCAGCGGCCCCAATCAATTTTAGTCTTGGTCTCGTATTCGAAGGGCACATAGTTGACCTTTAACCATGCTTTCGGATCGCGTTGAAGCTCTGCAAGCTTCTGCACGACTTCCGCACGGCCGCCTTGGTTTTTCACATCCTTCTTGAGCAACTCTTCGAGGTGTTTAACGACGACGGAAAACTGCTGCGGGTCATTCTGGACCATGCGGGCGTTCTGGGTCGCTAGGGTCTGAAGGAAATGCAGTGATTTCATCCGTATGGAGCGGGCCATCCTATAGGTGGTTTGCATCTGATTTCTTATGTCGTCAGTACGCTCTCCACCAGTGGCAATCGCCTTTTCAAACAAGCCAAGCGCTTTGAACGCAAGGGCGGCAGAATCTTCAAGGCGGAGCCCGGCATCCTCAAACACCCACGGGTGAGCCTTGGCCTCGTCTGTGAGCATGAAGTTCCCGCGGCGGTTCGCCTGCCAGATCGGCGTGTCCCACGTGCCGCTCGAAATCGTCACAGGATTCCAGTCGTGCGAGCCGTCATTTCCCCGGTCGAGTCCCATTGGTCCGATCAAATAAGTGGTGTCCCAGGGGAACGCCTCGACCGATTGGGCGAGATATTCCCACGCTTGGATCATGAGTGGGGCGGCGGCTTTGCCGTATGGGGCGGCGATTTCCTCAAGCAGAGTTTCAAGCTTCGCTTCGGGCGATCTCATCCACGCCTTGAGCATGGCGCAGTTGACAGAGAAGGTGGATGGGGCAAAGCCGTAATACTCCTTCACGGCCACGAGTCCCTCCATTTCCTTCCAACCCTGCATCTGCTCATAGATCAGTCGCGGAAAGTAGTCCTCGATGGCGTAGAGCGGCCTGTAAAACGTATGATCGAACTCGCCCATGACGGGGATCCCGCGCTCGTAGGCGGAGCACACCATTCGCTTCACGCCAAGATCGGATGCGAAGGACCGGTCGTTGAACGGATAGACTTCGTTGCTGGTGGACGGGTTGAGTGCCAGACCGAAGCCCTCGGCCTTGATCCGCTCGAGAACTGTCACCACCTGACCCCGCGACAATTCCCATGGTTTCCACCAGAGTCTGGAGTTCGGTCGAACCGAACGCATGGAATCATTGAGCATATCGAGGAAAGCCGGCAGTCTTTCGCCGACAGGAATGCCGCTGCAGCGCGGACATGGGCCATATTCGCTACATAGCCATGCCTGCTGATCGAACGTGTAGACCAGCACATCGTCGACTCCGGGAAAGTCGGTTAGGAATTTCTTGATTTTGGCGGCGTATTTTTTCTGCACTTTGGTATCAAGAATACAAGCGGGACGCACTGGATTGGCGTTCACGACCTTCGGGATGCCGAAGTGGGCGATTGTCTTCAGCCCGTGCTTTTTCGCCTGTGCGATACGGAAGGCAAACTTCTCGCGCTGGGAAGGATCTTCAAGATCTTCCAAGTTGAGGACTTCATCGGCGGGCTTGCCACCCCAGGCGATGCTGAGTTGGACCATGTTGACTCCGATGTCTTTAATTTTCTCCAACTGTTCATCGCTCCAACTGATGTCGGGCACGGATGGGTTGCCAACGATTCCGACGAAATACTGATAACCTCCCCGGCAACAATCCTTGGGTTTTCCATCTTCGGGCTGTTTGTGTTTGCATCCCGAGATGAGATCGGTAAGTGGCGTCGTGAATGCGGCTTTGATGATTACCTTGCCTGGTTGGCTTTGGGAATCGATGCGCGGGGACCATCCTGCGGCTCCGCCATTCGCGGTGATGCAGTTGTTCGCTACCCAGTAGTCAATGTTCTCCAACTGGCTGGCTGGCAGGATGACAGAGCCAGATTCGGCGATGTCCAGAGTCGCGCCGCTAACACCACTGATCGAGAGGCCTGCTGCCGTGACGGTGCCGCCCGAAACCTTGACGTCACCATCATGGCCACCGGAGCCTAGATTCAGGATGCCACGAATGTTCAGCGAGCCACCTGTAATGGCGACCGCCGAAGTATCCCCCCAGTTTCCGGTGACCAGATCGGTAACGGTCATTTCCCCGCCATGCGCGACAGTCAGGCCAGCACCGTTAGAGAGGTATACTTGGCCGACTACGCTTGCGACCGCGGTTTTGACAACGGGCGCCACGAAGGGAGATCCGGGATTGATGATCGCATTCCCAGCATTCGCGCCGGTTGGCGGGCCGCCCGTCCAATTCGATGCGTCAGCCCAATCGCTGCTAGCTTTCCCATTCCAGTAAACATCGGCATGCAAAGCCGTTGAAAAAACTACGTAGGGCGTAACTGCGCTAGCGGCGATGGCCGCGAATCTGCTATTCATTATTTTGGTTTATGTATGTGAACAAATTGGCTTGAACTGTGACAGTTCAAGATGGGGAGACTACTCGCGGGCGAATTTTTTTACGGGCGAAGACAGGCGGCCTTGCGGCGTGATCTGAAGAAACAGCATCCGCCCATCGCCGCGGTGGCCAACAGGGAAACCGAAGGCTCCGGAACCGCTGTCAGCACCACAAATCCAGATTGGCTTGTTGTATCGACATTGATGGACCAGCCCGACAGTCCGCCCTCCGCAGTGATCGCGTTATTAGTGATCCAATAATTGATGTTGCTGAGGTTGCTCACGGGAGCGATGAAACTTCCCGAGCCACCAATATTCATCTTCGCGCCACCACCGGTGTTGATGGACAGGTAATTGGCGGTCACCGTGCCGCCGGAGATGTTGATTTTCCCATCGTAGCCACTGTTACCCAACATTAGGTTGCTTGAGATGTTCAGCGCGCCGCCGGAAACGTCAACCACATTGCTGTTGCCCCATTGCCCAGTGATCAAACTGACAGTGGTCAGTTGGCCACCGCTTACGATGTTCAAGCCGGCACCGACAGAAACATAAATGTTCCCCACGGTAGCATCGGTCACAGAACTGACCTGCGGCGTCGCGTTAGGCGAGCCTGGATTGATAATGGCATCACCGGCACCCGAGGTGGATGGCAGGCCGCCTGACCAGTTATTCACATTGGCCCAATCGCTGCTGACGCTGCCAGCCCAATAAACGGCACCTTGGGCCGAACCACCTATCATTGATAGTACGGCAACGGCGGTTGCGGCAACGGCCGCGATTTTGTGGTTTGTTTTCATACGCTTTATTTTTTGTGGGTTGTTTGTTCGAGGTTTTTAGCCAATTGGCTATGTCGCGAGGAGGTTCTACGAATCATTTCATATAAGGTCAATGATTAAATTACATCCGTTGTAAAAATTTTTTGCGTTAGGGGCTTGCGGGCTATTTGGGCGGGGTGGCAGACCACGAAAAGTAGCATAGAAAGGAGGTCGGCTGCTCGCTAAAGCCGGGCGCAGGCGATTCATCGGCAGTCCCAACGTTCTGCATCGGCCAACGGCAGCCCTGTTGCCGACGAAGGGGAAAAACATCGACTTTGAGGCGACCCGAGTCGCAGCCGGACTCGATGCGAGGCAGCTCAAAAATGCCAGGCGCGGGGTGTTCCGCGTCGTGTTTCGGATGGAGATCGGCAGGGTTCAGCTGAAACTGATCGGCGGGCAGTTCGACCCAGCCATCCACCGATTTGGCACCCGCGTCCGGAATGATACTGCCGGATAGCAGAAGCGATTGCGCGCGGATAAAGAAGGGTATGCCCCCGGGGATTGCCTTCCATGCGATAGTGCCACCACGCACGCTGAAGTTCGTCATGGTGTCCGTATCGACCTTGAATTTATGAAAAGACGCGGCCGGATCACACACTGCCAACACATTGTCGCGCCCTAGGGTGAAATAGATTTTGCCATCGCAGCCCACGCTTGGAAATTGCGGATAATCCAAACTATCGATCAGAACTTTCTTACTGCCGGTTTTGGTGCAGATGCTGACCAATTGCCCCGCATTGCCATGGTCCTCGCGATTGGATTCGGTACAAAGATACAATATGCCTTCATGAAGCGCGAGCCCTCGCGCGCGCCAAAAACCCTCGGCAAGCGTCGAAATTGTCCCGTCGGGCTTCCTCACCTTCACCCGCCCGGGAGTCAGGGGCCGGGAATATCCCTCGGGAGCGACATCAAAAACTGCATACTCGCTGACGTAGACCGAGCCGTCCGCCCCGACCGCAATGCCACTCAGCGGAGATGTGGCGGTCATCATCTCCGTCACATTCCGGCCAACTTTGTCCCACTTGAGTACCTTTCCGCCTTCCAGGACGACAAAAAGATTCCCCATGGAATCACAGGTCAATTGCCGAGGGCGCGTGATGTTTTCCATCACAAATTCTTCCTTTTGCTCGGCGTCAATCCTCATCACCTTGCCCGGATTGCCCACATCACCCAGATCCAAGCCGACAAACACATCGCCGCCTGTGCCGGTGGCCAGCCCGAACATGCCGGGCTTGTCCTTGCCGTACCAAACTTCAACATTCCCGGTGCGAGGATTCCAACCACGAATCTTTCGGCGGCTGAATTCCGTAAACAGCACGAGCCCGCTCGGATGGACCGCTACGCCAAAACTGTAATGGGCGGCGACACACGGAGTGAAGGATTTCACTGGGATGGGACCCTCCGCCAAGCTCAATGGGCTTCCCAAGCAATTGACGAAGCAAATCCATAAAGGCAACAGCCTGGGACATTTGTGAAGGAACATGGCAAGATGTAGCGATTTATTCACTGTCCGGAATATGTGGCATGCAAACGCATAAACAACCTTTCGTTTCCATTTCGGTCCACACTGTATTTTCTGCGCTCAGCCCCCAAGGGCACCCCGCTCTGGCTGATGCCAGCCGCAGTAAAAGACACCCCAGTGGAAGACCACCCGCTTAGAGATGTCGATGCCTCCCCGGTCACGGTCAATGCCGGATCATCCGTTCGCACGATGGCAATCAGGGAGAACTTCGCGCCATCAAGTGCCAATACGCTAGTCTCGCTGGATGCAGATGGATCGGCCGCTCCACCTACAGCGTATTTCAGGATCAGTTCAGGCGTCGGCGTGATGATTGCCCCAGCCCATTGGTCAATGCCGGACAGCGCTTGCGGCGAAATCACAAGATTCACATCGCCACTCGTGCTGTCGTATTCAATGGCGGCTTGGTATTGGGATGGGAGGCCAGTGATGGAAAACGAACCAAAAGTTCCTTGAAGTGAATCGCCGTTCAGCAACGTGTAGGTTGCGGGGCCGACAGCGGTGGCGTTTTTTACCGACAAGACCGAGCCCTGAAGCAAATTGATCCCGCCATTAGATTGCACGGTTTTCAGGGAATTGCCCCCAAGAAAATCAAATACCAACGCGCCGGCCGAACCCACCTCAACAGCCCCGGCTGTGACAGATCCACCTCCACCATTCAGCGTGAGAACCGATGCCCCCGCTGAGGCATGAGAGCCCAATCGCAGCGTGCCCCGAACTGTCAATGCACCAGAGCTAAAAAATGATTCCGAAGCCGCGCCATTTGACCCGAGTATGAAGTCCCCTGTTGTGGTAACGCTGCCCGCAGCTTGACTATAGTAACTCGGGTGGCCACTGGCATTATTGATGTATCCCACGGTGAGCGAGCCTGCTGTGAGCACCGCGTTTGATTCGATATTCAGCGCCGCATTGCCAAAGGCATCCCCTATCACTACCGATGATACCATTCCTGCATCGGCATTGATGGTGGCAGACTTTCCGCTGAGCAACGCATTGTGCATGGCCCCGGGCAAGCCTGTTGGATTCCAATTGGCTGCATTGGTCCACAGGCCATCCTCCCTGCTGTTGGTGAAGACCGCTATATCAAACTCAATCTCAATAAAAGCCAGATATGCATTTGGCATTTCGCTAAAGCCGGCTTGTGGATGTTCGGACGTAGTGCCGACATTCTGCATTGGCCAGCGCGAGAGCCCCTGTGTGCGCTGAGCAAAAACCTGATCGCGCACAATGTTGCCATCGGTAACAATTCCAACATCGGGCACCGCATACACACCTGGGGTGAAGATATGGCTATCCGCATCCGGGTAGGGCAATTCCGCAATCGATACGGAAGGCCATTCGGAACTGCTCATGCGCACCCATCCTGCAAACCGTCCATGCATATCCGGGCTAACATGCAAAGTCACCGGTCCGCCTGCCATGCCGGTCAAGGTCACGCTCCTTGATCCCGTCTGAGCACTGGTAAATGCCCGACCCTTGACCATAGCAACGGCGGTCACGCCGCTACGTAACGGAACCGGAATATCGGAGCCATCCGTGCTATCCGTCAAGAATGACAGAGCCACCCGATCTCGCGGTGATGTGGTCAAGCCCTGCATTTGAGAGGTGAATGCCCCAAATTGGGAATAATCAAACCCATGGAGATAATCGCTCACCTCGCCGCCCGTCGAGATTACCGTCATCGATGAGGAGTTTCCGTGGTCGGAATAGTCGGCCTCTGAGAGCAAGCCGAGCTTGTTGTTGGAGAGCATGAGAAGCCCGCGTGCACGCCATACTTCGTGCATGAGTGTGCGCTGACCCGAGGGCGTCAGCTTCCAAAGCTTGCCGATGCCGTTGGCCAGCGGCGTGCCATCCGGGCCCATGCGGCCGTATTCGGTGAAATAAACATTTCCAGCTGTGTCTGAGACGGCCGCCTGTGGCGCACTAAGTCCGGCGATCACATTGCTAATGGCCTGTGTAAGCGGATTGATTCTGATGATGCGGCCTTCCCCCTCAATTGCCGCGAGCAGCATTCCGGAGCTTTCTATGAAAAGCTGGCGCACACGGACAAAGCCGCTAGCCAACTGGCTTACCGGACCCGGCACTCCGTTGGTAAGGGTCGCCTTGTAAATCTTGCAATTACTCTCGGTTCCCGTCGCGAAATAAATTTGCCCGTTTTTTGCAGTAACCCCGTAAATATCAGGGTAGCCGGATAGCACGACAATGGAACTGTTGCCCCTGATGCGGGTAAGCGTGCCTGCATTGTAATCGGTGTAAAAGATATCTCCACCATCCGCAGCGATGCCGAAAGAATAGCCAGCCGTGCCCGCTGGGACGATTTTGCTGAATCCACCGATCCCACCTGTGGCATTGGCAACAGGCTCCACCACCAGTTTTAAGTCACCGACCGAGGCGTCGTACCACAAACGCGGGGTGACAGACGACGAAAAGCCGGTGAAATTTACTTGATCAAAAACACCCTTGAGCTCGCCGCCTTCGATCAGCGTGTAGATGGCGGGCCCGACTGCCGCAGCTCCCTCAATGACCAGTGAGGCGCCAGCCTTGATGGAAACAACTCCTGGTACGGTGATTGTTTTAAGCGAATTCCCACCGAGAAAATCAAAAGCCAGAGTGCCCGCAGCGCCGATTTCCGCATTGGCTGCCGTGACCGTTCCCCCGCCTCCTTGCAACTCCCATCGCGCCGCCCCGGAAGATTGATAGGAACCCAAGCGGAGCGTGCCCCCAATCTGAATGAATCC
This sequence comes from Akkermansiaceae bacterium, assembly GCA_947462835.1. Taxonomy (GTDB): domain Bacteria; phylum Verrucomicrobiota; class Verrucomicrobiia; order Verrucomicrobiales; family Akkermansiaceae; genus Luteolibacter. The sequence goes on from CANHQM010000017.1 coordinate 41,538, forward strand.
TGAACTGAATGAGGCCTCAACCTTTGCTCCGCTGGCTCCCAGAATCACATCGCCCGCAGTCATCAAAGATCCGGCCAAGTGACTGAAATAGTTTGGATAACCCGGGCCATTCGCTGCCCCGCCCACGATCATTGAAATTCCCGCACGGGTGAGTGTCAGATTGCTCCCCGTATGCAGATTCAAAGCAGCGTTGGCAGTCGCATCGCCGACGCAAACATAGGCCGCCATTTCAGTCGTGTTTACCACCAAATTCGAGCGAACCAAAATTCTGTCCGTTGTGGCCGGCACCGCTGCGGACTGCCAGTTGCCAGAGTTCGACCAGACATAATTGCCCCCAGTGTTGTCAAAAACAGCGTCGGGCCCCTCAACCGTCAACAAAACATCGCCCGAGCCGGCGTTGTAACTGACATTAGGAAACGACGACCCATTAAAGCCTCGCAATTCCACATTTGTGAAGGTGCCTCCAAGAGAGGAGCCGTTGATCAGTGTGTAAGTAGCAGGACTCACTGCGCCTGCGTTGCAAACTACCAGCGTGGAGCCCGTTTGCAGGTTCACCGCGTTCGTCACCTGAAGCGTCTTGAGCGAGTTGCCACCAAGAAAATCGTATTCAATCGTTCCCGCCATGCCCACTTCCAATGCCCCTGCGGAAATGTTCCCCCCGCCACCTCGCAAGCGGAACACGGAAGAAAGCGCTCCCGCACTCGAGCCCACCCGCAAGCTGCCCCCCACGGCCAAAGTTCCGTCGGCAAAAAACGCATCGCCAGCCAAATTGTCGCCCCCCACCACGAAATTACCCTGAGTCGCCACATAACCCGCTGAGTGACTGTAATAGGCCGGATATGGCCATGCCGGCCCGGCTACCAAGATCGATGTCCCGCCAGGATTCAGAACCTGAAGAGCTCCTCCGGACTGAAGGTTTAAAGAACCCTCCGCCGCGGCATCGCCTATTGTTAGCGATTTCACACTCCCAACATTGTTTGAAACCACGGACCAACGTGCGGATCGGATAAAAACTCCATCGCTTGCACTTGGCAGTATTGCCGGCGACCAATTGCCAGCCACGGACCAGTTCCCGCTGGCAATCAACTCCCGGCTTCCTGCTGCCGCAATTCCCGTGATCGCCAACAAACAAAAAATCGCTTGCATGAATTGATTCATATATTTAAAAGACAAGATCTATCCATCCATGTCAAGTCACTCAAAGGAATATTCTGCGCGACCAGAAATTGTATTGAAATTCAAAGAGAACATCGGCCTATCTAATTCGCGCATGAGCGATTCCAAAAAAAAGTTGGCGCCGAGCAAAAGCCGCGCAGAAATGGCAAGCGATTCTTTGGAGATAAGACGACCCAAATTGGCGGATGTTGCGCAAGCAGCCGGTGTTGCCATCAACACCGCTTCCATGGTGCTCAATGATCGCCCGAACTGCTGGGCCTCGGAAGCAACTCGCACAAGAGTGCTCAATGAAGCAAAACGGCTTGGTTATCGGCCAAACCGCATCGCCCTTGCTGTCAAAAAACAGCGCTTTGATACAATCGGATTAATCGTGCCGGATCTCAATAATCCATTTTTTATGAGTCTGGCAGATCAACTCGAAATTGAATCGAAAGCTCGAGGCTGCGATCTCATTATTGAACATAGCCGGGTCGATTTGCTACGCGAAATCCAATGCATGGAAAGCATCATGGACAGGCAAGTGGACTGCATCATTGCTTGCCTGATCGATCCATCAGTTCACGCCAAACTGTTAAAAAGCCACCTTAAGTACGGAATTCCAATGGTAGTGGCTGGAAAACGCGGCCCTCGCCCCTTGCCAGTCGACCTTGTCACCGTGGACTTTGAAGGAGGCCTCGGGCAGGCACTTTCTCATTTGCGTCGCGCCGGCCATTCACGCGTGGGCTTCATTCGCGCGCTTGCCGAGAACCAAGCGGATAATGGCCGTGAGGAAATTTTTCTCAAAGTCGCACGCAATCTTGGATTCGATGAAAAGGATTTATACGTGGAGCCGTCCGACCACACGATGGCCGGGGCGAAAGAGGCATTCCATCGATTGATTGACAATAAGAAGGGCAAACGGCCGACTGCTGTAATCGGGCTAAATGACCTCTGCGGCATAGGCGCTTTGAGAGGAGCTCACGATGCAGGTCTGCAGGTTCCTCACGATCTTTCGATTGTAGGTGTGGACAACATAGCTTTGTGCTCGTTGCTCAATCCGAGTCTTACATCAATCGCCCAACCAATTGATGAAATCAGCCAGCATGCCGTGGCAATGCTCTTTGATCGGATGGAGGCAAAAGCAAAACATGGCCCACGAGAGAAGGTGCTATCAAGCAAACTGGTCCTCCGCGAGAGCACTGGGCCCGCCCCAAAGTATTTGAAGCCTCTTGGCGTCAGCCTGTCCGAGCAGGCAGCCGGAACAAAATGAAGACGCCTGCATCGGCACCAAATCCGATGCAAGCCATGCAGTTATTCCAGCACGCCCGAGTTATCTTTCCTTGCCACAAGCCAACCCGCCGCAGCTCGATTTGTTCGGCGGCTTATCATGAAAGTCGTGCTTGATTGACGCGCGGTCGGCGTGAGGATGGACCGCGTGAAGCGGGATAAACGACATGACGCGCGACGCGCCGGCCATGTGCTGGTGCCGGGCGCGGCGATTGGAAGCATGTCGCTGATCCTTGCCGCGGGCCTTGCCTTGCTGGGCTTTCTCGAACACGCCAATCGCATGATTGCCGGATTCGTTTCGCGCGGCGGCGCCGAAAAATTTCCCAAGCAACTGCCCGAAGCGGTGATCTGGATTGCGGCATGGGTCTTTGCCTTTGGCGTCGCATGGGCGGTGTTGGCGGTGCCCGGTCACGCGCGTCGTTGGCTTTTGTGGTTTGCGACGATCTTCATGGTCCTCGCATGGGCGCCGGTGCTAAGCCTTGCGGCCCATCGCCCGGATGTCGCGGCGCCATTCATTGCCACCTTGTGGTCGGGCCTTTGCGCGATGTTTTACACCTTCAATCACCGCATGCCCGGTGATGAATCCCCCAACAAAAATCCATGAGCTGCGCCGATTTTCCCGATGCATTCAAGAGCCTGATCGCTGAACTCAAGCGCTTGCCGGGCGTGGGTCCGCGCAGTGCCGAACGCATCGCGGTGTGGCTCATGCAACACCCGAAGGCCGAGCCCCAATCACTCGCCGCTGCGCTCGAAACCGCCAGTGCCACGATCCACCCCTGCCCGACATGTGGCTTCTTCGCGACCGCCGAATCCTGCGGCATTTGCGACGACCCAAAACGCGACAGCCATTTTCTCTGCGTCGTCGAGCAAGCGACCGATGTGCTGCCGCTCGAACGATCGGGCGCGATGACCGGCCGCTATCATTGCCTTGGCGGAAAACTTTCACCACTCGACCGCGTGTCGCCGGAAGACCTGCGCATCCCCGAACTTTTGCAACGCATCGATGCCACCCTCGCCGCCGGTGGCGAAATCGAAGTCGTGCTCGCCCTCGGATCCGATGTCGAAGGCGAGGCAACCGCCAACTACATCGCCGAAATGCTGCGCGGCAAACACTGCCGCCTCACCCGCATCGCCCAAGGCCTACCCGCCGGCGGCGGTCTCGAACACGCCGACGAACTCACCCTCCTCCGCGCCATGCAAGGACGGAGAAGTGTTTGGTAAGAGATAAGTTTCAAGGTTCAAGATTTCAGTTTCAAGAAGGCAGAAGATGAAGAAGCCACTTCTTCAAAGGCAGGGACCTTTGTCCCTAAAGGTCCGTCCAATGAATCGCTGATGCGCAAGCCTCTTCTCTTGCGTCTTTCGCCTTAGCCGCGGCGCCGATACTTTCAGAATGGCATTGGTTAAAGAAGGGCATGGCGGTTGGAAACCGCCGCCACGATTGAAGAAGTCGCTTCTTTTCTAGCTTCTTCTGTCTTCAAGTCTTCTGTCTTCTCTTGAAACTGAAAACTTGAACCTTGAAACTATTCTCTCACACCGGCGCTTGATCGAGCTTGAAGGCATCGTGCACGGCGCGGGCGGCATCTTCGATGCGGCTTTCCTCGACGGTGACGGCGATCTTGATTTCCGAGGTGGAGATCATGCCGATGTTGATGCCTGCATCACCGAGGGCCTTGAACATTTTGGCGGCGACGCCCGAGTGCGAGCGCATGCCGATGCCGACGACGGAGAGCTTGGCAATGCCAGCCTCGGTTTCGATTTTCGATTGCGAGAGTTCCGAGAGCAGGGGCTTGAGCGCGGCTTGGGCGCGACCGAGGTCGCTCGAATGCATCGTGAACGAATGACGCGCAAAGCCATCATGCGCGATGTTCGAGATGATCATGTCGAGGTTGATCTCCGCCTCGCCGAGCGCGCCGAGAATGCGGCCGGACATGCCGGGTTCGTCGGGGATGCCGGTAATCGTGACGCGGGCCTGCGAGCGTTCGATCGACACGCCGCGGATGACGACATTTTCCATGTTGGGATGTTCTTCTAACACGAGGGTACCTGGGTTATCGTTGAGGGAGGAGCGGACTTCGAAAACAACGCCGAATTTTTTGGCAAACTCGACCGAGCGCGATTGCATGACCTTCGATCCGGACGAGGCCATCTCGAGCATTTCATCGTAGGAAATTTCCGGCAACTTGCGCGCGTTTTTCACGACCCGCGGGTCGCAGGTGTAAACGCCATCGACATCGGTGAGGATCTGGCAGACATCAGCCCTCAACGACGCGGCGACCGCAATCGCCGTGAGGTCGGATCCGCCGCGACCCAAGGTGTGAATCATGCCATCGGGCGTGATGCCTTGGAATCCGGCGACCACCAGCGTTTTGCCTTCGTCGAGGAAGCCGCGCATCAGCGTGGGATCCATGTTGAGAATGCGGCCGCGGGTGTGCGAGCCGGTGGTGTGGATGCCAGCCTGACGACCGGTGATCGACACCGCATCGATGCCAAGCTCGCGCAAAGCCATCGTGACCAACGCAATCGATTGCTGCTCGCCGGTAGCCAGCAACACATCGAGTTCGCGTTCGCAGGGATTACCCGAAAGATCTTTGGCCATCTTGATGAGGCCATCGGTCACGCCCGACATCGCGGAAACCACTGCGACCACCTGATTGCCCGCATCGCGAGTGCGTTTGATGCGCGCGGCGACATTGCGCATGCGATCGATCGAGCCGACGGAAGTGCCGCCGTATTTTTGAACGATGAGGGCCATGGGTGGAGCAGGGCGGAGTGAAAGCCACGCCGCGCAATTTGGCAAGAAATTGAAAACGAAGGACGAAAGCAGGGCCTCATTCCCAGCGCTTGGCCCAATCGGCAGGGAGGCGCAAGGGCTTGCCGGCGGGCATCGCGACCAGGGCCAGCGCCTGACGCGCGGTGACGAGGGTCGCGCCGTCGGATTCGCGGATCATTTCAAAGGCACACCAGAAGCGGGCGCGGGAAATTTCGTCGAGTCGGCCGCGAATCGTGATCCAATCGCCCAATTTCGCCGGGCGCTGGTAATCGACCTCGGTACGCACCACGACCGGAAAAACCTGGGTCTCCGACATCGAACGCAGGTCCATGCCCATCAATGCCGCCAGCCGCGTGCGGCAGGTTTCGATCATGCGCAGGTAAGCAATGTTGTGAACCACGGCCCCGCAGTCGGTGTCGAAAAACATCACCTCCTCGCGGGTCTCAATGCTGGGTTTCTCTTCAGGCATGCGTGGATTGTGCACCATGGCGGTCTTGGAGTTTCAAGTTTCAAGTGCGGGGAAGGAGTTAGTGGTTATGGGTTGGTTGTTATTAGGGCGCCCATGAAGAAGCCAATTCGTCCTACCAGGATTGAAGAGGTGTCCCGCAAGATGCGTGACACAGCCGGCGGGACGCCGGCGCTCCCCTCTGAAAAAGTCGCTTCTTCATCTTTGTTTTACATTTTGAAAAACATGAGTTTGACATATTGAAATCCAAAAGCTACCTTGCTGTCATGAAAACCATATCCGTTCGCGAGATGAAAGCCAACTGGTCGGCTGTCGAGGCTCAGGTGCGCGAAGGCGAGACCTTCGAAGTCGTCAACCGCGGCCGCCCCAGCGTGCGGATTTCGCCGGCCTTGCCGCGCAAGATTTTGGTTTGGGAGGATCATCTCGAAACGGCGATTCCCAATGCCGGTCGGCCGGCCGAGGAAACCATTGCCGCGGACCGCGAAGGTCGCTGGTGATAAAGGGATCAACGCATGCTCTATCTCGACACCAGCGCCTTGCTCAAACTTTACATCCGCGAGGATGGATCCGAAGCCGTGCAGGCGCGCGTGGCCGCTCAGGATCTTCCCTTGCCGATTTGGGAAATCCAGGAGGCGGAGCTGATCAATGCCCTCCGGCTCAAGGTCTTTTGGAAAGAAATCACGCGCCCGCAGGCGGAAAAACAAATCGCATGGTTCGACGATCGCCGCCGACGCGGGCTCTATCATTTTCCCGAGATCCATCGCAGCGATCTAATGCGGACCTTTCGCAAGCTCAGCGCTAAAACACCGCGCCTCGGCTGTCGCACGATGGACATCATGCATGTCGCTTGTGCCTTGGAAATCGGCGCGGCGGAGTTTGTCACCTTTGATGCGCGGCAAGCGGCACTTGCCGAAAGCGCGGGACTTAGAACATTTTGCTCAAATGGGTAGGCGAATTCATTGGCTGTTTTAGTTTTGGAGCGGGACGCTCCAAAGACGGCCTGGAGCAAGATGCTCCAGCCACATGAAGAAGAGGCTTCTTCCTCTTCCCCAATAACTTATAACAAATAACCTCTAACTCTTTCTGCCTTCCACTGCTCACCTCAATCCGCGCAGCAGCAGCTCGGCGTTGGTTTTGGTCGCGCGGAGGTTGGTGAGCAGGCTTTCGATCGCGTCGCCGATCGGTTGTTGGGCGAGTTGGCGGCGGATGTCGACGACCTTGAGGAACTCGTCGGGATGATAGAGGCGGTCGTCGTTGCGGGTGCCGGATTGCGGGATGTGAATGGCGGGGAAGACGCGGCGTTCGGCGAGTTCGCGATCGAGGCGCACTTCCATGTTGCCGGTGCCTTTGAATTCTTCGAACACGACATCATCGAGGCGGCTCTCGGTTTCGACGAGTGCGGTGGCGAGGATGGTGAGGGATCCGCCTTCTTCAACATTGCGGGCAGTGCCGAAAAACTTGCGGGATTTTTGCAATGCCACCGGGCTCACACCGCCCGATCCGATCGGGCCACCTTGCATCGCCGAGTTGTGGCCGCGCGCGAGACGGGTAAGGCTATCGAGCAAGAGGATCACATCCTTGCCGAGTTCGACGCGGCGTTTCGCACGCTCGAGCACGAGGTCGGCGACCTGCGCGTGGCGGCGTGGCGATTCATCGAAGGTCGAGGCAAAGACTTGCGCGCCAACGGTTTCCTCGAAGTCGGTGACTTCCTCGGGGCGTTCGTCGAGCAGCAGGATGATGAGTTCCGCTTCGGGATGGTTGTGGCGAATCGCGCGGGCGATTTGCTTGAGCAAAATGGTTTTGCCACCGCGTGGCGGTGCGACGATGAGACCGCGCTGACCCTTGCCAAGTGGTGCGATCAGATCGATCACGCGCACACCGAGGAAGTCATTTCCTTCGCCTTCAAGGTGGATGCGTTGATCGGGAAACAGCGGTGTGAGACGATCGAAATCTTTCGGCACTTGATAGTCGGCGATCGGGATGCCTTCGACTTCGATCACTTCGAAGGCCGAGAGGTACTTGTCGCGTTCGCGCGGCGGACGCACGCGGACCTTTATCATTTGGCCGATGCGCAAGCTGTAGTCGCGCACGAGGTGGTTGCCGAGGTGGATGTCATCCGGCCCGGGGCGGAAGCTGCGGCTTGGATCGCGCAGCATGGCGAAGTTGTCCTTCGTTTGCTCGAGCACGCCTTCGCAGACGAGGCCCGCGCCTTCGCGGCCGTAGAAACTCAGCAGCTCATAGATCAGCTGGCTTTTCGGAATGCCGCCTTGGATGCGGGCAGGCACCGCCTCGGCCATCGACTGGAGTTCGGACAGCGGCTTGTGGCGAAACTGGTTGATGTCGATCGAAGCCGGCGCGTCGAGCACAGCGCTTTGCGGGGCCGCGTCGGTGGCGGCTTCGGGATCGTGGGAGGGATTCATGAGAATGGATTGGCAGAAACGACGGATTTGGGAACGCAGCACGGCGGGCGGGCCTTCGTTCCAGAAAACGATATCCGCGCGGGACATTTTTTCCTGAACCGGAAGCTGGGCGGCGAGGATGGCATCCATGAGCGCGTCATCGAAACCACCCCGAGCCCTGAGGCGTTGGATTTGCGTGGAGCGGGAGGATGCGACCACCAGCACTTGATTTTGGCCGAAGTCGAAGCCCTTTTCAAAGAACAAGGGCACATCCGCAATAAAGCACTCCGCCCCATCCATAGCGGCTTTTTCGATGGAATCAAGACATTCCTGCCGTACCCGCGGATGGAGGATCGCCTCGAGCCGGGCCCGCGCCGCCTCGTCGGCAAAGACCCGCCCGCGCAGGAAATGACGGTCTATGCGGCCGGATTCGTCGAGCGCGCCATCGCCAAAGGCCTCGGCGATCAGCGCCGCCACCTCAGGCACCGACTCGAGCAGGCGGTGAACCACCGCGTCGGAATCGAAGATCACCAGCGAGGGCAAGTACTCGCGCAACAGCCGGCACACGGTCGATTTCCCGGAGGCAATTCCTCCCGTCAAGGCCATCACTCGCATCGGATGAAGCATCACGCCGGACGCGGCGCGGAATCAAGCATGGAAAAGGGGAGGATGGGTTATGACGATCTCATCTGAAAAAACCAAATTCGCGATGATTGATTTGCCTTCGAAAATCTCCAGACTCCGTGCCGACACTCTGCGTGGCATGATTCATGTCCGCATTTGAATAGCCTCCCAAAAAAGCAAATTTCCAGCAAGCATCCACCATCATGACCAGTGACATCGAAATCGCCCGCGCCGCTACCCTGCGACCGATCACTGAAATAGCTGAGGGTGCAGGGCTGGGGCCCGACGCGATCGAACCTTATGGTCATCATATCGCCAAACTGTCTGCCAGCGGGCTTGCGGCGCTGACCGGCCGCCCTCGCGGCAAGCTGGTGCTGGTCACCGCGATCAACCCGACTCCCGCGGGCGAAGGCAAAACCACCACCACGATCGGGCTTGGCGATGCTCTGAACCATATCGGTCGCAAGGCGGTGATCGCACTGCGCGAGCCTTCGCTTGGCCCGGTGTTTGGGCGCAAGGGCGGCGCAACCGGCGGCGGTCAGTCGCAGGTCCTGCCCATGGAAAAGATCAACCTGCACTTCACCGGTGATTTCCACGCAATCACGGCGGCGCACAA
>CANHQM010000018.1 GCA_947462835.1 Akkermansiaceae bacterium
AGAAAAAATAGATAATCGCGAAAGTCATCCGCCGTGGCCTTGCGCCAACCCTCGTCACGCGCGCCACGCCAATCGCGATAGCTTTCCAAAGCCGCGCGGTAGTTCGCCAAGGTCCGCTCCGAGGCACTTCTTTCGGTGGCCATGAATTGGAAAAACGCCGACTCGTCCGGATCGCTCATCAGGTTTCATGATGCAACATCGCGCCCGTGGTGGCAATGCATGACTGCGCCAGCGCGATGCGGACCCGCAGGTTGACACACCCCCGGGGATCTGGAATTTTGCACACGCATGAAACGCCGATCGCTTCTTCACATGATCCCCGCCAGCGCCGCCTTGCTTGCCGCGCGCTCCGTGGCCGCGCCGATCCCGCAAGCGGCGTTGACCAAGGCCGGCTTCGCGATTGCGATCCAGTGCTGGTCGTTTCGCGAGTTCACGCTGTTTGAGGCCTTGCAGATGGCCAGCTCTGCCGGTGCGGGTGGCGTCGAGTTGTTTCCCGGCCAAAAAATCGGCGGACCGCTCGGCGAAATGAAAATGGGGCCCGAACTCGACGATGAAGCGATCGCCACCGTGTGCGCGGAACTGGCGAAGCACGGGCTCGTTGCGTGCAATTATGGCGTCACCGAAATTTCCAAAGACGAAGCGGCAGCGCGCAAGGTTTTCGAGTTCGCGAAAAAAATGAATCTCTATGGCATCAGCACCGAATCGCTGGACGCGATCGACACGCTCGAAAAACTTGCGCGCGAATTCGACATCAAGGTCTGTTTTCACAATCACCCCAAGCCCAGCGCCTTGTGGCATCCGGACACCGTTTGGAAAATCATCGACGGGCGTCATGCAAATTTGGGTTACAGCGTCGATACCGGCCACTGGGCCACATCGGGACTCGATCCGCTCGCGACGATTCGCAAGATCGCGCCACGCGTGCATGCGTTTCACATGAAGGATCGCGAAGTGATCGGCCAGGCATCGCCGGATCTGCCCTTTGGCACCGGCATCATCGACATCGCGGCGGTGCTCGACGAAATGCGCAAACACGGGTTCGCCGGCAATGTGTCGATCGAGTACGAACGCAACTGGAAGAACAACCTGGCGGAAATTGCGCAGTGCGTCGGTTACTTGCGCGGCTATGCCAACCTACGCGGGTGAGCGCTCGATTTCAATTTGCGGCGAGCAGCGCTTCATCCCAATCCTTCCACACCGGATCCATTTTTTGCGCGCGCAGCATGGCGGAAATTTCGTTGGCGCTGCGGGTGTCGTGGATCTGAAATTGCTCGGTGGCCTTTTCGCAGCCGGAGCGTGATTCGAGTTCGACACGGCGGCCCTTGACCGTGAGATGGAGGTCATCGCTACCCGCGCCGGTGTAACCGCCAGGCTCGGTGCGCGCGCCGGCCGACATGTGCGTCACGCCGATCGGCGCAAGCGCGTCGCGCAACGACGATGGCTCGCGCGTGGAAACAACGATGCCGACCTGCGGGAAAAGAATGCGAAACACGGCGATCATGCGGACCAACGCTTTGTCGGGCAGCAAGCGTTGCGGATCGGGCACATACTCGTAGTTTCCGGCATAGGGACGCATCCGCGGAAACGCGATGGTGAACTGTGCCTTCCAACAATGTTTGTAAAGGTATTCGAGGTGAGCGCAGAGCGCCATCGCTTCAAGCTTCCAATCGGCAAGACCAAACAAGGCACCGATGCCAATGCGGCGAAATCCGCCCTTGTAGGCGCGCTCGGGACAATCGAGACGCCAGTCGAAATTTTTCTTCGGCCCGGCGGTGTGCAGCGTTTGGTAAACCTCGCGGTCGTAAGTTTCCTGATACACCACGAGGCCTTCCGCTCCGTGCGCGACGATTTCGGCATATTGATCGTCCTCCATCGGGCCGACCTCGATGCCGAGTGTGGGAATGAACGATTTGAGGGCATCGAGACAGTCCTGCAAATAGCCCTCGGAAACAAACTTCGGATGCTCGCCAGCCACGAGCAGCAGGTTGCGAAAACCAAGCCCATGCAAGTGCCGCGCCTCGCACACGACCTGATCAACGGTCAGCGTCGTGCGCAGGATTTTCGCATCGCGCGAAAAACCGCAATAACTGCAGTTGTTCACGCATTCGTTGGAAAGATACAGCGGCGCAAACAAACGCATCGTTTTGCCAAAGTGCCGACGCGTGATCTGCTGGCTCTGCCGCGCCAAGGCCTCAAGCCCATAAGCGCGCTCGTCAGCAAGCATCCGCTCGAAGCGCCGCATCAGCGGTGTCGGGCGCTCGAGAAGTTGCGGAAACACATCGGCAAAGGCCATCGCCGCGAAGATGCGCGCCCCGCCACCCGGCGTCAAAGGCGGACTGGAAAAATTTGCTCCTTGGTTGAAACTAAATTCTCCCAACAACCAATATCTCTTCCTCTTCACCCATTCCGCGTTTACCGCTTTTTCCCGTGAGCTCGCACCCCACCATCGACATGACCGCTGACGCAGGTTGGCGCTGGGATCACTCTTATGCGCGCTTGCCTGAATTGTTTTTTGTTCGAACGCGTCCCGCGCCGGTGCGAGAGCCAAGCTTGGTGATGTTGAATCACGCACTGGCGGAATCGCTGGGGCTCGATGCGACGATGCTCGCCCGTCCGGATGCGCATGGGATTTTTACCGGAAATCAAATCCCAGAGGGCGCCGAGCCGATCGCGCAGGCTTATGCGGGTCATCAATTTGGTCACTTCACCGGACTCGGCGATGGGCGGGCGATTTTGCTTGGCGAGCATCTTGCGCCAAATGGCGCGCGTTTTGACATTCAACTGAAAGGCTCGGGCCGCACGCCTTTTTCACGCGGCGGTGATGGTCGCGCAGCCTTGGGCCCGATGCTGCGCGAGTATGTCATCAGCGAAGCGATGCACGCTCTTGGTGTCCCGACGACCCGCAGCCTTGCGGTCGCGTCGACGGGCGAGCCAGTGTTTCGCAACGACGAACTCCCCGGCGCGGTGCTCACGCGCGTCGCCGCCAGCCACATCCGCGTCGGGACATTTCAATGGGCCGCCGCGCACGAGGATACAACGGCACTGCTGGCCCTGGCCGATCACACGCGGCAGCGGCATTTCCCGGAAATTGCCGACGATGCATCGCGTCACATTGCATTCTTCAGAGCGGTCATGCATCGCCAGTGCGCGCTGGTGGCAAAGTGGCTGCATGTCGGCTTCATCCACGGCGTGATGAACACCGACAACATGGCTCTTTCGGGCGAGACGATCGATTACGGGCCCTGCGCGTTCATGGATGTTTATGATCCCGCGACCGTTTTCAGCTCGATCGATCGCCAAGGGCGCTACGCCTATGAAAAGCAGCCAGAGATCGCGCGCTGGAATCTCGCGCGACTCGCTGAGGCGATGTTGCCACTGCTGCATGATGATGAAAAAACCGCCATCGATCTCGCCAACGAGGCCTTGGGTGAATTTGAAACCATTTTCCAAAGTCATTGGCTTGCCGGCATGAGAAACAAGCTTGGCCTGATGACAGATGAGCCAGGCGATCGCGATCTGATCCACGCGTGGCTCGAATGGATGCAACAAAACCGCATGGACTTCACGCACAGCTTTCGCGCCTTGAGCGATGAAAAATCGATCGCCGCACCATGCTTTGCGGATGACGCTTTTGCCGCATGGCACGCTCGCTGGCACGAGCGGCTCGCACGCCAACCACAATCCTTTACCGATGTCGCAGCCCACATGCGCTCGCGCAATCCGGCGGTGATCCCACGCAACCACAAGGTCGAGGAAGCACTCGCCGCCGCAAGCGATCACGGCGACTTGTCCGTGCTCGAGCGACTGTTGTCCGCGCTCGCAAACCCTTATGTGGATCGGGACGACGAATATACCTGCCCACCACCCGCATCGACCACGCCTTATCGCACCTTTTGCGGGACTTGAGGAGCCACAAGCAAAGCCTAAACACGCAGTCGCAAATCCCGGGCGCTCCATAGCATGTCGGCTGCGGGACGCGCGCCGCCTCTGAGCTTGCGCGCGCCATCTCTGCGCCTCGGGCTAAAGCGTTCCCTCGCGCCGGCGAAGGCTTCGTTGACAAATGCCTTGCTGCCAATCACCGCGCCATCGGTGAAATATCGCACGCGACAGCGCAGCATTGTTGCCATGTCGAGGTCGGGCAACACGGTGCCGTTTTCCTTCGCTTCCAAGGCTTCCGCGGTGTTCATCTGCTGCCGAATCACACCTTTTTCGACAGTGGATTTTCCATTCTTGCGACCCAAGGCAAGCCCCATCGCTCGACGATAGACGCGCGAAATTTCTTTCCATCGATCCGCCTCAAAACCGGCTCCTTGGTGACTCATGCAGGCTCGCACCAAACCCTCGCGCGCCTTCTTCCCATCACCTTTCGGCCCGCCTCCCACCGCTTCGCCATAGCTGCTCCAGCGGTATTCCGCCGGGTCGGATACCATCCCCGCGCGCACCGGATTGAGATCGATGTATGCCGCCATGGTCCGCGCCGCGATGCCGCTTTCGACGATCACGCTCTTATAGCGCTCTTCCCATAGGGTGCCCGTGCGGTTGTGCGTGCGGTTGAACCACCGCGTGAAGCGCTGCAGCACGGTCTTCATGAACTCGCTCAAGTCGTGCATGCGATAGGTGAAGCGGGCATGGATTTCCGCGACGAGGGCCGCGTTTCCCACCTTGCGCGCGTCGGACAATTCCTTCACCACCGTGGCTACGAAAGCCTCGGTCTGAATCGCGGAGAGCCGCTTCAAAAGCTTTGCGTCCGAGATGCCTTCGGCAGGCATTGGTGGTACTTCAAGCAGGAGGTGGATGTGATTGGACATCAGGCAGTAGGACAAAATCCGGCAACCAGAGAATTTTTCCTGCATGCGCATGAAGGCCCGAAACCTCTCGCGTTCGGTTTCCTCAAAGACAAATCGCCGATCCACCACGCGGCTGATGCAGTGGTAAATCGCCGGCTTTTCCGCCGAATCCTTCCACGGCGCCAACCATCGCTTGCTGCTCATGCCTCACCAATAACCACGGCCATCCCAGACGGCAAGAAGAATTCATACAGTTTGTCTGGGAAATTGTAAAGAGGCTGGTGGTTGGTGGTCTCATTGGCTGTTGGCGGCGCGCGATACGACAGATGGGCGCTAGCGCTCCTCCCTTTCAATGCCGCCTTTTCTTTTCTCCTCCCTTTCACGGGTTGAGCTTTTTGCGCAAGGCTGCGATGCATTCGGCCCAAAAGGCGGCTTCCATGGCTTCGTAGCGGATGATGTCTTCGCTCACTTGGGTGGTGAAAAGTATGTTGCTCGGCTCAGCGAGCAGTTCTTCGTAAAGTGCGGTGAGCACATAGCTCCGCACCTCTTCGCCCTGCTTGAGGATAGGCGTCGGATCCTCGCGACGCGTCTCAGCTTCGAGCGCGCGCAGCACGACATCGATCGCCGGCGCATCGAGCGCGATGCCAAGCCGTGTTGCCGCCACGCGATGATCCTCGATCAAGGCCAGCAGGCGCTTCACCACACGCGCGGTTTCGCCTTTGCGGTCTTCTATGTCTTGCGGCGGCTTGGTGGCCGGAATGTCTGGCAAGGAACTGCGCCCACCCAACTGCAGGGGCAAATCGACAGCGCCCGATTCCGAAATCATGACGCGGCGTTTCGGCAGCGGCGGAATGTTTTGAATATTTTTATTTTCAAAAGGCGCGGACATGAGGCTGCAAGTTTACCCGTTCACCCCCACTTCGGAAAGGGATCCGGAAAATTTTTCCAAGCTTCGACACCCTCGCGATACTCGTCGTCCTTGAGCAAGGCCTCGTCGAGCATCGCTTCCAACGCCCTGCGATCCAAGCACTGACCAATCAACACGATTTCCTGTCGTCGATCACCCCATGGTTCCCGCCAGCTGCGCTGAAGTGATGCCTGCGAGCCCGGATCCGATGGTCGCTCCTCAGCCGGAATGGCGGCCCAAAACCGCCCGGCGCAACTGTTGCGCGCTACTGCACCGGCCTGCGACCAGAAGCCTGCAAAATCCGGCCTGCTTGCCAGCCAGAAAAGCCCCTTGGAGCGGATCACCCCAGGCCATTCCTCATGCACCAAGGCATGGAAACGCGCGGGATGAAATGGTCGCCGACGTTGGTAAATGAAATTTCCGATGCCATACTCCTCGGTCTCTGGCGTGTGATGCACGAGTGAATCAAGCCAGCCCGGAGTTTTTTCCGCCTCAGCTTGCGAATAGAGGCCGGTATTGAGAATCATCGAAGACGGCACCGCGCCAAACTCAGTCTCGACAACGTGTGCCTTTGGGTTGAGCGAATGGATCATGCCGCGCACGAGATCGCGCTCCGCCGCGCTGGCACAATCGATTTTGTTGAGCACGATGATGTTGGCGAATTCCACCTGATCGGCCAACAGATCGACGATTGTGCGTTCGTCGCTCTCGCCAATTTCCTGACCTCGATCCGTGAGACGCTCCTGGCTGCAATAGTCGCGTAGAAAATTGGGCGCATCGACCAGCGTGACCATGCCATCAATGCGCGCGATGTCGGAAAGCGAAACGCCATTTTCATCCTTGAAGGTGAAAGTCTCCGCCACCGGCATCGGCTCCGACACCCCGGTCGACTCGATCAGCAACGCATCAAAGCGCCCTTCTTTCGCCAGCCTCGTCACCTCCAGCATCAAGTCCTCGCGCAGCGTGCAGCAGATGCAGCCATTCGACATCTCAACGAGCTTTTCCTCGGTTTGCGAAAATGCGGCATCTCCGCGGCGCAAGGTCTCGGCATCGATATTCACCTCGCTCATGTCGTTGACGATGACCGCGACCTTGAGGCCATCGCGGTTTTTCAGGACATGGTTGAGCAGGGTGGTTTTGCCGGCCCCAAGGAAGCCGGATAGAATGGTAACGGGTAGCATGTGGTATCAGAGTTGATTGAAAAGTTCCTTTGGGCGGGGCGGCGCGTCATCGAGAGCAAGCTGCCACCATTTGAGGGCGATCTCGGGCGGCAACCACGGCTTGCCCTTCGGCAGGCGCTTGATGGCGCGCCAGCAGGCCGGGCGCCAAGCAGGCCCCAGCTGTGCGAGCACCCATTGCTCGTAGTTGACCAACCAACGAAGAAAGGGGCGAAAGGCCAGCCAGCGCTGCTCTGCCGAGCCGGTCTCGCCATGTTCACGACCCGGTATCGGCGGGCCCTCGCCCTGCCACAGATCGATGCGCCCACGCTCGCGACAAAAAATTACACCGTCAACTACCCCAGACGCCCTTGCCAAGGGCGTCCATGAAACCACCGCCCCATGCAGCTCGATCAAGCCATCCTCCCACTCAATCGAATAACAACTCGTCCCAGTCAGCCCCGGCGATTTCGTCCGCGCCAAACCATGACGCGTCAAACCATTACCCCCGCCATGGCGCACATCATGCCCCCAAAAAACCATCTGCTGCCCCAATCCGCGCGCGGCATCACTCAACCAAATCGAATGGGGCGCCCGCGTCATAAGCATGCACACAAGATATGCAGATGCAATTATATTGCAATTAATAAAAAAGACCCTTGAGGAAAAAGAGGCCGAAGAGGGCCAATCGGCCATTTCCCGGTCCCAATCGGCTTTTTTTGGTTATTTCATTTGGCCAATTGGCCATTTTGACGACAGCTGCTCATCGTCGCCTTGCCCCAATCGGTAAAGAATTTCCCCGATGCTCATTGGGTTCTACACAATTTGTCTGGGAATATGTGAACCCAGCCTGGGAAAAAAACCAAACCAGACCGGGATTGAGGAAGTGTGCGGTTCGCGAGTGCGGCTCGTCACTCATTCGGCCCGATTCGTCATTTGGGCTCGCCGTTTGCCGCTTTGATGGGCGATCTTTAGGGCGATTCACCGCTTCTTATGGATGACGCGCTTTGGCTTTCTCGCGAGCCCTAGAAAAAGCATGCCGTTTTTTCACCGTTAAAAAATCCGAAAATTATTTGCAATCCATTCAATGTAAGCAACTTGTGAAAACAAAAAAGCCCGATCACAGCGCGTGCCGTGCGCATATTTTTTGGATTTTACACCTTGCCCCAGTGACCAAATGGATGTTTGTTTGGATCAACTAAACCAAAGGCAGGTCAGACCACATATGATTCATACGACCATCGGTCTGCCTTGCTGAATACCGACTAAGAAACCAACCAATCCACTGATTCCCCAAAGATCATGAAATCCAGCATCGCAACCACCCTCCTTGCCCTCGCCCTCACCGGCGCCAGCCAAGCTCAGACTGCCGTCTACACCGCTCCGGTGGGGTACACGACGCAGACGCTCGTAGCCAACCGCCAGAACTTGGTCGGCATCAATGTCATGACTCCAGTCATCGCGTCGGGTTCTTTGACTGCGGTTTCGGGCGCGACTCTCACGGATAGCAACACCAACTTCACGCAGGCCATTACTGCCGGTAAAACCGCGGTTCTTGAAATCACCAGCGGTAGCGGCACGGTGCCCGGCACCGTTCAGGACTTCGTCACCTGGAGCGGCAACAGCATCACTCTCCCCGCCGCAGTCACAGGCGTGGCCGTTGGCAACACCTACAGAATCCGCTTGGCTCCGACACTTCAGGAAATTTTCCCGGTCGGCACGCTGGCGGGTTCAGTGATTGCATCGACCGCCGACAAGGTTTGGATTCCTACGGGCCCGGGAACTTACGATCGTTTTTGGTACAAGACGGGTGCTTCCGCCGGCTGGCGCAAAACGACCAATGGCAGCAATGACACCGGTGCTGTCACTGGCGATGTGCCGCTTCTCTACATCGACGGCATCATTGTGGAGAAAAAAGGAACCGCCAAGGATCTGGTGCTTACGGGAGAAGTGAAGACCAAGGGCTCCAATGTGCTGCTAGCCCAAGGCCAAAACCTTATCAGCGTCATCCCACCAACGGGGTCCACGCTGTTCAACGCGGGACTCCAAGGTGACATTGCCGGTTCCGCCTTGGCTTCGACAGCTGACATTGTCTGGGTTCCCAATGGTTCAGGCTCGTTCGTTAGGTACTGGTACAAATCCACGAGTCCCGCTGGTTGGCGCACCACCAGCACGGGTAGTGACAACACCGGCGCAGTCTCCGTTGATGTTCCTCTTCCTCCCTCCATCATTATCCAACGCCGTAGCGCCACCCCCAAAGTGGTCACCATGGATGTACCCGCCGCTTATTCTTCGCTGTAAATTTGAATCTTGCTATTAACCTGTTTGCCTCGATTCTGAACCCACCCCATCCTAAATCATGAAACTGACCCAAACCCTCTTCGTGGCTGGCACTCTTCTTGCCAGCACCATTGCCATGCAGGCTGCAACTGTCACCATTGCCAATGTGCAATATGGCCATGATCAAAGCACCCCAGCGGATGCCGATCCGGACACCCTGTGGGCCAATGCAAATGGCAGCCTCATGACCACCGGCAAGGTATCCGTGGGTTATTTCGGTCCCAGCGTCACTGTGGATCAGATCGACACCATCGAGGAATTGTTCGCCAAGTTGGGAGGCTTCACGATCTTGGCTTACGCCACACCGGGTAACTCGACTGCTTTTGCTGCTCCCGGCTACATTGCGGAAAATCCTTCTGCCTCATTTTCACCCGCAAGCTTGGTGGGGCGTACGCTTTACGCAATTGCCACCGATGCCTCGAGCTTGAGCGTGGCTACGCTGACCAGTGCTTACTCGATGTTTGCTTTTGGTACTCTTATTGCAGATGAGCTAAACGAAAATGACTATACAGCCAATCCCGCCGGCCTCACGCCCATCATTGGCTCGCTCGACACCTTCACGGGTGATCCGGGTGGTGATGCGACAGAGGCTTTCGGTTCCGGCACCTACAGCACCCTCAAGCTCGTAGCTGTCCCTGAGCCCTCGGCAGCACTACTTGGTGCCGTTGGTGCGCTTGCTCTGCTTCGCCGCCGTCGCAACTGATCCGGCAGAGCATCCGATAAAACTTTACCACAAGAGGCGGGCTTCGGTCCGCCTCTTTTTTTGCATGCCTGCCTTGGCTTGCCTAGCTCTTATCTTTCCTTTGGAGACCCACGAAAAGTGCGTCATGCCTCCTTATCTTGTCTTTTGCAACACTCTTGCCTGGCAAGAACCTAGCCGACCTCATCCCAATCCCGCGCGTGTGAGCAGCGGTTCGAGTTCGGGGTCGCGGCCCATGAAGCGGCGGTAGAGTTCTTCCGCGGGCGCTGCGTTGCCTTGGCTCAGGACATGTTCGCGGAATGATCGGCCGGTTTCGGGGTTGAGGACCCCTTCGTTCTGGAAACGGGTGAAGGCATCGGCGTCGAGCACCTCGGCCCATTTGTACGAGTAGTAGCCGGCCGCATAGCCGGTCGAGCTCGAGAACAAATGACCGAAGCGTCGCAGCATCGATGGGGTCTCGGTCTTGAGTGGGGCGCGGTAGTCCTTGAGGATTTCGCGATCCACCGCATCGAGCTCGCCACCAAGCCAGCGCGTGTAATGGACGTGGAGTTCGAGATCGAGCTTCGCAAATGAAAGCTGACGCATGAAGCCCGAGGCACTGAGGTAATTTCGCGCGGCGATCATCTTGGCAAAGAGCTCTTCGGGAATCGTTTCTCCGGTTTCAAAGTGACGCGCAAAAAGGTCGAGCGATTCACGATCCCAGCAGAAGTTTTCCATGATCTGCGAGGGAAGCTCGACGAAGTCCCATGCGACATTCGTTCCGGCGAGCGAGCGCACCGGCACTTCGCTGAGCATGCCGTGCAGAAGGTGGCCGAACTCATGAAAGATTGTCTCGACCTCACCATGCGTGAGCAATGCCGGCTTGCCATCGACCGGCGGGCTCATGTTGCCAACGATCAGTCCGAGGTGCGGCTCGCCCGGATGACCGGTATGCAGCGAGTTCATCCACGCGCCACCGCGCTTCGATTCGCGCGGATGCCAGTCGGCATAAAACGATCCGAGATGAGCGCCGCTGTCGGAGTCGTGAATTTCATAAAACGAAACCTCCGGGTGCCAAACTTCGATTTTGGATGACGCTTCACCAGTTTCGTTGAAAACAGTTTCCTGTTGCCGGATGGTGATGCCAAAGAGTCGCGAAGCAATTTCGAACATGCCGGCCATCACGCCATCGACCGGGAAATAGGGACGCAATGCCTCATCATCGAGATCGTAGTTTTCCTTGCGCTGGAGTTCGGCCCAATACGCGGTTTCCCAGGGCTGCAAGGCGTCGGCTTTTTCACCGGTCTTTGCCGCCTTGTACTGCGCGAGTTGGCGGAACTCCGCATGAAAGGCCGGCACGATGCGCGCATGAAGTTTCTCGATGAAGGAAAGCGCCGCCTCGCCCGATCCGGCCATGCGACGCAGCAGGGTGAGATCGGCGAAATGACCATGACCCAAGAGCACCGCCTTCTCGTGACGCAGCCCGAGGATGCGCCAGACCAGCGGCGTGTTGTCATAGTCGCCATAGCCACCCACGCGGCTTGAGGCCTCCCACACCTGATGCCGGATCGCATCGTCATGCAGGTGCTGCATGTTCGGAAACATCGATGGAAACTGCAGTGTGAAGCGCCATGCTGGCTGATCCGCGATCCCCTTCGCTTTCGCGTTGGCTGCGGCTGCGGCTTTTGCGGATTCAGGCAAACCTGCGAGCTTCGACTCATCGGTGATGACAAGCTCCCACGCGTTGGTCGAATCCAGCACATGCTCGGAGTACTGCTTGGTGAGCGTCGAAAGCTCGGCCTCGATCGCCGCGATGCGTTCCTTTTCGGCAGGTGGCAAATCAGCGCCGGACTGACGGAAATCGGCGAGCGTTTCCTCGATAAAGCGTTTTCTCACCGGATCGAGTTTTGTAGCTTCGGCGCTTTCGCCAAAGGCCTTGAGCACCTCCCACAGCCGACCATTGAGCGGAATCGACGCGTAAAAATCCGTCA
The DNA here is from genome assembly GCA_947462835.1 of Akkermansiaceae bacterium. GTDB lineage: Bacteria > Verrucomicrobiota > Verrucomicrobiia > Verrucomicrobiales > Akkermansiaceae > Luteolibacter. Next base: position 11,862 of record CANHQM010000018.1, read on the forward strand.
CCTCCGGCAGCATCTTGTTGAGCGCCTCGCGTTGCGCGGGGTTGTCGCACACCGAGTCGAGATGATTCAAACGCCCCCAGCCGCGACCCAATTCTTCGGTCGCGTTTTCGAGCGCGAGAAATGTCGATTCATAGGTCAGCGCCGATCGGCCCTGATCGCAAATCGCCTCGATCGCATTCTTTGCAAGTGAGAGCGCATGGCGGATGTCGGGCTCGACCGCCTCGGGCACAAGCGTCGACCAACGAACATGAAAATCGGGAGATAGGAATGGATGCATGGGAAATGAGATCAGTGAAGCTCGCTTGGTGTTTCGGTGGAAGTCGCGTCATCAACAGAACACACAAACCCCGGCAGCGGCCGCACGAGGTTGTTTTGCAGCGGAAAAACCCGCTCGACGATGTTGGGAGCAATCTCCTGCGACTGCGCGTAGGCCTCGCGGATCATCTCGAGCTTGGCATCGAGGTTGTCGATGTAGTGCAAGGCAAAGGCCTCCGGCGTGCGGGGCAGCACGGGCGAGCCAAACTGATGCTCGCCATGGTGGCTGCCGATCAGATGCAGGAGGTGCAAGCGCGTATCGTCGGATCCGGGCTTGAGGTCCGCCCATGCTTTTGCGTCCTCGGATTCCATCAAATCGCGCCAGAGTTTGTTGACCATTTCGATGCCCAGCGGGATGTGGCCCATCATTTCGCCGGCAAGGGTAAAGGTCTGCGTGAAACCATGTTCTGGGTAGGTGTTTTCCCAAAGCTTGCCGCAATCGTGAAACAGCACGCCGGCAAGCATCAGGTCGCGATTGAGTTCCGGGTAAACGCCGCAAATCGCATCGGCCGAGCGCATCATCTGCGCGACATGTTCGACGAGTCCGCCACGACGGGCATGGTGGTTTTTGCGCGCCGCCGCCGTGCGCCGAAAGCGGTCGCCCATTTGATCGAGAAACATTTGGCACAACGCATTCAAGCGCGGCTCGGCAATGCTCGCGCAGAAACTTTGGATCACTACGAAATCCGCCTCCTGACGCCGACGCAGATCGGGATCGCCGGCATAGAAATCATTGAGCGCGGCCTCATCCGGCACATGGAACTCGAGATCCTTGGCGTCCATGCCGTAGGAGCTTTGCGTCCAGCGCGCCTCGAGCCGCAGTACCGCCGATTCCTTGAGCGACTCCGCTTCCTGATAGACCGATGAATCGGACCATAGCTTGAAGCTCATTTTCCCGGTCGAGTCGGCAAAGGCCATTTCGAGATATGGCTTGCCGGTCTTGGCGACGCGGGTCGAGCGGCTTTGCAATTGCGCGATGACGGCGGCCTGCACCGGAGTCGTGCCAGTGCATTCCCTGAGAGCGGCGATCGAGAGTGATGTCACGCCATGCATCATGCATCGGATACGAATGCTGTCACGGAATCCTTTGCCGCATCACTCATAAACAATTTCGTTCGGCAGCTCGTTGGGGTTCTCGCCGGTGGCCGGCCATGCACCCGCCATCGTCGCGCCCAAGCTGCGGATGCCATAGGCGAGCGCCTCGTAGCGCCGACCCGCGCGCAAGTGCCGCGACATCGCGTTTGAAAGTTCCTCCCAGTAGGCCGGGCCCACCACTTCGGCCCACGCGCCGTCGCCGATCACCGCAAAACGATGGCCCATCGGGATCACCAAAATCAACGCGCCATTGCGATCATTCGTGCGATGCATGCCGAGACGATCGAAAAGTTTCCACGCGTAGCGCATCGGACGAAACACCAGCTTGGTGGTGATGACCACACGAAGCTCGGCGCTGCTCTTTGCCTCCACCGCGCGGATCTCGCGTACCAGCGCATGCTCCTCTTTTTCTGTCAGAAACTCGTTCATGTTCAATCGGGCTGAATTACCATCCACCACTTGCGCCTCCTCCGCCACTTCTTCCTCCACCGCCGGAAAATCCTCCTCCGCCTCCACTACCCCATCCCCCGCCACTCCAACCTCCGCCTCCGCCTCCGCCTCCCCAGCCGCCGCGACTCCAATCGCCGTGACGCGATCCACCGCGCGTGATCACCACATCGCCATGCTGCTGCGAGGAGATCACCACCAAAAGAATGATCACCAAAAGAATGATGACCGGAAACGGAATGCCATCGCGCCGATCCAGCCGCGTGCTACCCGTGCCTTGGTATTCACCCTTGGTCGCGGCGATCATCGCCTCAATGCCTAACTCGACCGCGAGCTCGCGGTTTTCGGCACGCAGGCGTGGAGCGATCACCCCCTCGATGATCTGCTTGCAACGCGCATCGGGCAGCGCGCCTTCGAGGCCATAGCCAACCTGGATCCTGATTTTGCGTTCGTTGACGAAGAAAAACAAAATCGCGCTGTTATCCTTGCCCTTTTGTCCCGGCTTCCATGCATCGAATACCCGCTGCGAGAAGTCGACCATTTCGCCCGACTCCGGCAGCGCTTGAAAAATCGCCACCAGCATCTGCGACGAGGATTCGCGCTCGTAGTCCTGCAAACGCTTGTCGATCGCTGCAAAGGCCGCTGGCCCAAGCCAGCGCGCCTCATCGTAAACATAATGCGGCGACGGACTCGCGGGGATCTCCGCACGCGCAATCGGCGCGGCAAACATCAGGCCTAGGCAGGCGAGCCAAAAACCAAGGACCCGCCCGCATGCATGGCGCACCAATGTCATTTCGCTTCGCCGGATTGACCACCGAAGTCGAATTTCACATCAGGCGCTTTTTCCGCACCGCTTTCAGCCTGAAAATACGGCTTGGGATGAAAGCCAAGCATGCCCGCAAAAAACACGGCGGGCACCTTGCGGATGCTAGTGTTGAAATCCTTCACCACCTCGTTGAAGCGACCGCGCTCAACCGCGATGCGGTTCTCGGTGCCTTCAAGCTGCGCCTGCAAATCACGAAATCCGGCGCTCGCCTTGAGGTCGGGATAATTTTCCGAAACCACCAGCAAGCGTTGCAGCGCGCTGCCGAAGGCACCTTGCGCTTTTTGAAATTCCTCAAGCTGCTGCGCGGTCTCCGGCGCCTTGCTCGCATCGATGGTCATGCGTCCGACCGATGCACGGGCATTGACGACATTCTCGAGCGTCGTCTTCTCGAAGTCCGCCGAGCCTTGCACGGTCTTGACCAGATTCGGCACGAGATCCGCACGGCGCTGGTACTGGTTGGAAACCTGCGCCCAGGCGGCATCAACACCCTGCTGTTTGCCAACGAGGCCGTTGTAAGTGGAAATTCCGCCAAGAACGAGTGCTCCGGCGACTGCTACGAGGATCAATAGGGTCTTGCTCACGGTATTTCTTTCTAACAGATCATCCGTTTGCTGTCGAATCATTTTCACCCCGCGCAAATGCGTTCACTCGTGACGCAACGCTTCAATCGGATCCAGCGATGCCGCCCGTCGGGCCGGCATGAAACCAAAGATGATGCCGATCGCCGCAGAAAACACAAAGGCGATCAGGTTGATCTTTGGATCAAACACAAACGGCGCACCCACGACTTTCGCAAGGCTGTGGCAAAGCCCGTAGGCGACCAAAATTCCGGCGAGACCACCGACCCACGAAAGTGTCACCGCCTCAACCAAAAATTGCAGCATCACATCGCGAGCCCGCGCGCCGATCGCAAGACGAATGCCGATCTCGCGCGTTCTCTCGGTCACCGACACGAGCATCACATTCATGATGCCGATGCCACCGACCAACAAACTCACACCCGCCACCGTGCCAAGCAGCGATGTCATGATGCGCGTGCTGGAACTCATTGTCTCGGCGATCATGCGGGTATCGACGACCGAGAAATTGTTCTGCTCGTTCTCCACAAGATTCCGGCGCTCGCGCATCAGGAGGGTGAGGTCGGCCAAGATGCCGGCACATGATTGCTCGTCGATTCCCGCGATCTGGATTTGGTTGATGTTCTGCGGCGGCGGCAACCCCGCAAGACGCCGCTGCATGGTGGTGATCGGTAAAATGATGTTGTCATCGAGGTCATCGCCAAAGCCCCCCTGCCCTTTTACGGCAGTGACGCCGATTACCATCAACGAAGTTTTGCGAAGCCGGATTTTTTGGCCGACCGCTGGCACCGAGCCAAAGAGTTCCTTGCGGATCGTTTCACCGATGACGCACACGGCAGCGCCCTTGCGAAGATCGTCCTGATCAAAAAAACGCCCTTCGCTCAGCTTCCATCCGGCGATGTCGAAATACTCGGGCATGGTGCCCTGATAATCGGTGTTGCGCACATTCTCCATAAACACCGCAGGCGCATTGCCCATCGCCAATGGCGCCGCGGCACGCACACCGCTCACCTGCTCGCGCACGGCCTGCACATCGTTGAGGCTGAACAATGGCGCGCCCCACTGACCCCAGCCCTGCCCGGGCCGCAGAATCATGAGGTTGCTACCGAGATTCGAGATCTGCGACTTCACCATCTCCGTGGCACCGCGGCCAAGGGTCACCATCGTCACCACCGCTGCGACACCGATCACCACACCAATCACCGTCAGAAACGCCCGGGTGATGTTGCGGCGTATCTCACGAAGCGCGAGGATGAAGGCATTGAAAAACATGAGGAATTTTCGATCTGATAACGATTAACCAATAAGCTGAATTTTTTCATCACTGGCGATCAGCCCATCTTTCACGCGAATCACGCGTTTGGCGGATGCGGCAACATCGTCCTCGTGGGTGACCATGATGATGGAGATGCCGCGATCGCTGTTGAGTTTGCAAAGAAGCTCCATGATTTCCACGGTGGTTTTCGAATCGAGATTGCCGGTGGGTTCGTCGGCAAAGAGTGTTTCAGGTTGGGTCACGATGGCTCGTGCGATCGCCACGCGTTGTTGTTGACCACCGGAAAGTTCCGCAGGCGAGTTTCTCGCCTTTTCTGGCATGCCAACACTGGCCAAGGCCTCACGCGCCATTTCGCGGCGTTGCCGCGCCGGAACCCCACGGTAGAGCAAGGGCAACTCGACATTCTCCAAAGCCGATGTCCGCGCCAGCAGATTGAAACCTTGAAACACAAACCCCAAGGCATGGCGGCGGATCAATGAACGCTGATCCTTGCTCAGCGACTCGATGGCAATGCCATTGAAAAGATAGCTTCCAGCCGTCGGCGTATCGAGGCAGCCGAGCAGGTTCATCAGGGTTGATTTGCCCGAACCGCTCGGACCCATGATTGCCACAAATTCACCACGATCAATCCGCAGATCCACTCCGCGCAGCGCATGAAACACCGCATCGCCCCGACCGTATGTCTTGGCGATGCCGCGCAGTTCGATCAAGGGCGCTTCATTCATGGCTTGGCGGGCGGCGAGGCGCTGATGATGACCGGCAGACCTTCACGCAGCCCCTCTCCGCTGACCTCGGTGATGCGACCATTGGTGAGGCCGACACTCACTGGGCATTCGACTGGTGCGCCATCGCGCAACAGCCAAACGCTGGTCGCCTTGCTGCGCTCGGCAGGTTTCTGAATCGTCGGGCTCTGGCTCCAGCGGCGACCACCACCGGGCGACAAAGCCTGCACGAGCGTGCGTTTGGGATCGGTTTTTTTCAGAAACTCCAAGACCGATTCCGGATCAAATCGCAAAGCAGCATTCGGCACATGAAGCACCTGCGTGGCACGCGCGACGGAAATGTCTGCCGTGGCGGTCATGCCAGGCCGCAGGCTCAGGTCGGAATTTTCCACCCCGAGTTCCACATTGTAAGTCACCACATTGTTGGTGATGACCGATCCGTACGCCACCCGCTGTACCGTCGCGTGATAGGTGCGCGTCGGCCACGCATCGACCGTGAAGCTCGCCTTCTGACCTGCCGCAACGCGCCCGATGTCGGCCTCGGCAACCGTGACGACGAGATCCATTTTCCGAAGGTCCTCGGCGATCACAAAAAGTACCGGCGCTGTGAATGAAGCCGCCACCGTTTGACCAACCTCAACCGTGCGCGAAAGCACGATGCCATCGACCGGCGAGCGGATGATGCTTTTGGAAAGATCGCGTTCGATTGCGCGCAGGTTTGCCTGCGCTTCGTTCACCGCCGCCTTGGCGCTCTCGAGTTCGGCCTTCGAGCGATCGACCGCGGCCTGTGCGGTGTCCATCTGTGCCTTCGATGGCGTCTTGCCTTCACTGAGCTCCAGAAGGTCTTGGTAACGCGCGAGTGATGCCGTGTTTTCGGTGAGCGTCGCCATGGCCAGCGTCACGCGTGCCTCGGCCGAGAGAAAAATCGCGCGGTTGCGCTCGGTCTGCTGGGTGAGTTTGGCCGTATCGAGCTGCGCGATTGGCTGATCTTTTTTCACCGTATCGTTGATGTCGACGAGCACCTCGGAAACGGTTCCTGAAAGCTCGCTGCCGATGGTGACTTGGTTTGTCGGCGTCAGGTTGCCGGTCGCCGTCACGATGAGATCAATGTCTCCGCGCGCGATGTTTACAGTTTTGAAAACCGGTTCGTTTTCGCGATCGTCCTTGCGGCCGAAATGCCAGTAAAGCAATGCGCCCGCAACCAGTACCAGCGCGGGCAGCAACCACTTCCACAGCGGGTGCATCGGTCGCGCGCTGCGGATGATCTCCGGTAGCTTTTTGGTTGATTCGTCTGCTTGCATCGGGATGGGAAAATTAAAATGTGCCGGCGCTCATGACCATCCGCCACCCAGTGCCTTGTAGAGATCGATGTAGGCTCTGATGTGTTCGGCGCGTGAGGCGAGGAGATTGTCTTCGATGCCGAGCAGCGTGCGCTGCGCGTCGAGCACGGTGATGAGGTCGGTGACACCGGCCTGGTAGCGTTGCTGGGCGAGCGTTGCCGCTTCGCGTGCCGATGCCACGGCTTTTTCGAGCGTTGAAAGCCGTTCGCCCGATCGACGGCAAGCGATGAGCGCGTCCTCGACTTCGGAGAGCGCGGTCAACACCGATGCGCGGTAATCCTGCAACGAGCGATCCAAGGCCGCGCCGCGCGCTTCGATGTCAGCTCGGATGCGGCCCGCGTCGAAGATCGGACCCGTGACGCCCACAATGAGATCGGCCGCGGTTTTTTCGGGGCGGAAAATTTTCTCCACCGCGAGCGAGTTGATGCCAAGCGTGCCAGCCAAATTGAGCGACGGATAACGCCGCGCTTTTGAGGCATCGAGCTCGGCGACTGCTGCCGAAACTTTCCAGCCAGACTCGCGCACATCCGGCCGTTGGCGGATCGTGTCGGCCGGGATGCCGATGGCAAGGTCACGCGCCGGAACGGGAATGCGGCCGCGACCGCTGGCAAGCGCTGCATCGAAGGCGCCAGGCTCACGACCACACAGCAACGCGAGTTGATTGCGACCCTGTGCAATCGATTGCTCCAGCGTCGGGATCGCGGCACGCGCCTGCTCGAGGCTTGCGCTTGCTTGGCTCGACTCGAGCGAATCCGCCTCGCCCACCTTTTGTCGCCATGAGGCAAGCCGCGCGGTTTCTTCGCGACTCACCACAATATCACGCAGCACAAAGAGTCGCTCCTCATCGATGCTCAGTCGCGTGTATGCGATCGCAATTTCCGCCGCGAGTGACGCCTGCACCGAGCGAAGGTTTTCTTCCGTTGCCGCAAATGTGGCGGCTGCGGATTTTGCCAGCTTGCGGTTCTTGCCAAACCAATCGACTTCCCATGAGGCATCGAGCGCGGCCCGACCGGATGAGTTTGACAACCATTCGCCATTCGCGCGTTCGGCATCACCGAAGCCGCGAAGCGATCCGCCCAGTGATGGCATGAGCTGCGCGGTTGCTTCATCACGCCGTGCTCGCGCCTCACGCACCCGCGCGGTCGCCGAAGCGATGCCGGGATTTCCCGCGAGTCCGGAAGAGATCAGCTTCGCCATCTGCGGATCGTCAAATCGCGCCCACCAACGCGCCAGATCCTTTTGTGGTGAAGCCACCGGAAAACCCGCGCCGTTGATCCATGCCTTCGGCGGCTCGGATCCGGCACCCGGCGGGCTATCGGCACAACCGACCACAACCCATGAAAAAAGAAACAATGCCACGCGCGCAACATTCCGACAGCAAGCGCCGCGCTGCCGCATGGCCGCGTTTCGGTTTTGAAAATGTGGGCACGATGGCAAAACAGCGTTCTGTTAGAAATCGAGGTAAATCTCGGTGCGGCGGTTGACCTTGCGGCCATCGGGATTATCGACGCCACCCTCTGTCACATTCGGCCTGCGCGGTTGACTCGATCCCTTCGCGACCGTCACGATCTGTGTCGCGGAAACACCGGCTTCGATGAGCAGATCGCGCACCACTGCGGCGCGACGACCAGAGAGATCGTCATTGTAATTCCTTGTTCCGAGCGCATCGGTGTGGCCGCTCAGCGTGATTTTTTTGTCGGGATCGGCGCGCAGAATTTTCGACACGATCTCCAGCTGCCTCTTCGTTCGAGGATTCACCTCATCCTCATCAAAGCCAAAATAAAGTGCCAGCGTGTCACCACCCGCGGGGTTCTTCACCAAGGGCGAGTAATAGACATCGCCGCCCGCAACACGCCGTGCGTAATCCGCAAGCAGGCGGTCGAGGTTGATCTCACTCACAAGCCATTTGGCCGGGCTACCGGAATTTTGGAGCGTTAGCGCAATACCCGCGTCCTGCGAACCGTCGGTCGCCTCAATGTTGGCGAGATAGCCCGCGAGGTCCGGCTTTTGTAGCATCGAGCGCAGCGGCTTCGATTTGCGCAGTTGATACATACCTTCTTCGAAAAGTATGCATAGCCCCGCGATCTTTGCATCGCTCACCGACTTCGGGTCCACATGCGTGCGGGCGATTTCGAACTTCTGGTTCAGCACCGCCTGCAAAAAAACATCAGCCACCGCGAGCGAATCATTCTGCGCCGTTCTCACACCGTCTTGCGCGGGCAAAACAAATTTTTCCACCGACCAGAGTCCTGCCTCATTGATCAAATCCAGCACCATGCGGCCGCCGCCCTCAAGTTCGAGCACCCAGCGCGTGCGCTTGTTCAATTCCAACTCACCCACCTCGCGGATGCCGCCGCCTTGCGCGAGCTTTGGCTTCGATGCGAGCAGACTGCGCAATGCCTCACGGCTTGCATCGTCGAGACGAGTATCGCCTAAAAGTTTTTCCAGCGCCGTGATATCACCCGACTCCAGCGCGGCGGCGATGCGCTTGATGAGCTCTGCGGGATTTGCATCGCTCGCGACGATGGGCGTTTGCACGGGCGGCGGCTCGGGTGCGATTGGCTCAGTGCTCGGCGCAGGCTCGGCAGGCGCCGGCATGAGCGCAGGCGCTTGCGGCTTATCCTGCGGTTTTTGCGGCACGCCCGGGCGGATAAACCAAAGAGCAATCGCCGAAATGGTCAGCACTCCGGCCAGACCCAAAAACCAATAAGGAGCTTTCATGAGAGGATTGATATGGGTCTGTGGAGTGATGGATGAATCTGCAAAATTCCGCGGCGCATCATTTTCCCGGCGGGACCGATGCATCAGCGTCGCTCTCGGCAATTTTTGCCTGAAGTTTCACGATCGATCCGCCGCGCCACACTTCGATCGCGACCGTTCCGCCGACGCGTGAGCCTTGGATGAGGCTGAACAATTGGTTCGACGATTGGATGGATTTGCCATCGAGCGAAATGATCACATCCCATTGCTGCAAGCCTGCCATTTCCGCCGGCGAACCGGGAACGACCGCCGTCACCAAGCATCCACTCTCACCGCCGTAATCAAGGTGCGAACGCAGCGTCAGGTCGAGGTCTCGCATCTGCACGCCGAGAAATCCGCGAATCGGCCGACCGCGCTCAAGAATCTGCTCGATGGCATCACGCACATCATTCGACGGAATCGAGAAGCCCACACCTTGGAAGCCCGGATTCTGGCGATCGGGCGAAAAAATCGCGACATTGATGCCGATGATTTCGCCGCGCAGGTTCACCAGCGGTCCACCGGAGTTGCCGGGGTTGATCGCCGCATCGGTTTGGAAAAGATCGCGTTGGTTGTCTGAGATCGAGCGTTCCTTGGCCGAGATGATTCCTTGCGTCACCGTTTCGCCGAGTCCGAACGGATTGCCGACCGCGAAGACCAACTGACCCACCTGCACTTGCGACGAATCACCGAGCTTGAGCGATTGGAAGGGGCCTTTGTCATCGATCTTGAGCACTGCGATATCGAGCAGGCGATCCTCACCGATCAGGCGTGCGGTGTAGGTTTTTCCACCGTGCAGCGTGATGCGAAATTTCTGCTGACCTGCCACGACATGGTGGTTGGTCACGACATGGCCTTCCTTCGAAACGATCACGCCCGAGCCTTGCCCCTGCGTCGGCATCCGCCTTTCGTACACGCGCCCCCAAAAATCCGCGAGGCGCTGGGTCTGGATGCCTTGCGTGTCGATGCTCACAACCGACGGCACCACCGCCCGGGTGAGAGTCGCGTATTCTTCGTTGAGCCTTGAGAGCAATTCGACATTTCCGACATTGAGCGGCGGAAGCTCGGGCAGGGTGAACTTCTCCGGGCGCTGCTCCGATGGTTTTTGTGAAAGCCCCGGCAGCCAGGCCGGTGGGCTTTCACCACTCGCGCATTTGCGCAGGGCGGAAACCGCTCCGTAGGCGACGAAAAAAACGGCGATCAGGAAGATGGGCTTGCGAATCGAGGAAAACATGGCGCGTGCTGAACTGGCCGTAAATTGCCAGCATTTCCCCAATATCCAAGCCCCGAAAAAAGCAGGGCGCCGGGCTCAATGGTCGAGCTTGAGCTTTCGGAGCTTGGGCTCGATCACAAAGCGGCAATACGGGTTCTTGGACTTGTTCTGGAAATAATAGTCCTGATGGTACTCCGGCGCCGGGTAAAACTCCGACGCGGCGCTGATCTCGGTCACGATCGGATCGTCAAACTTCGGCGCCGCCGCAGCTTTCGATGCTTCGGCGGCCTTTTTCTGTTCCTCCGAATGGAAATAAATCACCGAGCGGTACTGGGTGCCAACATCGTTGCCTTGGCGGTTGAGCGTGGTGGGATCGTGCAATTTCCAAAACCAGTCGAGCAGCGCGGGATAGCTGATTTTTTTCGGATCAAAAACCACCCGCACGACCTCGGCGTGCCCGCTGTCGCCACCGCACACATCTTCGTAGGTCGGGTTGGGCACATGACCACCCATGAAACCGGAGGTCACCGAGTACACGCCATCGATCTGCCTCAGTACCGCCTCGATGCACCAGTAACAGCCCGCGCCCAGAGTGGCGATTTCGGCATTCTCGGGAACTTGCGGCAGTGCGGCGGGATGATCGTTCATCGGTTTCTTGTCAGGTTCGCAGGAGGCTAGCAGCGGCAACATGCCCAGCAGCGCCATCCAGCAGGATTTGATCGCGGATGATTTCACGAGGCCGACAATTTCGCACACCCCGCGAATTTTACCACTCGATTCCGACCCCTTCTTCCGGGACCAGCACCTGCTCGCTGATCCCGAGGCGGTCTGCCTCCGCCAGCAGGCGTTCGACCGGCTCGTTGTGCGGCTCGTTGCCGAGCGGAAAAGTCCCGTAATGCATCGGGATGAGCAACTTCGCGTTGAGGTCGATGAAGGCGCGCGCAGCCTCCTCCGGGTTCATGTGCACATCGCGCCCGCTCGGTGATTCGTAGGCACCGATCGGCATCAGCGCGATGTCGATGTTGTGCTTCACGCCTATTTCGGCGAAGCCGCCAAAGTACGCGCTATCGCCGCAGTGAAACACGCTCTTGCCGCCAGCCCGCACGATGTAGCCGCCGTAATCGCGGTGCGTGTCGTGAAGGAATCGCGCGCCCCAATGATGCGACGGCGTGTGGACGATTTCGAGTTGATCAAACTGCAGCTGATCCCAAACGCTCATCTCATAGGTCGCGGGAAACCCGAGTTTTTTCACCAAGGATCCGCTGCCTTGAGGCACCACGATCCCCTCGCGGGCCTGCAGAATCTTGAGACTCGGCTTGTGCAAGTGATCGAAGTGCGCGTGCGTCACCAACACGAGATCAACCTCCGGCACGCCATGCAGGTCGAGCCCGGGTTGACGATGCCGTTTCACCGGCCCGTGCCACTTCGCCCAGTTGGGATCAACGATCACCGAGTGCCCGGCAAACTGCAGAAAAAACGACGCGTGCCCGATCCATGTGACGCGCACCTTGCCATCCTCCGGCGGCGCCAGCACCGGCTCGAGCACATTGCCCGCGCGGCGGCGAAACATTCCGGGCACGACGCGATGACGTAAAAATTTCAAGTTGCGCACCGGCCATCCCTTTTGCGGCAGCAAACCGGAATATCGCGCACCCGGCGGTACAAATGATGGATCAGGCTCCTTCTTCATTCGCCCAAGCCCTTCGCGTAAACCTCCTCGCCGTTGAATACGATCACCATCGGCCGGCAACACACCTCGCAATCGTAATCCACCTCAGCAGGCTGCTCCTCCGGCGGCGGCACCGCCACCTCGAAAAACTCAAAGCATGTCGGACAGGTGACCTCTGCGAAGTCCATGCAACAAGCATCGCACGAAAATCCCCGCGCGCCAATGCCCGATATGGCTCGCGAAGGATTGAATTTGAGGAATATGCGCTTGCCCGCCAGGTATCGATGCCCGGATGCTCCCCCATGATTTCGCACACGGAGGTACTGCTTTCCGCCATGCCCGTGTACATTCTCACGCTGCTGGGCGCGGTTTTGCGCGGCACCGGAACGATCGCCAAGGAACACATCGATGGCATCACGCGGCTGGTCTACTCGGTCCTCGTTCCCTGTTTCATCGTCGACAAAATCCTCGGCAGCGAATCGATCAAGGCGGGCTCGATCATTTTCAGCTCGATCGCTCTCGGCTTCGGCATGATCGCGGTGGGAATTCTCATCGGTTATCTTTTTGGTTGGCTCATCGGTCTCGAAAAAGGACATGGCAGGCGCACCTTTGCATTGGCCAGCGGCTGCCAAAACTTCGGTTTCAATGCCGCGCCGGTGGTCGAGATCCTCTGGGGCGGCGGCGCACTCGCCATCCTCTTCGTGCACAACATCGGCGTCGAAATTGCGATCTGGTCGGTCGGCGTGCTGATCATGAACGAACACGGCGGCATCCCTTGGCGACGCATCATCAATGGCCCGATCATCGCCGTGGCGATCGGTGTGCTGCTGGTCGCCACCGACCTCGACGCGCATTGCACCGGACCTGCGCGCAAGGCGCTTTCGATGGCCGGCGCGGGCGCATTTCCGATCGGCATCATGATCACCGGCTCGGCCATCATGGACCTGGCGCGAGCGGAGAAACCGACATGGAAAATCGCGCTCGGCTCGGTGATCGTGCGGCTCATGCTGGTGCCCGCAGTGTTTTTGGTTTTGGCGAAATTCCTGCCGATCGCCGACGGCCTGCGCCAGATCCTCGTCGTGCAAGCTGCCATGCCCGCGGCAATGGCCCCGATCCTTCTCGCGCGAATCTATGGCGGCCGACCTGGCATCGCGGTGCAAGTGGTGGTGGCCACCACGGTGGCAAGCATCTTCACGCTGCCATGGGTCATCAGCCTCGGATGCAGTTGGATTGGCTTGAAACCGCTGTTGCCATGAGCGGCCACTTGCCGCTTGAATGCCTTCGATGAGAGCCATCGGCGCACGCAAATTTCTCCCCGCTTCGGACCCCGCATGCTTGGTGGAATTCGAGGCACAAGACCCAACTGCCGGCCCGGGCGATCTGATCGTTCGCATTCACGCCTGTGCGGTGAATCCAGTGGATACCAAGGTTCGCAAATCACTCGACGAAACGATGCATGAACCACCGCGCATTCTCGGTTGGGACTCGGCGGGAACGGTGATCGAAATTGGCAGCGATGTCCGCGATTTCAAAATCGGCGACGAGGTCTTTTATTCCGGCGACCTCACACGCCCCGGCTGCAACGCCGAGCTGCAAGCGGTCGATGCCCGACTCGTCGCGCACAAACCGCGCAACTGGACATTCGAAGAAGCCGCAGCACTACCGCTGATCGGCATCACCGCATGGGAGTTGCTCTTCGATCGCATGGGCGTGAGCCCCGATGGCAAGGATCGCGGTAAGGCGATTCTGATCGTCAATGGCGCGGGTGGCGTCGGTTCGGCGCTCATTCCGCTCGCTCGGGATGCCGGACTCACCGTCATTGCCACTGCTTCGCGACCGGAAACGATCGCATGGTGCCAGCAGCTTGGCGCGCATCATGTGATCAACCATCGCGAAGACATGATCGCTCAATCCGAAGCCTTGGGTTTCGCCTCGTATCCATTCATCGCCAATCTGCATCAGCCCGAAATCCATTGGTCGGCAACCTCACAACTCATCGCGCCATTCGGCACGCTCGGGCTCATCGTCGAACCACGCGAGAAACTCCATCTCGGCGATCCGCTCAAAGCGAAGTGCGTGCGCATCGCATGGGAATTCATGGCCGCGCGCACGAAATTCCAATCGCCCGACATGCACGAACAAGGCCGCATCCTCGCGAAAATTGCCACACGCTGCGAGGCTGGGAAATTTCCAAAAATCCACACCCGCGTGTTTGATTCCCTGAGCGTCGAAAACCTTCGCACCGCACACATCGCCATGGAGCAAGGCGAGGCCCACGGCAAGTGGGTCTTCAAGTGCGCGCCATCCCAAAAATTATAACCCCACCGCCAAAACCCATGACCGCACACAACGAAACATTTTCCGTTCACACCCACGGCAAGGGCACGAGCGAAATCACCAGTCAGATCGCCGCCATCGTCTCACGCGCGACGATTCAAAACGGCACGGTCACGGTCTTCGTGCGCCACACCAGCGCGAGCCTCGTGATCATGGAAAATGCCGACCCTTCGGCGCGCCGCGACCTGGAGGTGTTTTTCGAAAAACTCGTGCCGGAAGACACGCCGTGGTTCATTCACACGCTCGAGGGACCCGACGATATGCCGAGCCACATCCGCATGGCACTCACCCGCACGAGCGAGGTCATCCCGATCATCGACGGCCGCATGACCCTCGGCACCTGGCAGGGCATCTTTCTCTTCGAACACCGCAGCCGCCCGCACACCCGCCAGATTGCCGTCAGTGTGATCGGGGAGTGAGGGCAAATAAATCGCGCAATTTTTCGCCGATCACTTCCGCCGCTTCGCGCACGCTGATCGATCGACCGGCCTCGCTTTCAAGGCAACTCATGGCCACACCATCGATGCCGCAGGGCGTGATCGCAAAAAACGGCGGCAGCGACTCGCGCGTGATGTTGATCGCAAATCCATGCATGCTGATCCATTTGCGCACACCGACGCCGATCGATGCGAGTTTGCGATCGCCTACCCACACACCGGTAAGGCCCTCGCGCCTTTGCGCATCCACGCCAAAGGCCTGACAAGCAAGGATGAGCGCTTCCTCAAGCGAGCGCAAATGCGCGTGAAGATCCCTGCCGCGCGCGTTGAGATCGAGCACCGGATACCCCACCAACTGACCCGGTCCGTGATAGGTCGCCTGACCTCCGCGATTGGTTTCAAACACGCGGCACGGAAGGTTTTCCGCATCGCGCAAAGAACTGCGGTCCTTCAAGCGGCCGATCGTGTAAACCGGTTCATGCTCGAGCAAAAAAACCGCATCGCCTGCCGCACCCGCCAACAGCGCATCGACTCTCGCCTCTTGCAGGCGCAAGCCATCCTCGTAGGAAACGGGATCGGGCAGATGGATGATTTCGAGCATCGATGGACTGGCGGCTGTTGCGGATGATGGACTTCGCAATGGCGCTTGGAAAGAACCACCGCGCTCAGACGAGGCGGCGATCGAGAAGTTTTGCCTTGAGCGGATCCGAAGCCTGCAAGTGGGCGATGCCGATCGCGAGCGCGTCGGCGGCATCGGAGGGCGGCGTTTCGGCAAGCCCGAGCAAGGCGCGCACCATGAAGGCGACCTGCGATTTGTCGGCATTCCCCTTCCCCACGACTGCGCTTTTCACCTTCTTCGGCGAGTATTCGTAAACTGGCAATCCGTGGTCGGCTGCAGCGATCAATGCCGCTGCACGCGCCGCACCCATCGAGATCGCAGTCTGATGCGATTGCACATAAATGATGCCCTCGACCGCAACTTCATCGGGTTGGAATTTTGCAATGAGGTTCGCGAGATGACTGCGCACCGCCGCCAACGCCGCCGATTGCGGCAGGGACTTGGGAATGGAAATCACATCGTAGCCGAGCACCACCGGACTGCGAGCCTCGCCCTCAAGCAAGGCATAGCCGGTGTTGCGAACGGCTGGGTCGATAGCGAGCACCCTCATGACCGGAGAATAAAGCCAGACCATCCACTCCCGGCGAGCGGTTTCTGATTTTGATCGAATGCGGCAAATGTCATCCAGACCGTCATGGATAGAGCAACTTCTCGCAAACTGCTCTAAAGTTTTAGTGATGTGCGAATCAAAGTTTCGCTCTCACTTCCATCCTCCGCCGAGCGACCGGTAGGCTAGGACAACCGCCTTGAGTCGGTCGCGGCGGTCATCGGCGTATTGGAGTTCGCCATTGAACAGGCTGCGTTCGGCATCAAGCACTTCGAGATAGTCGGAGGCACCACCCTCAAAGCGGTCCTTTGCAACAACCGAAACCTGCTTGAGTGATTCCACCAAGCGTGAGCGGGTCTGGATGATTTCACCAGCTTTGCGATGGGCGTCGATCGCATCGGCTGCTTCGCGGAAGGCTTGTTTGGAGGCCTTTTCATAGGATGCCAGGGCTTCGCCGGCACGGGCTTGAGCGGCCTTGACCCCGAATTTTGCGCGACCGGCATCAAAGATCGGCCCGCTAAGGCGAGGGCCGACGATGAAATTTCCAGATCCACCTTCAAGCAGTGTCGTGAGGTCGGCGCTGGCAAATCCGCCACTGCCGGTGAGTGAAAGCGATGGCAGGCGCAGAGCTTGGGCGACGCCAATTTCGGCAGTTGCCGCTTGAAATGCCTGATTTGCCGCCGCGACATCCGAGCGACGCTCGAGCAGTGACGATGGCAGGCCGGCTGTCACGCTCAGGCTGGTATCCAAGCCATCGAGCGTGCCACTGCGAGCGATGCCACCGGGGAACTCACCAAGCAGCGCGCGGATTTCATTTTCCTTGGCGGCGATGGCTTTTTCGGTGATCGGGATTGCGATCTGCGCCTCGCCAAGCAGGGCCTCGGCTTGGCCAACTTCAAGATTCGAACTGATCCCGCCGTCGCGTCTTGCGACGACCAGATCAAGTGACGCCTTGCGGCTCTCCGCCGTGCGCTTCGAAATGGCGAGTCTTTCATCGAGGTTTTCCAAATCGATGTAGGCATTGGCGACATCGGCAATGAGGCTGGTTTTCACCGCGTTTTGGCGGTGCTCGCTTTCCAGCAGTCGCGCGCGTGCGGCTTGATTTGAGCGCCGGATGCCGCCCCACAGGTCGAGCTCCCAACTCAAAAGCGCGGTCAAATCATAAGATTCCGAATCGCGATCCGCCAGTTTGATGCCGTTGAGGTTTTCCGACATGTAGCTGGTGTTGGCCGATGCCTTGCCATCGAGGCGGGGAAACCACGAAGCGCGGGTGGCTCCGGCGAGAGCGCGCGCTTGCTCGATGCGATAGGTGGCCGCGATCAGGTCGGGGTTGTTCTTCAACGCGCGATCGATCAGCGCGCGCAGCGTTGGATCGGTGAAAAGCTCGCGCCATGATTTGTCGCCAAGCGAAACAGCGCCCGGAGAGACATCGCCACGGACCTTGTCGGGAGTCGGGCTATTCGGCGAAGTCGGGTCTGGCCCGAGCGCACAGGATGCGAGCACGAGGCTTGTGATGGAAGTGATGGCAATGGGTTTCATGGACCGCGCGGACGCCGGAAGCTAACAGGGCCATGCCTCGGGATGCCAGACTAATCCAGGTGCTTTGCCCCAAAGCGATGCTTGGCACGAGCCCGAATCGGTTTGACACCAGACCAGGCTGCTTGCTGACTGATGCCTGAAAATGCAGGACGCGCCGATGGTTTTGCGCTCCTTTCCCCTATCCTCCGAAACTTTGCCAGCATGCCCAAGAAGACACTCACCTTCAGCGGTTCCATATTTTTTACTATGCACATAGTAATTTACCCCGTCATGGCATTGCTTTGCGCTTCATGCGGGAAAAAGGAAACCCCCGCGCCGCCGCCACCTGTGGTCGAGGTCATGGAGGCCAAGCCCACATCGGTGCCGATCAGCACGGAGATCATGGGGCAGCTCGACTCGCCGCAGAATGTCGAGGTTCGCGCCCGGGTCGAAGGGTTTGTCGAAAACATCCGCTTCATCGAAGGCACTGAGGTCAAGCAAGGGGATCTCCTTTTCGAGTTGGACAAAAAACCATTTCTCGAGCGGCTTGCCGCGGCCCATGGCGGGCTCGCCGAGGCCAAGGCGGCGCTCAACAAATACGAAAAGGATGTCGCGCGCTTGGCGCCGTTGGCGGAAAGAAACGCGATTCCGCGGCGCGATCTCGACAACGCGCTGGCCTCGGTCGAGGTCGGCAAGGCGGGAGTCGAAACTGCCAACGCAAGGGTGGAGTCCGCGCAAATCGATCTCGGCTATTGTGAGATCAAGGCGCCCATCAGCGGCTTGATCGGTGCCAAGCAAGTCTCGATCGGCGAGTTGGTGGGCAAGGGTCAGCCGACACTGCTCGCCACGATGTCGACGCTCGATCCCATTTGGTTCTACTGCAACATCAGCGAAGTCGATTACCTCAAGGCCAAAGAGAAAAGTGCCGGCACCGGTGCCGACATTTCATCGTTGCCGGTCACGCTGCTTCTTGCCGACGGATCGGAGCACAAGAGCCCGGGCAAGTTTGTCTTCATCGATCGCGCGGTGGATGTGAAGACCGGCACGCTGAGAATGCGGGCCGAGTTTCCCAATCCGGACAAGTTGCTGCGCCCGGGGATGTTCGCGCGGGTGAGAGTGAGCCTCGGCTCGCAGCCCAATGCAATCGTGGTGCCGCAGCGTGCGATTGTCGACCTGCAGGGGCGCACCTTCGCATGGGTGGTTTCACCCGAAGGCATGGCCACACAACGCGCGGTCAAGCTCGGTGAAACGATGGCCTCCAATGTGCTCGTCGCCGAGGGCCTCAGCGCAGGCGAGCGGATCGTGGTGGAAGGTTTGCAAAAAGTGCGCGAAGGGCAGGCGGTCAGGATTGCCGCCGAAAAACCGTAATTTTATCCTATGGCTGATTTCTTCATCCGCCGCCCCATCGTTGCGATGGTCATCTCGATCCTGACGGTGATCGTCGGGATCATCACCCTTTCACGGCTGCCGATTGCCGAGTATCCGACGGTGAGTCCGACGCTTGTCCAAGTGACGGCAAACTATCGTGGTGCCGCGGCGGAAGCGGTGATGGAGTCGGTGGCGACGCCGATCGAGTCAAAGGTCAACGGCATCGACAAGCTACTCTATGTTCAGTCGGTCAACGCCAACGATGGCAAGATGGTGCTGAATGTGACCTTCGATGTCGGCACGGATGTCGACATCATGCAGGTCAACACGCAGAACCGTGTCGGCCAAGCGGAGGCGCAGTTGCCGGATGCGGTGAAGCGCGAGGGTGTGGTGGTGAACCGCTCGAGCCCGGACATTTTGCTGGCGATCGGACTTTCATCGCCGAAGGGCACCTATGACGGCGTGTTTCTCGGCAATTACGCCGATCTCAATCTTGTTGATGCGATCAAGCGCGTTCCCGGCGTCGGCGATGTTCGGAATTTCACGGCTCAAGATTACTCGATGCGCGTTTGGCTTCGGCCGGACAAACTCGCGACCCTTGGTATCACGCCGCAGGATGTGGCCAATGCGATCCGCGAGCAGAACGCGCAATCGCCTGCCGGAGTGATCGGTGCTGAGCCGGCTCCCGCAGGGCAGGAAAACCAGTTCAACATCCGCGCTCAAGGTCTCCTCAAGGATCCGAAAGAATTTTCGGAAATCATTGTCCGCGCTTCTTCCGATGGCTCGCAGGTGAAGATCAAGGATGTCGCGCGTGTCGAACTAGGAGCACAAACCTATGCTTTGCGCGCGAGGCTCGATCAAGCCCCGGCTGGCGCGCTTGGCGTCTATCTCGCGCCCGGTGCTAATGCCTTGCAAACTGCTGCTAAGGTCAAAGCCATCCTCAACGAGGCTGCGACGCGTTTTCCGCCGGACATGGAATACAGCATCACGCTGGACTCCACGCTGCCGATCAAGGCGTCGATGAACGAGATTGTGCACACACTCTTTGAGGCGATTGTCCTCGTGCTGATCGTGGTGTTTGTCTTCTTGCAAAGTTTCCGTGCGACGATCATCCCGATGCTCACGGTGCCGGTGTCCCTGCTTGGTGTGTTCATCGCGTTTCCCTTGCTCGGCTTCGGCGTCAACACGCTCACGATGTTCGGCTTGGTGCTTGCGATTGGCATTGTGGTCGATGATGCGATCGTGGTGGTCGAGGCCGTGCAACATCACCTCGAGCATGGCAAGTCACCGATCGAGGCGACGCGCCAAGCGATGAAGGAGGTCTCGGGACCGGTGGTGGCGATCGCACTGATCCTCTGCGCGGTGTTCGTGCCGGTGGCCTTCATGGGTGGCGTGACCGGACGCTTGTATCAGCAGTTTGCCATCACCATTGCGGTGTCGGTCGTGTTTTCGGCGATCAATGCGCTGACGCTGAGTCCGGCACTTTCTGCGATGCTGCTGCGCAAACCGGAGCCCGGCAAAGGGCCGCTGGCGGCGTTCTTCCGTGGCTTTAACCGCATGTTCGATCGACTGTCCGAGTCCTACGGAAATATCGTCGGCGGGCTTGCAAGAAAGTCGGTGCGATCGATGTTGCTGCTGGTGCTGGTTGGCGCCGGCATCCTGGTACTCGGCAAGGCGGTGCCGGGTGGTTTCATTCCTGATGAGGACAAGGGTTATCTGTTTGTGGCGATTGAGCTCCCCGAAGGCGCCTCGCTGCAGCGCTCTGACGAGGTGCTGAAAAAAGTCGAGGCGGTCGTGGGCGAAACCAAGGGCGTGCGCTCGGCGCTCGCGATCAGCGGCATGAACATTCTCAACTCGCTCAATATTCCAAACGCCGCGCTGATGTTCATTGGCCTCGATGACTGGGAAGAGCGGACCTCTCCGGAACTTTCGGCAAAGGCGATTGCGATGCAGTGGAACAAACGCTTTGCGTCGATCCCGGGTGCGCGGGTCTTCGCTTTCGGTCCGCCACCCTTGCCGGGCTACGGTAATGTTTCGGGCTTCACGATGCAGTTGTTGGATCGAGCCAACGGATCTTCGGAGCAAATGGCCGGTTATGTCCGCCAGGTGGTCGCCGCCGCAGCAAAAAGGCCGGAGATCGGCCGCGTGACAACCACCTATCAACCGGACTCGCCACAGGTGAAGGTCGAGCTTGATCGCGAAAAAGCCCGCACGCTCGGCGTGCCGGTCGACAGTGTCTTTCAAGCGCTTCAGGCGTACCTGAGCGGCCTCTATGTGAACGACTTCGTGCGCTTCGGCAAAGTCTACAAGGTCTTCCTGCAAGCGGATCCGGAATTCACCAACAGCCCGGATGACATAGGGGCATTCCATGTCCGTAACAGTGAGGGTGCCATGGTGCCGCTTGGGACGCTGGTGAAGATTTCGAAAATGTCCGGCCCCAATTTCACCTCACGCTTCAACCTTCAGAGATCGGTGGAAATGATGGGCGCGCCGGCACCCGGCTACAGCTCCGCCCAAGCGCTCAAAGCGATGGAGGAAGTGATGAAACAAATGCCATCGAATGTTGGCTACGAGTGGTCAGGCCTCACGCTGCAGGAGAAAAAATCCGAGGGCGAGGCGGCGGTGGTCTTTGGCATGGCATTGCTTTTCGTTTTCCTGCTCCTTGCCGCGCAGTATGAAAGCTGGTCTTTGCCCTTCGCAGTGCTGCTTGCAACGCCTTCGGTGATCCTCGGCACGCTGATCGGATTGCTGCTCAGAAACTTCGAGCTTAATGTCTATGCGCAAGTCGGTCTGGTGATGCTGATCGGTCTGGCGGCGAAGAACGCGATCCTCATCGTTGAGTTTGCCAAGATGAAACACGACGAGGGTATGGGCATGCTCGAGGCTGCCATCGAGGCTTCCAAACTTCGCTTGCGCCCTATCCTCATGACTTCGTTCGCGTTCATTCTCGGTTGTGTGCCCTTGATGCTGGCTTCGGGCTCGGGCGCCGCCTCGCGCAGCACCATGGGCACCGGCGTGGTCTTCGGAATGGGCATCGCCACGGTGATCGGATTGTTCCTGATCCCGGTTTGTTATGTCTTTGTCGGAAAGATTTCGGGCGCGGATAAAAAGTCGCAGGCTTCTTCCGTGTGATCGATCAAAACGGCATCAAAGCAAAAACTCCGACTGCCGCTTGATTCAGGCCCGCGGATCTGTCCCAATGGGCGGCGCAAACCATTAAAATTCATTAACCATGGGAAGAGCCTTTGAATGCCGCCGCCGGGCCAAGGAATCGCGTTGGGCCACAATGTCCAAGGTGTTTCCGAAGCTTGCCAAATCGATCACGCTGGCCGCCAAGGATGGCGGCCCCGATCCGGAGAGCAACGCCCGACTGCGTGTCGCCATCGCCAACGCGAAAGCGCAGAACCTCTCGCGCGAGAACATCGAGGCGGCGATCAAACGCGCGGCCGGCAAGGATGCCTCGGAAATTTCTGAAATCACCTACGAAGCCAAGGGTCCGCATGGCTCGTTGTTTTTCATCGAAGTCGCAACCGACAACTCGAACCGCTCGGTGACGAACATCAAAACGATCTTCAACAAGAACGGCGGCCAAATGGTCAACTCGGGCGCGCTCGACTTCATGTTCTCGCGCAAATCGGTGATCGAGTTTCCAGTGCCCGAAGGCAAGGACCTCGAGGAGATCGAACTCGAGCTCATCGATGCCGGGCTTGAGGAAATGCATGTCGACGAAGGGGTGGTCTCGGTCATCGGCGACTACACCGCATTCGCACAGCTATCCCAAGCGGTCGAGGCCCTCGGCATCAGCGCCAGCAAGTCGGGCCTGCAACGCTTGCCGAATCAACCGATCGAACTGACCGAAGAGCAGATGGTCGAAGTTGAAACGATCGTCGACAAGCTTGAGGACGATGACGATGTACAGGCGGTTTTCACCAACCTCGCATGAGCTGACGCTTCAAGCCCCACGCTCGAAGAACATCGTGAATTCGTTGCGGTTGTAGGTCAGGTGCCTTGTCGCAATTTTGTTGAGCCCGGCCTTGCGGGCGATGCCGGTCACTTCGGACTCGAGTGCGGTCGTTTCATCGATCGATGAAATACCCGGCAGCTTGAGGGTGAAGATGACAATGCCTCCCGGCCGCAGGTTTTTTGATAGCCTTGCAATCTGCCGCATCGCATCGCGCGCGTCGCCATTCATGTCGCACAGCATCGCATCAAAGGTGAGGCCCGGTGGTGGCATGAAGTCCGCCGCATCCGCGACAAATTGCATGAGCCCTTTGCGGTGCTTGAGTCGCGCATCGAGTGGCGCGCGATCGACAGCGATGACTTCGTAATCCCTCGTAAGCAACTCGGTGGTCATGCCGCCGGGGCTGGCGCCGAGTTCGAGCCAGCGCGCGCCGCTTGGCGGTGGTCTGCGGGTGAGCTGGAGATGATGCAAAGCCTCGGCAATTTTCGCGCCGGCGCGGCTGATCGTATCGGGTGAATTTTGCGGGATGAACTTGGTGCCGCCGGGAAAAAACCCATCGCTTTGCGCCGCTGATTGCAGGCCGACATAGAGTCCTTCCTTGCCGACCAAACAGAACAGCGATGGTTTTTTTGGGCTTTGTTGTTCGGCATTTTTGATCGCCGACCACTCGCGTGGAAACAACTGCAGTGCGCGTCCGCGCAGGTTGGAGGCGAGGGTTCGGTCGTAGCGTTTTGGCGAGCCGGGGTCGATCGGCCCGCAGATCAGCGTCTGTGCTTTGCTTTCGCTAAATTTTCGCAGCAATGCCTGCGCGGCTTTTTCGATGAAGCCATCGGTCTCGCGCGGGTTGCACGGCCAGCTGTGATGCACCGGCATGTTCCAGCGAAGGTAGCGCGCGAGCGGTGAGTGGCGGATGCTTTCAGGCTGCTTGATTCGGATCAGATGAAAGTCCCTGCCAAGTTTGCGAAGCGATTGGGCGCCGAGACCCGCAATGATTTCCGATTCGTGATCGGCGAAAATTTCCGAAATGCGGATCAGCCATGTCGCGCCCGATGCCGCGTGCTTTTCCTTCGCTGTGTCGCTGGCATCCATCAGTGTTTGATCGTGGCCCATTCCTTCCAGAACTGCGCGGTTTGTTCGGGGTCGGGCACGACTTCAAGCAAGGTGACTTTGCCGTCCGGATCGAAGGCATCGAGATCGTCGGCGCGCCGTACTTGCAGGTGAGCCATGCCCCAGAGTGTGGCCAGGCCCGAGAGTTCGGCCTGATGCGGATTGCTCATGCACTCGGCCGCGCGTGGGCTCATCGATGCAAGACGCGGCAGGTTTTTGAAAATGCCGCCGCCATGATTTTGCAATACTGCGAGCACGAGTCCGCTTTGATTCATCTGACCGAGCACGAATGGTGCGGCGAGATCGTAGAGCGCGGTGAGATCGCCGACGAGCGCCCATGTTTCGGAATCGTCTGCCGTCCATCCGAGCCAGGTGCTGATTTGTCCATCGATGCCGTTGGCCCCGCGGTTGGCACGGATGTTGCGCATTGGGCGTGCCCATTGTGCAAAAGAGTTCCATTCGCGAATCGGCAGGCTGTTGCCGAGGAAGAGCCCGCGGCCAAGGCAGGCATAGTTTGAAATCGTGCGGACCAGTGCCGGTTCGCTGTCGGGAAAGCGTTCGAGCAACTCGTCGATGCGGGCCGCGCGTGCGGACGAATGGTGCAGCAGATCGAGCGCATCCTCAGCGGCTTCGATCGGACCAAGTGCAGGAATCACGCGGTTGAGCGGGCCGCGTGTGACTTCGCTGGCTCGGGCAAGTCCGGGCAATCCATTGCGGCAGATCGACCACACCGAAACTTCGGGCAGGTCCTCGAGGTCACGCCAAAAGCGTCCGCTCGGCACGCCGCCAAGCCGTAGCACCTTGCCCGGTGGATTGGCACGCAGCACGCGGTCGTCATCGTGAATCGCCAATGCTTGCAGCGCTTCTCTCAAACCGCTGGTGGCCTCCGCGACCACTGGCGCCCCAAGCTCGTTGCAGAAATGGAAGACCTCTTCGTGTTCCTCGGGGTCGAGGCTGCCAATCATCACGACAAGCCCGCGATAGAGGTCATCGCGCAGCCAACGAGCGAGTGCCGCGACATCGAGTCGATCCTTCGCGGGTTCAAACTCTGCGGGTGTTGAATCCGCAAAATTTTCGTCACCGGGAGCGAAGTCCTCACCGAGCTCAGGATTGAGGTGAAGCGGGCCTTTGCCGTCCCAGTCCTCAATTTTATTACGATGAGCATAGTAGCTAAAAATTCCCGGCTGGACGATCGCCTGCGGGGCGCCCGATTGGCGAAATGCTTCTGGCCGGTCGGCGGTGATGGCAACCAGCGGGCGTGACTGGTAATGCGCCTCGATGATTGCCGGCAAGAGCTCGGCCGCGGCCGTGCCGCTGGTGGTGACTACTGCGCAGGGTTTGGCTGTTTTCATCGTGCGGCCCAGCGCGAAAAACCCCGCGCTGCGTTCCTCAAAGTGCCGCCAAAGCCGCACTTTTCCGGCTGACTCGGCACGCGCAAGTACCTCGATGAGCGTGGCATTGCGGGCCCCGGCGCAGATCACGAATTCGCGAATCCCGGCATCGAGACAGCGATGGATCGTTTCAATAGCGGTCTTCCAGGTATCCACAATGATGGCTCGGTGGCGGTTGGCGTGCGATCAACCGCCGGTGCGCGGTGTGCGCTTCTTCTGGGAATCGGGCGTCACATTGCGCATGCCGTTGCGCTGCTTTTGCATCTCGGCCTGACGTTCGGCCATGCGTTGCACCCATGATTTTCCAGCGCCCTTCACCGGCTTGAGCTCGGGCTCGGGCACCTTGTTCATGAGCCATGTCTGGCCGATGGAGAAAATGTTCTGAGTCGTCCAGTACAACGCGAGCGCCGACGCGAAGTTGTAACAGAAGAAGAAAAACATGAACGGCATCAGCATGATGATGCGTTGCTGCATCTTGTCGCCCGTCTTGGGAGTGATTTGGATCTGCAGGAAGCTGGTGATGGCCATCACGATCGGCAGAAGGTTGAGCGGGATGCCCGCGAAGTGCCAGACGGTATCGGGCTGCGAGAGGTCGTCGACCCAGAGGAAACCCTGACCACGCAGCTCTACGGCGTATTGCAGCATGCGGTAGAAACCGAAGAAGATCGGAATCTGGATCAGCATCGGAAGGCATCCGCCGAGCGGATTGATACCGAATTTCCGGTAGAGCCCCATCATCTCGGTGTTGAGCTTGTTGGGATCGTCGCCGTATTTTTCCTTCAGCTTCGCCATCTCCGGTTGGAGCTTGGCCATGCGCTTCATCGTGTGAGTCGACTTCGCGTGAAGCGGCCAAATTGCGGTGCGCACGGTGATGGTGAGGAGGATGATGGCAAGCCCCCATGCCCATTTCGGCGAGATGTTGTTGATGATGTGATGGAAGGTGTTGAGCAGCCAGTTGAGCGGGCGTGAGACCCACCAGAACCAACCGTATTGCATCACATCGCCCCAGCCTTGGCCGAGGCTGCTGTCCATCTTGCGCAGCATCGGGTTGTGCTTCGGACCGATAAAGATGCGGTAGCCGAGTGCGGTGGATGATGCCGCATTGAGTTGCAACGCGGGCAGGCGGAGGCCGCCATTGACCGATGTCACGGGACGCGCATCGCTGGGCAGAGTGACTTGTGATGACCTCGCCCACATCGAGGTGAGCGCGGTTTCTTTCGGTTGGATGACGGTGGCAAAGAACTGGTTGGTCACGCCGGCAAATTGGATTGGCGTGTTGGTCGGGCTACCGGCGATGGATTTGGCGGATGAGAACCAGCCACCTTTGAAGCTTGAGCCGTCGGTGAAATGAATCGTGTCGTTGTCGCGCCAGAAATAGCCGGTTTGTTGCGGGACTTCCGCATGGTAGAGCGGTGATGCCTCGCCGAGGAAGAGGCTCCATTGGCTCAGGTTCACCGCATTGGCCGTCGGGTTTTCAAAGCGCATCTCGAGATCGATCAGGTAGGGCGCGCCTGCTTCGTTGCCTTCGTTGATCGAATAGATTTTTTTCGCGACGATGCCGGATGGCAGGGTGGCGCTGTAGACCACTTTTTTGCCTTCGACCGATTCCGCGTCGATCTTAGAAAACATCATGTTTTCCAGCGTTTCGCCAGCGCCCGCCAGTGTGCCGATGCCGCCGATGTGGAAGCGGTTGATCTCGACCTTGCTGGTCTTGCTGCCGACTTCGAATTCATTTTGAAAAACCGCGGTTTTGATGCCGCCGCCGATGTTGGTGAAGACGAATGAAACTTTATCGTTGGAGAGTGTCACCAACTCTTCTTCGGTCGGTGGCGGCGGTGGAGTGACACTGAGTCCGGCACTGCTTTCCTTCGAGGCGGGCTCGATTGCTGGCTTGGATTTTTGCAGCGCTTCCTCGCGTGCGCGGGCCTCGGCCATGGCGCGTTGGTTTTTCGATGCGTAGTGGAAATTGAGGGCAAGCAAACCGCCACAAACGGCGAGGACTACCCAAGTTTTGCGATCGTACATGTGAAGATGAAATGCGGGTTAGGGATGGTTGACTTTGGAGGAAACTGCCGGCGGCACAGGGTCATAACCGCAGCCACCCCAGGGATGACAGCGCAAAATCCGGCGAATGCCATGCCAGGATCCGATGAGCGGGCCGTGGGCTTCGACTGCCTGTAGAAAATAATGCGAGCATGAGGGTGTGAAACGGCACCCGGCACCCGGGCCGGCGGCAAATTTGATCATCGGCCGCAGCGCGATTTGGTAAAAACGGATGAGCCCGCGAATCGTAGCGGTAGCGATGCGCGAGATCATGCTTCGGCGGATTTGTTGGAGATCAACTTGAGGCGGCGGGCTTGATTGAGCCAATCGGCCTCCAGTTCGGCGAAGCTCGCCTTGGCGGCACCGGGGCGCGCGATGGTGACGAGAAATCGCTTTGGCTCGCTAAAGTCCGGAGCGTGGGCCTGCACGAGGGCGCGGAAGCGTCGGCGCAGGAGATTTCGCTCGTGGGCTTTGCCGGCGCGGCGGCTGGTGATGAATCCGGTGCGCAAGGTGTTGAGCGATGGATCGGCGAGCGTGCTGAGAATCACGAAGCGGCCGGTTTTGGCTTGGCCTGATTGGCGCACGCGGGCGAAGTCGCCACGCTGCTTCATGCTGCATTTGCGCGGGAGTCTCATCGATGGGCCGGAAATTGAGCCCGTTGCCGCGGTGCGGTCGGGAAATTAGGATCCGTGTTGCGTCGTGTGACGCTTGAACGGATTCTCGGCGCCCTTTGGCACGAGGCGCTTGCGGCCCTTTTGGCGGCGGCGGCGAAGGATGTCGCGGCCGGCTTTGGTGGCCATGCGGGCGCGGAAGCCGAATTGTTGTTTCCGGGTGCGCTTGGAGGGCTGGAAGGTGCGTTTGCTCATGGCTTGGGCCTCGTTGGAAATTTAGGATTTCGCGTCCGGCAATGGGCGCGGGGCGCAGAGACTAGGGACCCAAAGCGGGATGTCAATGCGCCAGTGAAAGAAATTTTGGGAAAAATGAGACTTGGGGGGTGTTTCCTGTGAGATTTGTGGGATTTTACCTGCTCTTTCAGCATTGATTGCCCGTTGATTTGGCCCGGATTCTCCAGAACGCATCCCTCATGGGCCTCCATGCAGAGGCTTGAAATATTACCACATACCGACGCTAAAGCCCACGGCTCAGGGTGAATACAGCGTCACCGGACCGACCCCCCCACCCTGCACGCGTCGCAATCTGTCAACAACAGCGATCACCGCATCAGCCGCGTTGAGCGCGTCATCCATCGTGTTGAGCCTCGAAAAGCTGAATCGCAGGCTGCTCTTTGCCCGTGATTCGGGAATGCCCATCGCCAACTGCACGTGCGAGGGGCGCTGACTCCCGGTCATGCATGCTGATCCCGCCGAACAGGCAACATTTTTTTCGTCGAGCAAAATCAACAAACCCGCGGCTTCGCATTCAGCGAATGAGAGGTGACTCGTATTTGGCAGCCGCCGGGCGGTGTCGCCGTTGAGGGTCACGCCGGCGAGCCCGGCAAGAACCTTCGATTCAAAGGCATCGCGCATAGCCGCTACCGTTGCCGCACCGCCATCGCGCAAATGCCTCGCCGCAAGCTCGGCAGCCACGCCCATGCCGACGATGCCAGCGGTGTTTTCCGTGCCGCTGCGGCGCCCGCCCTCCTGCCCCCCTCCGCGCAGCAATGGCTCGAATGCCAAGCCGCTTCGCACATACACTGCCCCCACCCCCTTCGGGCCATGAAACTTGTGTGCAGAAATCGAAAGCATGTCCGCGCCCATTGCTTTGACATCGATGGCAATCTTGCCCGCCGCCTGGATCGCGTCGCTGTGCGTCGGCAAACGATGCGCCATGGCCATTTGAAAAATTTCCGAAACCGGTTGGATCACGCCGATCTCGTTGTTGGCCATCATGACCGACACAAAGGCAGCGCCGCGCAAACGTTCGGCAACGGCATCCATTTCAAGCACGCCACCGGCATTCACCGGCGCAAGTGAAACTCCACGCGCCATCGCCTCCACACATCGCAGCACCGCGCTGTGCTCGATCGCTGAAACCATCGCACAACCAGCACCAGCAAGCCGATCCATCGAATGAAGCGCCGTGTTGACGCTTTCCGTGCCGCCACCGGTAAAAACGATCTCATTCGCATCGGCACCAATCAAGGCCGCCACCTGCTCGCGCGCGCGATCAATCGCCGCCCGCGCACGCTTGGCCTCACGGTGCGCGCCCGAAGGATTGGCATGTCCATCGCGCAACCAAGGCAGCATCGCGTCTACCACTTCGGGCAGCAGCGCAGTCGTCGCGTTGGCATCAAGATCAAGCACCCCCCCAGCATCCCGCTCATCCCGCCAATGGCAACCCGGAAAAATCGAGTCATGTCGTCACCTCACGGCACGACCACACGCGACCCGTCGGCATCAAATGTAAAACATCGATCCCGACGGATTGGCCACAATCGACTCAAGAGTGGTACCGTCCAGCGCCTCGGTCACCTCGGCCGAAACTTTTTCCCACGCCTGTTTCACCGCCGCCCCGGATTCACCGCCACCCATGACCGAACATTGAAGCAAGGTCGGATCTACCGCCTCGACCACCTGCCGCAGCGTGATGGCCTCGGCGCTTTTCGCCAGCAAATAGCCCCCTGCCCGGCCCCTGCGGCTCTCGACCAACCCGGCCCGCCTCAGGTCGTTGAGAATCTGCACCAGAAAATTGCCCGAGACCTCTTCTCGTTGCGCCAAGTCCTCGAGCTGTGTTAAGGTCCGCCCGTCATGGTGCTTCGCAAGCTGAGCCATGGCCCTGCAGGCGTATTCCAATTTCTGCGAGATCTTCATGAGTTCATCCCAACAAATCACAGGGCAGCCGGCCAGCAAGAATCCCCACGAAACCGGGTCCGCCTCCCATGGCGAAATCGCAAAATTCTGGACCCAACTTCGCGAGGAAGCCCAACGCATCGCTTCAGGCGAGCCAACCCTCATCGCGCTGGTCGATGATGTGATCCTTTCCCGCGACTCTGCCGCCGCCGCCCTCGGTGCGCGTTTGGCGCGTCGCCTCGCCCGCGAGGACATGCCGCGCAGCATCATGGAACCACTGCTTTACGGGGTCTTCGAACGCCACCCAGCCATCGTCGATTGCGCGATGCGCGACCTTCTCGCCATCCACGAACGCGATCCCGCCTGCTTCTCGCCGCTCGAGCCCTTGCTATTTTTCAAAGGCTTTCTCGCCCTCACGACCTATCGCGTGTCCCACCAACTCTGGCAGGACGATCGCCGCTGGCTCGCGCTCTACCTGCAAAGCGTCGCGAGCGAGGCCTTCGCCGTCGATATCCACCCGGCCGCACGCATCGGCTGCGGCATCCTGCTCGACCACGCGACTTCATTCGTGGTGGGTGAAACGGCGATCATCGAGGACAATGTCTCGATCCTCCACGAGGTCACTCTCGGCGGCACCGGCAAGGAAAAGGGCGATCGCCACCCGATCATCCGCTCAGGCGTACTGCTCGGCGCAGGCGCGAAAATTCTCGGCCGCGTCGAAATCGGCACCGGCGCCAAAGTCGGCGCGGGCAGCGTCGTGCTCAACGATGTGCCGCCACACACGACCGTCGCCGGCGTGCCAGCCATCGTCGTCGGCGAGGCGGCCGAAGCGAACCCCGCGATCGAGATGAACCAACACCTCGACTGCCGTGGCATGATCTGAATTGTTTCCCGCTCACCAGTCAGCCCATGCCACCCCGCCCGTCGAACACCCTGCGCAAGCTCATCGACGGAGTCGGCCCAGTCGATGCGGTAGGCGTCGAGGAACGCGTCGCGAAGTACGGCACTCGTAGTATCAAAAAAAATTCCAAGCTCTTCGGCCTGCGACTGGCCGCGAGCATGATCGACCTCACCACGCTCGAAGGCAAAGACACACCGGGCAAGATTGCGTCGCTTTGCCGCAAGGCCCTGCGCCCGCATGAGTCCACCGATGTGCCGCAAGTCGCCGCAGTCTGCGTTTATCCAAGCATGGTGAAACACGCGGTGAAACACCTGCGCCACAACCAGATCCGTGTGGCCTCGGTCGCCGCCGCATTTCCCTCCGGCCAAGCGCCGCTCAAAACCCGGCTCGCCGAAGTCCGCCAAGCGGTCGCCGATGGCGCGCACGAAATCGACATGGTCATCAACCGCGGCGCCTTCCTTGCCGGAGAACTCGATCTCGTGCAGGACGAAATTTCCGCCGTGCTCGAAGCCTGTGGACCCTCAACCCTCAAGGTCATTCTCGAAACTTCCGAACTCGAAACCTACGACAACATCCGCGCGGCATCATTCCTCGCCATGCGCGTGCTGCGCCCCGGCGATTTCATCAAAACCTCCACCGGCAAAACATCCGCCAACGCCACGCTCGCCAATCACCAAGTGATGCTCGATGCGATCCGCGACCACTACCTCGACACCGGCGTCGCGATCTCAATGAAGCCCGCCGGCGGCATCCGCACCGCAAAGCAGGCGCTGCAATTTCTGGTCGCCGTAAAGGAAACGCTCGGTGATGCATGGCTCAACAACACACGCTATCGCTTTGGCGCGTCGGCACTGCTCAACGACATCATCCGCCAAATCGAAACCCAACACAGCGGCGCCTACCAAGCCCCATGGGCTTTCAGCGAAGACTCATCCGGATACTGACAAAACAACCGAAAAATCCCGCGAATTTTTTCTCCATGCTCACCCTCCTGAAAATCCGCAACTTGGCACTCGTCGATGAACTCGCATGGGAACTCGGCGCCGGACTCATCGGCGTGACCGGTGAAACGGGCGCCGGCAAATCCGTCATCGTCGGCGCACTCAAACTCGTGCTCGGCGAGCGCGCCGACAAATCGCTCATCCGCACCGGCGAAGATCAATGCCTCGTCGAGGCGGTCTTCGAACTCACCCACACGGGCGGCATCAACCCAATCCTCGAAGAAGGCGGTCTCGCCCCCTGCGACGACAACCAACTCATCGTCCGCCGCACAATCGGACAATCGGCAAGCCGCCAGTTTGTCAACGACTCGCCTGTCACACTCGCGCTGCTCAAACGCCTCGGCGAGCACCTCGTCGATCTCCACGGGCCGCACGACCACCAGTCATTGCTCTCGGCCGACCGCCAACTCGCAATGCTCGATGCTTACGCAGGATCAGAAAACCAACTCGCCACTTATCGCGAAAACTACCGCGCATGGCGCTCGAAACACGCGGCACTCGAGGAACTTCGCAATGCGGAGAATGCCACCGAGCACGAAATCGATTTGCTCAAACACCAGATCAGCGAAATCGACGCCGCCCAACTCAATCCCGCCGAAGAACAGGATCTCGAGGACCGTTGGCGCCGCGCCAACAATGCCAGCCGTCTCATGGAATCCGCCGCCGCCGCGATCTCCACGCTAAACGGTGAAAATGGCATCCTCGACCGCCTCGGCGAACTCCAACGCCTCGTTCGCGACCTCGAAAAACTCGACCCTTCGATCAGCGAAAAAACCGCATCACTTGAAACCGCTGCGGTCGAGCTCCAAGACCTCGAAGGGAATTTGGCTGATTACACGCAAGAGCTCGAAATCAATCCCGCCGAGGCCGAGACACTCGCCGAACGCGTGAACCTCATCGAATCACTCAAACGCAAGTACGGTCCCTCACTCACCGATGTACTCAACCGCCGTGACAACGCCGCTGCTCGACTTGATTCGATTGAAAACCGCAGCGACAAAATCGAGCAACTCGAACGCGAAGTCGCCGAAGGCCGCAAGGCGCTCGATGCCGCCGGCAAGACCCTCGCCGCTTCACGCCGCAAGGCCGCACCGAAACTCGCCAAGGAAATTTCTTCGCAACTCAAGGATCTTGGTTTCAAGCAATCGTCGTTTGAGGTCCCCCTCAACTCGCTTGCCGACCCCGGCCCGCACGGCCTCGAGTCCGCCGATTTCCTCTTCGGCCCCAACCCCGGCGAACCGCTCATGCCCCTGCGCCAGATCGCCTCGTCCGGCGAAATCAGTCGCGTGATGCTTGCCATCAAGTCGGCCCTTGCCGAGCAGGACGACACGCCGCTCATGGTCTTCGATGAAATCGACGCCAATGTCGGCGGTGAAGTCGCGCGCGCCGTCGGCGCAAAAATGGCCGCACTCGGAACGCGCCACCAGGTCATCGCCATTACCCACTTCCCGCAAGTCGCCGCCACCGCTTCCCACCATTTCGTCGTCGAAAAAGAAGTCAGTGCCGGCCGCACCCGCTCACGTCTCTTTCCTGTCGCCGGCGAAACCCGCATCCAAGAACTCGTTCGCATGCTCGGCGGCGGCGGAAAACAAGCCCGCGCCATGGCCGCATCCCTGCTCAACCCTGCGGGTTAAAAAGGATTCGGGCGCTCCCGCCCCTATCCCGCCTCTCGTCAACTGAGAGCCGAGGGTCTCCATACTTTACTGGACAATTACCCGGACTATACAATTTCCCAGACAAATTGTAGAGATTCTTCTTGCCGTCTGGGATGGCCGTGGTTATTGGTGGGGCATGAGCAGCAAGCGATGGTTGGCGCCGTGGAAGGATTCGGCGGAAAAGCCAGCGATTTATCACTGCATCAGCCGTGTGGTGGATCGGCGATTTGTCTTTGAGGGAACCGAGCGCGAGCGGTTTCGGACCTTCATGCGCATGCAGGAAAATTTCTCGGGCTGCCGGATTCTGTCTTACTGCCTGATGTCGAACCACATCCACATCCTGCTCGAGGTGCCACCGATGCCTGCAGAAGGCATCTCCGATGCGGAGCTTTTGAAACGCCTCTCTGCGATTCAGACCGAGGCCTTCGTAGCCGTGGTGGCGAAAGAATTGTCCGACGCGCGCAAGGCGGGAAACGCGGCCCTCGTCGCTGAAATCCATGCCCGCTTCACCTATCGCATGCACGACCTCAGCGAGTTCATGAAGACCGTGCTGCAGCGCTTCACGCGGTGGTTCAACCGCACCCATAACCGCACAGGCACCCTATGGGAAGAGCGCTACAAGAGTGTCATCGTCGAAAGCGGCGTCGCGGCGCGGACGATGGCGGCTTACATTGATCTCAATCCGGTGCGCGCGGGGATGGTATCCGA
>CANHQM010000019.1 GCA_947462835.1 Akkermansiaceae bacterium
GCCGGGACGCGGGTGGTTTATTTTGCGGTTCACAAAACCAATGAGGAAAGTGCGGCGCAGATGCTGCTGGTGCACCTCAAGCCGGCGCTGCGCATGCGCAACCTGATCCGCCCGCTGAGCTTCTCCGAATTTGGCATCAAGAGCCGTTCGAGCGCTGGCAATCTCGTGACCAAACATCCGGTCGAGAAAATCGTGCGCGCGCCGAAGGACTATGATCCGGACCTCGGGGCTTGAGAAAAAGGGGTGGCCTTCTCTCTTTCCTCAATTTCCAACCCGCAATGCTAAAATCGCAGCAGCACGGCTGCTGATGATTTGCAGCACTTCCGAAGCCATGGGGGCTGTTTTGATCAGTTGACTCGATCGCAGCCTGGCATCGTTGGCCATTTTGTGCATGCGCCTGATCGCCATCGCTGGCCCCAAACCAGCGCCTTGGAATAGCGCCCGCCAGTCTTTGGAGGTGACTTCGTTCGCAGTCTTTGCCCGCCCAATCCGCATCGCCATGTTTGCGGAAAGTTCGGGATACAGTTCTGTGCTCACCAAATCATAAAGCGGGGCCAGTCGGGTCTGGCCTTTTTCATGAATCAGGGAAAAATTTTTTCCATGGGCATCGTTGTTACCGATCAAAAAGTTCAGAACGACCGCATCGAACAACCTGAGCACATCGGGGGCTGGCGCATCACATCGCTGGCGCACCAAATCAAAACAATCGTTCAGCCCGGGGCCGCCTTCTTCCTGATACTTTAGCTCCGGAGCAATGCCCAGCGCCTGACAGAAATCCTCCTGATGAATCCGCTCCCAAGAGCCGTCATCTGCTTCTTGGCGATCATAACGGGTGATTTGTAAAAAACCAATCGCCCCTGCTTCACCCAGTTCGACACGCGCCACTTTAATACCCAAAGCATCAGCAAGCCGCATGCAGAAGAATTCATTTTCAACCAAATCCGGAAAGCTTCCGCTTGCCGGCTTCAAGATGTGCGTGCTTGGTGAGCCATCCATCGGCAAGAGAAAATCCGCACCCCGCATCGCCAGCACCGCTTTCCCTTGGGCTCCAGCTAGCGATAGGCGAACGCCTTCCTCACCAACGAGCAGCGGTGCCTGCGGCAAACTCCGCAATTTGCCCTCGAGTTCGGTCACCTCCAGTTTCCGATAGCGTGCGAGACCCGTCTGGGGCATCTCGCCGGGTGGTAGAAGAGATACGGCGCCTGCGCATTCAGCTCCAATCTTCTCCAATAGGGCAAAATCATTTCTCTCACTTACCCCGAATCGCTCGGCCACCCGCTGTCGACTCAACTCCTCAGGAAGCAATCCCGCAAAGAACGGACGGCAATCCCGGGAATGATAGCGTTCCGCACGAAGTGGCAATGACGCCGAAACAGGCACCGCATGTTCATTTTCCAGCCACGCTCCATCATAAGCAAACCAGAGCGCTCCGTGACGGTCCTGCTCGAGCATTCCGACTTTATCACGGCCCCAAAATACATCCAACTTTCGGGTCATATTTTGTCTCCTTTCCCTCGCCAATCACCCACCAAGGCAATCCCCAGCGCCGAAAGCACCAGCAATGATTTTTCCAATTCGCAACTCCCTTTGCCATTTTCCAAATCACTGACGAAACGGCGCCCTGTGCCCGCCACCAGCGCGAGCTCTGACTGATTCAGCTTAAGCTCTCTTCGGCGCATCCTTACCAAGGCTCCCAATTTTTTCGCATTCATGGCATCCAATGTATCCAATTTAGTTCCCGCTCGGGAAAATACGGTCTTGGAAGATCAAAAACAAGCATTTTTGTTCCTTAACGGTAGCATATCATCCATATCGAGCGTAAAAAACAACTATGCTCCCGTTCGGGGGCATAAAATTCATCCGCTCTTTGCTGTAGTGGCGATCGGCCATCTCGTGACCAAACATCCGGTCGAGAAAATCGTGCTTGCACCAAAGGACTATGATCCGGATCTCGACTGGTTCAATCGTTCAAGGAATTCATCGAATCCCGACCTTGCTGGCTTCGACCAAAGCCAAACATGGCAACCCAAGGAAATCCACTTGGACGACGACCGCATCTTGGTTCTCGAAAACACTTGATAAGCAGGAGGCCCACAACAATAGACCCCGCAGCAGAACGAAAGTCGCAGCAGGGCGGGGGAGTTGTACCCTTAAGTCTGCAATCCGTGACGAAATGAACGGAAATGAGCGTCTTCGTCCCTCGAATTTCAGTTTTTTAGATTTTCAGCATTTCAGCTTTTACCAAAACTCTCCCCTTTTCCCCCGCAACCCCCTTTTCCCCTTTCCAGGCCGGCTCCCCAGTGTATTCTCCGCCTTAGATGAAAAAGCAAATTCCTAGCATTCGACCGGTGGTGTGGGCAGCGCTGGCTTGGGCCGTCTCGTGCCATGCGATCGCAGAGCCCGTCGAACCGAATCGGCTCCGTAACATCACCGCCGGCTGGGAGATTACGCGGGAGCCGCTGCTCAAGGGCTTCCACAACCTCTACAACCCCTCCGTGGTGCGCGTGCCCGACGACGAATATCCCTTTCGGATGTGGCTCTTCGGCTGGGCGGCCGAGGAGGGCAACCCGGGCCACCCCGGCTTCGACGCCATTTTCTGTGCCCGGTCGAGAGACATGGAGCGCTGGGAGGTGTATGCGGGCGACGCCAAGTGGGACGCCACGATGACGCCTTCGTTGTGGGTGCCCGTCGTCACGGCGGACGACAAGCCCTACGACAACTTCCACAACGGCGACCCGTCGGTCGTCCTGCACGACGGCGTCCTGCACATGGCCTTTTCATCGGTTGGCATGGAAACAGTGCGGGATGCAGACGGCAAGGAGCATATCTTCTTCACCTGCTGCGTCATGGGCGCGACCTCGGTGGACGGAATCCGCTGGACGAAGTCGGCGGCGCCGATCGCACGATGGTCTCGCGAGCACTCCAACCGCTGGGAGCTTCAAGACGGGAAGGTGGGTGATCCGCCCGCTGGCTACATGGGCGGCTACCACCGGCCCACTCTCGTGCGAGATGGTGACCGGTGGAGGCTGTGGTTCGACTACTACTTCCCGGGCACGTTCCTCTCGATGGGCTATGCGGAGACCGGTGGCGATCTGCTGGACGCCGCCGCCTGGCGCATCGTGCGGGCCGACGACGCCCCGCTCATCCGCGACTGGCCGAACGCCTGCGTGGTGCGGGCGGGCGAGTGGCTCTACTCGGTGAGCGATGCCCCAAACTATCCGCCGGACATCGGCGGCGAGGGACGGATGCTCACGCTGGCCCGCTCGCGCGACGGCCTCGACTGGGAGGTGCTGGGGCATCTCGAGCCCGAACCGGATGCCTGCTCCCATGTGCCCGAGGCGCTCGTGATGGACGGGTGGCTTTACATCCTCTACGCCTACAAGCCGATCGTGCAGCCGTGGGATTATCGCTATACGGAGATCCGGATGATGCGGCACCGCCTCGGAAGCGACGGCGCCTTGGTGCGGTGACGCGGGGCCGGGCAGGCCAATCGAGAATCGACTCAGGCTGGTCGGCGTCAGGGTCCGGCACGCG
This sequence comes from Akkermansiaceae bacterium, assembly GCA_947462835.1. Taxonomy (GTDB): domain Bacteria; phylum Verrucomicrobiota; class Verrucomicrobiia; order Verrucomicrobiales; family Akkermansiaceae; genus Luteolibacter. The sequence goes on from CANHQM010000019.1 coordinate 3,535, forward strand.
ATAGTGCAGGCAGACCCGCTCGCCGTTCCGTGAGCGATCGGCCAGAATTCCGCCCAAGATCAAGCGGTCGCCTGTTTTCGCGATCAACGCATCGGACAGGTCGACGAGGGTGTCGGCAGCCAGTCTCAGCGATCGGCCGGGAAGTGACCCCGTCTCGCTCGGGTAGCGGGTAGGAGATGGGCGTTGGAGACTGCCGGAGAACGGATCGCCGGGTTCCTGAATTTGCCCCTGGCTGACGCAACCAGCACGTCACCCAAGCCGCCGCCATAATGCTTCGCCGCGGCCCGCCTTGGCGATGCCCCGCCATTTCATCCATCGGTGTCGATACTCGTTAGACCGGCGTCACTCCCGGCTGCGAGTCATGGGCTTCGAGGAGTCAGCAGCGGGCCCGAAACCGCTTGTGTCCTCGGACTTGGCGCCGAGGGTGAAGCCGCCCAGCCCAGACCGCACGGCGCGGCAGCGAATCATGCGGCCAACCCCCTTTTCCCCTTGCACGGTTCGGCTCTTCAGGACATTCTGCGTGCTGCGTGAAAAAGCAAATTCCTAGCATTTTCGGCTCTTCAAGACCTAGCATTACACCGGTAAAACGCACCCGCGCTATATCCACGTCGTATCTGCTGCTGTCCGGGGTCATCTTACTGGGTTGGCTTGTGCCATGTTGGGCAGCAGAGCGGATGACCGATCTCACCAGTAAATGGGAGGTCAACCACCAGCCGATTCTGGGACCGTTTTACAACCTTTACAATCCGTGCGTGGTGCATGAGCCCGGGCAACCCTATCCCTACAAAATGTGGCTGTTTGGGTGGGCCGCGGAAGAGAACAACATCAGCACGGGGGGTGGTGATGCCATCTATCACGCCCGCTCCAAGGATATGTTCCATTGGGAAGTGTATGCCGGCGATGGCCGCTGGGATGGCACCGGCGACCCGAAGAAGTTCGTCCCGGTGTTATCGCGAGGCCAAGAGAAGTGGAACTGCTGGGCCGCGGGCGATCCTTCTGTGGTCAAAAAGGACGACACCTATTTCATGGCTTACTCGTCCGTAGGTGTCGAGACGGTGGTGGATGCCGATGGCGGCAGAAAGCTGCATCTGATCAACTGCGTGATGGGCGCGAAATCAACCAACGGCATTGACTGGAGCATCACGAAAACACCGATTGTGATCTGGGGGAAGGAGGATGCAAACCGTTGGCTTCTTGCATCAGGCGACAACTCGAAGCCGCCCGCTGATTACTACGGCTCCTACCACCGCCCCTCGTTGCTGTGGGATAACGGCCGATGGAGGCTCTGGTTTGACTATTATCACCCCGGCACTTTTCTTTCGATGGGCTGCGCGGAAAACAGCCAGGATTTTATGAACTCCGGCGCGTGGGAGGTCCTGCGGGCGGAAAAACAACCATTGCTGAAAGACTATCCCAATCCGTGCGTGATCAAAGTGGGCACAAAGTACTACGCTTTTGCAGACACTCCCAACTACCCCGAATCGCTCGGTGGCGACGGGCGTCTGTTGACCATGGCCGAATCCGAAAATGGGGTGGATTGGAGTTATCTGGGCTATCTCCGACCCGAGGGAATGGCCAGCTCGCATGTGCCGCAGGCGCTATTGTCAACAGTGGATGGCGTGGAATGGCTGTACGTTCTCTACGCGTGGAAACCGGAAACCGTAAAGGAAAAGGCATGGGACTACCGGTATAAAGAGATCCGCACCATGCGAATCCGGGTCAGCGACTTATAGACTGAAGCCGAACCGCACCCTCTCCCGTTTCTGGGCCGCCCTTTGGTTCTATCGCGACATCCAGTCAAATGTCGCCACCGAGGATAACCCCCTTTTCCCCTTTCCACGGCTCCCCAGTGTATTCTCCGCCTTAGGTGAAAAAGCAAATTCCTAGCATTCATTCATTCATTCCAAGCATCCAGTCGAGAAAATCGTGCGCGCGCCAAAGGACTATGATTCGGATCTGGGGGCGTGAGGTGGCTTCCCAAATGCATGGACTAGTGTGCCAGCGTGACTTGACAAGCTGCCGTAAAACCATATGGTCACCCATATGAAGACCACTCTTGACCTTCCCGATGACTTGCTCATTGAGGCTAAGAGCATTGCGGCTAGGCGTCGGATTTCGCTCAAAGCCATGGTGGAACATGCCTTGCGTCGTGAAATTGAGCCTGCTGCCCCTCAGCAGAATAGCCCCTTTGTTCGCGGCGAGGATGGTGTGCTGCGCCTTCCGCACCGCGGTGCCCGTGTGACCACTGAGATGGTTCGTCAACTCATGGATGAGGAAGGAATCTGACTATGCACCTTCTTGATATCAATGTGCTCATTGCCATGGCGGATCTGGACCATGAGCATCACCAACCGGTCGAGACCTTCTTTCAAAAACATGGACGCGATGGTTGGGCCACTTGCCCATTGGTTGAGAATGGTTTCATCCGCATTTTCGGACATCCGAAATACCCTCAAGGGCCCGGTTCCACCCAGGGTGCTCGCATCGTTTTGCGCGAACTTCTCGCACGTCCTGGTCATCAATTCTGGCCTGATGCTGTTTCCCTAACCGATGCGGCGTCTTATCGCGAACTGCCGGTTTGCCGGGATTTGACCGATTACTATCTGCTTGCGTTGGCCATTCATCACGATGCCCGACTGGCCACGCTTGATAAAAGGATCGACCCTGCCTTGTTGCCAAATGGTCCATCCGCGTTTTTTCCCATTTCCTGACCGCTGGATGATATGGGGGTGGAGCAGGGGGCAATGTTAGGGAGATGGATCTCAATCAATCCCGGTCGGGCAGGAGCACCCGCCATTTTGCGAGGGCGGCTTTGATTTTTGCGGCATCGTGGCCGGGGTTGATTTCCCAAACGAGCGGGCAATTTGCAGGAAAAAATTTGAAGAGCTCGGCGTAATCGAGTGTGCCGGTGAAGGGTGGGCGGTGGTCGGATGCAGGCCATTTCACATCGTGGACATGGGCGCCGATCAGGTGCGGCGAAATCGTCTCGAGCCACTGCGCGTGATCGAGCAGGCCGAGGTTGTGCTTCAGCTGCACATGGCCGAAGTCGTGCCAGTAGCCGATCCATGGATTATCGGCGAAATGGTTTTGCAGCGCGATCATTTCGCGCTCGGTTGGCATGTCCTCGAAGCGTGAGCGTGATTCGATGGCAAGTTTCACGCCGAGCTCGGCGGCGCGTGTGGCGAGGGTGCCAAGTGATTCGATCGCTCGTTGGTAGTAGAGAGCGGAAATTTTTTCGCGTTTTTTTACAAACTGCAATTTGCGTTTGATGAATGAGGGATCGTGCGGGCCTTTTTCCGAAAGCTGTGTGGTAAGCGCCTTGGTCCATCGCTTGCGGTTCATGGGTACCGATCCCATGTGCAAGACGAGGTACTTCGCTTCAAACTCTGCAGCGCTTTCCAAACTTTGAAGTGTCATCGCCATCGCGCGTTGGCGGTCGGCCGGGCGGTGTGAGGTGTACTGATAAGCATCGGGCGAATCGATCATCACCTCGACGGGCGAGGGGAAAAAATTGTGGACGCCGGTGCAGGTGAAGAGCCCGCGTTTGTGGGCTTTGCGGATGCCGGGGAGTTTGGCGATGGTCATGCCGTGGGAGAGCTCGATGCGATCGAAGCCGAGGTCGACGATTTCCTCGATCATCGGCTCGCCATCGGTGTGGCGGTAGCTGTTCCAGCAGGTGGAGAAGGCGGGCATGCGGGCAGGTTTCGCTGCGGATTCTAGGCGGGCGGGAATGGCAGTGCATGCACAAAAAATCCGGCGGTGAAATTGCTCGATTCCGCTTGCGCGGTCCCAGATGCGGGTTTACAGCCTCGCCGTCATGCGTATCGCACCCGTTATTGGCGTCTGCGGCATAATTTTCTGCTCGTGCAGCGAAAAAAAAGAGGTCGTTGTGACCGAAACCCGCGCGCTTTCGACCCGCGACAAGCCCGCGATGCTCAACGCGACGAGCGATCAGCGTTTTCGTGATGCAAAGCCGAGCCCGGTGAAGGGCGAGACGCCACTCGGTTGGCTCGAATTGCCGCCCTCGCAGTTTCGTCAGCTCAACTATCGATTCGGCGAAAGCGGCCTGGGCGAGGCTTGGGTATCGATCGCATCGGGCACCGTGCTGGATAACATCAACCGCTGGTTGGGACAGTTCGAGGTGGGAAAAATCAGTCCGCAGAATTTGGCGGAAATGCGCAAGGTTCCGGTGGCTGGATTCGAGGGCGTGTGGGTCGAGGCCGAAGGGACCTATGCCTCGGGCATGGGTGCCGGACCCAAGCCGGGATACGCGCTGGCAGGTGTTGTGTGCGATGCCGGCGATCGCATTCTCACGGTCAAAATGGTGGGGCCGAAGGCGGAGGTCAAAGCGGCTGCCGCCACTCTCGAGGCCTTTGCGAAAAGTTTGAAAATTGTCGATCAAAGCCCGCGCTGAAATCACTGGCATGACTGCATCCGACCCATCACCGAAACGCGAATCGAGAAGCTGGCTTGGCAAGGCCTTTGATGTCTTGTCCGGCTTTGGCTTGGCGACGATCCTCTTGATCATCCTTGGCTTGCTGACCTGGTTCGCGACCTTGGAGCAGATCGACAGGGGTCTTTATGCGACGTTGGAAAAGTATTTCGACTGGCGTACGCCATTTCTTTTGCCGGAGATTGGCGGCCGCATGGTTCCCTTGCCATTGCCCGGTGGTTATTGGGTCGGCGTGATCTTGGTGATCAATCTCACGCTCGGTGGCGTGATTCGGATCCGCAAGGGATGGAAGCACATCGGCAACCTGATCTCGCACCTTGGCATCATTTTCATGCTCATCGCGGGCGGTGTGGCGCACCACTTTTCGCAACGCGGAAACATGGCGGTGGGCGAAGGTGAGACCAACGACGCTGCGGAAGATTACTTCGAATATGTCGTCGAGGTCGCTGAGGTCAAAGATGGCAAGCCGGCAGACATTCATGTGATTGGCGGTCGTGACATTTCGGATCTCACGCGCGGCAAGCAGCGGTTTTTCCGATTCCCGAACTTGCCCTTTGATCTGGAGATTGCCGGATACGAGATAAACGCATTGCCCGTATCGGTCGTCGAGCGTGCGCCGAGCGGCAGTCCTTTGGTGGTCGATGGCTACTACCTCATGCCGCGGCCGGAGGAAGTGAATGCCGAGTCCAATACCGCGGCGTGCTACGCCCGGGTCGTCAATCGTGATGGCAGCAAGCAGACGCCCTTCATTCTTGCAGGTGCGAGTTTTCATCCATTCACCATCAAGCATGAGAACCGCGTCTTCACTGTCGACATGCGCAAACGCCTGTGGCCGATGCCATTCGCGCTGCGCTTGGATGAATTCAACGCCGAGTTCCACCCGGGAACAACAAGGCCTGCGAAGTTTGTGAGTCATGTCACGCGCATCGAAAAGGGCGATGAATCGAAGGTGACGATTCAGATGAACGAGCCGATGCGCTATGAGGGGCTGACCTTTTTCCAAGCGAGTTACGGTCCGCCCGGCGCGGGTCCGGGGCAGAAGCTTTATTCGGTCTTCGAGGTCGTGCACAATCCTGCCGACATGTGGCCCGAGTACAGCCTCTACATCGTTGCCTTCGGCATGATGGTGACATTCCTGCTCAAGCTTTTCACCTACCTCGGAAACACCAGCCGCAAGAAGAACCATGTCTGACCAACCATCGCGTGCAGGGCGCCGCATTGCGGCAGTGATAATTGCGGTCGGAGTGTGCGCCGCATTTTACAACATGCTCGTCGACATGATGCCGAAAGGCGGACTGCGCAGCGTCGAGGGCTATATCCCGTGGTCGAAGGAGACCTTGCGCGAGGTTGAGACCTTGCCTTTGCAGGATGGTGGTCGGATCAAGCCGTTTGGCACTTATGCCGGTTTCGCGATGCTGAGCATTCATGGTGCGCGCTCGATGAAACTTGCCGATGCCGAAGGCAAGGAATACCGGGTGAAGCCGACCGCGTGGTTGCTCGACATTCTTTTCCGCCCGCAGTTTGCGATGCGCCAACCGACCTTCCGGGTCGACAACTCGGCGGCGCTCGAGGCGATCGGCGTGAAACCCCGCGGCAAGCGCGATCGTTATTCTTACGAAGAACTTGAGCTCGGTCGTGAGAAGCTTGGTGAGCTGGTGAAGGGCTTTGAGATGATTGAAGCGAAGAAGCGCGATCCGCTGCAAAACCAACTCGCGGATCTGTCGATCAACATGCGCACTTACGAGAGTCTGCTTGGCTATTTTTCCTTTGCGCGGGCGGGTGTGGTGCTGCCTGGATCCGGTGAGGCTGGTGGGCCGGACCGTCGTGCGGAGATGAGCGCGCTGATGATGACAGCGCCGCAGATCCGGAGTCAGATCGAAGAGTCGCGCGCGGCCGGAAACGCGATGGGCGGGCGTTTGCAGGGTCTGCTCCAGCAGGTTTTGGATGCGGCGAATTTCGCCAAATTCGGCTTGTTTGTGCTGCCACCCGCGGAAGCATCCGACAAGCAATGGCAAAGCGCGGGCAATGCGATCATGAACGTCATGACCGGCAGCGCTAAAGATGCCGAGACTTCGATTGACGATGTGAAGGCGCTTGAAGCGATTGCACGAAGCTCGGGTGATGAAGTTGCATTCCGCAAGCACTGGGCGGCCTTTCGTGAGAAAATTGAAGCGAGGGCCAAGGCTCGCGGCGAGGGCGGATCGGTGCCGCTCGAAACGATTTATCAACGCAGCGATAAGTTCCTTTATGCCGTGGCATTTTTCCTGATGGGCACCCTTGCGGCGCTTGGCATGTGGTTCGGCGGTGGTTCAAAGCTTGCCACGGGTTTGTCGTGGGCGGTGTGGGGGCTGACCCTTGCCGGCCTTGCGTGCTGCGTTTCGGCAATCGTGATGCGTTGCATCATCATGGGTCGTCCGCCGGTCGGAAATCTTTATGACACGATCATCTTCATCGGCACGACGGTGGTGATGTTGTCGCTGATCGTTGAATGGATGGTCGGGCGTCGTTTCGCGCTCGGGCTATCGCCGATCATTGGCACGGTCCTGATGATTCTCGCGCGGCGATATGAATTGGGCGATGCCAAGGATCACATGGATCCGCTGGTGGCGGTGTTGGATTCGAATTTCTGGCTCGCAACGCATGTCATCACCATCACGCTGGGATATTCCGGTGGATTGTTGAGCGCGTTTATGTCGACTGGCTACATCCTGATGCGAGGCCTTGGGCTCGATGGTGGTGATGCGGGCCTGCGCCGTTCATTGACGCGTGCGGTCTATGGCATGATCTGCCTCACATTGTTCCTATCACTCGTGGGTACTGTGCTCGGTGGCATCTGGGCCAACTATTCGTGGGGCCGCTTTTGGGGATGGGATCCGAAGGAAAATGGCGCGCTGATGATTGTGCTTTGGACGCTGGCGATCCTTCATGGGCGGCTGGGTGGATTTCTGCGCGAGTGGGGACTCCACTTGGCATCGGTCTTTACCGCGATCGTCGTGACCTTCTCGTGGTGGCATGTGAATTTCCTCGGAGTTGGTTTGCACAACTACGGCTTCACCGCCGGTAAATCGACGATCTGGGGCTTTTACCTCGCGATGCTTGTCGTGCTGATCTTCGGCGCGGTGGCGATGGTTTTGGAAAATGCCAAGAAGGGCGAAGATCGCGCGTAGCATGCGGTTAGCTTCATCGGCGTTTTCGTGATCGAGAGTCGGCTTGCGTTAGTCGGGCAAACATGAGGCGTTTCACTAACTCGCTTGCCAGCAGGTAAAGTGTGGTGATGCCGATCAAGGTGAGCATGATGTGCCATGGCAGGGGCACGAGGCCGAAAATTTTGCCAAGCGCGGTATAGGGGAGGGTGATCGTGGTCGCGGCGACCAAGAGCGTGGCGATTGCGAGGATGCGGCCGGGCTTGCTGCGGAAAAACGGGCGGTGGGTGCGGATCACCATCACGATGAACAGCTCGGTCATGAGCGACTCGATGAACCATCCGGTTTGGAATTGTGCTTCGGTGGCGCGAAAAACGATAAGCAGTGCGCCGAAGGTGAGGTAGTCGAAGACCGAGCTGACCAGGCCAAAGGCGATCATGAATCGGCGGATGAAGTGATGGTCGAGGCGGCGTGGCAGACTCACTTGTTCGGGGTCGACGCTATCGGTGGCGATGGTGAGCGCGGGCAGATCGGAGAGGAAATTGTTGAGCAGAATTTGTTTGGGGAGCAGGGGGAGGAAGGGCATGAAAAACGAGGCGCCCGCCATGCTGAACATGTTGCCGAAGTTTGCGCTGGTGGTGATGTAGATGTACTTGAGCGTGTTGGCGAATGTGATGCGGCCATTGCGCACGCCACGGGCAAGGACGCCGAGGTCGTGACGCATCAGGATGATGTCGGCGGCTTCCTTTGCGACATCGACGGCGCTATCGACCGAGATCCCCACATCGGCGGCGTGCAAGGCAGAGGCGTCATTGATGCCATCGCCGAGGAAACCCACCACTTCGCCCGATTTTCGAAGAGCGATAAGAATTCGTTCTTTCTGGTTCGGTTCGGTTTCGGCGAAAATGTCGATTTCGCCAACCCGCTTGACCAATGCCGCATCGCTCAGCTGCCTTAACTCAGAACCGGTCAGCAGATTCGGATTTTTGATGCCAACACTTTGGCTTAAATAACGGGCGACGAGTTGGTTGTCGCCGGTGATGAGCTTGAAGCTCACGCCCAAGTTCTGCAGGTCATTGATGGCGGTCATGACATCCGGCTTGGGTGGGTCCTCGAAGAGCAGAAAGCCCTCGAAGGTCATGTCGCGCTCGTCGTCCTTGTTGATGATCGGGTCGCCAGTCACATCGCGCGTTGCGATGCCAAGTACGCGATGGCCTGCGACACTGTAATCGTGAAATTGCTGCTGCAAGGCCTCGCGCATGTTGGTTAGGGTTGTTTCGCCCTTGTCGGTTGCCACCTTGGTGCAGGTGGCCATGACATTGGCAAAGGCGCCCTTGGTGATCATCAGGTGGCTGGCGTTTGCCTCATGCGCAACCACCACGCTGAGCCGCTTGCGGATGAAGTCGTATGGTACTTCATCGAACTTGGTGTAGCCCTCGGTTTTGACTTCGGCGTCCGATCGCAGCGCTTCGTCGATCGGGTTGGTGAAGCCGCTTTCAAAGGTGGCGTTGAGCACCGCGTGAAGCCGGACGCTTGAGCTTTCGCGGCCATCGGCATCCATAGCAGCGTGCAGTTTAACGCGCCCCTCGGTGAGGGTTCCTGTCTTGTCGGAACAAAGCACGCTCATGCTGCCGAAATTTTCGATCGCCGAAAGTTTTCGCACGATCACATGTTCCTCGGCCATGCGTTTGGCACCGCGTGCAAGGGTGATGCTCACGATGGCAGGAAGGAGCTCGGGCGTCATGCCCACGGCCAGTGCGAGCGCGAACATGAATGATTCCAGCACCGGGCGGTGAAAGAAGACATTGATCGCAAAAATCATGATCACGAAAACCAGTGTCACGCGGATCAACAATTCGCCGAAGCGTCGCAGACCGCGTTCGAATTCGGTTTCTGGCGCACGCAAGCGAAGCCGCTCGGAAATACGGCCGAGCTCTGTTTGTGTGCCGGTGGTCATGATCATGGCACGGGCGGTGCCGCTCACGACATGGGTGCCTTCAAAGACCGCGTTGGTTCTTTCGCTTTGCTTGGCATTTTCCGGTACGCTGCCGGTATTTTTTTCAGAGGGATAACTCTCACCGGTGAGTGCGGATTCATCGACGAACAAATCCTTCGATTCGATGAGGACTCCGTCGCCAGAGATGGTGTCGCCGGCATTGAGAATGGCGATGTCGCCCTTCACCACCTCGTCAGCCGGGATTTCTACTTCGATGCCATCGCGCAGGACGGTGGTCTTGGTTTGGATCAGGTTCAGCAAGGCGGCCACCGCATTTGAGGCACGGTATTCCTGCCAGAAACCAAGCATTGTACTCATCAGCACGACCGCGAGTACCATCAGCACATCCATGCGTTCGCCGATTGACAGCGAGATCGCCATCGCCGCGAGCAACAGAAGCACCAGCGGACTGCGAAATTGGTTGAGCAACAATGCCCAAGCGGTGTGAGGCGATTTGCGCAAGCAAGCAAGGTCCGGCGCGGTTGTTGAAATTTCAACCTACGCGTAGAGGCAAGCCGTAAGGAGGCACGACACTCTTGTCGTGCGTTCCATGGTTGAAGAGCACCACAGGAGTGTGGTGCCTCCTTAACTCACTTCTTCTCGAGCAGTGAGTGGCCGGTCATTTGGGAGGGCTTGGGCACGCCCAACATGTCGAGCAGGGTGGGGGCGACATCGGCGAGGATGCCGTCCTTCACTTTGATTTTATCCGAGTCGCTGGCGACATAGGCCGCGTGAACGAGGAAGGTTGTGTGCGCGGTGTTGGGTGAGCCATCGGGGTTGCGCATGAATTCGCAGTTTCCATGGTCGGCGGTGATGAGGAGTTTGCCGCCGAGGCGGAGGGTTTCCTCGACGACCGCTTTGACTCCCGCGTCGATCGTTTCGACGGCTTTGATCGCGGCTTCGACCACGCCGGTGTGACCGACCATGTCGGGGTTGGCGAAGTTGAGAATCACCAGGTCGTAGTCCTTGAGTTTGGAAACCACGGTGTTGGTGACTTCCGGCGCGCTCATTTGCGGTTTGAAGTCATAGGTCGGCACATCCTTGGGCGAGGGAATGATCACTCGGTCTTCACCAGCGTTGGATTTTTCGACGCCACCGTTGAAGAAATAGGTGACATGCGGGTATTTCTCCGTCTCCGCGATGCGGAGTTGGGTGAGACCAGCGGCGGCCACCGTTTCGCCCAGGACCATGTCGAGCTTCTCCGGCGCGAAGATGGCCGGGCAGGTGTAGGTTTCGTCGTACTCGGTGAGCGTCACATAGTGGGTCTTGGGAGTGACGACACGGTCAAAGCCATCGAAATCGGGCTTGAGGAAAGCATCGGAAATTTCGCGGGCACGGTCGGCGCGGAAGTTGAAGAAGAGGATCACATCATTGTCGCGGATGCGTTGGGTGTCGGCCTCGGCAAAGATCATCGGCGGCATGAACTCATCGGTCTTGTCCTTGCGGTAGTAATCTGCAACAGCCTCGCTGGCGAGGATCTCGCGCGGCTCACCTTTGCCGAGCACGATCGCGTCCCAAGCAAGTTTCACGCGGTCCCAGCGCTTGTCGCGGTCCATCGCAAAGTAGCGTCCGATCACGGTGGCGATGCGTGCGCCGCATTTGGCGGCTTCGTCTTCGACTTTTGCGAGATAGCCCTCGCCGCCGGTGGGCGAGGTGTCGCGGCCGTCGGTGATCGCGTGAATCATGATATCCTTCACGCCGGCTTGATGAGCGAGGCGGATCATCGCGATGAGTTGATCCTGATGGCTGTGGACGCCGCCGTCGGAAACAAGTCCGATGAAGTGGAGCCGGCCGGACTTCGCTTTTTCGAGAGCGGTGGTGAAGACCGGGTTTTGTGCGAGCGTGCCTTCGGCGATGGCTTTGTTGATGCGCGTGAGGTCCTGATACACGATGCGGCCGGCGCCGAGATTCAGGTGTCCGACTTCCGAGTTTCCCATTTGCCCATCGGGCAGGCCGACATCGAGACCCGAGGCGCTGAGGAAGCCCTTGGGGTAGGCGGCGAGCATTTCATCGTGAAAAGGGGTGTGGGCGAGGAGAGTGGCGTTGCCATCCTTTTGAGCGGTGGCTTGACCGCCGGGGTTGACGCCCCATCCGTCGCGAATAATCAGCACTACTGGTTTCTTTGCCATGCGCGCGCGAAATAACCTCGCAGTGATCGGCGGGCAAGCCCTGAAAAACCGTCATGGAGTGGAATGCACGGGAAAATCAGGCAATTTTCCCGAATTCGCTGCCGGACGACTCGGGGGCGCGGTGGATCCAGACGCTTTGCACCAGGCCGAGGAGCATCATGCAGACCACCACAAAGGTTCCCGAATAGCTCACGAGTGGCAGCGGGATGCCGGTGATTGGGGTGAGCAGCAGGCACATGCCAATGCTTTCGAAGACATGGGCAAAAAATAGTGCGACGACGAGGCTCGCGAGCAGGCGGCCTGTGACATCGCGGCTGTAGAAGGCGATGATGAGGCCCTGCACCATGAGAATGGCGAAGGCTGTGATCATGATGAGGCCGCCGCGAAATCCGGTTTCTTCGGCGATCACTGCGAAGATATAGTCGTTGTGTGCGGTGTCTTTGGGGATGAATGCTTTCGCATGCAGCGAGCCGGTTTCGGGTCCCGCATTCCAGCCGACACCTTTCCATCCGGCTTTGCCGACAGCCATCGAGATGTTGTAGGGCGCATAGGCTTCGTTGCTCGTATCGACCTCACGCCCTTGCAGCATGCGCAACCATGTGTCGATGCGTTCGGGTCCGCGTTTTGAAACCATCGGCAACACCACGAAATAGAGCAGCGGCAAAAGTCCGGCCCCGATGAGGCCCATGAAGGTGAGATATCGAAACGGAATGCCGGTCACGAGCAGTGCGACCACCACCACCGGGATCCAAACCAAAGCCGAACCCATGTCGCCCATTTTCATCACCATGAGAAATGGCACGGCGGCGATCGATGCGATGAGAGAAATGCGTGCAATCGGCGATGCAAACCACGGATGAAGTTTTGGCAGGTCCTGCGAAAGCCAAGCAATCAGGATGATGCCGGAGGTGATGCCGAGTTGTGCTGGTTGGAAGCTGAGTCCGAAGAGTGAGAGGCGGTGAACCGAATCGTCCTGCTGCATGGCAAGGATAATCAATCCCAGACCTACGAAGTAGAATGGGATGCCGAGCCAGCGGATCCAGCGGTAGTCAATGAGGGCGGTGGCGAAGTACACCACGCTGCCGAGGACGATCCATTTTTGTTGCATCGAAGCGTACCATGCTCCGGCGCCGCCGAATTCCTTGAGGCCCTGCTCGCCGATGTATAAGTGCCTTGCGGCGCTCTCGATCATCAACACGCCGAATGCCAGTAGGGCATACATCACGAGAACCATGAGCCAGTTCATGCCGAGGAATTTTTTCAGAAACTGGGTCATGGGCGAGGGCACGAAGATACTTCAAGCCGGGTGGCTGGCAAGGCGGGTGTGAATGGATTAAGAGCCGCGGCTTGCGCATTAGGCTAGGGCAAATATGCTGGCGGTGAAATCCGATGAAACTTGAGCGAGTCGATGTCCTTCTGGTCGAGAAGGGGCTATGTGAGTCGAGGGAGCAGGCCAAGCGCCTGATCCTTGCCGGCGAGGTGCGGATTGGTGATCGGGTGATCGACAAGCCGGGGCAGAAATTGGCGGAGGACTCGGCGCTTGAAGTCAGGGAAAAGCCGAAATTTGTCGGGCGGGGAGGGATCAAGCTCGAGGGAGCGCTGGAGGCTTTCGGGATCAATCCTACCGCTTGGGTCTGCATCGATGTCGGTGCGTCGACCGGTGGTTTTACCGACTGCCTTTTGCAGCATGGGGCGGCGAAGGTGCACGCGGTGGATGTCGGCACCAATCAGCTCGTGTGGAAACTACGCAACGACCCGAGGGTGGTGGTGAAAGAGCAATTCAATGCGCGTCACATGGTGCCGGAGGATCTCGGGGAAAAAGTCCGGCTGGCGGTGATGGATCTTTCTTTCATTTCGCTGACCAAAGTTTTGCCGGCTGTTTTTTCGGTGCTCGATGACGAGGGCAGCGTTGTTTGTTTGATCAAGCCGCAGTTCGAACTCGACCGTGAGGATATCTCGAAGGGTGGCATCGTGCGCGATCCGGCCTTGCATGAGCGGGCGGTGGAAAAGATCCGGCGCTTTGTCGTGGATGAATGCCGACGCGAGTGGCGCGGGCTGATTGCCTCGCCAATCACCGGCACGGATGGCAATCAGGAATTTCTCGCGTGGATCGGCGGCGAGCTTTCGTGAATGCGATCAGCGGCTGCGCTCGATGTGCACGGCGACACATTCGGTGTCGGGCAGAATGTGTTTCTCGATGCTGATCGCCACCTTCGCAAGCGGGTGGTTGCGCAGCAGAAAATCGCAGAGCTCGGTGGCGAGTGTTTCGATCAGTTTGCGCGGGCGTGCGGCGGCGAGTTCTTGGATTTGGATCGCGACCGCGTGGTAATCGACCGTGTGCGTGATCTCATCGGCAAGACCATCGAAGCCTTGGCTTGGAGTCAGTCGCGCGGTGATGAGCAGAACCTGCGGTGCCGAGCGTTCATCATCGGGCACACCGATGTGGGCATGGACCTTGAGTCGGCGGATTTCGATTTCGTCAGGCATGGGCGTGAGGGATGAGCTTGCGGGCGAGTGCTTCATCGAGCAGCACGCGGGTCGGGGTATTGAGCGGCAGCTTGAGTGCTTCGGCGGGTGTGAGCCATACGAACTCTTCGGCCTCGTCGTTGAGTCGCACATCCGTACCGGTGGCGCGGGCGACATAGTTGAGCAGGATGAAATGCTCCGGGTGCATGAATTCAGGCGATGCGATGCAGTCCTGGTTTAGCACAAATTCGATGTCGGAAATTTGAAGGTTGATTTCCTCAAGAACTTCTCGCGTGAGGGCATCGAGCGATGATTCGCCGCGTTTGATTTTCCCGCCGGGAATGCCCCAGAGGCCTGACCACTTGTGGGTGCGAATCATGAGGATGCGGCCCGCACCGTCATGGATCAACGCGCCGACGGTGGTGATCGGACGCGCTGCGACTTGTCGGTGCATGAGATTGCGCAGCACTTCGAGGTCGGGCACCGTGAGGTCGGGACGCACGGCGGCGAGCACTTCCGGATGCTGGTAACCGGTGAGCACGGCGATCGATGAAAGCCCACCATGGCGCGCGGTTTCCACATCGTGGGTCATGTCGCCGACAAAGGCGGTCTCGTGTGGTTTGAGTCGATGCTGTTCGATGATCCGGTGGATCATGTCGCGCTTGTCGATGATGCCCGAGTAAGTCGCTTCGAAATGGTGGCGAAGCTGGAAGTCATCCATCTGCCGCTCGAAGGCTTGGGTATCCATTGAGGTCAGCACAAAGGCGCGGATGCCGTGTTGCGTGCACCACTCGAGTTTTTCGCGGGCGTGAGGCAGAACGGTCACCGGTGTCTTTGCCGCGCTGAATGCCGGGCGGAAGTGGGTTTCGAGTTCTGCGAGCGAAATGTCGGGCAGGAACTCGGCGTAAAACTCCGAGTAGGGAAGGCGGAACTGGCGGCGGAAATTGTCGCGGTCGAATGCTGGCAAATTGTAGCGCTCAAAGACCGCGTTGGTGGCCTCGATCACCGGGCCGAGGTCGTCGACGAGTGTGCCGGACCAATCGAAAATGAGATTGCGAAACATGGGAGTGTGGTTGTTTCAGCCGAGAGTGAATTTCACCGACTTGATGCGTTGTTCGCCGAGCTGTTCGCGGAGCCGAGTGAGCAGCATCGGCTTTAGTTGTTCGAGATGGAATCGCATTGCGGGTTGAGTCACGCGCAGCACGAGGTGGCCATTTCGCACGGAAACTGGTTCGGTGTGACTCGCGATAAATTCACCGGCGAGTTCCCTCCATGTCGAGCGGACGACTTCTTCATCGAGTCCGTCGCCGGCACCAACCGACTTGAGGACATTGCGGATCCATTTTTCGGCGATCGTGACTCCGGCGTTCGTGTCAATCGCCTCATCACAGCCTCGCCATTCCCGCAGAATTTCCTCGCGGATTCCGCCGGATGGATCTTTGGGTTTCATGGCAGGCGGCGATTAGGCGTCGCCGTCTTCGCCGATGGCTTCCACCGGGCAGCCTTCCATGGCCTCGCGACACAGGGCGGCTTCGTCATCGTTTTCCGGTTGTTTGAAGACATACGAATAACCTTCGTCGTCGGCGCGGGTGAAATTGGCCGGGGCGGTCTCGCGGCAGAGGTCGCAGTCGATGCACTGGCTGTCGACATAGAATTTGCCATTGATGTTTTCCGCGTTCTTATCTTCTCGGTCTGCCATGGGAGGAATGTGGTTGCGAGCACTTCAATGCCCCCAAAAACCCTCGTTTGCAACCTGAATTTTGCGTGTTGGCGGGCCCATCTTCGCGCTGGCCAAAGCTTATTTTCGGAAGTAAAAAGTCTTCTCAGACCATGCCATGAGTTCCGATTCCGTCAACGATCCGAGGGATGCTTCCCGTGACAAAAAACCCGACCCGTCACCCCTTAGCGACAGCTCTGCCTCGCTGGAGAGCGAATTGTGGAACCTGGACGATGAGGAATCGTCCCGCCCGATGCCTGCGGAATTGTTGGGCGCGGTGGGCGAGGATATCCCTCCGGCGAAGCTCTCCCGGGCACCAAGGATCGTGAGCGCCAGTTTTACGGAAAAGAAAAATCCGCAGGTTCAATCAGCGCCAACCAAACAGGAAGACCATGGCATCAAGCTGAATGTGAACCGGAATCACGACATCAGGCCAGCCGAGCGACCGACGCGACGGGTTGATTTTTTGCGTGAATTCGGTGACCTCGAGCAGTGGGCGGATGATGGTGGGAAATCCACGGGTCGCGAAGTCGATGAGGCCAAAAACCTTGCGAAGATGGAAGGGGCTGCCGCGTCTGAAGAGCCGGTTTTGCACGAGGCGCCGATGGTGGATGAGCCCGTGGAGCAAGTTTCGGTCTTGGCGTCCAATGAACCCGAAGCCTCTGAAGCAGAACAGGCGCCGGTGACTTCTAAAGAAGTTGCCCAAGCGGTTGCGTCGCCGGTGGCCAAGTCTAAGTCTCATGTGAAGTTTTCCGTGCTCGAAAAATTCGGAATGATCGCCTTGGTCGTTCTTTTGCTGGGCGCGGTGGCGGGAATTTTGTTTTATTCGGCAACGCGTTTGCCGGTGGAAACGCTGAGTTCCAAGGTTGTGAAATTTCCGGTCAAAGGTAAATATGTCACAGTCCAGTCCGCGAAAACCTATTGGCGCGATGTGGTGACAAGCGGCCCTGAGGCAGACATCGTGCGTCGCGGCACCCGCTTGTTGCCGGTCTTGGATCTGAACTGCTCTGGAGGTGACGGGGTGCTGCGCGTTTTGTTCCGCGATGAGTTTGGCGACTCGGTGGGCGACATCATGACCCGCCAGATTTCGGCGGGGGAAAAAGTTTCGATCGCCTCGACCGCCGGTTTCAACGACGCGGGCATGCACGCGGCTTACCGCACCGGCGAAACCAAGGCCTGGAGGGTCGAGGTCTACGAGGGTAGCGCGGAAAATTCTCTGGGAAATGATTTTGTGAAGCTCTTCGAGATCGACATTTCCACCGAGCGTCGCTGATTGTTTCGCCATGTCCGCCGCAGAAATCACCCCGGTCGTGCCACGAGAAGGTTGGCATGTGATGCACTTGTTTTATCATGTCGATCACGCGCAGTGGTCGCTCTATGGCGATGACGAAAAAAGGCAGGCCAAGACAAGGCTGACCGAACTCGTGCACGAGATCCGCGCTACGCCCGACACGCATCTGCTGGTGTTTTCGGTGACGACACCCAAGGCCGATCTCGGCTTCATGCTGCTCGGACCCGACTTGCAGATGCTCAATGCGTTTGAAAAACAGATCAGCCTCTCGCTCGGGCCTGACATTCTGAGTCCGGCATATTCCTACCTTTCACAGACCGAATCTTCGGAATACACCACCACCCGCGAGCAGTACTCGGCGGAAACGCTGATTGGTGAAAAGGGCATGACCGAGGGGAGCGCGGAGTTTGAGGCGGGGCTTGTGGAGTTCGACGAGCGCATGGCGCACTACCTCAAGCACCGGCTATATCCGGTCCTGCCGGGTTGGCCTGTGATTTGTTTTTACCCGATGTCGAAGCGCCGCAGTGGCGAGGACAATTGGTATTCGCTCGGCTATGAGGAACGCCGCAAGCTGATGGCGGGGCATGCTCGCGTCGGTCGCAAGTATTCGGGGAAAATCCTCCAACTCATCACCGGATCGACCGGTCTGGATGAATTCGAGTGGGGCGTGACGCTGCTGGCCAAGGACACTTTTGACATCAAGGCGATCGTCTATGAGATGCGCTTCGACGAGGTGTCCGCACGCTATGCCGAGTTTGGTGATTTCTACATCGGCCTGCAGCTTCCGCTCGATGTGTTGTTCCGGCGAATCTGCCTGTGAGCCTGCATTTGCCCGTTGCCATGCGCGGTGCCCGAAACTAGTATTTCCCCGTTGATGTCTGATCCCGCCCCCGCAGTTGAAATCCGCAACCTGGTGAAGGAGTTCAAAACCTCCTTTCGCCGCAAACCATTGCGTGCGGTGGACGATGTCTCGATCCGCATCATGCCCGGCGAAGTGTACGGGCTCATCGGCCCGAACGGCTCAGGCAAGTCGACGACGATGAAGGCGTTGCTCGGACTTGTGGCTCCTTCGTCCGGACAATGCTCGATTTACGGGCGCGATTCATTGAAGGTCGACTCGCGCGATGAAGTCGGATTTCTGCCAGAAAACCCGTATTTTTACAAACACCTCAGCGGTGCCGAGACCTTGAGGTTCTACGGCAAGCTTTGCGGGCTCGGTGGTCGCAAGCTGGAAGATCGCGTCGGCGAGTTGCTTGCGCTCGTGGATTTGGAAGGAGCTCGCGATCGTCGGCTTGGCGGATATTCCAAAGGCATGCTGCAACGGATCGGGCTGGCGCAGGCATTGGTCCAGGAGCCGCGGCTTGTGATTCTCGACGAGCCGACTGCCGGAGTTGATCCGCTGGGATCGCGACAAATTCGCGATTTGATTCTCAAACTTCGCGAGCGAGGCATCACGGTTTTCCTTTGCTCGCATCTTCTCGAACAAGTCCAAGAAGTCTGCGACCGGGTCGGGATCATCTTTCGCGGCAAAATGGTGCGCGAAGGCAAACTCGAGGATCTGATCGCGATCGAAGATCAATCGGAGATCGTGTTGCGCGACGCGTCGCCCGAGCTTTTGGAAAAAATCAAGGAGCTGGTCGAATCGACGCCCGGTGCATCGGTGGTGAAAACCGGCAAGCCGCGCACCACTCTCGAGAGGTTGTTCCTGCGTGAAATCAGCGAAGACGCACCATGAGTAGTACCGCCGCCACATCATCGAAAGGCTCACACTTGAGCCGCATCTGGGTCATCGCCACCCATACCTTCACGCAACTTGTGAGGATGAAGGTATTTTACTTTCTCGCGGTCTTCGCGGTAATCGCGATCGCGAGTAATTTCTTCGACCTGCCCCAGCACGAAGGGCCTGAAGCGGTGGGGGCAAATGTGCTGCGTTCGATCAAAAGCTGGTCGCTAGGCGCGATGACCTTGTTCTCGGTGGTTCTATCCGTGGTGGCGACCGCCCTGCTTTTGCCGAAGGATGCGGAGGATCGCACCTTGTACACGATCCTTGCCAAGCCGGTGCCGCGATTTGATTACCTCGCGGGCAAACTTCTTGGTGTGTTGCTTTTGGTTTTTGTTTCGCTGGCCTTGATGGATGCGTTGATGACCGCCGTTCTTCAAGTGCGCACCAACATGGTCGTCGCTCAGCAGGAGGAGATGGCAAAAGCAATGGGTTGGCCGCAGGACGCGATTACTTCGCTTCGCAACGAGACGCTGGAAAGCGGGCCAAATGCCTCACTGCAAGGAGCGGTGTTTGCGGTCTTTCTGCGGGCTTCGATCATGGCCTCGCTGGCTTTGCTGATCTCCACCTTTTCATCCAGCACGCTGTTCACAACGATTGTCAGTTTCCTGATCTACTTCATCGGTCACTTTCAAGCGGATGCCCGCAACCTCTACCTGCATTCCGGCGAAGCGGGTGAGGGTGTCTTTGCGCGTCTCGCATCGCTGCTGCTTTCGCTAGTGCTGCCGGATTTCCAGCTCTTCAATGTGATCGATGCGGTGATTGAGGGTCAGGTGCTGCCGATGATCGCCGTCGCAAAGTTGGCGCTGGTTGGCCTCTATTACGCGGTGTTCTTTACTATCGCGTCCTGGTTCATTTTTGCGGACAAGGAATTTTAATCCTGTGAGAGGCTGGTGCAAAATTTTGATATTGGTGGTGGCGTTGCTCGCGTTCGGAGCAGCACGCATGCCTTACGAGCAGGCGCTTGGAAATTCGCTGCGCGACGCGGGTTTGTTTCCACCGGCGCTGCAAATAACCACCCGCGATAAGATCGGCCAGACGAGCTCGGCGGTCGCTCTTGGCGGGCTGCGCACTCTGGTCGCGACATTTTTGAATCTGCGGGCATTCACTTATTTCACCGAACAACGCTGGCAGGATGTGGAGGAGACCTTCAACACCATCGTTGATCTGGCTCCGCACACTCGCTATTACTGGGAAACGGGTTCATGGCACATGGCTTACAACGCGGCATCGTATTACATCAACGATTCAAAACTGCCGCCACTGCGCCGGCGCGAGGCATGGCGGATGTCGATCCTGAAAGGGCGGGTATTTCTCGAAAGGGGGATCCGCAACAATCCCGATGATTGGAGCATGCTCGCAAGTTATGGATTTCTGCTTTCCGATTCCAACAAGTACCCTGCTTTCCGTGACAAAAATGCGTCATTTGCCGCAGCGGCGGACGCCTACCGCAAGGCTGATGCGACAGGCAAAGCGCTCGGTTATGTGAAACGCTCGGCGTTCTATGCATTGGCCCGCGTTGATGGTCGTGAGGCCGAGGCATTGGCCGAGGCGAGAAGGCTCTATGCCCAGGGCAAGATCAACCACACGCCAACAATGAAGGCCCTGCTCTTCGTTTTGCAGGCATGGGAAAATCCGCAAATGGATCTGCTGGCATCGGCGATTGAAATTTTTGAAACTCCCGAAAATGCCTACGAGGCGCTGTCAGCGCATTGGGAGCGCACGCGCGACGGATTTCCCGTTCATGGCGTTTCGAAAGCCATCGTTCTGCTCGAGGAACGGCTTGCGATACCGAAAGATCAAAGCGTGCTCAACAAACCCTTGCCGCCACCGGGCGGACCCGATGAGTGGTTTCGTTGATTGAAATCATGGTTCACTCACGCGCGTGGGAATCCATCACGATGGTCACCGGGCCGTCATTGATCAGCGCGACTTTCATGTCGGCCCCAAAAATTCCGCGTCCGACAGGCTTGCCGATTTTTGCTACGAGTGCTTCGCAGAATTGCGCGTAAAGCGGCTCGGCGATTTCGGGTGCGGCGGATTTGAGAAATGACGGACGATTTCCTTTTTTGGTCGAGGCGTGCAGGGTAAACTGGCTCACAACGAGCACATCGCCGGAGATGTCGCAGACGCTGAGGTTCATTTTGTCATCCGCGTCGGAAAATATCCGCATGCCTGCGATTTTGCCCGACAACCATTCGATGTCGGATGCCGTGTCGGCCGTTTCGATTCCAAGCAAGACCAGCAGTCCGCGACCGATGGCGGAGACGGTGTTGCTGTTCACGCCGACACTTGCCTCGGCGACTCTTTGAATGACCGCTCGCATGGCCCGAGCATGGGCAATTGCCACGCTGCGGGCAAGATTTCAGCGTAGTTTTGAACGGCCTATCCAAGGTTATTCACACTTATTCGCATCATGCCGACATTGACGCGGATCCGTCGATTTCATGAAGTGACTGGTGATGTCGATTGATCTCAAAACTCCGCCTGCTGCCGCTGCCACGCCCACAAATTTGCAACAGGCTGCGACCAATGTGGATGATGTGACGCGCGCTCTGCCGCATGCCGTCGGGCCGGAAAAAAGCCTGCTCTCATCGATGCTCAAGGAGCCGCAGGAATACATTGGTTTGGCGATTGAGGAGAAGCTTACCAAGGAGCATTTTTATCTGCCCGGACATGCGACTTTGTACGGCATGCTCGAGGAGTTGTTCCAACAGGGGCAGGAAATCGAACTGGTCTCGCTGGTGCAGCGATTGCTCGACCGCGGCATGCTCGATCGTGTTGGCGGGCCAGGCGCGGTAACGGAAATTTATTCCTATGCACCGAGTCCCGGGCATTTTCGCCATCACCTGCAGTTGGTGAAAGACAAGCATGTGCTGCGATCGATCATCCAAAATTCCAACGAGGCGATCGCGCAGGCCTACGATTCGCCGGAAGAGGTTGCCGGGCTGCTTGATACGGTCGAAGCGAAGATCCTCGCCATTCGTGAGGGCTCGGAAACTGCGCAGGCGCCGAACATCAAGCAATCCGTCGAGCAAGTGATCGAGCAGTTTCAGGCGTTACTCGCTGGTGAAAAAGGCTCGCAGGGGATATCGACGGGTTACGAGGAACTCGACCGCATGAGCAACGGACTCAAGCCCGGTGAAATGTTTGTCATCGCCGCGCGTCCGTCGATGGGCAAGACCTCGCTGATGATGAACATCGTCGAGCATGTCTGCATCGATCAGTCGAAACCGAGCCTGATTTTCTCCTGTGAAATGAGCTCGTTCCAGATTGTGCAGCGTTTGGTGTTCTCGCGCGCAAAGTTTGCGCTGAGCAAGTTGACGCGTGGTTACGCGCCCGACAAAGGCGACCTGACGCGTATTCAGCGTGCGGCAATGGAAGTTTCCAACGCGCGCATGTTCATCGACGACACGCCCGGCATCACGATCAACGAAGTGCGCGCCAAAGCCCGCCGGAAGAAGCGCGATGAAGGCCTTGAGTTCATTGCGATCGATTACCTGCAATTGATGAAATCGCGCACCAAGCAGGCCGAGAATTCGCGTGAGCGCGAAATTGCTGAAATTTCAGCGGGCATCAAGGGCTTAGCGAAAGAACTTCAGGTGCCGATCGTGATTCTCGCGCAGCTCAACCGCGGTCCTGAAACGCGAAGCGGCAAAAGCGTCGGTGTGCCGCGCATGTCGGACTTGCGGGAATCGGGTTCGATCGAGCAGGACGCCGACATGGTCGGGCTGCTCTACCGCAGCGCGTATTATGCTGAGGACGCGGAAGAAAAAGAGGCGGAGGCCGGCAAGGCCGAGCTGGTTCTTGCAAAGAACCGGAATGGTGAAACCGGGCATATTCCGCTGACCTTCATTGCTGATTTGATGCGCTTTGAAAGTGGACCTCCGGCGCGCGAAGGAGAGGTATGATGCGCTTGGTGCGACTGATCGCGGAAATCAGCTGCTGAATCGCTGTACGATCGGCATGCGTCGGCCTATGCCAAAGGCCTTGGTGGTCACGCGCAATCCGGGTGCAGCCTGATGACGCTTCCATTCATTGAGGTCAACACGGCGCTGGATCCAGCGAACGGTTGTTTCATCAAATCCACGCGCGATGATCTCATCGGTCGAGAGGTGGTGTTCGACATAGAGTTCGAGAATCGCATCGAGGATGT
Organism: Akkermansiaceae bacterium; assembly: GCA_947462835.1. Classification (GTDB taxonomy): domain Bacteria; phylum Verrucomicrobiota; class Verrucomicrobiia; order Verrucomicrobiales; family Akkermansiaceae; genus Luteolibacter. The sequence goes on from CANHQM010000019.1 coordinate 26,666, forward strand.
CATAGGGTGGAAGTGTGTCCTGATCCTTTTGATTGGGGCGTAGCTCGGCGCTTGGGGCCTTGTCGATCGTGTTCCACGGAATGATTTCGCGGTCGCGGTTGAGCCAGCGCGAAACTTCATAGACGCGGATTTTGGGTAGATCGGAAATGACGGCCAAGCCCCCGCACATGTCGCCATATATCGTGCAATAACCGACGGCGAGTTCGCTCTTGTTGCCGGTGGTGAGCAGCAGGTGATTGTCCTTGTTGGAGAGTGCCATCAGGAGGAGGCCGCGGATGCGCGCCTGCATGTTTTCTTCGGTGACATCCTCGGGCTTGCCTTCGAACAGCGAATGCATGGTCGCCTTGATCGATTCGAAGGGCACGCGAATCGATACTTCATCACAACGAATGCCGAGGTTTTTCGCGAGAGCGAAGGAATCATCGACACTGCCGCGCGATGAATATGGACTCGGCATGGTGAGGCCGTGGATGTTTTCCGGGCCGAGCGCATCGGTGGCGATGGCGGCAGTGAGTGCCGAGTCGATACCGCCGCTCAAGCCGAGACATGCGCTGGAAAAGCCGGATTTATGGGCGTAATCGCGCAGTCCGAGAACGAGGGCATGGTAAAGTTGTGAAGGATCGCAATCGTCGAAAACAGCGTCTTCGTGTTTTGTCTGGAAGGGATCGATGACTTTGCACGCTTCTTTGAAGCCCGAAAACTGTTCGATGATGCGGCCATTGGCTCCGACCACCAATGAATGACCATCGAAGACCAGCTGGTCTTGGCCACCGATGGCGTTGCAGTAGACCACAGGTATTTGGTGTTTGTGGGCGATGGCGCCGATCATCGAGCGCCGCAACTCAGGCTTGCCGAGATGAAATGGCGAAGCGCTGAGGTTAAGCACGAGGTCGATACCTTTTTCGCTGAGTTCGTTGACCGGATCGCGATCGTAGAGCGGGCGATCGAGATAGTCCTCGGTCCAGATGTCTTCGCAGATGGTGATGCCGATGCGTTTGCCATTCCATTCGATCGGCTCGCATGTTGCTGAAGGTTCGAAATAGCGTCTTTCGTCGAACACATCGTAGGTCGGCAGCAGGGTTTTCCAAACGCGGTGACGCACACTGCCGTTCTCGAGCCATGCGGCTGCATTGCGAAACGGCTTGCCGGGTTGGCGCGGATGATGATGGTCGACATAGCCCACGAGCATCGGGATCTCGCGAATTTCACCTGCGAGGTAATCAAGGGCCTGGAGGCATTTCGGCACGAAGCTTGATTTGAAAACCAGGTCGCGAGGAGGGTAGCCGACGAGGGACAGCTCGGGTGAAATCACCAGTTCGGCACCTTGGTCGATGCATTCGCGATAGGCGGCGATGAGGCGTTTGGCGTTGCCGGGAAAGTCGCCGACGACCGAGTTGATTTGCGCGATGCCGATTTTCATGGGCGGCGCAAACTTCGCTCAAAGTCGTAGCATGCGAAAGAAAAAAGGGCTTCATGACGAATCAGAGCTTTTCCACTTGGGTTTTGACGAATCGCAACGGCTCTGCGAGCAATGGGTGCGATGATGGAACATGCGATGGATAACGCCACGCCAAGACCACCGCGCCGCAAGCGGTATCGCGGGAAAAATCCGCGCAATTTCGACGAGAAGTACAAAGAGCACGATCCGGCACGCTATGCGGAAACGGTGGCAAAGGTCATCGCATCCGGCAAAACGCCCGCCGGTTCGCACATCCCGATCATGATGGATGAGTGCCTCGAAGCGCTTGCTTTGGCGCCGGGCATGATTGGAGTTGATGCAACGTTGGGCTATGGAGGCCATGCCGCGAGAATTTTGGAAAGGATTTCCCCGGGGGGGATATTGATCGGCGCGGATCAGGACCCGATCGAGCTGCCGAAAACCGAGCGCCGCTTGAGGGATAGGGGATTCGGGCCGGAATGTTTTGTCGCGGTCCGCTCGAACTATGCCGGAATCGCAAAGCTGCTCGCCGAGCGTGACATGCGAGCGGATTTCGTTTTCGCCGATCTCGGTTGCTCTTCGATGCAGTTCGATGACCCTTCACGCGGATTCAGTTTCAAACATGACGGTCCGCTGGACATGCGGATGAATCCTACGCGCGGCTTGAGCGCATCCGATTGGTTGGCTCGCACGGATGCGGCAAAGTTCGAACGCGTGTTGCGCGAGAATGCCGACGAGCCGAATGCGGAACTCATCGCGATGGAACTCGCGGGTCGAAAATTTCTCAGCACCCCACAACTCGCCAATGCGATCCAATCCATTTCCGGGATCCGGGATGATGAAAAAGATCTCACGCTGCGTCGGGTGTTTCAGGCGATACGCATCGCGGTCAATGAGGAGTTCACCGCGCTCGACGCATTTTTGCGAAGCTTGCCTGATTGCCTCAAGCCCGGTGGTCGGGTGGCGATCCTGACATTTCACTCGGGTGAGGATCGCCGCGTGAAAAAATGTTTTCAGGCCGGACTGCGCGATGGGGTCTTTGCCGACATCAGCAATGGCGTGATCACGGCAAGTACGGAAGAAAGACATGAAAATCCACGCAGCAGTTCCGCCAAACTTCGCTGGGCAGTGAAAGTGCGTGAGTAGGATTTTTTTCGCATGGATGGGGCATGGTGAGTTGCCTGACCGGCGGTCATCTCATCGGTTGTCGCGGTGGCGTTTGAAGATCGCGAGCGTGCGGTCGCGTTCGGATTTGTGATCGACGCAGGGCAGCGGGTAGCCGGGCGCGAGCGGTTTGCCATCGGCGGGTGCTTCGAGAAATTTCTTTGGATCGACGGCTGCGAGTTCCGGCACCCAGCGTTTGATGTAGATCCCTTGTGGGTCGAAGCGCGCGGTTTGCGACCAGGGGTTTTGGATGCGAAAATAAGGTGCTGCGTCGGCGCCGGTGCCGGCCGACCATTGCCAACCGCCGTTGTTCGAGGCGATTTCGCCATCGAGCAAATGCTGCATGAAGTGGGACTCGCCGAGCCGCCAATCGATGTGCAGGTCCTTGGTGAGAAACATCGCGGTGATCATGCGCACGCGGTTGTGCATGAAGCCGGTTGCGAGGAGCTCGCGCATGCCGGCATCGACGATCGGGAATCCGGTGCGGCCGTTTTTCCATGCTTCGAAATTTTCGTTTGGCGCATCCCATGGCAGTCCGCGCCAATCGGGGTTGAATTCCTCTGCGAGCACATTCGGGAAGTGGTGGAGGATCGCGAAGTAGAATTCGCGCCATGCGAGTTCCTTGAGGTAGATGTCGATGCCCACGCGTTCGGCGGCCTTGGCGGCGGCGCGGGATTTCATCAGCTCGGCGTGAATCGTGCGGATGGAAATGAGGCCGAAGCGCAGGTCCTGCGAGATGCGCGAGGTGCCTTGCAGCGAGGGGATGTCGCGGGTGCTGCCGTAATGTTGCACGATGCCGCCGAGGGCTTTTTTGAAGCGCTCGCGTGCGGCGCGTTCGCCGGCTTCGGGCAATTGCGCATCGGGCTCCTTGAGGCCCCAGTGGGCGAGGCTTGGGAGAGCGAGCGATTTGAGATCGGCGGGAGTGTTGAGCTTTGCCGGCTTGCCGACCGACGATGGTTTTTCGAGTGCGAGCCAGTTGCGGCTGTAGGGTGTGTAGACCTTGTAGGGCAGGGCGCTTTGCGTGAGCACCTCATCGGGCGTGTGCAGTGCGTGATCATGAAACGCATGGCATTGCACGCCGAGCTCCGTGCAGAGTTGGCGGATTTTTTCTTCGACCGCTTTGCCGAAGGGATCGGGATCGCGGTTGAAACAAAGATCCTTCGCGCCGCTTTCCTTGATGAGTTGGCACAGGCCTTTCACCACATCGCCATGGCGAATGATCAGCCTGGCGCCGATCGTCTCGAGATTTTTGGCAAGCGACGCAAGGCAGCCGCAGAGGAAATGTTGGCGCTTGGGTCCGGTCCACAGGTGGGATTTTTTCCAATCGCTCAAAAAATAAACCGGGATCACCGGGCGGCCCATCGAGGCGGCATGATGCAGCGAGAGGTTGTCGGCGATGCGCAGATCGCGACGGTACCAATGAATGACGGGGGGAGGGCTTGCGGGCATGGGCGTGGCCATGCTGGCGCATCAGACCGCTTCCTCCAACAGTTTTTCCGCCCTGCGCACGAGCGTGGGGCTGAGCTTGCCGCCGGCGCGTTTGGCGCTTTCGAGCAAGGGCTTGAGGCGTGCGAGCGAGCGTTCGGCCGCAGCCAGAGATCGCCGTGCGCCGCCAAATTTCTTGTCGGGGAAGTAGCGCATGAAGGTCTTGCCGCCACGGCTGATGCATAGCCGCCAACCTTCAAAGGCCGCGGTTCTGTAACTGAAACGAGTTAGATTTTTCTTCGATTTCATCAATTTTTCCGGGGGTATTCATCGGGACTGGTCGACCCGAAAAGTGTCGAAATCCAGAGATTTTTCGCCTGTACCGGATCGCGATCGGGTAAAACGGCTGTTTTCACCTGCCAAAATGCAAAAAATGGTTTGCCAGCGGCAGGCGCTCGCCCTTTATTCGCCGCCCGCGGGCATCCAAAATCCGCCGTAGGTCCTCCGTCAGCCCCGTTCGCGGGGTGTCACGCCCGTTGGAGGGTAACCCGGCAAACCAAGATAAAACATGTCAGTCACCAAACTTGCTCGTTTCGAGCTCCCGAACCGCCTCGTTCGCAACGAGGAAACCGCCAGCGACACCTACGCCCAGTTTGTCGCCGAACCATTCGAACGCGGCTACGGCCACACCATCGGCAACTCGCTGCGCCGCGTCCTGCTTTCCTCGCTTGAGGGAGCATCCATCACTTCCGTCCGCATCGCGGGCGTGCAACACGAATTCTCCAGCCTTCCCGGCGTGGTCGAGGATGTCACCGACATCGTGCTCAACCTCAAGAAGGTCAAGTTCAGCCACACCGACAAGGAACCGCGCATCCTCACCATCAAGGTCGAGAAGGAAGGCGTCGTCACCGCCGGTGATATCCAAGGCGACCACATCTACGATGTCGTCAACAAGGACCAAGTCATCTGCACGCTCGACAAGAAAGTGAAGTTCGACTGCGAGTTCGAAGTTCGCGTCGGCCGCGGTTTCTCCACCGGCGATGAAAACAAGCGCAAGGACCAACCGATCGGCGTCATCGCCATCGATTCGATTTTCTCGCCCGTCACCCGCGTCAAGTACGCCGTCGAAACCACCCGCGTCGGTCAGATGACCGATTTCGACAAGCTGGTTCTCGACATCTGGACTGATGGCCGCATCACCCCGCAAGACGCTTTGCTGCAAGCCTCCGCGATCCTTCGCCACCACCTCGATGTGTTCGTCAACTACGACGAAAACGCTGTCGACTTCGAAGAAGCTCCGGCCGAGTCGAGCGAGGAAAACGCCGCACTCAAGAAGCTGCTCAACATGTCGGTCAACGAAATCGAGCTCTCGGTGCGCGCCGCCAACTGCCTCAACAACGCCAACATCACTTCCGTGGGCCAGCTCGCGATGAAGTCCGAGGCGGAGATGCTCAAGTACCGCAACTTCGGCAAGAAGTCGCTCAACGAAATCAAGGACAAGCTCGTCGAATTGGGTCTTGGCCTTGGCATGACCTTCGATCCCTCGCTGCTCACCGGACCGAGCGCCGCCAGCCGCGGCCCGCGCCTTGGTGCGGAAGACGAGGCGCCGGTCGGCCTCGCCGATCTGATCGCGCAGAACCTCGACGACTAACACCCCAGACTTAGAAAGCATCACCCGATGAGACATCGCAACAAAACTTCCAAGCTCAAGCGCAACGCCTCGCACCGCAGGGCCCTGCTCGCCAACCTGGCATGCAGCCTGATCGAGAACGGACGCATCAAAACCACCCTCGGCAAGGCCAAGGCCCTGCGCCCGGTGGCTGAGAAACTCGTGACCCTTGCCAAGAGGGATGACCTCCACTCACGCCGTTTGGCGATCGCCTTCCTTCACCAGAAGGAGACGGTCAAAAAGCTGTTTGCCGAGGTCGCCCCAGCTTCCAAGGACCGCCAAGGCGGTTACTGCCGCATCACCAAGCTCGGCGCCCGCATGTCGGACTCCGCGCCGATGGCTGTGATCGAGTGGGTCGATCGTGCCGCCAAGGCCGAAGAGCCCGCAGCCGAAGCACCGGCCGAGACTGCTGCCGCAGCTGAGTGATCAGCGAAAGTAGCAAAGATCATTCCCCAAGATATCCGTCCGCATGAGAGTGCGGGCGGATTTTTTTTACATCAACTTCAGCCGTTTCGTAAGGAGGCACGACACTCTTGTCGTGCTCTTCAAAAGAATTTTTGATCCGCGAAAATTAAGTGTGATTGGTTATTTGTGGTTGGGTATTGGGTGTAGAGGAAGAAGCTGCTTCTTTAAGCTCTTCCACTTCGATGTTCGTACTCCTGCCCGCTTGGGCACCTGCGGCGATGGTGTCGGCGCCGCGAGGCCGCATCGCCCTACCTCGCAAAACTTGGAGCGGGACGCTCCAAGGACGGCCTGGATCAAGATGATCCAGCCACGGTGAAGAAGCTGCTTATTCAAGCGCCTCATTTTTTTGCGTCGACCCATGTGGGGTTGATGAGAATGGCCCGGGAAAATTCCGGAACTCCGCGTTCGCCGCGGTGCAGCATTCCAACAAGCATGTCGACCGCCGCTTGGCCCGCGAGGTCGTTGTGTTGATCGATGCCCGGTATCCCCGGGTGGGATTTACGCCACTCGTATTGGATGAGTTCGACCTTTTGAGGGTACTCGGCGGAGGACTTTTGAATCCATGTATGCGTCTCGTTGTAGAGAGTGAAAATCACATCGGGCCGTTGCGCGCAAAGCCATGATGCGAAGGATGGCATGTGTTTTTTGCCGGTGAATAAATAGGGCTTAAGCCGTCTGGAATGCGGCACGAGTTGTTGACCGGTTCGGTATCCGGCGGTGAAGCGGTGCTCGACAAGGGCATCGATGGTTTCATCCAAAACAAGACCCGGGCGCTTGTATCCGAGCTGCAGGGATTTTTCAAAAGCATGCAAAGCCACCATGTGGTGATCCACGCAGGCGAAGGGCAGGGCGGGATCGCGCGTTCTCACGCCGGTGACGACGAAGGGCATTTGTTCCACCACCGGGAGAAAATTCTGCTGAATGCGGTTTTCATTCATTAGGCCGACAATGACGCCACCGGGTATGCAGCGCGCCTTGAAGATCTTGATCCATCGCTCGGGTGTGAATACAGGTTCATTCAACCAGAACTCATCAATCCGGTAGCCAAGTTCCTCGGCTCGGCGGCGACAGCCTTCGACATAGATTGGAATCGTGGGATGGCGTCGAAAGGCGAGCTTGTCGGTGTTTGCGTTCACGAGGGCGATGGATGATCGAAAACGCTTGGGTCCGCCGGAGTGCAGGCGCGCCATCAGCTCGCCAACCACCGGGTTCCTGCGGTAGCCAAGTTTTTTGGCCACTTCCTCGATTCGCCGTCTGGTGTTTTCGGGAATCTGAGGGTCGCCGCGAAGTGCCAGTGATACTGCGTTTTTTGACACGCTCGCGGCCTTGGCGACATCGGCCATGGAGACTGATTGGATCATGCAACTGTACTGTCAAGTCAGTCCTATGTTTACAAGGTGAAAATTTCGCATGTAATGCGTGCCATGCAATTCTCCCTTGGCATTGATTTTGGAACCAACTCCGTGCGCGCCTTGGTCGTGCGCTGTGCGGATGGCATGGAGTTTGGCGCGGCAGTGGCGAACTATCCGTCGGGCACGCAGGGTGTGATCATTGATCCGCGCAATCACCATGTGGCGCGTCAGCATCCCGGCGATTTGCTTTCGTGCATGGAGCGCTGTGTGAAAGAAGCGCTTGGGCAAGCTGCGCGAAGAAAAGGTTTTCGCAGTTCGTTGATTGTGGGCATCGGCGTGGATACCACCGGGTCGAGTCCGATCCCCGTGGATGCGTCCAACCGGGCCTTGGGACTCTTGCCGAAGTGGAAGAAAAATCCCGATGCCCAATGCTGGCTGTGGAAGGATCACACCTCATGGCAGGAAGCGGCGCGCATCACGGAACTCGCTGCGAAGCATCGCCCGGAATACATTGCCAAGTGCGGCAATACCTATTCCTCCGAATGGTTTTGGAGCAAAATCTGGCGGTGTTTGAAGACCGCGCCCGATGTTTTTGAGGCGGCATACTCATGGGTTGAAATGTGCGACTGGATTCCTTCCGTGCTGTGCGGTGTCGAGGACCCATTAAAGATCAAGCGCGGCATCTGTGCTGCCGGCCACAAGGCACTTTACTGCGACGAGTGGGGCGGCTTGCCGGACAAAAAATTTCTTTCATTGCTCAGCCCCAAGCTCGCGCGGCTTCGCGATCGGCTTTATGACAAGGCTCACGACGCCAACACCGCAGCGGGTCAGCTCTCGTCGGCATGGGCTGCAAAGCTCGGTCTGCCCGCCGGAATTCCGGTGGCCATTGGCGAGATGGATGTCCACTACGGCGCCATCGGCAGCGGCATTCGCGAAGGCACCTTGGTCAAGGTGATCGGCACTTCAACCTGTGATTGCGCGGTCGTGCCGGCATCGAAGAAGGTGAAGGACATCCCCGGCATTTGCGGCATCGTGAAGGGTGCCATTTTGCCCGGCTTCTTTGGCATCGAGGCGGGCCAGTCGGCGGTTGGCGACATTTTCAAATGGTGGATCGAATCCGTCTGCGAAGGCAGCGATGCTCTTTACGCGAGTCTCGCCAAAGAGGCTGCCAAGCTCGAGCCCGGTGGCAGCGGACTGTTGGCACTTGATTGGAACAACGGCAACCGCACGGTGCTCGTCGATCCGATGCTCAGCGGTTTGCTTTTGGGAACCACGCTTCACACCACGAAGGCGGAAATTTACCGCGCGCTCATTGAGGCCACAGCATTTGGCGCACGAACCATCATTGAACGGATCGAGGCATACGGAGTGCCCGTCAAACGCATCGTGTGCGCTGGCGGCATCGCGGAAAAAAATCCGCTACTCATGCAGATCTATGCCGATGTCACCGGCCGCACGATGTTGGTGGCCGGATCCTCGCAGGCATGTGCTTTGGGCTCGGCGGTTTCGGCCGCAGTGTTGGCGGGTGTGTTCAAGGATTTTCCCGCCGCACAAAAGGCGATGACCTCACTCAAGAACATCGAATACAAACCCCGCCCGGCGGCTCGCAAAACTTACAACCGGCTCTTTGCGCTCTATCAAAACCTTCATGACTCGTTTGGCGGTGTGAACCGCAAAGCCGATCTTTCCGGCGTGATGAAAGAACTCCTCGCACTCAAATCCCAATCCCGAAAATGATCACACCCGAAATCTGGTTCCTCACCGGCAGCCAACACCTCTACGGTCCTGAGACTCTCAAGCAAGTTGCCGTCAACTCGCTGGCAATCGCCGGCGGGCTTGGCGAAAAGCTTCCCCTGAAGGTTGTTTTTAAGCCTGTCCTCACGACACCCGATGCGATTCGCACCACGATTCTCGAAGCCAACGCATGTCCTGAGTGCGCGGGTTTGATTTTGTGGATGCACACATTTTCTCCAGCAAAAATGTGGATCGGCGGCCTCTCTTCTTTGCGCAAGCCATTCCTGCATTTGCATACCCAGTTCAATCGGGATCTGCCATGGGCGGAGATCGACATGGATTTCATGAACCTCAACCAAGCGGCTCATGGCGACCGCGAGGCGGGATTTCTTCACACCCGCATGCGACTTGCCCGCAAGGTCGTCGCAGGCCACTGGCAAAGCGAATCGGTGATTTCACGCATCGGCGCATGGGCTCGAGCGGCCCGCGCGTGGCACGATTGGCAGGGCGCGAAATTCGCGCGCATCGGGGACAATATGCGGCAGGTCGCCGTCACGGAAGGTGACAAGGTTTCGGCCGAGATGAAGTTTGGTTTCTCGGTGAACGGCTACGGCATTGGCGACCTCGTTGCGATCCAGGAGGGGATCGCCGACTCGGAGATCAACGCGCTCTGCGATGAATATGCCGCGAGCTATCAATTGGCACCGGCGCTAGCGAAAGGTGGTGAACGTCATGCGTCCTTGCGTGATGCCGCACGCATCGAGGCCGCGCTGCGCGCCTTCCTCAAGCAAGGCGGATTCAAGGGTTTCACCACCACCTTCGAGGACTTGCACGGGCTCAAGCAACTGCCCGGCATCGCCGTGCAGCGGCTCATGGCCGAAGGCTACGGCTTCGGTGCCGAAGGGGATTGGAAAACCGCGGCGCTGCTGCGCGCGATGAAGGTCATTGCCTCCGATCTCGGTGGGCGCACCTCTTTCATGGAGGATTACACCTACCATCTTGAACCCGACAACCATCTCGTGCTCGGCTCCCACATGCTGGAAATTTGCCCATCGATTGCACAGGCAAAGCCCTCGTGCGAAATCCATCCGCTCGGCATCGGTGGCAAGGAAGATCCCGTCCGCCTCGTGTTTGATGCTCCCGCCGGTGCCGCACTGAACGCCTCGCTCATCGATCTTGGCAATCGCTTCCGCTTATTGGTCAACGAAGTCGATGCCATCCAGCCGCCTCACAAGCTGCCAAATCTCCCGGTCGCACGCGCGGTTTGGAAATGCCGACCCGATTTCGCGACCGCCTGCGAATCATGGATTCACGCCGGCGGCGCCCACCACACCGGCTTCAGCTACACCGTCAATCGCGAGCACCTGGAAGACTTCGCCACCATCGCCGGCATCGAATGCGTCGTCATCGGAGGCAAGACCCAGTCCAACGCCTTTCGCCAAGAACTGCGCGCCAACGAAGTCTACCATCACATCGCCGGTGGATTCATCTCATGAAACGATACTCAGACATCCGCGAAGAATGTTGTGCCGCCAACAAAAGCCTGCCAAGCAGCGGCTTGGTGGATCTCACCTTCGGCAATGTGAGCGTCTGCGATAGGCAGGCTGGCGTGCTTGCCATCAAGCCGAGCGGGGTCGATTACGCCGCGCTCACGCCGGATGACATGGTCATCGTGGACTTCGAGGGCAAGGTCGTCGAAGGCGCGCTGAATCCTTCATCTGACACCCCCACCCATCGCTGTTTGTTTTTGGCGTTTTCCGAAATTCGTTCGGTTGTGCACACTCACTCGCGCAAGGCCGTGGCATTCGCTCAGGCTGCACGCGAGATCCCCCTGCTCGGCACCACCCATGCCGATTATTTCCGCGGAGCGGTCCCACTCACCCGCGCGCTCACACCCGAGGAAATTGCCTCGGCCTATGAATGGGAAACCGGCAAGGTGATTGTCGAACGCTTTGCAAACATCAACCCAAACGACATCCCGGCCGTGCTCGTGCGCAACCATGGTCCTTTCGCTTGGGGACCTTCGGCCGCGAAGGCTGTGGAAAACGCGCTCGCTCTGGAGATCGTCGCCGACATGGCATTCCACGCCTTGACGCTCGCCCCCAATGCCGTTTCACCCGCATTCGCACTTTCGGAAAAACACTTTCTGCGCAAACACGGCGCCACCGCCACCTACGGTCAGAATAAATCGTGATCGCTTGAGTAAGAGGGTCGAAGGTCTCAAAGTCGAAAGTCCAAGAGAAAGCGGCGGGACACACATTGAACATCGAAGTGGAAGAGTATGAAGAATCCGCCTCTTCAGAAAAGAGGGGCACGGGCGGCCCGCCCGTCTCTACAAGGGAGCGCGAGTATCCTGCCCGCTTTGGCGCTTGCGGCGATGGTGTCGGCGCCGCAGGGCCGCTTCGCCCTATCGGTTCAAGAAGCAAGTTGAAGAAACAGCTGGGCTTGGATGCAGATTGACTATTTTTCCATGTAGCACCTATCTTTCGCGCCGACATGCAATCTGCTCCGCACCCGCTTCGTTTTCGTCAGATCCACCTCGATTTCCACACCTCTCCGCACATCCCTGGGATCGGCGCGAAGTTCGACAAGAAGCATTGGCAGGAAACCCTGCAGGAAGCGGCGGTCGATTCGATCACGCTCTTTTCCAAGTGCCATCACGGCTGGAGCTACCACCCAACCACGGTCGGCAAGATGCATCCTCATCTTTCCTTCGATCTGCTGCGTAAGCAGTACGACGCAACCAAGGAGGCGGGCATCAACGCGCCGGTGTACCTCTCGGCGGGCGTGGACAACCTCGCTTCGTATGACCATCCCGAATGGCGCGAGGTCAACAAGGACGGCACTTACACCGGTTGGGCCCAGCGCTCTCTCCAGGCGGGCTTCCACATGATGGACTTCCACAGTCCGTATCTCGATTACCTTTGCGAGCAGATCCGCGAGGCAGTTCGCCTGTTTCCTGATTGCGACGGAATTTTCCTCGACATCATCAGCCAGTCGGAATCCTGCGGTCGCTGGAGCCTCGACTTCATGAAGGCCAACGGACTTGATCCTCTCAAGGAAGAGGATCGCAAGGAGTCATCGCGCCTGGCTTTGGAAAAATACTATCGCATGACCACCGAGGCGGCGAAGTCGCTCGATTCCAACATGCCGGTTTTCCACAACGCCGGTCACATTCCGCGCGGTCGTCGCGACATTCTTCCTTACTTCAGCCACATGGAGCTGGAGTCGCTGCCGACTGGTGGCTGGGGCTACGATCACTTCCCGATGTCGGCGAAGTACGCCTGCAATCTGCCGTATGATTTCCTTGGCATGACCGGAAAATTCCACACCACCTGGGGTGAATTCGGCGGTTACAAACACCCGAACGCGCTGCGCTACGAGTGCGCGGCGATGCTTGCCTTTGGTGCCAAGTGCAGTGTGGGGGACCAGCTTCATCCGAACGGCACGCTCGATGAGTCGACCTATCACATCATCGGCGAGGCCTATCGCGATGTGCGCGACAAGGAGTCGTGGTGCCTCGGCTCAACGCAGGTCTTTGACCTTGCGGTTCTATCCAGTGAGGCGGAGAGCGGCACCCACCGCGATGCGCCATCCGACGAGGGGGCTTGCCGCGTTTTGCTGGAGAGCCATTTCCTCTTTGGTCTCATCGATCGCACGATGGACTTCGCCGCGTACAAAGCCTTGGTGTTGCCCGACGACATCCGCATCGATGCCGAGTTGAAAACCAAGCTCGATGCCTATGTCGCGCAAGGCGGCAAACTCATCCTTACGGGCGAGAGCGGTCTTTGGAAAGATCGGGGCGAATTTGCCGTCGACCTCGGCGCCGAATACGAGGGCCTGAGCCCTTACTTCCCGCCGAATGATGAGCCAAACCGCGGGCATGATTATGTGCTGCCGGCAAAAGAACTGCGCGCGGGATTCGTCAATGTGCCGCAGGTGATGTACGAACGCTCGCACCGCATTCGTGCCACCAAGGGGCAATCGCTCGGTCAGATTTTTGATCCCTACTTCAACCGCACTTGGGAGCATTTCTGCAGTCACCAGCACACGCCGAACCATGAGCAGCCATCGGGCTTCGACTGCGGTGTGCGCCATGGAAATATCCTGTACTTCGCGCATCCGGTCTTCCGCCACTACCGCGCCTACGGTGCCGTGGCCTACCGCGAGTTCATCGTGAACGCGATCCGCGCCTTCCTTGGCGATGCGCCGCGGGTGAGCACCAACCTGCCATCTACCGCGCGCCTTTCGCTCACGCATCAAGCTGCAGAGAAGCGCCACATCTTGCACCTGCTCTACGCGCCGACCGTCAGTCGCGGCGGCGTGATGCAACTCTCCGGTGGCAATACCTCCGGCGGCCGCAGTGTCGAGGTCATCGAGGATCTGCCATCATTGCATGATGTCGAAGTGACGCTGCAGCTGCCGGTGAAATCCGCGAAACTCGTGCCGCAAGGCGGCGAGGTCGCGATCGAGAAATCCGGCGATCGCGTTACCCTTCGATTGCCGAAGTTTTCCTGCCACCAGATGATCGAGCTGAGCCTGTGAGAGGTGAGGGGGAGTGAGTAGATTTAAGGGGGTACGACGACTCTTGTCGTGCGCTTCTATGTCATCAGTGTAAGAGTAGCATGATTTTGAATGTTGAATTTTGAATGTGGAAGAAATTGAGGATGCGGCCTCTTCTTTCTCTTCCACTTCGATGTTCAATGTTCGTCCGACCTCTTCATTGTACCTGGGACATCCTGTCCTAGGCCGTCCATGGAGCGTCCCGCTCCATGTTTTGAGAAGCGAAAGTAGAAGCGGTTTGCTCTGGGACTTTCGGCTTTCGACTTTGTGATCTTCGATTCTCTTCCACTTCAAGTTTGCAGAAGAGTACGACAAGAGTGTCGTACCTCCTTAGGTAGCCGCTTCTTCATCTTGCATCTTGATTCTTGATTCTTCGCGCCGGTAGGGCGACGCGGCCTCGCGGCGCCGATTCTTTTGGAAGAGGAAGAAGAAGGGGCATGGCGGTTGAAAACCACCGCCGCATGGCGCCGACATCCGGGTTGTGATTGTGGCAAGTGCTGTTAGGTTGCGGGTCTGTGATGAGTTCGACATATCCGGTTGAGCCGCCCGCTGCGGGGGTGGTTTTTGAGGCGCGCCAGTTGCGCAAGGTTTACCAGACCGGCGAGCTTGATGTGGTGGCTTTGCATGGGGTGGACCTTGATCTCAATGCCGGTGAGTTGGTTTGCCTGCTTGGAGCGTCGGGCAGTGGCAAGTCGACCTTGCTCAACATTTTGGGCGGATTGGATGTGCCGACATCGGGTGAGCTGCGCTACAAGGGTTGGCCTTTGGCTGATTCCGATGAAAAGGCGCTGACCTTGTTTCGCCGCAATTGCGTGGGGTTTGTGTTTCAATTTTACAATTTGATCCCATCGCTCACGGCGCGTGAGAATGTGGCGCTGATCACCGACATTTCGCGTGATCCGATGAAGCCGGAGGAGGCGCTCGACATGGTGGGGCTTTCGGCGCGGATGGATCATTTTCCATCGCAGCTATCGGGTGGTGAGCAGCAACGGGTGGCCATCGCGCGGGCGATCGCCAAGCGGCCCGAGGTCCTTTTGTGTGATGAACCGACCGGGGCTCTTGATGTCACTACCGGCATCACCGTGTTGGAGGCGGTGGAGCGGATCAACCGCGAGCTTGGCACGCTGACGGTGGTGATCACGCACAACGCGGTGATGGCCGAGATGGCGGATCGCGTGCTGCATTTGTCGGACGGGCGGATCGTGAGTTCGCATCGCAATGCGCAGCGCCTGCCGGCATCGCAATTGAAGTGGTAGAAAAATGATTCATCCGCTCGACCGTAAGTTGCTGCGAGACCTTGGCCGGTTGAAAGGTCAGGTCTTGGCGGTATGTCTGGTGATGGCCTGTGGCTTGGCGATGATGATCATGACGCGTAGTCTGATTCTTACGCTCGAGACGGCGCGGTCCTTGTATTACCAGGAGCATGCGATGGCGGATGTTTTCACGCTATTGAAGCGTGCGCCATTGGCGGTGGCCGAGCGGGTGGCGGATTTGCCGGGAGTGGCAACGGTCGAGCCGCGGGTGGTGGTGGATGTGACGCTGGATTTGCCGGGAGTTTCCGAGCCTGCGACCGGGCAAATTGTTTCACTACCCCAGGATGGCGGTGAGCAAAAGCTCAACCGCGTATTTTTGCGCAGCGGGCGATTTCCGCGTGCGGACGAGCGGCGCGAGGTGGTCTTGGGTGAGGCCTTTGCGCTCGAAAACAAGATGCGCATCGGCGATCAGTTGGTGGCGGTGATCAATGGTCGGCGCGAAACATTGCGCGTCTGCGGCATCGGGCTTTCGCCGGAGTTTGTGTTCGAGGCGCGGGCGGGTGAGACGCTGCCGGACCACAAGCGTTTCAGCGTCATGTGGATGAACTATCGCGCGCTTGCCGTGGCCTATGACATGGATGGCGCCTTCAACGATTTGTGTTTGGACCTCGCGCCGGGCGCAGCATCGGCACCGGTGATTGCGGCGATCGATCGTTTGTTGGAAACTTATGGTGGCGGTGGCGCGCACACGCGGCGGGATCAGGCTTCGGCGCAGCGGCTCGACGACGAACTGCGCGTCTTGCGCGCCTTGTCCTTTGCTTACCCGCTGGTGTTCATGAGTGTCGCTGCCTTCATGGTCAATGCGGTGCTTTCGCGCATTGTGAGGTTGCAGCGTGAGCAAATCGCGCAGCTCAAGGCGTTGGGTTATTCATCGCGTCAGGTCGGTGTGCATTACCTCAAGTTTGTATTGGTGATCGGTGTGCTTGGGACCTTGATTGGTGGGATTGGCGGAAGGGTTTTGGGTGAGCATCTGGTGGGGCTTTACACTCTGTTTTTCAAATTTCCCGAATTGTCATTCCGCATGGATCGATCGGCCTTGTGCCTATCGCTGGCAGTGAGCATGGGGGCCTCGGTGTTGGGCGTGCTGACGGTCGTTTGGCAGGCGGTGAAGTTGCCGCCGGCCGAGGCGATGCGGCCCGAGCCGCCGGCGGACTTTAAGCCCTCGCTCTTCGAGCGCATGGGGCTGACGCGATTTTTCAGTCCGGCCTTCCGCATGGCCTTGCGCAACATCGAGCGCCGTCCGTGTCAGGCGGTTTTCACATGCTGTGGTCTTTCGCTTGCGACGGGCTTGATGGTGCTGCCGGGAGCGATGAGCGACAGCATTGATTATTTGCTCACCTTTCAGTGGAACAGCCAGCAGCGGCAGGATGTCGCGGTGTTTTTGACTGATCCCACATCGACGCGCGGTTTGCATGACCTCGAGCATTTGCCCGGAGTGATCCGCGCCGAACCGATCCGCAGTGTGGCGGCGCGTCTGAAGTATGGTCATCGCCAGCGGAAACTTGCGATCACCGGCATCCCGGCCGGGGCGGATCTGAACCGTTTGCTCAATGGCAATGACGAGCCGATCGTGTTGCCGGCGGAGGGCATGGTAATGTCGGAGAAACTTGCCGAGGTGCTTGGTGTGCGGGTGGGTGATGAGTTGCGCGTCGAGGTGCTTGAGGGCAATCGGCCGTTTGTCGATGTGCCGGTGCGGGGATTGGTGACCGACTATGCGGGCGTGGCGGCGTACATGGACATCGGTGCCTTGCGGCGCATGCTCAAGGAGGGCGATACGGTCAATGGTGCGTACATGGCGCTGGATCATGCGAGGTGGGATGATTTCATGCGCGAACTCAAGGACACGCCACAGGCGGCGGTGGTGATGGTGAAGCGCGATCAGCTTGCGGCGTTTCGTGAGACGACAGGTCAGAGTATCGGCATCATCCGCAAGTTGTACTTTGTGCTGGCGACGATTGTGGCCTTTGGGGTGGTTTACAACAGCTCGCGCATCGCGCTATCCGAGCGCAGTCGCGAGTTGGCGACGCTGCGGGTGGTCGGTTTTCGCCTCTCTGAAGTTCGCGGAGTATTGGTCGGCGAGCTGGCCTTACTGGTGTGCATCGCCTTGCCGATCGGCTTGATGTTTGGCCGCGGCCTTGCGCTTTTGATCATGAAATCCTTCAGCACCGAGACCGTCAGGCTGCCGATTCTCATCAGCCCCGCCTCGTATGCCATCGCGGTGATGGTGGTGCTGATTGCGGCGATTTCGTCGTTTGCGCTGGTCAGCCGCATGCTTTCCCAACTTGATCTCGTAGGTGTCTTGAAAGCCCGCGACTGATCGTCCATTCTCACTGCCAAGCCGACATGTCATCCCCATCATCATCAGATTCGAAATCCGCCGCCCCATGGGCGTCGGGCCCCACGCCCGCCAGCCGGCATTTGCTGCGTCGATCCCTGCCTTGGTTGGTGCTCGCGTTGTTGGTGTCGCTGGTCGTGTGGGGTCTGTGGCCGAAGCCGGTGATGGTTGAAACCGGTGTGATCGCGCGGTCGCCATTGACCGTGCGCGTTTCCGAAGAGGGCAAGACTCGCATTCGCAACCGCTATGTCGTGGCGGCACCGGTGGGAGGCATGATGCAACGGGTGGTGATGCGGCCGGGCGATGAAGTGAAGGCGAATGAAACCGTCATCACGCGCATCGTGCCGCAGACCGCGCCGTTGATTGATCCGCGGGCGCGCATCCAAGCGCAGGAGGCGGTGTCGATGCACAAGGCCAACCGCAAGCGCGCGGTCGAGTCGCAGGCGGCGCTGAAAATTGCGGCGGATCTTGCGGCGGTCGAGCGTGATCGCGCATTTGCGGTCAAGGAGCGTGGCGCGGTTTCGGCATTGGATTTGGATCGCGTTGAAGCCGAGGCCACGGCGAAAGCAGCGGAGCTGCGTGCGGCGGAGTTTGCCTTGCAAGTCATCGACCACGAACTCGCGCAGGCACTAGCGGTGCTCGAGCAACCGGCAAGCGGCGCAACAGATCCCGTGGTGGAGATCAAATCACCGGTCACCGGCAAGGTGCTGACCGTGATGCAGGAGAGTGAAACGATGATGAATCCGGGTCAGCCGATCATTGAAATAGGTGACCCTGCGGACATTGAAATTGAGGCGGAAATTTTGTCGCGCGATGCGGTGACGATTGAAGCGGGCGACGAGGTGCTGATCGAGCAGTGGGGTGGGGCGGATACCTTGAAGGGCAGGGTGCGGCGTGTCGAACCGGCGGCGTTCACCAAGGTCTCGGCCTTGGGTGTCGAAGAGCAGCGGGTGATTGTGTTGATCGATCTGCAATCTGCGGATGGCAAGGCAAAGGCATTGGGCGACCGCTTTCGCGTCGAAGTGCGCGTGGCGGTGTGGCATGCGGATGATGTGTTGGTTTCGCCGGCAGGCGCATTGTTTCGCGAGGGAAACCAGTGGAAAACTTTTGTGATGCGCGATGGCCGGGCGCGTTTGACGCCGGTGGAGGTCGGTCATTCTGACGGCAGGTTTTCGCAAATTCTTTCTGGTCTTGTAGTGGGCGACAAGGTGCTGCTGCATCCGCCCGATACGGTGGTCGATGGCAGTGCGGTGAGTACCCTCCTGCGGTAGGGCGATGCGGCCTCGCAGCGCCGACTCTTGGAAGAAAGATTTACCGCAAAGCCGCTAAGGTCGCAAAGGAACGCGGAGAGAGAAGAGTTAGAGTTTATTTGTTATGGGTTATTAGGGAAGAGAATGAAGATGCGGCTTCTTCATGGCGCAGTCAAAACATAGGTAACACTTTTGGGTCAGAACATAGGTAACACCGGTTGCGTTTAGGGTTACACTTCTGGTTTGGTTTGGCCAGCTTCGTCGCGATCCGGACGGATCGCGA
>CANHQM010000020.1 GCA_947462835.1 Akkermansiaceae bacterium
GCAGCATTTTATCAACGGCTCCGCACGCAGTCTGGCAAAACCGCAAAAGTCGCCTTGGTCGCAGTGATGAGAAAAATGCTCAGCGTTCTCAATAAAATGATCGCTCAGCCAAACTTTTCACTTGCCCATTAACACCACTGCTTGGCGGTTCAATATTTTCTGAGAAGAGCACGACAAGAGTGTCGTGCCTCCTTAGGAAGCGGCTTTTTCCTTCGCTTCGAATTCCGCCTTGGCGCGTTTGCGGCATTCGGCGACGAAGTGGTTGCAAGCCTCGCGGCAGAGCAGGGGGATGGCCTCGTTTTCCGGCAGGTCGCCGGGGATGCCATTGAAGCGGCTGGCCTCGCTGTCGGCGAGCGGCGTCGCATCATCGATCTTCCACAGAATTTTTTTCGCGCATTGGTGAGCGGGTCCGCAGACCTTGCGAACGAGTTCTTGAGCGCCATCATCGCTGATCGAGCGGGCGAAGCGGTACATGCCGGTTTGGCGGTTTAGCTTGTCGCGCAAGTTCTGCACATCGAGGTCGCCGCGTTGCTGAGCGACGAATAACCCAAGGCATGCCGGATAAAATTGATCGAGCGCCTGGCGCAGTTGATCTTCGTCATCCAGCGTCATGACCCAACCACGCTTGAGATTCACCTGGCCTTTCGCAAAACGATACTCGCCATCGTGGCCGTAGGTCGAGAGGTCGCGCGCGGCGGCGGGACCTTCGTAATGATCGAGCCCGCCAAGTGCGGGTTCGGTCGCCAATTCCGCATCCTGCCAATGGCATAGCGCGTAGGTGTAGCCATAGAGGTCGCTATGGATTTCCAACTCGCCGATGCGATGAATGCCGGAACGAATGAAGTATCGAAGTTGACTGGCGATGGACATTTTTTGATGAAATTTTATTCGATGCAATCAATTGGCAACCAATGACTTGTGGGCTTTGTCGAAATCCGAAACTTGATCGAGGATCACATCGGCGATGAGCCTTTCGGTGCCGATGGCGGAGCTGTAATACAAGGTCTTGCCGCGAAGATGATGCGGGTTTTGGCGGAAAATTTCGCGTTGGCTTGCGGCGGCGCCGACCTCGCTTTCGATGCCAAGCAAGACGGGGATGTCTTGGTACGAGTGAAGTCCGTCGGAAATGAAAAATGGCACGACGATCACCTGATCGGTCGGTGTGAGCTTGTCCCACTCGGCGATGAAGGGTGTTTCTTCCATGTAGGCATCGGTCACCGAAGCGTAGCCGGCACCCGCGGCAATGATGAGCTCGACCTGATCTCGGATCGCTTTGGTGGAGTTCTGGTTGAGGCCTGTGCCGTGGCCGGTGATGATGAGCGAGGCCTCGGCTGGCTTCACGCCCGGCGCGACCTCTTTGGCGCGACGCAGAAGAAGCTGGGTCATCGAAGGATGAACTCCAACCGGCGCGCAGTAATGAAGGGTTTTGCCGCGAACGACGGTGGTCGGGCCATCAAGCCCAAGCTCGCGCGGGATCACATCCTGCGTGAAATAGCCTTCGCTGATGAAGTCCGGCACGACATAGACCTCATCGGCATCGATCATGTAGAGGGCCTCGCGCAGGGAAGGTTCTTCTTTCCAAAAGCAGCAATGCACCTCGGCGAAAAGCCCGCGGCTGCGGATCTCATCGGCGTGATCGAAATACGGCGTGGAAGAATCGGGATTTTCCGTCGAGCCATGGCCGACGATGAGCAGGGCGCTGTTTGGTTTGGGCGCGATCGACATGCAGCGAAATTGGCTGTGTTCGGCCGGATTGCAAGCCGTGGAATGAAATGCGCGTTGCGAAATGCGTGGCGGCGGTCGTATGAAGGGGCGTGATGTTTGCCCGCATGCGCGTTTGGGATGATGATTTGCCGCGTAGCGGGCCCGAGGCGATGGCGATCGACGAGTGGTTGCTAGAATCATGCGAAGTGCCTCTGCTGCGAATTTACCGATGGAGTGGCGAGTGGGGGAGCCTCGGGTATTTCGGTGAAATCGCGTCGGCGAAATCCGCTTTTCCTTGCCTCCAATGGGTGCGTCGCCGGACCGGTGGCGGTGTGGTGGATCATCGCGCGGATTGGACCTACACGATCATCGATCCGGCGGGTGGTCCGCTGGCGAGGGCGAGGGGTGATGAGAGTTATCGCCTGATCCATGAAGCTCTGGCAGCGGCGCTCATTGAGTGCGGAATCGAATGCCGCTTGAGTGCGGGCGAGGGGGCTAATGATGCTTCGGCATGCTTTCAAAATCCCGTGCGGCGGGATCTGCTCGCTGCCGATGGTAAAAAAATTGCCGGGGCGGGTCAGCGCCGGACGCAATGCGGGCTTTTGCACCAAGGTTCGTTGGCACTGGGCAAAATGCCAGATTCCGGTCTCGTCGAAAATTTCGCCAATAGACTCGCGCGTGAGCCCGAATTCGTGCGGCTGGATCCGCCCAAGTCGATGATCGATGGCAAAATTGCCGCCATGTACGGCTGCGATGCATGGACCCACCGGCGTTGAGCCAGCGTGCTGGGCAGCACTCTCCGTGCTTGCCCTTCCGGGGCGAGTGGGCATGCTTCGCGGCGCAGTGAGTCTCATCCCGGTAGAGCCAAGCAGGGAAGTTTTCGCCGGTCTGGCGAAGCAAGGAAATGTCGTGCCCGTTTTCACCCAACTGGCGGCGGATTTCGAGACCCCGCTTTCCGCGTATTTGAAGATCCGCGACGGCCGGCACTCGTTTCTCCTCGAGAGCGCCGAAAGCACGGAAAAAGGCGGCCGCTGGTCGATTCTCGGCAGCAAGCCGAGACTCAGCTTCGAGGCGCGCGGCAATGAGATCACGCTGCGCAAAGGTGACGAGGTGAAAAACTACCGAGCCGAAGGCGATGTGCTCAGCGCGCTAGAGCAGGAAATGGCTGGCTACCGTCCGGCCGGTCACGAAGGCTTGCCGGTCTTCACCGGTGGCATGGTGGGCTATCTTTCCTACGATGCGGTGCGGCAGTTTGAGCCGACTCTTGGCGATCCGCCGCCCGACGCGCTTGGCATTCCCGATGCGGTGTTCGTTTTGGCCGACACGCTGCTGGTTTTCGACCACCGCCTGCGCCGATTGCAGATCATCGCCAATGCGTTCATCGACGAATTTGATTCGCCCGAAGCCGCTTATGACGATGCGCGAACACGAATCGATGCCACAGTCGCCGCGCTCAACCGTCCGCTGCATGTGCCGGCGCTCAACGGGCTTTCCGCCATCGGCGAAATTGATGCCAAGAGCAACACCACGCAGGAGGAATTCGAAGCGATGGTGCGCGCGGGCAAGGAATTCATCGCCGCCGGCGACATCTTTCAATTTGTGCCAAGTCAGCGCTTCGAAGCCGACTTCTCTCAGTCGCCTGTCGACCTCTACCGCGCACTGCGATTGGTCAATCCCTCGCCCTACATGTTCATCCTCGAGATGGGGGATTTCTCGCTCGTCGGCAGTTCGCCGGAAGTCCATGTGCGCTCGATCGCCGGGCGCATCGACATCCGCCCGATCGCCGGCACGCGCTGGAGGGGCAAGACGCCAGAAGAGGATGATGCGCTGGCTGCCGATTTGCTGGGCGATCCCAAAGAGCGCGCCGAACACCTGATGCTTGTCGATCTCGCAAGAAACGATGTCGGCCGCATCGCCAAGCATGGCGCGGTAAAGGTCGATGACTTCATGATCATCGAGCGCTACAGCCATGTGATGCACATCGTGTCGAATGTCAGCGGCGAGCTCGATCCACAGCACAGCGCCTATGATGTGCTGCGCGCAACCTTCCCGGCAGGTACCGTGAGCGGCGCGCCAAAGATCCGCGCGATGCAGATCATCAATTCGCTCGAGAAAAACAAACGCTGCGCCTACGCCGGTGCGGTCGGTTATTTCGGTTTCGATGGTTCACATGATTCCTGCATCACGCTGCGAACCTGTCTGCTTAAGAACGGCAAAGCCTATGTGCAATCGGGCGCCGGAGTCGTCGCCGATAGTGATCCGACCTACGAATACAACGAAACGGTGAACAAGGCCAAAGGCATGCTGCGTGCCGTGGCATTGGCCCGCACCTTGCAGGAATGAATCCACCCGAAAGATCCGCACGATGCTCCTGATCATCGATAACTACGACTCGTTCACCTACAATCTCGTCCAGTACTTCGGCGAGCTGGGTGCCGACATGCGCGTGTTCCGCAACGACGCTGTATCAGTCGACGAAGTGCGCGCGATGAAACCCGAGCGCATCTGCATTTCGCCGGGCCCCTGCACACCGAACGAGGCGGGCATTTCCTGCGATCTGATCAAAGAGTTTGGCGCGAGCACACCGATTCTCGGCGTTTGCCTCGGGCATCAGTCGATCGGGCAAGTCTACGGCGGTGATGTCGTGCGTGCCGACCGTCTCATGCACGGCAAGACCTCGCCGATCCATCACAAGGGCCAAAGCGTTTTCGCGGGCATGCCCGATCCGTTTGAAGCGACGCGCTATCACTCGCTCATCGTCAAACGCGAGACGCTGCCTGATTGTTTGGAAATCACCGCATGGACCGAAGAAGGTGAAATCATGGGGCTGATGCACAAGCAGCACCCGGTGCATGGCGTGCAGTTCCACCCCGAGTCGATCCTCACGCAGGACGGCAAGCGGCTGTTGGAAAATTTCCTGAAGATCTGAAGGGTAGCATTTCGGTGAATCGTGGCGGCGGTTTTAAACCGCCAAGCACTTCTTTTTTTCATGGTTTTGGCATGGCGGTTGAAAACCACCGCCACTTTTTTGCGGCCACACAATTTCTGAAAATGCTCAATAAATCGCGGGAGGATCATCCTCAGCGGCCTCGAGCAAACCATGCTCAACCAGAAACCTGTCGGCCGCGCCGATGGTGAGCTCGAAATTGTGGTGGCTCAGGTTGAAGTTGAAAAAACCATGTTCGGCCTTTTCGTAATCGACGAGCTCGCACGAATTTCTACGCCAACGGGCCTTACGGCAAAATGATGCGACTTTCGCAAAGGGCGCGATGCGATCGGCCTTGCCATGGAAAAATATCATCGGCGGCAAATGACGACGTAGCAGCCGCAGCGGCGAGTTTTTCTTCGCGCTCAACTCGTCGGGAAATTTCGAAAACGCAGCACTGCCAGCACCGGCGTCGACCAGAGCACTGAAGAGTATCAAGGCCTGCGCCCGACAATCTAGGCCATCAACCGGTGCCAGATCTTGCTCCTTCGGCAGAGTGGTCATCAAAGCTAACAATGCGCCGCCAGCCGCACCGCACACGACGACGCGCTCGGGATCGATCTCAAATGTCGCTGCGTTGTGGCGCAGCCAACGGATCAAATCACGCGCGTCTTCGATGGCTTCAAGCGCGCCAGTGCCGTGACGTGATGCGGTCCGTGTTTCCGCCACCACTGTCACAGCGCCGCGGTCGGCAAGGTGAAGGCAGTGGGGGACAAATTGCGCGGGTGAGGGGATTTCCCAGAATCCGCCATGAAAGAAAACCACCAGCGTCCGCGGCTTGCCGGAGGATTTTTTCGGGAAAAACACATGGGCCTGAATCTCGCCCTGCGGCCGTTCGCGATAGGTGTAGGTCGATGCCCCCTTGAGCATTTCACGGTCCCGCTCCTCGCCGATCGGCACCACTCGATTCACATTTTCCGTCATAGCTCGAAGCATCAAATCCGGCCAGACCACAGCCGCTGCGATTTGTTTGTTGTGAAACAGGCCCCGTTGTCCAATCGTTTCGCACATGAAGTCGCTCGCATGCCTGATTTCGCTCACTTTTGCCCTCACGCTGGTCTCGCATGGGAAGGAAAATTTGCAGACGCCCTTGGAGCAAACCTATCGCGCTTGGCGCGAGGCGATGCTGCGGAAGGATTCCGTCACATGGAAGCAAGTGACCGCGCCACACCGGCAGATGGAAATCAAGAACCGCATTTTGTCGGAAAAACGACCGTTTCCTGCGGCTGTTTTCGATCTTCCCGCCGCGCCGCCAAAAATCGATGGCATGAAATTTCTCGAAGCCAGCCAAAATGGCGCGACCGCGAAGGCATCGTATTTTGGCAAGATTGATTTCGGTGTAGGCGGCAAATCAGCCGACAACCTGCTGGTTCTTTCATTTGTGCGAGGAAAGGGGATCTGGCTCTACGATCGGGCCGATGTGGTAAATCTGGCGTCCTTACCGGAGGTCCGCAAAGAGCTGGCTGCCGGCAATTTGAATTACCTCAAGGAAACGCCCGAAGCGCGCCCGTCGGGTGTCGTCCCGCCGGTGCCGATCGAGGCTCGGCCGGCCAAAACCATCGCCAAAATCTATGTGTTTTGCCCGGGCCGCGAAGTGAATGCCCAAATCAACCGGATCAGCCGCCACCGATTCGCCAATGTCCAGGAAGCCGAAATCGTCATCGGCGGCGCGCTCGACGGGCTCAATGATGTCCAATTCACAACCCGACGACTCGAAGGCTCGACCGGCAAGGAGGCCGTCAGCATCCGCGTCTACCTCATGTCCCAAGTGCCCGGAGTCAAACCCATCAAGGTGTTCGAGTATCAGGCCAAAGAGGGCGAGCCCGTCAAAGGCTCAGGCTCTGGACGCTTCGAAGTGACCCCAGCCGCGCAGGCTGTTCTGATGGGAAAAAGCAGGTAACCGGGGTCCCAATCGGGGAAATTGAGACCTCGCAGCACTTTATTGGTAATAACTCCGCATTACATACATTGTCACAAGTTGAATAAATCGATTCCCAAAGGAGTCATGTTAGACAGAATGAGTGCTCTGACCCCTGAAGCCTGCCACCGATGAGACGAAAATCCAAGAAAGCCAAGAAACACGAGACCGTTGGTGAGCGCACGGCTCAGACCCGTCGGCCGCTTTATCGGATTTACGAGATTCACTCGGAGATTCTCAGCGGATCCTATCCCAACTGCAACGATCTCGCGAAAAAGCTACAGGTCGAACGCAAGACCATCCAGCGCGACATTTCATTCATGCGCGACGAACTCGGCCTGCCGCTGGTCTATGAAAACACGCTGCATGGGTATTTCTACGATTCGGATATCAGCGGATTTCCGATATTTCAGACCACCACCGACGAGCTGGCCGGACTTTTCCTTGCTCGAAACGCGCTGGAATCGGTTCGTGGCACGGCCTTGGCGACGGTGCTTCAGGACGCTTTTGCCAAGCTAACCCGCGGCATGATGGACAAAAT
The DNA here is from genome assembly GCA_947462835.1 of Akkermansiaceae bacterium. GTDB lineage: Bacteria > Verrucomicrobiota > Verrucomicrobiia > Verrucomicrobiales > Akkermansiaceae > Luteolibacter. Next base: position 7,150 of record CANHQM010000020.1, read on the forward strand.
CCAGTTCTCCTGGAGTGATCTCGATGAGGCATTTTCCCGCAAGACCCTGGAACAAAAGCCCCGCGACATCAAACGCTTGGGTGAAATTACACAGGCGATTCTAAATCAACAAGTTACGACCTTTTATTACCGAAAAATGACATCGGACGAAGCCGAGCTTCGTAAGGTGCATCCACTCCATCTCGGCGAGGTCGATGGCGGCTGGTACCTCATCGCATTCGATGCAGATCGTCAGGCATTGCGGACATTTGCGCTCCCGCGGATTAGTCGAATCAAGGCTTTAAGCACCAAGTTCAATCGACCGTTGGATTTTGACGGCAGAGCTTATTTGAATCGGTCGTTTGGCATCTGGAATGTTGCTGGTGACGAAGCCCGGCATGAGGTTCGGGTCGAACTTCGGGGTTACGCTGCAGCCATGGCGCAGGAGCGTCGCTGGCATCCGACTCAGGAAACCAAATTGCTCAATGCCAAAGGCATCCGCGTTGAGGTTTGCTTTGAAGTTGGCCGACTCGAAGAAGTTCTGCGCTGGGTGCTGAGTTTTGGCAGTTGCGCCAAGGCTTTGGCCCCGAAAGAACTGGCGGATATGGTCAAGCAAGAGATCCGCGCCATGCAGGCGGAGTGATCGCTTGGATCGGCGTTCGCTTTGGGATTCGGGGCCCTTTTCTGGCCATGGACAAGATTGCCCCATGCCCCTAGAGTGGCCGCGTGATTCGAACATCTGCGCTGTTTCTGACCCTGGCCATTTCCGCATTTGCCGCTGACGAACCGGCCAAGTCCCCCGCTCCAAAACCTGATGCCACTGCGGTGCCTGTCGAGGCTCCAAAAACAGCAACGAAGAAGGCGTCGGTGCTGATTGCCGGAAAGAAAATCCCCTACAAAGCGACGGCTGGAAAAATCCAGCTCAAGGGTGATGACGGCAAGGTGCGCGCGTCGATTTTCCATGTCAGCTACGAGCGCGAGGATGTTGCCGACCGCACGAATCGTCCGGTGATGTTTGCCTTCAATGGTGGTCCGGGTTCATCTGCCGTATGGCTGCACATTGGCGTGCTGGGGCCACGGATTGTGAACCTCGAAGGTGACGGCACCAGCTCGACTCCCCCTCCCCTTCGTGTTTCGGAAAATCCGCTGAGCATTCTCGATGTTTGCGATCTGGTTTTTGTCGATCCCGTTTCGACCGGCTACAGCCGCGCGGAAAACGAGGTCAAGCCCGAGGACTTTCACGGGCTCAATCAGGACATCGAATCGCTCGGCGATTTTGTGCGCATGTGGGTGAGCACCCATGACCGCTGGGCATCGCCGAAATACCTGCTCGGAGAGTCGTACGGCGGCATGCGTGTGGCCGGTCTCTCGAAGCATCTTCAATCGCGCTACGGCATGCCGCTCAACGGCGTCATCCTGCTTTCGTCGCTGTTGGATTTTGCAACGCTCGATGCCAATCCCGGCAGCGAAATTTCCCGCTCGGTTTTCCTGCCCGCCTACACCGCCGTGGCCCACTTTCATAGCAAGGTCCAAGGCGATCGCGACACGCTTGTCGCCGAATCGACGCAATTTGCGTATGGTGAATATGCTTCGGCCTTGATCATGGGTTCGTCGATCAGCCTCGAGTTGTCGGCAAAAATCGCGGCCAAGCTTGAGTCGCTGACCTCGATCCCGGCGGCGACATGGCAGCGCCACAACTTGCGGATTGATCCGTTTGTTTTTCGTGCGGAGTTGTTGAAAAACGAAGGCAAGGTCATTGGCAGGTTTGATGCGCGCGTGACCGCCGATGTGGGCGACAAAACCGCGAGGGAGGCCGAGTATGATCCGTCCTACTCACTTGCCTACGGCGCGTTTTCCACTGCGATGAATGACTACCTCGGCCGCGATCTTGGCTATGATGAGGATCGCCCTTACGAGATTCTCACGCAAAAGGTGATGCCATGGCGCTGGGATGCCAACAATTCGGTGGTGAATGTGGCCGATCGATTGGCGAATGCGATGCGTGACAATCCGCATCTCAAGGTGCTGGTCATGAGCGGTCACAACGACCTCGCCACGCCACCCGAATCAATGGCCTATTCGCTGCGCCACATGCTCGATCTACCGCAATCCGCGAGATCCAAAATCCAAACCGTTTTCTACGACAGCGGACACATGTTTTATCTGAACCCCGCCGACTTGAAGAAAACCCGCGAGGATCTGGTCAAGTTCCTCACGGAACCGTCGAAATGAGCATCCGATAGAAGCGTTTCGATCCGACCGGCGTATCGGTGATTTCAAGCAATCCGGCAGACGCGCCAACTGCGGTGTCGGTGGGCTGACCCGAATTTGTCCAACTCGACATGTCGTTGGAAACTTGGAGTTGATAGCGGCGGTTGCCAATGGTCGGAATGCTGAGCCTGTAGTTGGTGCCGGTCTTCGTGATCGAGAGTTTTGGATAGCTGTTGATGTCGCTCACGATCGGGTTGAGGCCGACCAACCATTCGACGGAATTTGTCATGCCATCACCATCGGGATCGTCGCTGCCGACATAGTCCGCGGTGTTGGTGAAGTAATCGTCCCACCACGAATTCGGAATGCCATCGGTGTTAAGATTGGGCGCTTGGTCATCCACGCCTTGATCAAAACCGAGGGTCAGCAGGTGCGGTCCAGCGCCGGTGAGTTCGACTTCGACCTGGTGCGTTTGGGCTTGGTTGCGGCGGTTGACGGTGGTGAAGCCGGATCCCGTCACATCGCTGGCGGCATTGTTGATTTGCGGCGCGACGACGAATGCCCTGATTGTATCGGTGCCGTTGTTGTTCACCAGATCGAGACGCCGGCTGCCGGAAACATCGGCTGTGGATTCGTTGCCGAGGTTGGAATGGCCGTTGAGCATCAAATCAAGGAGGTTCGGCGAGAGTCCGAAGCGGACGAAGAGTTTGCTGTTTGATCCAAGCGAGTAGGCGGCGTTGAGTTTTCCGGCCCAGGTGTTCGGCAATGAAATGGTTTTGCTGATGCCGTTGCGTGAGAATGTCCAACCGGTGCTGCCGTTGGCGGCGCTGACCGTGTAGTCGCCATTCACGCCGGCATTCGTTCCGCTGGCACCTGCGACGGTCCACCAGTCTTTGAATCCGCTGGTGCGGTAGGCATTGACCGTGGTGGTCGATCCCACAAAGTTGCTTTCGCCTTCATTTTCGGAATCGGTGCCGCTGTACGAGGCGAAGTTGCCGGCGACTTGCCAAACAAGTCCAGTGTCGGGATTGCGCAGCCAGGCAGCGGTCATGCGTCCACCCTTGCCTTCGAAGACGGCGAACACGCGGCTGTTGTAGAGCAGGTATTCGCTGGCGCCATCGAGATCCAGATCAACCGCTTCGGCAGCGAGCGTGCTGGCGTTGGCGCTTGCATTCCATTCCTGCACGCGGCCGTAGATATTGGCGAAGCGGGTTTGCGATTGGGTGTTGCGTGCAAAGTCAGCAAGCGTTTGGCCGACGCCATTATCAACGCTGATGTAATCGCCCGTACTGTACTTGCTGAGGTCGGCATTCGTGGAGTTGTGGAATGCTGTTTGGAACATCGCGCCATGGATCACCGTTTCCGCGACCCGTCGCAAGTTGGCGGCACCGGTATCGACCAATTTGACGGAGTCCCAAACCGTGTTGGCATGACCGCTCTCGCCGACTTGACCGAACACGGAGCTTGCTCCAAAGGTCTGGTTTTTAAGGCCCGGGCGGTTGTTCCCTCCATGATACCACTTGTCGTAAGTTTCACCGCTGGCGTGATCAACCCAATCCTTCGAAACAATGCGCGTGGTGGTGGCATTGCCTTGCGTAACCGTGCCCCAAGTGTTGTAGGTGTTGCTATCCTGACCTTTGTAGCTCACCTGACCCGTGGCAATTTGCTGGGCGGTGACCACGCGGATCCACGGGCGGCTCGACAACCAGCGCACATTCGAATCGTAGCTGTTCGCTTTGGTATTGTTGGCGAAGTCCCCCATGTCGCGCCATAGTGTCACGACCTGATCCTGGACACCGCTGCGCGAGCGGCGTGAGAGCAACTGCCGCACTGCGAGGCTGCTGCCTTCGTCGAGGGTTTGGTCGAGATACTCGCTGGTGACATCGTGGATCGGGAAAATTTTCACGCCGTTCACCTCATTGATGCGATAACCCGGTGTGCCGAGTGCCGATGAGCGGCCGAACCATTTGAGGAAATGACGCATCTGGTCGGCGAAGGTGAAGTCATAGCCCATGCCATCGATCGTCTGGAGTGTAGTGGTGTCGAGCACCCGTTCGGACGGCCAGTAGACCAAGCGCGATGCGGCATTCGTTCCGTAGATCGTGTCGAGGAATTGCTCGGCCAGGGATTTGTTGGAGTTGTTGAAGTCCTGCGGGAAATACCTCGGCACATGATCGGAAAAACTTGAGCCGACGAGCGAGACCCGGCCGGTTGAAACAAGATTGCGCAGACGGCTGTTGAAAGTTGGGCCATCGTTGTTTGGCCATGATCCGGCGCTTGGGTTCTTCGCCCATTGCAATGCCGAAGCAAGCGTCGGTGTCAGGTGCAGCGTGAGCGGCGCGTTGTACGACTCGTGGGTCTGCACAAGGCGCGAGTATCCGACCGCAGGTGATCCGCTGCGGATGAGCGATTGCGTCACGCTCGATGGTTGGATGGCCTGATTTCCGTGAGCCAGCAGCATGACCTTGGCGGACTTGTTGCGGTCGTTGTTCGTGCTGCGGCCAAAGTATTCGGAAAGTTTGCCGTTGAGGCGGATGTTGTCTTGATCCTTCCAATAATCCGAGGCGAGCCAGTCATCGGCGACCGAATCTCGGATGTCATTGCGGCCCGAAATGTCGCCACTGCCGCTGCCATTCGTGTTGGGCATCGTGGTGAAAACTTGGAAATTGAGCGTGTTGGGGTCCCCCAGCCATCCGGCATCCTTGAGGTGCCTGCGTTCGATGGCGATTTCCACCGCATCAAAGCGGCTCGACCATGCGGCCTCATTTTGACCTCCAAATGCCCGTGACTCGACCCCGCCTTCGGTGACCGGATTCTGGAACTGGGTGGTGGTGTTGGTGGCGAGATTGCGATCGACAAAAATGGAACCGAAATTCTGTCCGTAAGTAGCGACGACGACTTCCCATTTCATGTCCGTCGCGATGTCGACCTCGTTTGGCATCGAGCGTTCACCTGTCGCCGTGTTGCCGGTGTCGATGACGATGTAGGAATCCACCTCACCCTGCCAGGCATTGGCTGCGAGATCCATGAAGTCGACGCGGAAGTACACCCGACCATCACCACCGGCGCTGACATCTCCGCCGTCGCGGAATGAGAATGCCACGATGTCGCGCGAGCTGTCGTTGCCATTCGTGCGATACACATCGGCACCTTGGCTGCCGCCTTCATTGTATTCGTCCAAAGAAAGCAAATCGCCGTGATTCCAATCGGTGAATGTGCCGATCCTGATGCTGCCCTCGCCGGCGGTTCCGCCGATGATGTTTGGCTGCGTCGGATGCGTGCCGCTGGCAAGTTCCTGCGCGTTGGTGAAGCCGTCATTGTCCGGATCCCCGCTCGCGCCATTGTTGGCATTGCCTGCGCTGTCGGTGCGTTTGCTGAAAGCGCCGTCATCGAGAGGATCGAGGCCGTACTGATCCTCCCATCCGTCGGGCAAACCATCGCCATCGCTATCGGCCTTCAAGGGATCCGTTTCACTCCACTGCTCGCCGCTGTTGTGGACACGGTTGTTGTTGGTGTCGCCATTGATCGCTCCATCCAAATTTTTGTCCTCACCAAATCCATCCTGCAGTGCATCGCCATCCGAGTCGGCAAGGTTCGGGCTTGTCTCGGTCCATGTTTCAAAGCTGTCGATGAAACGGTTGGGCCAATCGCCCGCGTTAGGTCTTGCAGTTGCGTAAGCATTGCGCCCGGCAGTGAGCGGCAAAGACTTGCCATCGCCATCCGTCCAACCGTTGGCGTTCTTGTCCTCAATGCCGTCATTGAGTCCGTCACCATCGGTATCGGCCTTGGTCGGATCCGTCACCGATCCCGCGGCCTGGCGGGTGCGATCGTCGCCTGCGCTTTGTGAGCCAACGCCTGGAACAAAAGTTGAGTGCTCGACGACCGCGTAGAGCGGCGGATCTATGTCGCCGATGAAGTTCTTGCGACCGTCGCCATTGGTATCGGCATTCGGGTCGGTGGGAGGATTCGCTGCGACGCGCCAACCGACTTCAAGGGCATCGGGCAAACTGTCACCGTCAGAATCAGGACTCGTCGGTAAAGTGCGGCCGGATGCGTACCAGACGTGCACATCGCCATTGTTCCAGGTCTCGGATTGGGTCTCGGGCAGATCCTTTTTGTTGGTCTCGGTAATGTCGATGAGCCCGTCATTGTCATCGTCGTTGCTTTCATTTCCATCAGCTTCGACGACCTGGCGGAGAATCACGCGAGCGTTGCGGGTGGAGGTGGTTGACTGACCATTGACCGTTGCGCTGGCGGTGAGCAGGTAATTTCCGGCGGCGGTGATGTTCCATGTGTAATCCCAGGTCTTGGTGTTGCCATTGGTCGTGACTGTCACACCCTCGCGGATGCCGTTGCCATTGCCGTCGGTGAATGGCTCGGCCGGATCACGAATACCATTGATATTGAGGTCGAAGAAATTTTCGCCTGCGTCAAAGCTGCCGTTTGAATTCAAATCGACATAAGACTCACCCACATCCCAAATTTCATTCTTGTTGATGTCGGTGCTAGCTTCCTGGTCATCCCAAACACCATTGCCATTGGTGTCGGTGAAAGGCTCCTCGATCAGCGAGATCGTTGGTGATCCGACCAGATTGAGGCTTGTGACTGTGGCACTGGTCTCGACCCGCACGGTGTATTTGAGCGAGTCGGTGCCCGCAAAGTCGGGAAGGATGATCTCGGTCGGTTTGCCATCGCTACCGAGCTCGGAGGGTTGGGTGATCCGCACAAAGGGTTTGGTGCTTGGATTGGCTCTCACGAGTCGCACCGCTTCGAGTGCGAGTCCACGCTTGGCGACTTCCGAATAGTTGTCGGGGAATCGATAGAGCACGCGCAGCGTGTGAATGAAATTCGGATCGTCGTTGTAAAGGTTGGGCAAGGGAATGGACAATTCGTGGAAGGCGTCGTTGGCGCCGAAGTTGCCGTAATTGATCGTCCACCCATCGCGGCCTTGATCGGCGCCGTTGGCGAAGAAAGTCATCCGGTTTTTCAACTCCTGCTCGCTGATGCCTTGGCTGAGCGCTTTGGTGAAATACACCTTCATCGTGTAGTTGTCGTCCACCCGGTCACCATCGTTGCGTGGCCATGCGATGTTGACGCGTTCATCGGGCCCGCGTGTTTCCAAAGTGCGGGTCATTTCCGTGACATTGGCGGTGGTCGCGTCGAGCGTGAGGTTGCGCGACGAGGAGGCTTCCAGAAGCCGGACCTTCATCGTTGCCTGCCCCGTAGCTGGCACATTGTTGTAACGAAATCTCCATTCCTTCTGGTATGGACTGGTGATCGCGAGGCTCGGTGTCACCTCGGTGGCTTTGGCCCATGCATCGGAGAGGCTGGTATCGTAAGTGCCATTGCCGTTCACATCGATGAACTCCTCCGCACTGTCGCGGATGCCATTGCCATTTGCATCAGTGAATGGCTCGAAGCCCGCTCCATTGCCGTTGAGTTGTTTGGTGACCGTGTCGTTGTTGCCCGATTCCGAGTCGTTGATGTGGTACCAAACTTCCTGCACGGTGGCATCGGTGCGCACCACGATCTCATAGCTAGAGCCGCCCACGGTATCGCCATTGTTTTGCGGGAAAGCGACCGCACCTTGCGGTGTTTGGGCATCGTAATAAAAGGCCTGAGTGAAGGTCTGGTAAATCGGTGCCGAGGTGTTGACATCACGGTTGAGGAAGGCCCTTGCGCAGATCACATGGAAACCTTCGGACAGGCCTGTCTGCATCGCGAATGGCCATTCGTTGTAAGTTTTGCCAAGCGTTGGCACGCGCGCATAGTCGTTGTGCGGGAAATGCTGGATGGTGGCGGGGTTGAAATCTGCCACTCGGAAGGTGGTGAGCATTTTCTTTTTGTATCCCACCTCGGTCGGTCCTGCTGGCCACCATGAGCTCGCACCAATTTTATAGCCGCCGATTTTGTAAATGAAATTTCCGCCCGCAGCCGGCTTGGGAATCGATGCCGATGCCCACCAGTTGTCGCTGCCTTGATTGTGGCGATAGCTCAGCTCGGCCGCTTTGGTAGTGCCGCGCCCGATGCCACCCGCACCTTCGGGAAACGAGCCGTCGGTGGTGTAATAGACAAACATCTTGAAGCCCGCGCCGACCGAATTGCTCTTCGTCCAAATGACGACGTCGCTGCCCGAATCATCAAACTGCTTCGGGATCGTGCCGCTGAGCCCGCCGACATTGTCTTCTCCGTCATGATAAAGAAATGACGCCTGATTGCCATTTTCTGTGCCGAAGTTGTTGGCAGCCGCAGGTCCGTTGTTGACCGAATACGCGCCCCCGATGGTCTTGACGAATGTCTCGGCACCCGGAGATCCGATTTGGCAACGCACGGCGTTTTTGGCCGCAAATTTTTCCGGATGCTGGCGATCGACATAGGTTGGTTGTTCAAGGCCAGCCCAGATGTCGCTGAAGATGCCGGGAGGGTGATCGCGGAAGGCTGGGTCGGTGATGCCGACTGGACGAGTACCGTTGAGGTCCACACCACCATCCAGCTTCAGCATGATGTTTTCCGCCGAGCCGTCGGCTCGCGCAATAATGCTCAGTGGCGAGCCACCCTTCACCACCGGAACGCTCGTTCGGTAGCTGTAATCCTCCGGCGTCGTGTCAGACGAGTATCCGCGATTGGAAATTCCGTACGGGTTGTAACTCTTGTCGCCATCGGGACCATCCTTGCGGGTCACCGTGATGCGCGGCACCTCTTCGCCATTTTGGTAAAGCGTGATCGCGGCCGCGGGCCAAAGCGTCGAAAGCTCCGGCGTACGCCAGCTGAAGATGAAATACCCGCCCGGTGGCACCACCACGCTGTTGAGCTCGCCAGCGTATTTGTAGAACCCGGTTTGCGACGAACCGTTCGGTCCTTCGGCATACTGCCAGAGGTAAGCATTCGAGGGAAAACTTGAGATGATGCCACGCGCCTGACCCTGAGCGGTGTTGTCGTTGTACATCGCCACCATCGTGATCTCCTCGGCGGCATTTCCGACTCTGCCGTTTCCAAATTTGTCGCGGTTGTCGCGGCGCTCGAAGGCAAGGTAGTCGCCATCGCTCCAACGGCCTTGCTGGAGACCGCGTGCGAAATCATTGTGAATCTTGAGAATGTTCGGAATGCGCGGATCGGCAAACTGACCGAGGAAATTCGTGTTAGCATGACGCGGGAATGCGCCGCCTGATTCACCGAGCGTGGCCGCCTTGTAGTAACCGTCGGTGTAAACAAGGCCGATGCCATCACGCGTCATGTAAAACGCATGCTGCCATTCCTTGAGAGCCGCGTAATCGCTATCGTGGCTGTTGGCGTGCATCACGCCGAGCGATGGCGCGAATCCTCCCGCGCCGGGCGAGTCAAGTCCCGCAAGGGTCCCCCAGGGGCTGGCAAGCACGCCGTTGAGTTTGCTGCGCAGGTCGTTGTCGACCAAACGCATGCCCGAGTCCCAATAGCCATTGTAGCCCGGTGGCTGACCCAAGTGCTCGCCGAAGAGCATCGCATCATCGCGGCCGCGTTTGTCATCAAAGAGCGAGTCACGGTGGTTGCTGTCGCTGAATCCGCGAGAGCGGTTGAATTGCCACTGGACGCCTCCGAGATAGCCGGCGTCGCTCAAGTCTTTGTTGCTGCCCGATTGCTGCCCGAAGAAATAATCCGGCACGTGCTTCACCGCATCGAGACGCAGGCCATCGGCCTTGGTGCGATCCATTTTCCAACGCGCGGCACGGATCAGATAAGCGCCGACATCTTCAACGAAGGGTGCCCTGTTGGCATTGATGTATTCCTTTGCCTTGAGTCGAAGTTGCTCGGCAGTGGCACCGGCACCAAGTTCTCCGCGAGCCTGATCGATCAGCACGCCGAAGTAGGCCACATTACCATCTTTGTCCTTGTCGTACTGCGCGGGACGCTCGAGATCGCGAATGAACGAATACTTCGGGTGATCATCGTTCATGTTCGCCCCGTGGTTGGTGTTCGGGGTCTCGTGGGCGATGTCGATGAGGTCGGCGAGTCCGAGGTTTTGCACTTCCCATGAACTGCTCCAATCGCGCGTGTTGTCCCACTTGCGATAAAATCCATCTTCGGTGCGGCGAAGGTGGAAATCCTCAGGCACCATGCCGGGGTACACCTCGATCGATGTGTCTTCATTGTAACCCGGCACATCGAAGGCCCGGTGGTTCATGATGTTGTCGAAATAAATGCGAACGCCAAAGCGGTGCGCCACTTCCATCAAATTCAACAGGTCGGCCTCGGTGCCGTAACGCGTGCGCACGGAGTTGCGCTGATCCTTCGAACCGAGGTCGAAGGGATCCCAGAGGTCATAGCCGACCGACAATCCGCCGGAGCCTTTGGTCGGTGGTGGCAACCACAAAGCCGTGTATCCCGCCTCGACCAACTCGGGCATCTTGTTCGCGATTTCGGACCAACTGGTATTGAAATACTGCAAGAGAGCCTCGCCGCGGGAAAATTGAACGAGCAGGCCGAAAATGATCGCAATGCGGCGGAGCTGTGTGGGCATCGGATGGGTCGCGAGCTTGTGGGTAAATCCCTCGCTCTGTTAAGATTGCAAATGTCTGCATAAAATCAAGGGTTTAAAAGGAATGAAGGGCCCTATTGAGACCGAAAAAGGGTTGGTACGCGCCCCGATCCGGACTATATCCCCCACATCCATGAGCGAGCAGACGAGTGAAGCGAAACGACCGCGGGTCAATGTACGCCGACCCGAGGTGATGGAACGCGTAGCCGCCGAGGTCGCCGCCCATTTTCACTCGTCGATTGTCGGCCGGATCCGTGAGGCCGGCGGACGGATTTCCATCGGCAACACGACGATCCTGTTGGCCGGCCAATTCGGCTTTTGCTACGGCGTCGAACGCGCGATCGATCTCGCCTACGCCACCCGTCGGGTTTTTCCGGATCAGCGAATTTTCCTGATTGGTGAAATCATCCACAACCCAGATGTGAATCGCCATCTACGGGAAATGGACATCGTCTCACTGCCATGGAAGGAACTCACCGCGGATTACGACCAACTCGGGCCGGACGATGTGGTGATCGTGCCAGCCTTCGGTGCACCCAGCCATTTCATGGAAAAAATCGAAGAGCGCGGCTGTCAGGTGATCGACACCACTTGCGGCGATGTCATGAAGGTCTGGCGCCGCGTGCGAGGATACGCCAAGGATGGTGTCACCTCGATCATTCACGGCAAGGCAGGTCATGAGGAAACCCTCGCGACCGCATCACGGGCACTTGGCGATGCGGGCAATGGAAGTTATCTGATCGTCCTCACGCTCGACGATGTCGATCATGTTTGCCGATACATTCGGAACGGCGGCGATAAGGCGGAATTTCTCAACCGCTTCAAGGGTGCCTGCTCGCCGGGATTTGATCCGGACAAGGATCTCGCCAGAGTCGGCATCGCGAATCAGACGACCATGCTCAAGAGCGAGACTGAGGAGATCCAGCGCCGGATCCGGGATGCGATTCATGGGCGCGATGGCAATGATTCGGCATTCCAGATGTTCGACACGATTTGCGGAGCGACCCAGGAGCGTCAGGACGCGCTGTTTGAAATGCTTCGCCACCCGATGGACCTGATGATCGTCGTCGGTGGCTACAACAGCTCGAATACCGCCCACCTCGTCGAGATCGCCGAGCAAAAACTCCCCACCTTTTTCATCCGTGGTTCCTCATGCATCGAGTCACTCGAACGCATCGTGCATTACGACCTTCACCGCCAGGAAGAGGTCAGCACCGAATACGCAGGCATCATTGCAAGTGACGGACCGCTCAACATCGGCATCACCGCTGGTGCATCATGCCCGAACAACCTCATCGAGGAAACCATTCAGCGGATCTTTGAGCTGCGCGGCGTGAGCCGCGAGGAACTCGCCAAATCCTGAATCAAAGGTAAGGCATGAAGGCCTTGTAGACCTCGGGCGGAATGTCGAGCAGGCCGTAATCTTTCGAGGAAACAAAGAGCAGACTCTGCTTGCCTTTGCCAAGCAGCTCGTTGTTCGAGCCGAACACTTGGTGCTCGAGCGTGCAGAACTTCCGATTGAAGTCGGCGACGCGGATCTTGACCGTGATGGTGTCGAACTCCCGCGCCTCGCGCACGAACTTGTGCTCGAAGGACCGCGTGAGGATGTAGAAATGCGTTGTCTTGAGATCGAAGTCCGGCATCGCGGCGTTGAAGAAAAGCTCGCGGGTCTTGCCTACATACATGCCGTACATGCCGAAATAGACATTGCCGACCGAATTGGTATCGGCATAGGTCGCGATGGTCGAATAGACAAACCACTTGCCTTCGAAGTGCCCGGCGATGTCGTGCATTCCGCGTTCTTGCGGCGCGACTACCTCGCTGCCCGCGACGACATGCGCTGTCTTGGTGATTGCTCGAATCGCCGGAATTTCCGAGGCGGCTTCCATCACCTCCCCTGCCTTGGCGCTGACGACCCGCAGAAGGTCGGCATTGAACACCAGCCAGATCACATGCACGAGCGGCAGCAGTGAGCCGAGCACCAGCAAGGAATTCGCACCGGTGCAGTAGCCGAAGGCAAAGATCACCAGCGATATGCTCGCCAGCGAAAACATGCGGATCTGCGGCAGCGGCTGTTGCGAGTTGGGTACAAAACAACGCGCGATCGCCAGCGATGCGTAGCCGACAAAAAACGAGGCGTAAAACACCATGAAGTATTCCAGCTCGAGGTTTGCCCACAGGCTGATCAGCGTCGCGACGGCGATGAGCATGAAGCTAGGGATCGGCGACTCGAGGATCCGCTTGGGGATCATCCCGAGCAGGACATTTTCGTTTTTGGCGAAGTTCAGCCCGAGGAACCATTTCAAGGCGATGTAGCCGCTGTCGATCGTTGTGAGGGCGCAAATTCCCAAAAAAGTGAAATAGGCTGCGGGCAGCAATCCGGCGCTCGCTTCGTCCATCCGGTCGATGTAGGTGACGATGATGTCATGCGCGTATCGGAACCCGTCGAGCCCGGTCGTGCCAATCGCCGCAAGGCCGCTTTTTCCCATCACCCAAGATGCAAGGCATCCGTGCACGATGAGCAGCAGGAAAAAAATGACTCCGCCAAAAATGTAACTCGCGCGAATCGAGGTTTTTTCACGGTGCATCTGGATCGCCCGCTGCCAGTGTTGAAGATCAAGCCACGGCCCAACCAACAAGCCAACAAGAAATGGCACGACAAAACCCAAGAGGTTCGGGCCCTCCCACTGACCGGTGCCTTCAAAGCCGAAATTGATCCACGACCCTTGCTCCGGGTGCAGACCCACAATCATGCGGATCACGCAGAAGAAAACAATGAGCCCAAGAATCGCATGCGCGAACTTGATGCGTTGGATACCGAATTCCTCGCCGAAGAGACAGCCGGCCGCGAGGATCACAAACACGACCATGCCGAGGTAAAGGGCATTGAGGCCGCCGGTGAAAAGTTGGATTGGCCCGAAGAGGTACTTGGTCAAAGCGAAGACTGTGAGGCCGATCGCCAGCAACTGATAGAGGTAAAAAATCAGCCGGAATGGCTTTGAGAATTTTTCAAAGAAGATCGCCAGAGATTCCTGGCCGCCCGGATGACGGCGCGCGACGATATGGGTCAGAAAACCGAAGAGCATGAGCCCCGCCGCGTTCGGGATTGCAAAACAAAGCAGGCCTTTGAGGCCAAACATGAAGGTGACTTGGACGCTGAAAAACAAGCCCAGTCCCCACATCCATGCCAATGCCACGGAGTTGCCCCAGAAAAATTCGTTGATGCGTCGTAAGTTCATCGGAAGTGCACAAGGAACCCCTTATCCCGCCGGGCGGCAAGCCGTATTGTTGGGACTTTCCCCCAATCGCAGGGGAAATCGGCCGCAGCGACGACCGCTGTATTTCACTCAACTCCCATGCTTTGCGGTTGCTGGATACGATTCGGCCCGTTTAAATGCCCGCCTTTCCCGAACCAACCCCTTTCCCAATGATCGAAAACATCCGCAAATACCAAGGCCTCGTCCTGTTCTTCATCGCCATCGTAATCATTTCACTGGTGGTCGGCATCAAGGACGATCTCTTCAGGGGGGGCGCCGCTGGGCAACCCGTTTACCGGATCAATGGTCGCACCTATAACGACAAAGAATTCCAACATCTCGGAACCGGAGCATTTGAGCTCGTTGGCGGACTTGCCCGCGCGGGTGACTTCAGCCTCTACCAGTTTCTCATGGAACTCGCTCAAGGTGCCACCAGTCAGGAGGACGCCGCCGAGAAATTTTTCGTCGGCCGCATGATTCTGCGCGAAGCGAAAAACGAGTTTGGCATCCACCCCGGTGACGCAGAGATCACCGACTACATCCGCAAGCTCAGGGCATTCAGCGACAAGGATGGATCCTTCGATCAGGAAACCTACAACAATTTCATCGAAAAAGGCATCGGCAGACTCGGCATGACCGAAAACGATCTGCGCGAACTTGCATCCGACGCCATCGCCTCGACCCGCATGAACGCGATCATCGGCGGCGGTCTCACGATGAACAAGGATGCGGTGAAGTCCGCCCAAGCGATCGACAGCCAACAGATCAGCGGATCCATCGCCCGTCTCGACCTAGCTCCGTTCGAAGCCGGAATCAAACCCAGCGACGAAGAAGTCAAAAGCTACTGGGAAAACATCCAGGATGCATTCATGACCCAGCCGCAGCGCAAGTTCTCCTACCTCATCGTCAGTCCGAAACCCACCGCCGCAAAGCCGGCCGAAACGATCACCGACGCGACACTCAAGGACGAGGAAAAGAAGCAAAAGGAACAGTCGAAGGAAGCGGCTGCAAAGGAGGAGGAACGCGTAAAGCAAAAGGAGCTGGATGCCTTGGTCGACAACTTTGCTGTTGAGCTCGAAGAACAGAAAGGAGTCGGATTTGAAGAGCTTGCCGCGCAAAACGGCTGGACCGTCCAGACGACCGGCATGTTTTCCAAAGACAAGGCCCCCAAGGAGCTCGATTTGAAACTGCGTTCTTCGAGCGTTAACGGCAAAGTAGTCGACGAACTGTTCCAAATCGTCGCAACAGCCGATCCCCTTTCGAAAATCATCCAACCGATCGCCGTGGGCGAAAACCAATGGCTCATCGCGCGTCTTGATGGTGAGGACAAACCGCGCGCCAAGACATTTGAGGAAGCCCGCGAAGAGGCACGCGCGCAGTTTGTGTCGGAGAAAGCCGCCGAGGCGCTCAAGAAAGGCGCTGGCGAAGCCATGGAAAAAATCAAAGCCTCGCTTGCTGCCGGCAAGTCCTTCGCTGAGTCAGCCAAAGCCGCCGGCATCGCCGCCAGCCATGTGAAGGAATTCAAGAAAATCAAAAGCTCCACCCAGCCGGATGCCGCGAGCGAGCCCCGCCAACTTTTCCAAAGCGCCTCGAATGTCGACCACGGCACCCTCGCCGATCTCATCACCGAACAAGATCGCGCATTCATCGTTCATGTCGCAAGCCGCGAGGTTGAAAAAGACCCGAAAGCCGAAGAGACGCTCAATGCCCAGGTCCAATCGAGCGCGATGCAAAATGAAATGCTCGCCTTCACCAGCTGGCTCAAGGTGCGCACCGAAGCAGCGAAGGTCGAATCGCTGATCAAGCGCTGATCCAGCGACACTGTTTCATTTCAAACGAATCCATGGCGGCGGACGAAGCACTCGATACCCTTTTCGACGAAGCCAATGGTCACTTGGCGCTCGGCGAGCTGGATGAGGCGGTGGCCCTGTACCGTCGCTGCGTGGAGATCGATCCCGATTGCTTCGACGCATGGCACGCGCTTGGCATGGGGCTCATGAAAATCGGCGAGCTCCGCGAAGCCATCGGCTGCGGACTCAAGGCCGTGACCCTGCGACCGAACGACCTTCTCGCGTGGACCAGCCTTTCGCAGATGTATGTGCGCGATGGCAACATCCCGGAAGCGGAGTCCGCCAAGGCCAATGCGCGCATTCTTTCGCTCGGCGGCAAGGTAGTGCGCTGATCCACTCTCGCGCCATTTTCAGGGCGGAGAAATCCGCACATGATCGATCAGGCGCACATCGTCATAAAACACCGCAGCCGCGAGGATGCTTGGGCGCTTGAGATCATTGACCGCTTGCAAGGTCTCGGCATCGACCAGAGTGAGATAATCGATTTTCAAATGCTCCGACTCCCCCAACAGCTTTCTGGCATGACGAATGATCCCATCGGCATTGTGCAATTTTGCGGCCTCGTTAAGCGCACGAAAAATGCAGGGTGCGTCTTCACGGTGGGTTGCGCTGAGCCGCACATTTCGCGATGAGAGC
The DNA here is from genome assembly GCA_947462835.1 of Akkermansiaceae bacterium. GTDB lineage: Bacteria > Verrucomicrobiota > Verrucomicrobiia > Verrucomicrobiales > Akkermansiaceae > Luteolibacter. The sequence continues at coordinate 23,595 of CANHQM010000020.1, forward strand.
GCGAGTCCGTCCGACTCGCGAACCGTTGGCGATTCGATGACCTCCACCGGCACATCGAGATCACGCACCATGCGCTTGATGATAGCGAGTTGTTGGAAATCCTTTTCACCAAAAACCGCCGCATGGCACGCGCTGAGCATGAAGAGTTTCAGCACCACCGTGCAGACACCGTCGAAATGCCCGGGCCGAGCTGCGCCACACAACGAGCGTGAGAGCGAATTCTCCGTGACGAGCGTTGATCGGTCTTGGGCATACATCTCACGAACATCCGGCACGAAGACCACATCAACCCCGGCGGCCTGGCACTGCATGAGGTCGGTTTCGAGCGGTCTTGGGTAAGCCTCGAGGTCGTCTTCCCGGTCGAATTGGATCGGGTTCACGAAAATTGAAACCACCACCACGCCGTCAGGTCCGGCCACTTCCCTCGCGTGCTTGATCAAGGCCAGATGACCGCGGTGAAGCGCTCCCATCGTTGGCACCAACACACGCCGACCGGCGTATTGCTCATCGCCGAGCAAAATTTCCCTCAATGCCGATCCTGTCGTCGCCAACTGCATGGCTTTACCCATCGCCGCTTTTTTCCGCACCCGCAATTTCTAACCGAGAAAAAAATCCGTAGGGTCCGGGCATTCAGTGCTTTGGAGCGCTTTTCACCGGCTCGCCCGCCGCCCGCTCCAGCAGCCAATCCTTTTCTCCACGCAGCCACTCGAGCTTCACGCGAAACGGTCCATCAGCGATCTGCATCTCGGGAAACTCGACCTCTGCCTGCAAGGTCAGCTCCACGCTGGCCCGCTTGCCCTCGATCTTCACATGCTCAAAGACCGGCTCGGAAAAGCGGCACTGCAAGGCGTGCTGGCAGATGCTCGAAAAGGCCGATTCCAATTCCTCGCGTGCAAAAGTGCCATTGGCTTCTTCGGGTGTCGGCGTTGAGACCTCGACCTCAGGCGCGAGATACGGGTGAAGATTGTAGACCGCCAATGCGCGGGTCGTGGGCGGTTTGCTGAGGTCGATCGTGAGCACTTCGAAAAATGAAATGCTGCGTCTCTTGATCACCTGCTCAGGAGAAAACCACCACGCCGCCGACAATACAACGATGATCGATGCGACACTGATGAGCACCCGCTTTTTCATGTCGCGGACTTCCCTTGGTTGGGATCATGGAAAATGCGGATCCGCGCCTTATCGGTGCCAATGAGATCCTGAGCGCGGAGAAGTGCCGCACGGGTTGAAAGGTTCGGGTTGCGCGGGTGCGAAAGGAAGAGATTGCTTTCGCCTTTGCTGCGGTCGCAGCCCTCTTGCAGCGTCAAGAGCACACCGGAGTTTCTCAAAACACGGTACACTTCACGCGTCGCGCCGGAAACTATCAGGTGCAGTCCCTTGCCGCGCATGAAGCGGATCAAATCTTCAAGCGCCATCACGCTGGTGGCATCGAGATGCCATGCGTTTTTAAGCCTCAATATGATCACGCGCACATCAGGATCGGCGACGGTCCGCTGGATCTGCGTGCGAAAGAGTTCGGCCGCCCCGAAGAACAAATCGCCTTCGACATGCACGATCGAGATCGCCGGAATCGGCCGGCTGCGTTTCGTATCGGCCACCTCGCGAAGTTCACCGCCTTCATCGAATCCGTACTCCACCAACTGCGGTCGACTGGCTTTGCGCAGGAACAGCGAAATCGACACCGCAACGCCAATGAAAATCGCCACATACAAGGGCGCCAGCAGCGTTGCCACCAGCGTGCAGATCAGCACCAACGCATCATCGCGTGTCGAATGCATGCAGATGCGGATGGCCCGGCGGTTGAACAATGAAAAGGACAGTGCGATGACCAATGCCGCAAGCGCCGCCTTCGGAACATAATCGATCAGCGGTAGCCCCCAATGGCCGACGGCGGCGATGAGCAATGTGAATGCCAGCGTGTAGAGTCCCGAATAAAACGATGAAAGCCGCGTGCGGGCACCGGAGGCGTCGTTGAGCGTGGAACGCGTCAGCGATCCCGACGCCGGCATGCCCGAGGCGATCGATGCGGCCATGTTGGCCATGCCGACGGCGAACATGTCCTGATTCGCCTCTGCCCGCTCACCCGACCTTGATGAGAGGCTTTTTGACATCAGCGAATTTTCCAGCGATGCAACAAATGCCAAGGCACAGGCGACACCGAAAAGTTCGGAAAGATCCCTGAAAAATCCCGCACGGATCACATCGGGCAATTCCGGTTTCAGGTCGGCAAACGAAAAGGTTTGAAAAGTTTCCACGCCAGCAAAGGGCCCGATCTTTTGATGGATCATAATGCCGAAAAGCGCCGATGAAATCGCAAGCGTGATCGCAAAGACCGGCCATGCCGGGCGCCACGCGCGCAGCGCAAAATACATACCGATCGTGATGGCACCGATCAGAGCGGGCACCCACTGGATGTGCTTGATGGCTTTCACCAGCTCGATGACAAAACCAACAAAAGTGCCTGATGATTCAGGGTCGATGAAGGGCCCCAATCCGAACCATGGCTTGAGCTGGTTGGCGATGATGAGCACCGCCGCGCCGGAGATGTATCCGACCATCACGCTGCGCGAAACATATTGCAGGAGATCGGCGATGCGCAGCATGGATCCAAGCACCGCAACGATCCCAACCATTGCCACCAAGAGCGGAACCAACTCACCGCTCCTCGATCCGAGATGCGGATGAGTCGCAAAGAAACTGAAAAGCATGAACGCCGTCGCATTCGTAGGCCCGAGTACGGTGAGTCGCGACGAGGCAAAAAGTGGTGCAACCATCGCCGCCACCGCGGAGCACACGATGCCATGCACGATGGGCAATCCGGCAATCGCCGCATAGGCGATCGATTGCGGCAACGCGAGCATCGTCACATTTGCCGCAGCACGCGTGTCGGCGCGAAGTTTTTCAACAGAGTAATTACGCAGCGTGTTTGCAAATGCCACCATCGTGATGCTGCGCTCACCATCACGGGAGGATGCCCCCTGCGATTTTCTGCGAAATTTTCGAAATAATTTCATGGAATGCGCTTCATTTGAAACGCGCGCGACGGAACAGGTAGAGCCCGAGAACCACGCAAATGACATTGGGTGACCACATGACGAGGTTGGCACCGATTGTCGTGTCGAAATGTTCGGCTAAAGTAGTGATCACGAAGTACAAAGCGGCAATCATCAGGCTCAGCACCAATCCGCCGGAAGTCTCCCGACGCCGCGTCACCAGTCCCAGCGGCACGGCGATGAAGGCAAAGGCCAATGAGGCAAAGGAGAATGAGAAGCGCTTGGTGATCTCCGAGCGCAGTTTGATAGTGTCCGATTCGCGGGCATTGGGCATCGCGGCGATGGCATCGAGAATCTCTTGGTTCGACATCGAGCTGCGCGATTTGCGCCGCTGCTTCGGATCCTTCAGGTCGATCAAAAGCGGCTCGGCCTTGCTGGCGCAGATCGGCTCGATCGAGCCATCCTGCTTGCGCGTTTCAAAGTACGCGTTTTCCAGCTTCATGCGCAGTTGGCTCTTATCGTGATCGACCGCCAGGGCAGCCCGCTCGGCATGAATGTAAACGCGGTCTCCCTTGCCCGGTTCGGGGATCTGATAAAAGTGAAACCCCCTCACCCATCCGCCGTCCTTGCGCTCAATCAGCGCGCGCGAGCTGGCCTGACCGTCATCGCGAAAGTTTCCCTGCACGATGCCCGGCCTGAGCAGCGAGTCGGGGTCGCGCACGGCCTGTTCGTAGAGCAACTCCTGGGTCGATGACTTGAGCCGCGGGTAGATGTTCACATTGAGCCAAAGGCAAAACATCGAGAGTGCGGCACCGATGGCAAAAACCGGCATTGAAAGCCGAGTGAGACTCACCCCCGCAACGCGAAAGGCGGTGATTTCCTGATCGGACGAAAGCCGGCCAAACACCAGCAATACGGCCGAGAGAAATCCCCACGGAATCGTGTACATCAGCGACAGCGGCAACACATTGAGCGCGAAACGCAGCACCACCTCAGGCGGCGCGTTTTGATCGACCAGCAGTTCCTCGATCTTCTTGAAAAGATTTCCGAGCATCAACACACAGGCCAAGACCGCGACCGCGGTAAAGGTGCCGATCAGCACCTGCTTGGCTATGTATCGATCAGATATCCGCATGTCGCTGACAAGTGATGCGAAACATCCGCAGCGATGTCCAGTCGCAAGCGCTGCGAGGCAGCCGCGCTTGGCGTCCTCAGGCCGGCGTCAGCAACTGGATGCGGCTGATCTCGCGCATGATGCCGCGGGTCTCGTTTTGCCAACGGTTGAGCGCCTCGCGGGAAAGCTGCACGCGCTCGGCAATCGCGTTTTCCAGTTCGTGATAGTTCGCAGCGAGTTTTTCGACCAACTCGTGCACCTTGTCGCTAGCGCGCTGGCATTGACCCGGTTGTTGTTGCTGGCGGATCTCTTCGAGATGAAGCTCAGCCTTGCGGCGGGCCTCACGCATCTCGGCGAGCAAGATTTTGCTGTCCGGCACCCGGCGCAGGCTGTCGGCGAGGCCAAGTTTGGAGAGCGTCCAGATCGTCCACTTCGAGGGATCCCACTGCCATGCCTTCACGCCGTTGCGATAGTCATGTTGGAACTCGTGATGGTAGTTGTGATAGCCCTCGCCGAAGGTGAGGAAGGCCATGACGGCGCTGTCACGGGCACTGTGGCTCGTTGAGTAAGGCTGACGCCCCACGGTGTGGCAGAGCGAGTTGATGAAGAAGGTGCAGTGCTGCGCCACGACGATGCGGGCGATGCCGGGGATCAGGAATCCGCCAAGGGCACCGATCCATGGATCCAACCCATGGTAGGCATTCCACGCGTAGCCTAGCGCCGAAGGGATGATCAATCCCACGACCAGGCCGATCCAATGCACATAGCGGTACTGCCACATGACCCACTTGTCTTTGCGGAGGTCGTTGACATTGTCCATCGGCGGCTCGGGGTTGAGCTTGAACATGAGCCAACCGATGTGGGCCCACATGAAGCCCTTCGAAATGTCGTAGGGGTCGCCATCATGGTCGACATGCTTGTGGTGGCGGCGGTGATCGGACGCCCAGTCGAGGCAGGCGTTTTCAAAGGCACAGGCACCAAAAATGAGCGTGAAAACCCGCACCGGCAGCTTGGCCTTGAAGGCGAGGTGAGAAAACAGCCGGTGATAGCCGACCGTGATGCTCATCATGGTGGCGATCAGGTAAAAGAAGAACAGGGCCACCAAGAACCAGTTGGCGCCGTAGTGATAAAGATAAACTGGCAGGCCAAAAAGGGCGATCAGGGCGGTGCCGATGAGAAATGAGCTGGTCGTCCAGTTGACTCGGTCAAAGGGGATGCGGTACATGAGCTTGGATGATGTACCTCCAAAAGCCAGATGTGGCCAAGTCGGAGGCTGCGCGACCATAGACGCGAGGACTGCCAGCCGCAATCACGCATTTTTCTAATTTTCCCGACCGATCCGACTTGACATGGCGGGCTGATCCACTAAAAAGCCCGCCCCCGAGCAAATACGGGCCATACCTAACAACCAACAAACGACGCATGCGTGGAGTGAATCTGAAAAAAGGCGAACCCGTCGACCGGGCTCTCAAGCGGCTTAAAACCAAGCTCGATGCCGAAGGCATTCTCGAGGAAATGCGCCGCCGCCGCGCCTTTGAAACCCCCACCGAGCGCAAGCAGCGCAAGCTCCGCTCCGCATCGAAGCGCAACAAGATCCGCTGGCGTTACTCGAACGCACCGGCTGTCGCCGTTGCCGAGGCCGCCGAGTAAACATCGCGCCAATTCATCGATTTCCCCGGGCCTGGACCGCATTTCGGTTCAGGCCCGTTTTTTTGTCGCGGCACGCCATCATTTCCCTGCGTCTTGTAGTGAATTTGATTCAACCCGCGAGTGATTTCGTTAGGATTCGCATCGATGACAATCGAGCGCGTTTTTGTGGGTTGGGATAAACCATTTCTTGGTCTGGCGGCGGCTGAACTTCTTGCCGATCGCGATGCATTGCCGTCGACCTTGGTCATTTTGCCCACCTCACAGGCAGGCCGGCGTTTGCGTGAGGCGATGGCCGAACAGGCGGGCGCCCTGCTATCGCCAAAAATCGTGACCCCCGGCTCTCTGCTCAGAACTCCGGACCCCACGGTCGCAGTAGAATGGGTCGAACAACTTGCATGGCTCGAGACTCTCGAGGAGATCGTCGATTGGTCCTCGTTCGCGGCCCTGCTTCCCGAGCCGCCCGAACAAGGCGGATCCTGGGCCGAGGCCATGGCGCTGGAATTTGTCGCATTGCGCCGATCGCTACAGGAAAGCGGGCTCACCCTCGAGGCAGCCGCAGCGATGTTGGGTCAATCGATCGAAGCGGAACGCTGGGCATGCCTCAAGCGGCTCGAAAAAACGATGGAGTCGAAACTCCGCCAATGGGGCTATGAAAGCCGCAGTCGCGTCCTCGCGCGTGGCATTTCGTTGCCCGGAGGTATCAGCCGCATCGTTTTGGCAGGCCTCTCCGAGTTGCCGCCGATCCTGCGCAAGGCCTTGCAAGATTCAGCGCTGCCAATGGTCGCATTGATCGGCGCGCCTGCCGACGAGGCTGAGCTATTTTGCGAATTCGGTACCCCACTAGCCGCATGGTCGGAAAAAATTTCAATTTTGCCCGTGGGTGATCAGGGCTCGGTGTTGTTGGTCGCCGATTCGAAACAGCAAGCGATCGAAGCGCTTCGCTTGGTCGCCGAGGTCCGCACCGAATCGCCCGAACTCGCGATCGGCAGCGGTGATGCCAGCGATGGCGAAGTGCTCGCCCGAAGCTTCACTGAAAATGGTTGGTCCGCCTTTCACCCCGGCGCGCGCAACATCGAGACCGGCATCGCACGCTGGTTTGCGATCTGGTCGCAATGGCTCGCAAAGCCCGATCTAAAGTTGGTCGCCGATCTGTTCGCGCTGCCGGAAACTGAAGCACTCGTTGGCACGCAACGCGCCGAAATTGCTGCCGACCTCGCGCAACTTCGCCATGATTACATGATCGCCGGCAGCGATGACCTTCGGCGTTTGGCCCATGAAACTTCGCCACTGCGCGAGCGTGAAAAGCAAACGGCAAAGCGACTCTTACCTGCTCTGCTGTCATTTGAAAAACATCGCGACGCCTTTGTACGCGATGGTGCCGACAAGGCGATGGATGACATGCTGAAATTGTTCGCCGAGCGAGAGGAATCACCCGGCCCAGAGTTTGTCGCGATGCAGGAATTTGTTGAGCGTGCTGCGCCATTGATGCGCCGCATGAATCGCAAGCCGGATTTCTGGGTCTCGCTGATGCTTTCCCAAATCCCCTCGCCCTTGCCGAAGCCACCTGAAGACCGCGTGATCGACATCCAGGGTTGGCTTGAGTTGTTTTTCGAACCCGGCAAGCACCTCGTGCTCTGCGGCATGAACGAAGGTCGTGTGCCGGCTGCCATTTCCAACGACCCATGGCTCGGCGAAAATGCGCGTCAGTGGCTCGGCCTCATCACCGCGAACCAACGCGCCGCACGCGACGCATTTCTCTTTCACTCGATGATCGAGGCCCGCCGCAACAACGGACGCGTCGACATCCTTTGCGCTAAATCCGGCGCACGCGGCGAAGCGCTTTTGCCATCGCGGCTTTTGCTCAACACCACGCCCGAAGAACTTCCGCAACGGGTGAAGAGCCTTTTCAAGGAAATCCAACCACCCGAATCCTCACTCGTGTGGGAACGCGATTGGGCATGGCAGGCACCGCGCCATGCAACGAAAAACAGGATGAGTGCCAGCACCATGCGCACCTACATCTCATGCCCGTTTCGCTATTACCTCAAACACCTCTGCGGCATGCAAGCGATGGAACCCGAGCGCAAGGAATGGAATGCCCGCGACTTCGGCACCATCCCGCACAGGATTCTCGAAGAATTCGGCAAAGACGCCGTCGCGAAAGAATCGACCGATCCGGAATTCATCAGCGATTGGTTTTCCTCGCGACTCGATGAAGCCGTCGCCCAGCTTCACGGCAAATCACCGGCACTCGCCATCCGCATCCAGACCGAAGCCCTGCGCCAGCGGCTCCAATGGACGGCAAAAATCCAGGCGGAACAACGCGACATGGGATGGCAAATCATCGAAGTGGAATCTCCGGTGAAAATCGAATTGGGAGACTTCACAATCACGGCGCAGATCGATCGCATCGACCGACATGAAAAAACCGGCGCGCTCCGCGTGGTGGATTACAAAACAGGCAAGATCGACCCGGTGAGGCAGGCACACATCAAAAAAGAAAACACCCGCCAGGAGCGACCTGCTCACCTCGCTGCGGATGACTGTCCGCTATTTTTCACGCTGCCCGGAAAAACCAAACCCGAACCCCACCGCTGGATCGACCTGCAAGTGGCCCTCTATTCGCAGGCGGTAATGCAAGACCAGCAAGCGCTTGCCTACCCGGCTTATTTCCATATCGGCGCGACCAAAAAAGATGTCTGCATCAGCGAGTGGCCCGACTTCAGCCAAGAGGATCTCGATTCGGCGATGAAGAGCGCCCAGTGGATCGCCAATCAAATTCAGGCAGGCATCTTCTGGCCGCCAGTGGATAAACCCACCTACGATGACTTCGCCATTCTCTCCTGCGGCAAACCGCTCGTCGATGTCTGTAATGAGCCGTGAGGCTGGCGATTGGGAAAAGGCAAGCGTCAGGACCCGTAGGATTTGAGAAGCGCCTCAGCTTTTACCGGGGCAACGCCCTCGTGGAAATCGTCGTTGACCATGCAAACCGGCGCCGTGCCGCAGGATGCAAGACACTCGGCGAACTCGACGGAAAACTTCCCGCAGGGCGAAACGGAGATCGGATGATGATGCGAGTCGGCATGCGAGCGATCGATACCAGTCAGTTCGCAGAGTCGCTCCATGAGTTCATAGGATCCACCCATCGCGCACGAAAGCGTGCGGCAAACGCGGATGTGAAATTTTCCCGGAGCCGATTGACGAAAGCCGGGATAAAAAGTCACAACTTCGAGCACCTTGATCGGTTCGAGCTCAAGCTTGGCAGCCACCCACTCGATCGCCGGCGCGGAAATGAATCCGAAATGGTGCTGCACAATGTGAAGCAACGGCAATGTGGCGGATCGCTTGCTCGCAGAGTAATGCGAAATCCGCTCGTCCGCCTCGGCCTCAAGCTCGGGCGTGACCGCAAAAGGCGGATAAAACTTGGTGCCCGGAGTTTCGGGGGATTCGATGGTTTCTTCGAGGGACGAGGCGGACATGGAAATGATGCGTTTGGCGGCGGAAGGAAATTCAGACGAATGATCAACGATCGCACTCGCCCATGACGAAATCGAGCGAACCAAGGATCGCCGGAATATCGGAAACCATGTGACCCGGCAAAAGTTTCGAGACGATCGAAAGGTTGCAGAAGGAGGGGCTGCGGATCTTGAGACGGTAGGGAACTCCCCCACCCTTCGAGTGAATGTAAAAACCAAGTTCACCCTTGGGATTTTCCGCTCCAAAATAAACCTCTCCAGCCGGAGCATCGATGCCTTGCGTGGAAACAATAAAGTGATGGATCAACTCTTCCATCGACATCATCACGCGCTCCTTGGCAGGAAGCATACTCTTGCTGTCGGCAAGATTAACCGGGCCATCCGGCATGCGGTCGAGCACTTGACGGCATATACGAATCGACTGACGCATTTCCTCCATGCGCACCAGATAACGCGCGTGGCAGTCACCCTCATCCATCACCGGGATGTCAAAATCGTAGTTTTCGTACCCAAGATACGGGTTGTCCTTGCGCAGATCGCGGGCGACACCCGAAGCACGAAGGTTGGGTCCGGTCATGCCCCAGGCAACCGCCGATTCCTTGGTGATGGCGCCGATGTCGACCATGCGGTCGAGGAAGATCTTGTTGCGATCGAGCAACTTGGAAACTTCGCCGATCGTGATCTCGCACTCGTCGAGAAATTTGCGCACCGATGCTTCGAAGCCAGCAGGCATGTCGCGCACCTGACCACCCACCCGCGTGTAAGAAGTCGTGAAACGCGCTCCGGTAAGCTGTTCGCACAAGTTGTAAACCTTTTCGCGTTCGGTGAAGGTATAGAGGAAAACCGTCATCGCGCCGACATCCATCGCACAGACACCGATGCCGAGCATGTGTGAGGAAATGCGCGCCAACTCGCAGCAAAGCACGCGCAAGGCCTGCCCCCGCGGCGGCAGCGTCCAGCCCATCAGTTTTTCCACCGCCAAGGCATACGCCACATTGTTTGCCAGCGGCGCGAGGTAATCCAAGCGATCGGTATATGGTACAAACTGGTTATAGTGCATGTTCTCGGCGATCTTCTCATCACCGCGATGAAGAAAGCCCACATCGGGATCAGCCTTGGCGATCACCTCGCCATCAAGCTCGAGCACCAAGCGCAAAACCCCGTGCGTCGCCGGATGCGATGGACCCATGTTGAGAACCATCCTCTCGCCAACGAGATCGTCCGTCTCGGCATGATAACCTTCAACAGCCTGGGCCGCGCGAGCCATGGTGTCCGGAGCCTCGATTTCGTGGGTGCTTATGCTCATGAATTGCCGCAGGAGTAAGCACCCAAAACCACCGACTTCGCAAGGGGTTTGTGAAATTTTCTCACCTAACAATACGCTCCACAAAGGGCAAAATCACCACCGCCCGCACACCCACGCCATTTCAATCTCGCATTACGCCGTCACCGTGCTTTGATCGCCTCCATGCGCACCTACCTCATCATGACGATCCTCGGCAGCGATCGCCCCGGCCTCGTGAATTCACTCGCCGACACCGTCGCCCGCCACGGCGGAAATTGGCTCGAATGCCGCATGACTCGACTCGCCGGGCAGTTTGCCGGCATCGTGCGCGTCGAGTGCCCGCACGATCATGTCGATGCCTTGCTGCGCGAACTGCAATCCCCGAGCGGCGACCCGGGCCATACGGGGCTTACCGTGCAAGCCGCTCGCGAAACCACCGAACCACCCCGCCCCCACCGAACAATCACAGTGGAAGTCGTCGGCAACGATCGCCCGGGCATCGTTCGGGAAATCACCGCGGCAATCGCCACCGCCGGCGGCAACATCGAAGAGCTCGCCACCAATCTCGAAAGCGCCCCGATGAGCGGCCACCCGATGTTCCGCGCCAAAGGCACCATTTCCATACCTGAGTCAGTCGCAATCGGCAAAATCACCGCCGCCATCGAAAACCTTGGCGGCGACCTCAGCGTCGATGTCACGGTGTGATCAACTCAATGCCGATCAAAACGGCCAGACCACCGGGATCAGCAAACAGGAAACGATCCAGCAAATGATGTTGAGCGGGATGCCGACCTTGAGGAAGTCGACAAAGCGGTAACCACCCGGACCATAGACCATCATGTGCGTCTGATAACCCATCGGCAACGCGAAGGCAGTCGATGCAGCCACGGTCACCGCCATGATGAATGGGCGCGCGCTGACATCAAGCTCGCCCGCCAATGTGACAACGATCGGAATCATCATCACCGCCGTGGCATTGTTGGACAAAACTTCGGTGAGCAAAAGCGTGAGCAAAAACACCGACCACAACAACACGATCGGCAGGTTTTCCGGCGCAACAAGATGCTCGGCAAAATTTACCAAACCCTTGGCCAACCACTCGGCCGTACCGGTGTTCTGCATCGCCATTCCAAGACCAAGCAATCCGTAAAGCATCAGCAAGACCTGCCAATCGATGCTCGCATGCGCCTCGCGCGGCGTCATGACCTTCATCCACAACAGGAACAAAGCACCGACCATCGCCGCATAGTGAATCGGGATGCGCGGAATCCATGGGTAAACCCGCCCAAGCACATCGCTCAGCGTCGCCACCAGCACCACGCCAATCAATACACCAGCGGAAAGGAACATGTGCGAACGCTTGTGATGACGCTCGACCACCGGGGCATGAGTCTCGGCCTTATCGGTCATCACGAAATCCCTCGTCGCCTCAAGCGCATCGAGGTTGTTCTTGGCGGTGATTACCAAAAGTGTATCGCCCACCTCAAGATCAAGCGTCGCGATTCGGTCGGTGATGTTCTGACCATTCCGATGCACGGCGAGCACCACGCTGTTGTATTGCTGGCGGAAGTCCGACTCGGCGAGCGAAACTCCGATGAGCGATGAATCATCACGGATGACGAGTTCGGAAACAATTCCATCGACCGTCGAAAGGAGCTCGGCACCGATTGATGCAAACAAGGCCTCAGCTTTGGCCGCACCACCGCGCCGACGGTGAAGCGCGACCAGAAAACGGTCGTTTTTCTCCACCACGATTTCCGACAAAGGCTGCATCACACGCGCACCGCTGCGCCGCACTTCCATGATGTGAATACCCTCGGCGCGATTAGCCAAAGGCGTCTGGAAAAGCGGTTTGCCGATCATGTTGGAATCACGACCAACGAGCAAATGATAGAGCGGAGTCGTGCGGGATTCGATATCCAGACTGCCAGTGATCGATGAGCGGGCAGGGATGAGCTTGGGCCCAAAAACGGTTAGGTAAATGATGCCCGCAATCGCCAATGGAATCCCCAGCGGCGCGAGCTCGAACATCGACATCGGCTCAACCTTGAGATCACGCAGCGCGCCATTGACCAGTAGATTGGTCGATGTGCCAATCAGCGTGCAACATCCGCCAAGAATCGACGCGTAAGAAAGCGGCATCAGCAACCTCGAGGCCGCAATGTCCTTCGACCTCGCGAAGCCCAGCGTCACAGGCAAGAGAATCGCCACGATCGCGGTGTTGTTCATCCACGCGCTGAAAAATGCGGTCACAGCCGAAAATGCCAAAATCGCCGTGCGGGTGTTTCCCGACAAACGGTCGCGCAGCAGCATGCCAATCCGGTCAACCGCTCCCGACTTCTCAAGCGCGCCACCGATCACAAACAAACAGGCAATCGTCAGTGGCGCCTCATTCTTGAAAACATCCACCATCTTGGTGGCATCCACCAAGCCAAGAGCCACCACCAAACACAAAATCGACAACGCCAAAACATCCGGCGCCGCCCACTCGCGAATGAACGCCACGAGCGTCAGCGCGATCACAGCCAAGGTCAGTGCAATTTCCAGTGTCATGTTGGGTTGGGGAAACGGACACCCCATGAACAGCCCCCGCCGCTTTGGCAAGTGCAAGTTTGAGCACCCAAACCCCATCGCGGCTTGCGAAAATGTTCTGAAATCATCCTAATGCCCTCCAATGCAGCGCCCGCGGATCTCCACTAACCTAGCAATCTCCGCCGATGGCAAAATCACCTCGGCCGATCGCCGCCCCTCGGGCTGGACCTCGAAAAAGGACCACGAACGACTCAGGGAACTGCGCCAGTCCGCCGACGCACTCCTCGTCGGCATGGGCACACTCATCGCCGACCGCATGACCCTCACCTGCCCAGGCAAGGCCACTCCGCCGCTGCGCTGCGTGATCTCACGCGGTCGTGCGATCGATGCCGAACACCCGATTTTTCATCGCGATGGCGGCCCTATCCATCTGGTGATCACCGGCCAAAAACTTCCGCCGATCGACCCACTGACCGCCGGCAAGCTCACGGTTCATCACATGCCGCTCGAGAAATTTCTCGATCATATAAAGACCAAACTCGGCGTCCAAAACCTTCACTGTGAAGGCGGCGGCGAATTGATTCGCTCACTCGCGGAAATGGATGCGATCGATGAATTTCACGCGACCCTCGCCGCTCACACCATCTTCACCGGCGAACATGCCCCCACGGCCACGGGTGCGCTGGACGATTATTTGCCTCGCAGCATCACATTCGAGCTCAAGTACTTCGAGCCGGACCCCACACTCGGCGAATGTTTCCTCAGCTACAACCGCAAAGCTGTAGGCTGCACTCAATGAGCAGCCTTGTGCTCCTCGGCATGCTTGTCGGAATGACCCGAACCATGCTTGTGAAGCTGCTTGGTGCCGTTGGGGCCCTCGAACTCATGACGCTCGCAGGAAATTCCAACGAGGCAGGCGACCACCAGAATCAGGGAGGAAAAGCATTTCATCGCGCCGCTTCATACCTTGCCACCACCGAAAGGCAACCCCGAAGCGATGGAAAAAACCACCGAAACCACCACCCAAACATCAAGCCTTCAACCAATCCGCAACCCGTGCGGCAGCCCTCTTCTCCACGC